>CAWHSH010000004.1:0-813377 GCA_963831935.1 uncultured Bacteroidales bacterium
TTGCCTGTTACCTTGGTTCCGTTGGTGTTGCTCATACAGGATGCATTACATAATCACCGAAGGAGGAGGAGCGCCCAATATTGTCCCGGACAAAGCCACGGTATGGTATTATCTGAGGGACACTGACGACAGGCTTGAAGAGATGTTTAAACGGGTTCTCGATTGTGCCAGAGGAGCTGCACTTGCATCAGGTACGGTACTTGATACTGTAAATGTCATTTCTGCAATTCATCAGAAACATTCAAATAAAGGGATGGCTGAAACGATTCAACGAAATATTGAGCTTATTGGTATGCCTGAATGGACCGATTCTGAAAATACCTTTGCCAGAGCGCTTCAGAAGGAACTCGGCGCTGAGGAGAAAGGCTATAATTCAAAGGTAAGTCCCCTGGGCCAGCCTTCAGGAATTCAGACAGGAGGTGCTTCCACCGATGTAGGAGAGGTTTCGCTGGTAGCCCCGACTGCAACTCTGAATTTCCCGGGGCTTGTTCCGGGAGTGATCGGCCATCACTGGTCCACTACAGCTTCAGGTTATGGTAAGGCTGCATGGAAAGGACTCAATACAGGTGCAAAGGTGATCTCATCTGCAGCACTCGACCTGCTGACAAAACCAAAATTGCTTGAAGCAATCAGAACGGAGTTTGCAGAATATTCGAATGACCACCCGTATAAATCATTCCTGCCGGAAGGGGCAAGGCCCCCGGTTCTGCTCCCTAAAGAAAAAATAACCGTATTTTAATACGGCTTTAAATACGGTTTTAAATACGGTGATTTAGTTTTGTAGAAACCTTGCGCCAAGGCAATGATTATTATTTTCAAGATTCCTTTTCTATAAGCTGAACAGTTAAATTGAGACCATCCGCCAGGGTAGGAATGAACTGAATATTTCCTTTATAGCCAGGTATAAAATAAATTAACCCTTTCTGAAACAAATCGGTTATGATATTGTTATATATGGTTAATGCAGGATGAAATGAAAGGCAGGAACAAAAAATGGATTTACCTGGTAGTGGTGATTGGATTATTATTAAAATTTGTGATAACAGGTTTAATAGTAATTTTTACCATACGGGGAACCCGCGAGGAAAAGCTTAACAAGTTCCCTACCCTCGACAGCAGACTGCAAAACACAACTATTTTTGGTACTCAGGCCTGGCAGATAAGGATGAATCCTGGAACGATTGACCACGGAGCAATAAAAAGTTAAGCGAACAAAGTTACCACCTGATTGTTTAATCGTGAATAATTTTTTTTCAGGACATTTCAATTGTGAAGTTGACTGAATGAAGAGTTATGAAGGAAATTCATTTAATATTAACTAAAATTCGTCATTATGAAAAAGATAGCAATTCTTTCAGTTGCTTTTCTGCTTGCCATGTCGGTAACAATGGGACAAACGCAGAATACAGCAATGGTCGAAAAAACCGAGCCAAAAAAAGAGATGAAAACTGAAAGAGTACCTTTAAGGAAACTTGAGGGGAAAATCATACCTGAAATAGTCAGGACAAGTTTTTATGAAGATTTTGGTGAGGTACCGGATGTAGCATGGAACAGGGAAACAAATTTCGATGTGGCCACTTTTACCAGAAACGGTCAGAAGCTAAATGCTTATTATGATTATGATGGAAAACTTGTTGGAACTACCTCAATAAAGACATTCTCTGACCTTCCGGCCAGAGTTCAGCAGGAAATAAAAGCCAGATACAAAGATTATTCCATCGGACCAGTGATCTACTTTGATGATAATGATATAAATACGACCGATATGTCTCTCTGGGACACCCAGTTTGATGATGAAGACAATTATTTTGTTGAGCTTGCAAAAGAGAGTCATAAAATAATTGTCAGGGTTGACACCAGAGGGGACTTATTCTTTTTCAAACAGCTTAAATAATCAGAATTAACATATTATTAAAGAGGTTGTCTCAAAAGTCTGGAATTAAAGTTTTTGAAGTTTTGAAACTCCTCCCTAACCCTCCCCTTAAAAAATAAGGGGAGGGCATATGTGCCTGTAATTTAATTTGATATAGAGGCTGTCGAAAAAGTCAAAATCCATAAACCGCAAAGGGCGCTAAGGAAAAGCGCAAAGGTCGCAAAGGATTGGAAATAATGGATTTAACTTTGCGTACTTCGCAAATACTTTGCGTGCTTTGCGGTTAAGAAGGACTTTTTCAACACCCCCACAGGGATAGGGTTTAAATATGTAAGAAGGGAAAATTCTAATTTTTGAGACACCCTCTTTAAATTAAGACTTCTTTTTCGGGCCATGGAGCATTTTTCGAATCACCCCACAGCTTACCGATAAAATCAGCATTTACACAATCAAAACCCATACTTGCTGACCTCCCGACAGATTCATTTACCTTGTTTATCAAAGTTACATACTGTTCAATTCAATGTCAATTTTATTTAAAAATGGGGACCGAACCGGGGTGATTTGAAAAGGTCTTTGGAGAGCTGCCGTAAAACTCCTTAAAGCGTTTGGAAAAATAAGAGGGGTTGGTAAAACCGACACTGAGTGATATTTCCGCAAGATTGCCAGCTTTACCTTGAATTAGATTTGCTGCCCGCTGCATACGATGCCTGTGGATAATTGTGCTTGGGGAAACTCCTGTGAGGGCTTTGACTTTACGGTACAATTGCACACGGCTCATGCCCATTTTATCCTGCAGCATCCCAACATCGAAATCAAGACTTTTAATATTCTCGTTAATTATACGGTTAATCTTTTTCAAGAAATTCTCATCGGTTGATTCCGGTGATCCTTCCGGATCCCTTAATCCTGCCGTAAATCCGTTTTTTGGCATGTATTTCTCACGCTCAATAAGGAGATTGGTAATCCTGAGCTTCAACTCATCGATATCCGGAGGATTTGCCTGTTGCCCCTTCGTCGCAGATCATAAGCCCTTCAATACTGGTCTCAATTGTTGTCCTGGTTTTTAGGATTATCCCGGGTACCGGATTTATTCTTCCATTTTTTCTTAACCGGACGTCACTTCCGGGGTTGTCCGGATCAAGCATAGTAATATCAGTTACGGCAAGATCAAGGATCCTGGCAAAAACAATATTAAGGATACTGTCGTTGTTCCCGGCTTTAAAACCATTATAGCCCCCCGAAAGGTTATCTTTACTAAAACTCATCACAAACTGCTTATCCCCAGGTTGGACAAATGATCCTTTAAAACAAATGAATATACCCCCAACTGATTTATAATAAAGTTCTGATAAATTCTGTAGGGGAGGTTGCAATTTTGCGACAATCTCTTATAGTTTTTTATTAAATTCTTTCACTTTTCGTAGCAGACTTTAGATTTTTGAAAGAGTCCGTCACTGATCTGTCTTTTTTTTTTCACCAGCCTCAATTTTGAGAACATTTGGAATCATTTTGTTGTTATATGTTGCTTGTGATTAAGATAGATTTTGAGGTAAATCGATTTTACAAACCAACCATCATGAAAGAGAACGAGGTCCTATCCAGATTTCAGGTAGTTTTAATGGCTGTTGCTGCTGGCGCCTCAGCTGCTAATATAAGCTTCTACCAGCCGATCCTGAAGGAAATTGCTTTGTCATTTGATATTACCGAAAGCCAGGCAGGTCTTATTTCGATGCTCTCGCAGATTGGATTCGGGCTGGGACTTTTTTTCATTACCCCACTCGGGGATAAAGTCAACAGGAAAAAATTAATACTTACCCTTTTTTCACTTCTATTTATTACTCTTGTTCTTATGGCAGCAGCTGTCAGTGTTTTTGAGCTCTGGCTGTTAAGTATCCTGATAGGACTTCTATCAGTGTCACCACAGGTAATTCTGCCGATGGCGGCAGGTCTCGATCAGGTGAGCAGGGGAAAAACTGTGGGAACTATTTTCTCAGGGATTCTGGCCGGGATACTGGCTGCAAGGATAATAAGCGGTTTTGTGGGTGAGTGGTTAGGCTGGCGTTATGTATATGGTTTGTCAGCCCTGCTGATATTGTCCCTCGCGGTATTGCTAAGAGCTAATCTGCCCGATGTGAAAAATGAATTCAGGGGTCATTATTTTCAATTATTGAGATCATCCCTGTTGCAGTTAAAAAGGTTTTCTCTGCTAAGGCAGACCTCACTTGCAGGAGGTTTGCTGTTTGGAGTGTTCTGTTCTTTCTGGACAACCCTCACCTTCTATCTGAGTGGACCGCCTTTTAACTTTCATCCTGATACTATTGGCCTTTTTGGATTTATTGCCATTGCAGGACCTCTTCTCAGTCCCACCTTTGGAAAACTTGCCGACAAGGGCAACACGATATATTTGCTGCTAAGTTCGATAGTGATGATCATTCTGAGCATGATTCTCATAAAGCTGGTTCCCGGATCGGTAGCTGTTCTGGCAATCGCTGTTTTGCTTCTTAACATAGGAATTCCGGCAAACCAGGTAACCAATGTATCACTGATCTATACCCTGGATCAGAGCTCAAACAGCCGTATAAATACCGTATACATGACATCCTATTTTATCGGAGGATCAATCGGGACTTTTGTCGGTTTGCTCTGCTGGAAATATGGAGGGTGGAACTGGGTCTCATGGCAGATGATGCTCTTTGCTCTTGCAGGAATGGGTGTAATATTCAGAATCGTAAAGGAACTTGGTCAGTACAGGGTAACAGCAAATTATATGTATATCGGGAAAAAGCAAATTCGCCTGTAAAACTTACAATTCACCCTGGAAAATGGAAGCTGATTTCCTATGGATTTTTTGTGAAGGTGAATGCATAACGTCCGAAGGATCCCTCATCGACGGAAATATCAAAATTCATTTCAAATGATCCATCACACGAACTGTAAACTCCGCTGCCTGAATATGTTATATTATGATAACCGAAGAAGTCCGAAGCAATAACCGATTTATCAGCGGTAACCGCAAAAGTTGCAGGATCAATATGCATTACCAGCGGGCCCTTGTCTTCAACTGCTCCTTCAATTGCTTCAATCCCGGTAACATTTATTGTGTACGGATCAGCAGGGTCAGCTGTAAGCGTAATATTGCCTTCCGAAGCCCAGCTTGCAGAGACTGAATGATAGCTTCCAACCGTCAGCGTCGGGTCAAACGCACATGCAACACTGACGTTCAGGACTGCATTTGAACGTGTGGTCATTCCATTGGCAGTCAGTAATACCTCGAGGGTAAAAACATCTCCGTTAACAATATTTCCGGCTGTTAACCCCAGCTTCTGAATGACATCTCCCGAGACAATTCTGACAGTTGCAGGAAAAGAAGTAATTTCTGCAATATTGATCCTTGCTGCGTTATTATCATAGGAAGCTTCAATAACAGCTTTATCTGCCTTAATTCCGTTTTCCAGACTGAGACTGAATTCCACGTATGATGCTACAAGGTCCTTTGAGTTAAAAATTCCCGGGTTGACATCTGAAATAACGGGGACGCTGGCAGCATTCCTGGCACCGGCAGGATCTTTCTGCTTTTCACAGGCTGACAGAGTGAATATCAGCAGGACAACCAAACCTGATATTTTTATTTTTTTCATTTTAAATCAATTTAAATTTAAGTATGAATATGACATTTACTTACCGGGTTCCTCCTGCCCACCAGACGTTTTCGGTATATACATATGTCCCGTCGCCATAGGCATCACGGACATTTTTATTCGTGGTTACATCGGCAGAACCATATGTAAACCGTAATGGGAATTTAGCCGCATTTTCAGGATTTTCGAGAGTGATAACATTATTTCCCATCGCCTTTAAACGCCTGAAATCATTGTAGGCTTCAACAGCTTCTTCTTCATAGAAGCTGATGTATTTCTGGTTCATGACCTCAGCCAGGGGATCTGCCGTAAAGCGGGCTTTTACCTGGCTGTTGAAATAAGCATCAGCATCAGCAGCTGTCAGGCCAATGTTAACTTTCCGGAATGCAGCACTTACGCCATTCTGTAAAGCGGTCCCGGCATCCGGCAGCTGATTCAGTCTGACGTATGCTTCAGCTTTCAGGAACTCAATTTCATGATAACTCAAAAGGTATGTAGGCGCGGTCGGACTACTGATTGCAGAAACTGAATATTTCCCCTGTACCTGAAGGGGAGTGCCATTAGGGGCAAAGACAAGATCTGTACCTGTTCCGGGATATGGCCTCCAGAAAATTGTATCCCTGGGATCATTTCTTTCAACCAGCTTATCATGCAGACTCTGGCTGGCACCGTAATAGTCCCGGTCGGTAAATATAAGCTCAAAAGGACTGGTCGCAGTTGAACCGTTATAATTAAACTCGGCTTGTTCAGAGGCCGAAGCGAAAGACTGATTGGCAAAAGAAATTACATCCGAATAAGCCGGAGTTTTAAATGATAAACGCATGGTGTAACGGGCTTTCAGTCCGTATGCAAACTTTTTCCAGAGCTCTGTATTGCCGCCATAAATAAGATCCTGTGCACCAAGTGAAGGAAATACCGTTTCCTTGTCAAGATTTGCAATAGCATCGTCTAAAAAACCAAAGATCGCTGTATAGATATCCTGCTGTTTATCAAGCTTCGGAGTAAAAATCACACCTGGCTGGAGAGCTTCTGTCCATGGGACGTCTCCCATCAGATCGGTAAGAGTGCCAAGGTCATACGCAGTGAGTATCTGTGCGATCCCCAGGGTATGATAATTTCCTTCCTCAGAGCCTCCTGCAGAACATTTATCCCTGATGACCTTCAGATTATACAGTGTGTTATAGATCGTAACCCAGCTGTTATTATAAGTAGTTGAACTTGTTGGCTCGCCAGCTCGTATCTCTGCATTGTAAAACTGGTTATAAATCCCTGTATTATGTTCAATATAAACAGATGCATAAAAAGCGAGATCGCTCCCTATAATGGAGAATGCTGAACTAGTCATCGCATCGGTAATGATCAATCTCGATTCAACCTGGGTCGGGTCGTTAACATCCTTGTTTATTCTGTCCATTATATCTTCTGAACACGACCAGAGGGAAAAAGCCAGTGTTGCTGCTAAAAATATATTGATTACTTTTTTCATTGCAACTTATATTAAAAGGTTATATCTAAACTTAAACCGGCACTGCTTGTCTGAGGCATTGAGAATCTCTCGAAGGAACCGCCCATATTGGTATTTCCCTGAGAAGATTCCGGATCAAAATTCGGAAGGGCACTCCAGATAAGAATATTGCGTGCAAACGCCGTAATACCTAAATTAACTGATCCGAACAGTTTTTTCCCTGAAGTGTAGCGAAGGGCAACTTCGCGAAGTTTTACGAACGAGTTATCGTATATATAAAACTCATCAATGGTTGTAAGCACATTAGTATACAAATCCTGAAGTGCTTTTGGATCATTGGGTCCTCCCCTGACAATATCATTGGGAGTACCATCGGGCTTATCGCCATCGAAAATAAATGTTGACTCACGGTCGGCTGTCTTTGCCGTAACACCATAAAGGTAAAGCAAACCGTTGCTGCCGGAATACATATGTCCTCCGTTCTTCCATTCCAAAACGGCACTCAATGACCAGTTTTTATATGTAAATGTGTTTGTTCCGCCAAGGATAAAATTGGGTGAAACTGTTCCGATTATGCCCGGCTCACCGATTTTTGGCATTCCGTGGTTCCATGCTCCGGGACTGTCTTCAACTACAATTTTACCCTTTGCGTCGCGAACATAGGAAACGCCGTAAATTACAGGATATGTGCTGCCGATGCTGGCACGGACCTGCGGGGTTACGAATCCGCCAAGGAATATGCTTTCGACTCCGGGGGCCAGTTCGTCAACCATATTTGTCACCTTAGCAAAATTTACATTGATATCCCAGCTAAAGCCTTTTCCCGAGACAGGTACGACGTATAACACTATCTCATGGGAGACTGTATGGACCTTACCGCCGTTCATTACCAGCTGGCTTTCCCCTGTGGATCCGGCCAGTGGGACTGCAAATATCTGGTCAACGACATTCTGGCGGGAGAAGGTATAGTCTATTCCCAGCCGGTTCTTAAAGAATTTCAGTTCTGCTCCGGCCTCATACGACCTGGTATTCTGAGGTTTTAAATTAGGATCATACTGCGTATTATTCGGGATATACGAATTGACTCCCCCGAGAGGATACGATACCGGCACACCGGACCAGAACCCTCCACTATAATTAGGTTTTGCATAATAGTTCTGAAGATACCTTCCGGCCTGTCCGACCTCAGCATAAGATAAACGCAGTTTGGCGAAAGATAACCAGTTAACATCTTTTAAAGAATTCATTTCGGAGGGTACAAAACCCAAAGAGACAGAAGGATAGAAGAAAGAACGGTTACCTCTCGGCATCTGGGAGACAATATCATATCTTCCCGTGCCATTCAGGAAAAGGACTGATTTCCAGGCAAACGACAGGCTTCCGAATGTCCCTATAGTACGGAACTGATCCCTGGATTCATTTGCAGTGACTGTATTTGCATTCTGCACATGAGCCCACCCGCCAAAGTTGAAATCTTCACCGTGTTCGGAATAAGTCTTCGTGTTGTCCTGATTAAACTCATTCCCGACAATTGCGTTAAGGGTCATATCAGTGTTTATTGTCCAGTCATAATTAATCGTCAGAAGGGAATTCACCGTTCCGGATGTTATGCCATAATTATCCAGTATGCCTGTTTTCCCAGTGTGTCCGTACTCAAATATATCCTGCAAATGTGTTGTATATGAATCGAGTCCCAATTGATATTTTACCCTTATTTTCATGTTGTCTTTAAGGACCCCGAGATAACTAACATATCCGTTCCCAAAGAAACGATCCGTTTTTTCATTGAAGACATTATGTTTTGCTGCCCAATAGGGATTGTCGAATGTCAATGAACGGAAATATATCTGGGAGAAGGGATCGCCAGGTAATGCATAAGGCCAGTCTTTGAGATCATAATTCGCCGGAGAGGCGTATGCACCATTTAACGCTGCATCGTTTGCTGAAGGAAGCTTGTCAATATCTGTATGGGAAAAATTGGCATTTAAACCTGTAGTGAAATTATTGTTAAGTTTGCGCTCAACAGCCGCCTTTCCGTTCCATCTGTTCATCCCTGTTGCAGGAGCAACGCCGCTTTGAGAGGTCTGACTTATGCCCAGTAAATAATTGCCGGACTCAGTGGCCTGACTTACGCTAAGGTTGTTGGTCATAGAATAACCTGTTTTGAAGAAATCCTTCCAGCCGTTATATACCTGCGGAGTGACCCAGGGATCTGCAACTTCCGCCCTTTGCAACTGAGGTACCAGGTACTTCCCGGGATGCCCCTGCGAATTGCCACCATATGTCGGATCGTTGGGCAAGTCGGTTATTTTCGGACCCCATGAAAAGGAAGTGTTGGGTACAAATACGCCATAATTGCCCTGCGCAAAGGTCGTCTGGTAATCAGGATTGCGTGAGACTTCCGACAAAGCACTGGTATGCGAGAAAGATACTACCGGCTTTCCCAGGGCATTGCCCCGGCCACTCTTTGTTGTAATAATTACCACTCCGTTGGATGCACGGATACCATAAAGTGCAGCTGCAGCCTGGCCTTTAAGAATATTGATACTTTCGATGTCGGATGGATCAATATCCACAGCCCGGTTGGCTATGTCTGATCCCGTAACACCATCTCCGGTCGAGAAATCGGGAGTCGAGGCCACGGGCATTCCGTCAACCACATAAAGAGGCGTATTATTTCCGGTGAATGAGCGGGCGCCCCGGATCACGATCTGTGAAGAGGCACCCGGCATGCCGCTTGACGGTTTGATATCCACCCCGGCGAGTTTACCCTGCAGTGCTCCGGCCAGGTCAGGATTCCCGGTGCGTTCAATCACGTCCTTCTTAACATCCTGAACTGAATATCCCAGGGCTTTTCTTTCCCGTGATATGCCCAGAGCAGTAACCACGACTTCATTTAATCCGACGATATCGGATTCCAGAACACAATCAATCACAGAACGCCCCTCAATGGGAATCTCCTGTGTTTTCATCCCGACATACGAGAACACAATTGTGGTTGCATTCTGAGGTACTGCAAGTGAATATTTTCCGTTTACGTCTGTAAAGGTTCCGACTGTGGTCCCTTTAACAGAAACAGCCACGCCGGGAAGTGCTCCCTCACCCTGTACACCAGAAGTGACTGTCCCGGTAATGATTTTCGTTTGCGCATAAAGGGCTGAAATGCCCATAAAGGCAAATGTCACGAGAAGTGTGATTATCTTCTTCATTTTTAGCATATTTTGAAGTAAACTATCGTTAGGTTCATTTACTATTATAGTGCCCGTATTCAACTGACATTTCCGCAGGTTATCTTCCTTTATATATCGGGAAACCCGGAGAGCAGGATACTTTAACTATTATTCAGCAGAATCATGACATAGCATATGACGCTTATGGAACAGGAATTGTTCATTTCTGCAATTTCATTACTCAGGATTTCAGATACATCCATAAAAATGTTCATGAATATTGGCCAGTCGTTCAACAATCCCGTTAGTCTTAAGGATTATTGATTTATTCCTGCTTAAAATATTCAGAATGCAGAATAATATTTCCAGGAGAGTCTTTGGACATTTACATGGAATGGTGTGATAATGAATAGTTTATTATGTTGCAGAGTACAGGTATCAGTTGCTGACCAGAACTTCCCTGATCACTTTTTCGAGATTCTGCTTTGGCTACGTTAATTAAAATTAATTTTTAACTCGCAATAATATCACTTAAATCTTTTTGATATCACTATTTTTTTATAACTTTGTACTATAATTATTTTACTATGAAGCCCATTTTCAACAAGGAATTGACCCGTGAACAGCTGGATGGGCTGTTTCAAAGTGATGAGAAATGCCTTGAGTTCCTGGCTGAATTAAAATGGGGTAACGGTTTTACATGCCGCAGGTGCGGGAACGATAATTATTGTCCCGGTAAAACGCCTTATTCGCGGCGGTGCACGAGGTGCAAAACAGAAGAATCAGCCTCTGCGGGCACAATTTTTCACAACTGCAAATTTCCTGTCAGCAAGGCTTTTTATATTGCCTACAATGTGTGCAAGGGTAAAGAGGATATTTCCACCTATGAGTTTGCCCGCCGCCTTTCGCTGAGGCAGATGACCTGCTGGAATTTCAAGACCAAGATCCGGACGGCAATTCAGGAAATGGACACTTTGAGCAAGGCAGAGAAATTATCAATACAGAAGATCCTGACAAGCTAGTAGTATCTTTGCAGCAGACAACATCCTGCAGACCGGCGTTTTATTGAAATTTTGAGAGGATCTCTTTAACCGCATCCCTGTGCACCATAAAGTCCATCATTTTCAATTTCACATAATCTTCAGAGAAGAAATAGTATCCGAATTCCTTTGCATTGGGATCATTATTCCGGGAACCGGAACCTGAATCCTTTATCAGATACCAGTCTTTCCCGTCTTTTTCAAGATAACCGACCAGGTGAATTCCATGATCGTCGGTTGTAGTCTGGTTTGTAAACCTGAACTCACGGGCATCATCATTGATGTTGGCTGAAGGGATATCAAAATCAGGAATAACAGCACATTGGGTTATCCTGTCAAAACCAGGTTCTGAAACATCACCGCCGATGCTGACGGTGAAGCCTTTCCTTACTGCATTCTTTAATGCTGACATATAAACTTCAAGCGGGACATTATAATATTCAGTGCTGTGCCACCAGTTATCAGGCACCTGGTATTCAACCTGCTTGTAGAATGGCTGCTGTGTGTACGAAAGGATATCAACATAATCATCAGGGTTGATCCTAACAACTTCCCTGAGATACTGTACCGGAGTCAGATTCTTCCCGTTAACTGTAACTTCAGCAGGAGGCACTCCCATATAATGATCCATTATTGATTTTATCGTGGCAATTGCAGTCTCCTCATCCCAGGAGGAGCTTTCCTTTACCGACCGGAGATAGCTTTTCATTTCACCGGCCATTGCCTCGTGGTTGTGATATTTTCGACCATCCGTCAATCCGGTGTATGCTTCTTCGGGTACGGCTCCGTATTTTTGCCATATTCTTGTTACGGCATTGGCTTCTGAGCCCTCATCGAACAGTGAGTTACCTCTCTCCCTGATAAAACGTCTTGCCTTCTCGACATATTCCCAGTATACGGTGAACATTTCTGATAATTTGACCTGTATTTTATTTATCCGGTATGCTTCAGTCTCGAGGAATGATGTAGTGCTGAAGCACCAGCAGGTGCTTGTATTTCCCTGTGATATGGGTGGATTATGCCATTGCCGGTTCCTGTAAAGGTCAATTTTATTGGGTAATGAAATGTTTGTCAGGTCGACCGCAAAGCTTTTACCGGACCTTGCAGGCTCTATCTTTTCTTTCACTTCCCGGTCATCCCTTAGAATGGAATTCTGGTAAAAACCCGGTTTGAATTCCCTGAAAACAGCTTTGTCCTTGTTCTGTGCGTATATAGTTAATACAGAAGAACAGCAGAATACAGCTGTAACGATGATAATCTTCCTTTTCATTTTGCGATTTTTAAGAATTGGTTCCGTGAAGTTACTACATTTTGCCAGATAGTTTTTCTCAGGAATAACTCTTTAAAGCTTTATCATAAAATGATCAGGGGTTTCTGAAAAATGAGAAAGGGCACTGGCCGCAGTGCCCCTTCTGTAACTTAGATCTGTCAGAGACAGACCAATCGCTACGAAATTGCAATAATTATCTTAATTACCCAATTTCTTATAAGTCATGAACCATGCAACATTGTAAATGTTAGCGGTATTCGCAGCGGTTTTCTTATCGTCACCGGCTTTAGGCAGGTAGGGAATTAATACATCATTCCCGGCCTTCCAGTCGGCAGGAGTCAGAACCTTTTCCTTTGCAACTGTCTGGAGAGCGGTGATTGTTCTGAGAAGTTCATCAGTGCTCCTTCCTACTGTAGTAGGGTAAAAATAGATTACCTGGATTGTGTTTTCGGGATCAATTATAAATACTCCCCTTACATCTCTTGTCGTGTTGGACGGTGCATGTATCATTCCGTACATCTTTGATACAACAAGGTTTTGATCATCTACAATCGGGAATTTGATTTTTACCGGGGTTCTTCCCTTGAAACTAAGTGATTCCAGTGCTTTTTTCCAGTCATTGTGTGTATTGAGGGGATCGGCCGAAAGGACAACCAGTTTAACACCAAGTTTGTCAAATTCAGTCTGAAGATTTGCCAGTTCAAGGATCTCAGAAGAACAGACAGGGGTAAAGTCCTGCGGATGACTGAACAGAACTTTCCAGTTACGGCCATAATCAGACGGAAAATTAATCTCACCTGTGGTAGCCTGAGCAGTGAATGACGGAGCTTTTTCTCCGATCAGAGGGATTCTGAAGTTACGGTCTTCTTTTTTCTCCTGTGCCCACAACTGGGACACTGAAAATGCGACCAATAGAAGTAAAAATACTTTTTTCATAGCGAATATAAATTTTGATTAATAAACAACGAACATTGAAACAGGCAGAGTTGTTCGGATGGGTGGAATAGTTTTAATCAAAAATCCTATAATTGCAATAAGATTCAATATAACAAATGGTTATAAATAGCTGAAATTAAAAATATTACAGCTTTCAAAAAAAATTGCGTCAAAATAAGGATTGTTTTATATTATTTGTCCTGCTTATGGAGCCGGATCGTTTTCCTTAAATCTGCTGATAATACTCCAGAACATTAAATGCAAATCTGGCAGCTACAGTTCCGGGACCACCGCTCATTTCAATTCCAACTTCAATTGCTTCGAGGATCTCCTCACGTGAAGCGCCGTCATCAAGAGCCTGTTTTATGTGCCATTCCATGCAGGATTCACAATTTGTGACAACGGAAATTGCGGTAGCGATAAGCTCCTTGTCCTTTTTTTTCAGGGCTCCGTTGCTAAAAGTATTCTTTTCCATTTCGAGAAAGGATTTGTAGACTTTTGAGCTTTTCTTATAAAAGGAATGAGCTTTTTTGCGAAGCCTGATGAGATATTCGATTTTGTCCCTGTCATTTGATTCCATGGCGGGTGTATTTTCTAAGGAACTTTATTTACATTTATGCTAATTTACTTCATTCCCGGATAACAGAGTTCACATCAATAATTTAATTTCGGATAAATCATGATACGTTTATTTAAACAAGCCTGTGGCAGTATATTAATCCTGCTTATTTTCAACCTGCCGGCTTTCGGACAAAAAGATACCGGCTTTAAGCCTGTTACCTCAAATATTCAGGGTGCTGAATTTCCAAAAATTTCAGCCGACAATAGTATCTATGTGCGTCTCAAAGCTCCCGAAGCTAACAAAGTTCAGGTTCAGGGAGGTGATGGTCTGTGCCCTAAACCACTAGATCTGGTTAAGGATTCACTTGGGAACTGGAATGGCATTATTCAGAATGCCGGCCCCGGATTTCATTATTACTGGTTTATAGTTGACGGAGTCAGGGTCAATGATCCCGGAAGCGACTCTTATTTTGGTTATGGCAGGCCTACCGGCGGCGTTGAAATACCTGTGGGGGGAGAGGACTTTTTTTATGCAAAAAGTGTCCCGCACGGCGATGTGAATGAGCACTGGTACTACTCTGATATCACTGGCAAATGGAGACGGGCATTTGTTTATACGCCACCCGATTATGAAAAGAATTTCAGCAGGCGTTACCCGGTATTGTACCTTCTTCACGGAGCAGGTGAGAACGAGAGAGGCTGGTCATTGCAGGGACATATGAACTTTATAATGGATAATCTGATTGCCGCGAAAAAGGCTGTTCCAATGATCGTTGTTATGGATAACGGATACGCTGCTGCAAAAGATGCGCCTGCCGCCACCCAGGGTTTTTCGGTTAAGGACATGACAAAAATGGCTGAAACTCTTGAACAGGTATATATAAAGGAGATCATCCCTGAGATGGATTCCTTTTACCGGACACTACCCGCAAGGGAAAGCCGGGCCATGGCTGGTCTGTCGATGGGAGGACTTCAGACTATGCTTATAGGGCTCAACCACCTGGAATTGTTCTCCCATTACGGATTTTTCAGTGCTGCAATTATCGGGAACATTATGGATGATCCTAAAACTGCATTTAAAGGAGCTTTTGCCGATGCAGCATCTTTCAATAAAAAGGTAAAGGTCCTTTGGTTCGGAGCAGGATCAGGAGAGGCCCAGTTTGTCAATATGATGAACGATTCCCGGAAGAAGCTTGATGCCCTTGGCATCAAATCAACTGGTTACATTTCGCAGGGAACATTTCATGAATGGCACACCTGGCGAAGGGATTTGAATGAATTTGCGCCGCTGTTATTTAAATAACAATATTAAAAGATTGGACTAAAGACCCTCAGTTAAAACATTTTTATTGTGACCATTTTGTCGGTTTCCGGTCCCATCGGTGTTTACCGAGCTCTTTCATAAGCGCAGTATCGAGCGGGCCGGCATCACTTGCTTCAAGGTTACTCATTACATGAGCCGGTTTCCTCATGCCCGGGATTATGGTATTTACAGCCGGTTCTCCGAGTATGAACCGAAGCGCCATTTCCGACATAGTCATTCCCTTGGGGACCAACGGTTTAAGTGCATCAGCACGTTCAACGCTCGGGTTAAGGTTCTCAGGGACGAAATATGTATTCCTCCAGTCTCCGTAAGGCCATTTGCTGTTTTTTGTAAGAGTCCCGGTCAGAGACCCTTCATCAAACGGGACCCTGGCAATAACAGCAACATTCATTTCGCGGCAGGCAGGAAAGAGCTCATCCCTGGGATTCTGGTCGAAGATATTATAAATCACCTGGACAGCATCGATCAGTCCGCTCCTGACAGCTTTGATCCCGTTCCATGGTTCCCACCTGTTGAGGCTGATGCCGATTGCATGGAATAAACCCTGTTTTTTAAGGTCGAGCATTTTGTTAATGCCGCGTTCGTCTTCAAGCCAGTGATCCTCCCATGTATGGAACTGCATCAGGTCGTAGGAACTCAGCCCTGCATTCTTAAGGCTTTTTTCAACATATTCTTCGATATGTCCCGGGGGGAAGCAATCGCTGAGAGTAAACTCGGCCCTTGCCGGCCATCTGAAGTTTTTGGGAGGTATTTTAGTGGCTGTATAAAGCTTTTTATCCTTATTTGCCCTCACAAGCTTGCCGAGCAAACCCTCACTTTTACCGTTACCATATCCCCAGGCTGTGTCGAAAAAATTACATCCGTTATCCGTAGCCAGCTGAAGCGAAAGTAACGATTCCTCATCATTGGAGCCGGTCCAGCCACCAATACCCCACATACCATATCCTATTTCACTTACGTTCCATCCTGTTCTACCAAATTTTCTGTATTTCATAAGATTTATTTTTAAGTTGACAGTTTCATGAGGTCATCGTGTTAAAGTTACAAAAGAGGCTTAATCAAACCAAGTAAATGTAAAAGGAGATCAGTTTATGTTATGATGAAAAGTTATTAACCTAAGATTTACATGGAAGTTAAATCGGGTATCACGAAATAATTCACAGGATAAATAACTGGGTTACTCAACGAAACCCGGTCAGACTCCGTGTTTAAAATGGATTAATAATTTGTAATTTTATATCTGATTCTTTCAGGTCTTAAAGAAATTTACAGCCATGGAGGAAAAGCTGCTTTACAAGATTTATATAAGGGGACGTGTTCAGGGTGTAGGATTCAGGTGGAGCGCTGTCAGGGAGGCAAAGAGAAAAGGGATCACAGGCTTTGTCAAAAACCTTCCCGACGGAAGTGTATATATTGAAGCTGAAGGATCGGGCAGACAACTGAATGATTTTTATGAGTGGTGCAAAAATGGCCCGGGCTTTGTTTCATCTGTAACCGCAGATCCTTATCCTCCTGTCAATTATAAAGATTTCAGGGTTGAATACTGATTTTTCAATAAAACCAGATCCCGGATTCTCAAACATTATTACCGGAATATTAATGAGTAAATAAACCTGCAAATGAAAAAAATTATACTGCTGACATCATTGGTGTGTTTCAGCTTTGCCGTTTTGGCTCAGAAATACGGACTAACCTCGCCCGACGGGAAGCTGACAGCCGGAATTGAAATTGACAATGGCATTTATGTTGCATTATTAAAAGGACGCATTTCTGTCTTTAAACTGGCAAACATTTCGCTCGAAACTCACCTGGTCGTACCGCAGGATGGTCAATATAAAGTACAGAAAGTGATCAAAAACTCAGTTAACGAAATTATCAAACCTGAAATCCCTGATAAGGCAGCAATCCTCACCAATTCTTATAATGAGCTGGATATCAAATTCAGGAATAATCAGGCCATAACATTCAGGTTATTCAATGAAGGGCTTGCTTACCGGTTGTCGACATCGGCGAAAGACAGTCTGACGATTATCAGTGAAAACCTTGATCTGTATTTTGACACGAGCGATTCGGTCAGGTTCCAATCGTCAGAGACTTTTAATTCGGCTTATGAAACGCCCTATGAGCATGCAAAACTAACTGAAATTCAAAAGGAGAAACTCTGCAATTTACCTCTGCTTATTGAGAAACAAAACGGATTGTTCGTGATGGTTACGGAAGCCGACCTGTACAATTACCCGGGATTGTGGTTTAAAGGGACCGGGCGGGCGCAACTTTCAGCCGCCAATCCCCCACGCCCGAAGACATTAACAAATACCGGAAGCGAGTATGTCAGGAACCAGGTTGCCGGTACCTACAACAACATTGCAAGAGTCAATGGAACAAGAACATACCCCTGGCGCATTTTTGCAGTCGCGGGCAATGAGAAAGACCTTGTTTCAAACAGCATGGTTTATATGCTTGCCTCACCCTGTGCGGTTAAGGATATCTCGTGGATTAAGCCTGGTGTGGTAATGTTCGACTGGTGGGCAAAAAACAATATTTACGGAGTGGATTTCAAAGCCGGAATTAATACTGAAACAGCCAAATACTTCATCGATTTTTGCGCTGAAAAGGGATTCAGATATTTTCTTTTTGATGATGGATGGAGCTCAGGGGATGATTTGTTAAAGAGTGTTCAGGGATTAGATATGGCAGAAGTTACCGCTTACGGAAGATCCAAAGGGGTGGATATAATGCTCTGGATGGTCTGGCATACTCTCCAAAAGCAATGGGACCAGGCCTTCAACCAGTTTGAAAAGTGGGGAATAAAGGGCATCAAGGTCGACTTTATGAACCGCGACGATCAGTCCATGGTCATGTTTTATGAGGCTGTTGCCCGGGAAGCTGCTGAGCGAAAAATGGTTGTGGATTTTCACGGAGCTTATAAACCTTGCGGATTAAGCCGTAAGTATCCCAATGTGCTTACCCGTGAAGCTCTTATAGAGTTTGAATATAATGGCTGGACAAATTATGATGATCCTGTACACCATAATCTTCTGCCCTATATCCGTATGTTTGCCGGACCAATGGACTATATCCCTGCCACAATGCGCAATTCTACCAGGACCAATTTCCGTCCGATAGGCGATTATCCTATGGGGCAGGGGACCCGGGCACATTCCATGGCATTGTTTGTAATTCTGAACAGCCCCATGACAATGCTCCCCGACTCTCCTTCCGATTATTACCGTGAAAAGGAGTGCACTGATTTTCTGAAGAAAATACCTGTTGTATGGGATGATACAAGATTGCTGCAAGGGAAGATCGGAAAATTTACCTTATTAGCGCGCAGATCGGGAAGTGAATGGTACATAGGTGCAATTACCGACTGGAGCGAACGTAATTTTGATCTGGAAACTGGTTTTCTGGAGCCGGGCAGATACAGGCTTGAAGCAATTATTGATGGTATAAATGCCGGCAAAAGGGCTGAGGATTATAAAAAGATTGAAACAGATTTTCAGGCAGGCGATATTTTAAGGCTCCGCCTGGCTTCAGGAGGTGGTTGGGTTGCAAGGATCACGCCATTAAGATAAGTGTGTCTCAAAAGTCTGGTATTAAAGTTTTTGAAGTTTTGTAACCCCTCCCTAACCCTCCCCTTAAAAATAAGGGGAGGGCATAAGTGCCTGTAATTTAAATTGATATACCCTTCCCCTTAGACTTAAGGGGAAGGGACAGGGATAGGGTTTAAAAAGTGCAGGAAGGGAAAATTCAAATTTTTGAGACAACCTTACGGATATTGCAAGTTCTTAATCACAGAGACCACAGAGTTACACGGCTTTTTAGTGTGTGAATGAATTCCGTGTAACTCTATGTTGATCTGTTGTTTAGATTACTTTAAATCCTTTTCTGAATGTTTAATGTTCCACCCGTCTATTGCCAGGACAGGCGTTTCCCCGTTCAGGTCCTCAGCTTTGAAGTGAACTTTCAGCATCACGTTTCTCCTTTGGAAGCAGAGAAAAGTAGTTATCTTCCCAGAAAACAGGTAATACCAGTTCTTTTGAATCACGTCTGATAATCTTCGGATTAACGGAGAAGGCAAGCGATGACGACGGATTCTCTATTTCAATTACAGCGGTCCATTTACCCATATCCTGGCTGAATGAAGATACATTGCAGTTCAGGTTGATTTTTGGCAGAGTGTTCAGTATTGTAAAATCGGCCTTTTCGTCACCTTTTGAGGAAAGCCAGTAGAAGTTGGAAGAGATCTCCTTCCCGGTGTTGTCGTTCAGGATCAGTTTCAGGAAGAAAACGTTACCCAGGTCCTTTGGCCATTCAGGGACTGTGACCTTTTTGCTTTCATCAGACTTTATATCGACTGAGCTTCGGCCGAATATTTTTCCACCATGGCCAGATTGTAGAGTTTTGCAACTGCTTTCAAACCTGAAAAGTCGGTATAATTGCTGTTGACGACCCTTATTGAACCATCATCATAAGAATATTGTATATGCAAAGGTTCAGTGGCTTTTCTTGTTCCGTAGAACGATCCGTTTGGACCAAAGAAATAATCATAAAACTGCCAGTACATGCTTGGCCATGCAGAATTGTACATCCAGTAGATTATGCCGCTTGAGCGATATTTGTTACCTGCAAATGCTTCAAACATGGCTCTTGTTGCCTCATACTGAAGCACCTGTGACTTCATGCTGTATTCTTCCACTCCCTCAGGCTTTCCATACCGTGAATACAATGCATTTCTTGCTTCAGGATAAAATGCTTTGTGAAGACGGATATCCCACGAAGGGCTCATTGGCCAAAGATCTTTCTCAGTCATCATTTTACGCATTGTCTCAACCGGAGGGATCTGTTCACCGGATGGACCGGCTTCAGTATTGAATTCAAGCTTTCCGTACCAGTAAGCTGGCGGGCGGTAAGCATAAACCTTCGGATAAGGTCCCATCCATAGCCCGGTATATCCGGCAATGGCACTTGAGTCCTGAGTAGCAGACGATTGATAAGGCCTTGTTCCGTCAAGGTCGTTAAGCACCTGTATGTACATTTTCTCAACATTAGCCGGGGGAAAATTGTCGCTTCCGTACAGCCAGTCAAAAACAGAAGGATGATTCCGGAGACGTATAATCTGATCCTCCAGCTTTTTTGTGCAATGCATCTCAACATCTGGTGTCCATTTTTTCCATTCTTCCCAGGAACTGCAGCAGCACCATCCGACCATTATAAGGATGCCCTTCCTCATCGCATTTATCAAAAAAGTAGTCTGACCCCCGTGGAGCTTCCAAGCGCTTAATGCATTAAGCCCCATTTGTTTTGCATACTGAATATCGGTGTCAATCCGCTTATTGTCAGGACGAAGCATCATATCTTCAACGTATCCTCCTCCCCTGATAACAATATTTTTCCCGTTTATCTGAAAAACCCTTGTGTGTTTTCCGTCAAAATTGTTCATCCATGACGTGATTTCCCGTATCCCGAAACGGACTTTCTCCGAATCAGAAACTTTTCTTTCTAATTTCAAAACTCAAATTCAGATCATAAAGGTTCTGGGGACCCGACTGTATAAGGCCACCACAATCTTGGATTTGAAATTATGAGCTGACTGAATTTTTCAGGAGTAAAAGTCACCTGCTG
Source organism: uncultured Bacteroidales bacterium (assembly GCA_963831935.1). Classification (GTDB taxonomy): domain Bacteria; phylum Bacteroidota; class Bacteroidia; order Bacteroidales; family VadinHA17; genus LD21. Next base: position 20,906 of record CAWHSH010000004.1, read on the forward strand.
TGTTTCTTTGGGAGCAAGTGTTAATTCCTGCTGAGAAACTTATATTCTCAATTGTACCCTTGAGAACCCCGCTTATTTTTTTATCTGTGGTATTAGTAAGAATTGCTGAAATTGTGAGACTTGCCTTGTCAGTTGAAGGCAGGTTAAGTTCAGTCTTTACCTTTGGAGTAATCTACCGTTACAGGACCGGTTGAACTTACTGAAACATCGTACCATATGCCCATCCCCCTGTCGGGGGGAGTCGGATTCCAGTCGACCCATGTAATTGTAAGATCGTTTCCTTTTGGAGGTAAGATTTCCAGTGCAAGGCAATTCTTTTCACCTGCAAGGGCATACTGGGGTTATATTAAGATTGTACAAACGGTATGCACCTTCAATTTCCGAAGTGTCGGCAACCAGGTGTCCGTTCAGCCATATATTGGCTTTATAGTTTATGCTGTGGAATTTTATCCAGGTATTTTGTCCTTTAAATTCCGCGGGCAGCATAAAGGTCGTCCTGTACCACCATGAGGCTTTAAACGGACTGTTTTCAGGTATTTCGCCGCCCCGCCGTGAGAAATAACCGGGTATTTTCTCGATGTTTGTTCCAAAGTATGGATCGGGGTATACTTTGTCTTCTACAAGTGTACCAAGTACTGTCGACGGGACTGAGGCAGGGTACCATTTTTCAGGCTGCCAGGAGGGAGTGGAAATTATTTTGCCATCTCCGCTGACTTCCCTGGAAGATTGAATGGTCCAGTTATCGTGCAGCACAAGTTTTTGCTGAGCTGTAGTCTGGCTTGTACTTGTACATGTATACAATGATATACCGGCTGCCATAATAACAATGCAAAGATTTCTGGTTTTCATTTTGACTGGCGTTTTATTTTACAATATTATTATCCTGTTTGAAGAACACGGGAACAATCAAGTTGAAGAATAAGTCACGTTAAAATTAATAATAAACCGTTTATCACGGTTTTTACTCTTTGAAATAATCTAATTTTTACGGATAGTTCCACTTCTGTCGACTTCCGGGAATAGACAGGGGCTTTTCTGTTTCCCGGTTCTTTTACCCTGAGAGACCTGAGTGATGCATTGTGGACATCATCCATAACTACAGCCGTCCTGTAATCTTTCTTTGAACAATCTAAGAACTACATTTTCAAAGGTTATCCCCCTGGCATGGCGGATATAAAATCCCCAGGCAGGAAGCTCCTTAAACATTGAAAACTCAGGGTAGCTTGAAGGCATTTCAGGGACCTTTTCAAGCTCATCCAGTCCCACCTTGGCAAATGCAGGATTTCCGCCCCCGGGGAAGCGGATCTCAATATTCCTTAGTGTTACGTTTTCTATCGGAGCATCAGGCATACCCACGATTGATGAAGGGGATATGTTCCGGGGCATGTCCTCGACAGGGCCTTCATAATTATATCCAGCATCAGGTTTTGTATCAGGAACTTCAGCATAAACATTGGATATTGAGATATTGTCCATTCTGCCTTTTTTACCTTCTCTTCTTTCCCCGATCCTCAGGAAAATCACATTTCCGGTATTGATTGACCTCAAACTGTCGACAATAACATTTTCAACAAACCCTCCATCTACTGCAGCAAAAGTTATGGCCGATCTGTATGTATCAAATACCAGGTTTTTAATGATCCTGATGTTACGAAAACCACCATACGAAGCTGTACCAAACTTTATACCGTTTGCACTGGTCCTCATGGTGTTGTTATGGATGTAAACATTCTGACAGACAAAATCCTGTGAATGTGATTTTAGGCATATCCCGTCATCGGCAGCATCAAAATAGGAGTTTGTGACACTTACGCTGTCGCAGTCCACAATATCCACTCCATCGTTATTCCAGTATGATTTGCTGTCGACACGTTATCCTGTCGATTATTACATTCCTGCACTGATCATATTGCTGGTTCCAGCTGCCGGGATCTTTAAGCGTTATACCTTCGATCCTGACGTTACTGCAGCTCCTGAAATAAATATTCTGCGGACGGATGGTTTCACGGGGCCTGTCATACTTAAGCGGATCGGTGATTACTCCCTTTCTGGATGAGGTCGACCAGATTATTGGCAACCCCGAATCCCTGACCGTCAATAACGCCCTTTCCGGTTATACCTATATTCTTCTGGTCAAGAGCAAAGATCAATGCTGTCCAGTTGTAATTCAGTCTCATAGTCCAACGGATTCAGGGAACCGACCAGTATTGCACCCTCTTCAAGCTGAATTGTAACATTCGATTTAAGATAAATGGTACCGGTCAGGTATCTTCCAACATAAAACACCAGCCTTCCTCCGCCGTTTTCATGAATAAAATCTATTCCCTTTTGTATCGAAGTTGTGTTCAGGGTGGTTCCGTTGGATTTTATCCCGAACAGTGAGGCGTTATAGTCCTTAGCACTTATTCGGAAATGAGTTGAATACAAATGATACGACCAGAACCAATTTAATTGTCTTCATTTATTTAAGTTTTTTAAATTAACATCCCCCAATCCCCCTTCAAAGGGGGAATCTAGTTAATATGTTCTTATTCAATTACATAATACATCGCTTATTTTACATAATACATTTTTCAACCTTTGCGCCATTGCGCCTCTGGGCCTTTACACCTTAATATATAGTTACAGGACCAACCATTCCCATCGGTTGAAGCGGCTGGATTTTGTTCTTCTCATTTGTCCAATATTGGGCAATAGGATTATCGGTGAGCGATTTCATATAGTTGCCCATTGTAGTCACAACTTTTACTTCAATTAAGTTATCCCCGGGAACAAGATAATTTCCAATATTAAAGATTCTCCGGCCGTACCATTTGACTGCCGCAATCTTTACCATTGATTTTTAATTCTGAAATACCCCACACCTTCCCGAGATTCAGGAATTCCGGCCCGGGACGATCAATATTGATCTTATTCCGGTAGATAATTATCCCAGCGAAATTTACAAAATCAGGCATGTCCTTGATATCAGTCAAAGTATCCATCGGTACACTTTTCACCGAACCATCACGGCAATGCAGGAACTCAGCATTCCACCCGTTCGCGAATTGTTTTGCAGGAAGAATCCCCGGCCGGCATTGGTTTCCATTCGGGACCCTTCTTGTGCCTGTCAAAAACAAAAAGCAATGATTCGGCCGGCCCCAGGTCAAGGTTAAGGCTGTTATCACTGTCAAGTGTTACCCTGTATCTGTTTCCCGTCCTCCGGATTAAATATCCAGGCTTGTCTGTTCCGTACTATTCTTTTTCGGAAAGACAACTTTCGTCCTGTGTGAATTATGGATATGGAATGGACGATATAGAATATCTCGGAACCATCGTCAGCCTGATACCGGTTCTGCATAACGAAAGGATCGGACTTTTCAATCCATATATGCGGTTCAATGCCGTATTGTTCCTGGATGTTCCTGAACCAGGCTATGAAATCTTTGACAGGTTTGTTAAGCAAAATGAACCGGTCAGGAAAGGATTTCATTTTTTCGACGAGTTCTGCTACCTCTTTGTCCTTCTTTTCAAAATCCTTCCAGCCCAGCGATCTTGAAGGGATATACCTCAATGCAGAAGATCCTTCCGCCTGAAACTATAAATTCAAACAATTTTCTTGCAGTATCCGTATTCAGACTGTCGACCTGGACGATAAAAATCGTATGATATTTTTTTGGGCCATAGTACATTATCCCGTTTTTCATATCAGCGTCCCTGATGACCCTCTGAGATACATAATCACATCCGTTCCCGTTCTTGTTGATAGCTTCCCAGACCAGCGACAGATATTCAACATGTGTAATGGAAGGGAACGGTTCCATCTGCGCACCGATATTGCCCCACATATCATCATCTGGCGGTAGTATTGCAATATCGGTATACATTGTAACATGCTGAAAGAATCGCTGAAAGCCTCGACTTTATACTCATTGTACAGATGAAAATATGGCCACCAGGTGTTGTTCTCGTTAAAATATCCTCCGTATCTGAGCCATCCGGGATAAGGGGCTTCGGGTGGAGAATAATTAAATCCGTGAAACACCGAATGAGTTACGCCTGTTATGGCACTTTGATCCCCGCCGATCTTAAGGTTCTCCGGAGTTGTATTAAAGACCGTATATGTATCAGTCATCTCCTCACAGCTTATCAGCCGTTTCCCCGTAAGGTTGGCTGCCGAAGAAACATATTTGTTTATCATTGTGTAGGCCCTTCCGCGACGGTAGTCATCCTCAGGCATCTCTTCGCCCACCCTGTGTTTAAGCCAGTTTGTAGTCCATGATTCGCATTCGGGAATATCATAATAAAAGCTGCTCTCAAGCGGGAAAAAACTACGTCCGTAAGCCTGTGCCCGTGATTTTACGTTAAGTCCGGTGCACCACCCGGAAAATGTTTTTACAAACCGTTCCTCCAGCAATTCTGCTTTTGTCAGCTCGAAATCGTATCTCATCCGTCGAAACACCGATTCAAGCTCAGGTGACATTGAAACCCCGTATTTAAAGTCAGTAACGTTTCCCATTGCACCTGTTTTAAACAGGATAAATGGCAGATAAGGGTTCAGGTCATATCCCCGTCTTTTTCTGAACTCGTCCATCATGCCGAAAGTCCAGTTCGATCCTTCAAGCTCCATACTGTCGGTGAATAAAGCACGGATATGGTCCGATAAACGGCCGATTCTTTTTTCAATGGCTTCCGACATATGATTAAGGTACCGTTTTACCGCTTCATTATTGTAATGATTAAGTACAGGACCGGTAGCACCTGGAGCTCCGTTGATCACCTGCATGAATCCATTTATTTTCACCAGCGCATATAACGCAAATTTACCTTCGGGGATTGAAATCTTCGTGGTTTCATCCTCAAAATTGACTGGCAAGGATTTAATATCATCAAAACCGGTCAGGGGATCAGGGACCAGGTTAAGGGAAAGAAGCTCCAATGTTCTGCCGGGAAAGGGAGAGCTGATTGCCGGATCTGCTTCCTTGAAAATTTCAAACTTTGAAATTTCATATTCCAGCGGGCCGGTAAGCTTTTTAACACCGATAACAAGAATCTGCGAACGTTCTTCCCCTTCAAGATATTCAGCTCCGAAAGGCCAGCCTGATCCGACAATAAGATCACAGGTCATCCCAAGGGATTTTGCTTCATCAAATACAACCTTCAGAATATCGATCCATTCATCGCTCAGCCATTTCAGTGATGGTTTACCGAGGTCATCGCCTTCAAAGCGAGTGGGGAATTCAATTGGGTTTATCTCCACCCCGCCGATGCCTGCATCCTTCAGTAATCTTAATTCCCTTACAAGTTCCGTAGCTTCCACCTTATCTCCGTTCCACCACCACCTTACAAACGGGTGATATTTTGATCCGGGATTCGTGAAAAGTTCATAAAGATCAATGTTTGCTTTATCAGAACCGTCCGGCAATAAATACCGCGGCAAAACGGCAACTGAACCGGCCATCATCGATCCTGTAGCCAGCATGGCGCTTTGGGAAATGAACTTCCTTCTCTTCATTGATTTTCGAGCGTTTTGGGTTCAGGAAAATATCATCCCATAATCATCCGGTATCACTAAAATCTGAAATTAAGAATTAATCTTCACAAATGAAATCTTGCCGGTTACTTTCCGGGATATTCATTTCATTCTTATTTACTATTGTAAATTGAAATTTTTCGGTTTAACTTACAGAACATCTTTCAGGAATAAAAACACCTTAAACGGTCATAAACCAATAAAATATGATAGCACGCAAATTCACCCGTCGTCAGGTAATAGCAGCCACCTCTGCCGGATTCCTTGGTACAATGATAAACCTGTCATTTAAACCATTCGGAACAGCAAATTACACTCAGACCAAAAAACTCGCACTAAATGGCGGTGAAAAGGTCCATCCGGGTTCCTGGCCGCAATGGCCTTACTGGGATCAGTCGGCCGAACCTGGAATCATAGAAATGTTCCGTTCGGGCCGATGGTGGCGGGGAAACGGAGAGCATGTTGAAGAGTTTGAAAAAAAGTATGCTGAGTTGATGGGAGCGAAGTATTGTCTGGCAACCGCAAGCGGAACAACGGCACTGGTAACCGCACTGCAGGTCCTTGGTGTGGATGCCGGTGATGAAGTTCTTGTTTCACCATATACATTCATTGCCACATACAATGTAATATTTTCGCAGAAAGCCCTTCCTGTCTTTGTCGACAGTGATCCAGAAACATTTTTAATTGATCCAAAAAAGATTGAAGGAAGAATCACTGAAAGGACAGTGGCAATTGTACCTGTTCATATTTACGGGTTACCTGTCGATATGGACAGTGTTAATAAAGTTGCAAAAAATCATAACCTGAAAGTAATTGAGGATGCCTGCCAGGCATGGCTGGCCGAATACAGGGGTAAAAAAACAGGAACCCTCGGTGACCTGGGATGTTTCAGTTTCCAGAACTCCAAGCATCTGGCAGCCGGTGAGGGTGGGGCTGTTCTGGGTAATGACCAGAATCTGGTGGACCGCTGCCATGCATACCATAACTGCGGAAGGCCTTATGGAGCCATGAAACCTGTTTCGGGTAACCAGTACAATGGCATGAATTACAGGATGCAGCAGTCGCAGGCTCTCATACTTATGTCACAGATGAAACGGATTGAGAAGGACAATGATGTACGTTTATCAAACGCACTTTACCTCGACAAGAAGCTGAAGGAAATACCCGGGATCGTTCCATATAAACTTGCTGATGGAGCTACACGGGCAGTGTACCATCTGTATCCGTTCAGATATATTAAGGAGAAATTTAATAATATTCCGAAGGGAAAATTCATAAGTGCACTTAATGCCGAAGGAATACCCTGCAGCGGAGGTTATGGAAAGCAGAATAAAGAAGGTCTGATTGATGAGGCTTTAAATTCCAGAGGGTATAAAAGACTCTTTTCCGAAGCCAGGTTAAAACAATGGCGTGAAGAAAACCAGCTTCCGGGAAATGATCAGCTGTGCGATCAGGCTGTAACTTTCTATCAGAGCATATTGCTTGGGAGCAAAGCTGATATGGACGATATTGTAAATGCAGTTACGAAGATATATGAAAACCGGAGTTCACTGGTTTAATTTAAGTGTCCGGAAATTAATTCTTTAACACTCATCTTTTTCTGAACACATCCATACCTTCTTCCTTCATCAGTTTTTCTATTTCGGGAATTTGTTTGGGTGCATTTTTTGAAAGGACCTCATAGCCTGTTTCTGTAACCAGGACATCGTCCTCAATCCGGACCCCTGATTTTTTCTTCTCTCACATAAATTCCGGGTTCTATAGTTATAATCATTCCAGGTTCAAGGACTGATACCATTCCCCCAAATGCATCCTTTAGTCCTATCTGGTGGCTGAGACCATGGTAATAATATTTTTTGAAATCAGCTTTGTCCTTTATCAAACCTATCCTCACCATACCGTCAGCCAGTACTGAATCGGCCCTGTGATTTACATCGGCCATTTTAACTCCGGGAGCAATCATTTTTATTGCTTCTTCATTTGCTTTCAGGACAATCTCATAAATTGCCTTCTGGCGGTTTGTATATTTACCCGATACAGGGTAGGTTCTGGTTATATCGGCAGTGTACATGTCATTTTCCGCACCGCAATCCACAACGACAATATCACCATCCTCCATCTTTCGCGAGTTCTCCATCCAATGGAGAACCACTGAATTTATCCCTGATCCGATTATTGTCGGGAAAGAGACCGAACGCGAGCCATTGACTGAAAAAACATACTTTATAACCGCGTCAAGCTGGTATTCATACATTCCCGGCTTTAGTGACCGTATCGCCTCCCGTTGGGCCTCAGCAGTAATGTTAACAACCCTGCGCATAAATTCAATTTCCGACGGAGATTTCCTCGAAAGCATGGCATTTAAAATCGTGGCAGGTGAAAGGATTGTAAATGTTGCCCCGTGGTCCCTGGCCATTTTTATAAGCTGTTCGTCATCCGACAGGGGCGCATTGACTGAGGCAGATCTCTCCGTCTCCATGTAAACCGATTTAAGGTTATATGCCAGTAATCGTCCGTGAACTCCGATGCTTCTGAATTGGGTCTTGCATCTTCTAACCCGTATTTTGATCTGGCTCCTTCAACACCTATGGTTTGAGCATCCCAGTTCATTCTGTTGGAATTAACCGGGCTTATAAACAGAACCTCCTTTGCCCCGGTTAAAAATGCGGATTGTATTTGAAAATCATTTGAAAACAGCACAAGAGTACAGTTCGGTTCATTAATCCCGGTCAGGTAATAGAAGTTACCACCCCGCCTGCCGTCATCAAACCTTGCTGATAAATCAGTGGTCCTGAGCAACAATATGCTTTGCGGCTCCATTTTGTTTACTACATCTTTCCTGCGGTTTCTGAATTCCTCGGCCGACTGGGAGTTTATGCTGCTGCAGATTCCGAGGAGAAAAATCAGCGCTATAATAGCAGAATGTAAGTTTTTCATAGTTAGAGATTTAATTTCGGGTAAAAATAAATCAATATTAATGAATTATCCAAGTAAATTCGGACAGCTGGCCGGAGATTGATAATTCTAATTTTATAAATTTACTCGGATTACGGTTCGGTATGAAATATCCGCTATCAGTTGTTACAGATATTTTGATAAATGGTATACGAAATGAAAATTGAATATTAAGAATGAAAATAAATTATAAAAATATCTGCCTGCGGGTGATGCCGGTCATTATGTTTATGGTCTATATGGCAGGCTGCCGTCAGAATGAGTCTGAGCTTTTTAAAAATGAAATTGACTCAATAGGAATTACCATGGTCCCTGATCTTCGCGAGGGCATATTTGATGTCACTCTTCGTTCAGGTGGGACGGGAATAGTTCTTAAGGGGGAGACCAATGTTCCCAGGGCAAAGGAGGTCATAACCGGATTTCTGAAAAACAAAAGTGTTGCATTTACCGACAACCTTATTGTATTGCCGGATACAAATGTGATAAAAGAGCCATGGGGCCTGGTAAATGTCAGCGTGTGCAACATAAGGCTCTTTTCATCATATGATGCGGAGATGGTTTCACAGGCACTTATGGGAACGCCGGTTAAAATTCTTAAAAAGGAAGGGGACTGGTTCCTGATCCAGACACCGGATATGTATCTTGGATGGGTTGACAGTGAGGCAATTGAAACCAAAACTACAGATGAATACACTAAATGGAAATCCGTGCCAAGGGTATTTTATCTGAAGAAAACAGGAGACATTTTTGCCATTCCGAATTCAGGGAAAGTGATTTCGGATATTGTTGCAGGTTGTATAGTTGAACTTGGAGGTGAAACAAAGGACTTTTTTGAGGTTTTACTGCCTGATGGCCGGAAGGGATTTATAAATAAAAACGAAACTATTCTATTTACCTCACTTCCTGCCGGAACATCCCCAAATTCTGCAAATCTGGTTTCTGTTGCAGAATCATTTACAGGTATTCCATATCTGTGGGGTGGGACCTCTTCAAAGGGATTTGACTGCAGCGGTTTTGTAAAAATTGTTTATTACCTGAACGGTATTATCCTTTCAAGGGATGCATCGCAACAGTTTCAGCACGGAATAAGAATCCGTAGAACATATTATCCCGATTCACTGAAGGCAGGAGATCTTTTGTTCTTCGGCTCGTCGAGATACGGAAGGCCGCAGGCGACTCATGTAGGCATGTACCTCGGGAACTCCGAATTCATTCATGCCTCGGGCATGGTTAAAGTAAACAGCCTCGATTCAACCCGGGCCAACTTCAGCAGGTTTCGCAGGGATTCATTCCTCGGAGTAAGAAGGATCATCGGTGCACCGGCAGGAAAAGGATTACAGCCTATTTCGAACCATAACTGGTATCAATGAGAGTAATTCATGAATAAAAGGGATTTTGTAAAATACAGCGGATATCTGATTGCCGGGACCTTTCTGAAAGGTGAAGTTTCAGAAACGGTCGCCTGGTTTCCTGAAAAGCCAAAGAAGAGGGGAAAAAAGAGCAGTCTCATCCTTCGGTTTACGCCATATACACTTCAGCTCAGGCATACATTTACGCTGGCAACCAGCTCGAGGACCAGCACTCCGGGGATACTTACTGAAGTTGAGTATGATGGTGTCACCGGTTATGGTGAAGCTTCAATGCCTCCCTATCTTGGAGAGAGTCAGGAATCGGTGGCAAGGTTCCTTTCACTGTTAAATCTTTCACAGTTCAATGATCCGTTTCTTCTTACCGATATCCTGGAATATCTCGAAAGTGTAATGCCCGGCAACAGTGCAGCAAAAGCCTCAGTTGACATTGCCATGCATGATCTTATCGGTAAGCTGGTGGGAGAGCCCTTCTACAGGTTATTTGGTCTGAATCCTGACCGGACGCCGCTTACGAGCTTTACTATAGGCCTTGACAGCCCGGATATTATAAAACAGAAAGTTGCGGAGGCGGAACCATATAAAATTCTGAAGGTAAAACTTGGAAGGGATAATGACAGGGAGATGGTTGAGGTAATCCGTTCGCTTACCACAAAACCCTTGTGCGTGGATGTCAATCAGGGGTGGCAGGAACGGAATCATGCCCTGGAAATGGCACACTGGTTAAAAGAAAAAGGAGTCCTTTTTCTTGAACAACCAATGCCAAAGGAGATGAAAGATGACATTGCGTGGCTGACTGAGAACAGCCCACTGCCGGTCATAGGTGATGAAGCCATCCAGAATGTGAGCGATATATTAAATAACAGGGGTGTCTATTCAGGGATCAATATCAAACTGATGAAATGCGGCGGATTGAATTCAGCGATGAAAATGATCAATGTTGCAAAGGCTTTTAATATGAAAGTAATGATAGGATGCATGACCGAGACATCCTGCGCTGTAACTGCGGCGGCCCATCTTTCACCGTTAGCCGACTGGTGCGATCTTGACGGCAACCTGCTTATAAGCAACGATCCTTTCGAAGGCATTACAATCACAAATGGTAAAATTACCCTGCCTAAACGACCCGGAATAGGGGTGAAGAAGGTTGCCTGATGGCATTTCCGGCTTTCAAATACGCCCGATTCCCTGGCCTTAATAGTTCCTGATCTCGAAAGCGACCGGTACACTGTACCAGACAGGGACAGGCCTCCCGTTCTGTTTGCCCGGCTTCCATTTTGGGAGAGACGATACAACCCGCATGGCTTCAGCATCAAGCAAGGGATGAACACTCCTTGTTATTTCAAGTCTTTTAACCGTTCCATCCGCAGATACTGCAAATTTGACAAATACCTTTCCCTGGACACCATTTTCCAGAGCCTCAGCAGGATATTTCGTATTCTCAGCTATAAATTTCAGCAGAGCACTGGTTCCACCCGGGAATATGGGTGGTTCCTCGACAAATGTAAAAGGCTCCGGTTCCTCAATCCCAGCTGTGACAGGAGGAGAATAAACTACTGAATCGATATTAACAGTGACATTATTATTAATCACGGAATCCATGACAAAATCATTGATCATAAGATTTGTTAAACCCATTGTGTCATCAACAACTTTCGGCTCTACATATCTGAACTGGGGTGGAGCAGAAGCCGGTTTTAGAGGTACCGGCTGGACAATTTTGGCGGGATCGGTTAAATTATCAGTCTGAACAACCACAAATATTCCGGGATCAGCTTTTGCTTTTACCGGTTCGGGAGAAAATATGAAAATCAGTATTAATGGAACAGAACAGAGTGTAACTCCGCCAAGTATTGAAAGACTGGCTGCAGATTTGTATCTCCTACGGAGGTCGTAGGCTCCGTAGTTTTTATTACGGTTCGCGAAAATGATCTCATCAAATCCAGGAACCTTTTGATCGTTCCTCTTCATTTTAAATAGTTTTTAGGTTGAAGACAATTACACAGGCCAACCGGATTTCCAACTATGTCAAAGAAGAGTGACTCTGTATTTTTAAGAGCAAAAAAAATGCCAATCAAGGCATTATGTATTATTTATTAAAGGCAATAGGCGATATTTTTATCTATCGCCTGTAATACATCGTAAATAATCCATTATTTTAATCCAAACCTGTAGCTGAATTTGATAAGAAAAACATTTTTCAAGTCATAGTTATCGTCCTGTTTGAACAATCTGCGGTTGAACAAGATCCCCCATATCATTGAAATAATCCATGTTACCTGTCGGACTATAACCACTTCTGGTCTGGCTCCAGACAAGATAAACTGAAGAACCCGGGGAATATTCCCACCTGATTACCAGGTTTGAAAGAAATGCCTTGTAGTTAAAATCCGATTTCTCAATGGTGTAATCATCGGTTCCATCAATATTTTCATCAATAAGGTAATCATCGGTTCCGACAGTTATCTGATCTGATGAATAGGTATGGAACCTGTCCGTATACCTGTCAGCCATTGGATCCAGAATGTATTTATAGTCATAATATCTTCCTGAAGCAACAAACGGTTGTCCCCAGTACTGAAAAGTAAGATTGGGACTCAGGTTAAGATTTATCCTGAGTGATGCACTGATGGTCTTTCTGTCGATGCTTCCAAAAATATACCTTTCAGTGTTATTATAGGTCAGATTGTTAACATATTGAAGTTCACTGAACGATTTGCTGTACGCCGGACTCAGCGTGAATGAAAGTAATTTGTCGGTTTATATGATACGTCCACTCCTGTGTACAGGTTTCTGGAGTCGTTTTCCCAGCCTTTGGAACCGTTCGCAGAAACGCTGAATGTAATTTTTTTACGGTAATCTGTTGAGAAGCCGATCCGGGCATTTGTGCTTCCGGGCAATTTCATCATCGGTCCGCCGCGAAGCATTCCGGTGGAGAGGGATGAACCACTTAAATTACCTCCGGTCCATATGTTCCAATAATTCTTTAATTCAGCGGATGCATTCCATTCAAAACCTTTACCGGTCAGATTACCGCCGAAATTATTCACCATATACACGTCTCCGTTGATATTGTAGTTTCTGTAGATCCATTTTGGTTCCCACTGGCTGTATCCTGCCACAACGACAGACAGTATCTGATCAGCTTCACGTAAGTAGCCAAGATCGTTGGTTTCAAAGCCAGGAGTCTTCCAGCTGACCGCACCTAACAGAAAGAAGTGACCGTTAAGCTTCTGTATCTGCATCCTTCCGCCTGACCCGCAAGTGACGTACGGTTGTATCGTACTCAGTATAATCGTTGTCAGGTCTTTGATAATATCGGGCTGAAGATCTCTGTGTATAATCGAGTCGCCTGTCTTTGATCCGTTAACCTGACTGAAAGCGGTATTCAGGTTAAACATCCAGTTTTTATTTTTAGTAGTATTGTGTAAAATCGATTCCACCGGAATAAGCCGATTTATGCATATAATCAGCAAGATTGGCATCAAGATTGCGGTTTGTACTTGTTAAAATCCCGCCAAGGAGCGTTTTCCCTTCATTGAAATCTTTCTGTACCCTGCCGACAAAATAATTGGTTAAGGGTTCAACAGTTTCATACATTCTTTCACCTTCGTTATCTATTTTAGCTTTTTCCTCTGCGGTGACAGCCTCAATAAAACCCAGTGAAAGTCCGTTTTTTGTCTTTCCTGTCAGCTTTGCAGCACCGAGAATAGTGGTCGCCATGGGTATATCGGCAAACGATCCCTCATTAATATCAGGATTCCCCTGAGGCCTTCGACCTATTCGTCTGGAATAGAAAAGGTTATCGTTTCCCACGTCACCATTGCCAAGTCCTATATTGAAGTTTGTAATATTGTTTCCTTCAATGAAAAATGGTCGTTTTTCACTGAAAAATGTTTCATATGCAGAAAGATTCACTTCAGACGGATCAGCCTCAACCTGCCCGAAATCAGGATTAATGGTAAGATCCATTGTCATATTATTTGTTACTCCGATTTTAGCATCTATTCCACCGTTCAAACCAAACTTTCCTGCCTTTTTCCTTAAATGGATTACCAGGTTCTGCCTTAAAGACTTCTGCTTTTGCAACACCATAAGGGGTTACATCAAATATTTTTCTGGGTTTAATTTGCTCAAGTCCGGATATTTCTCCCATCAGATGGATAAACCCCGGAGCATCTCTCGGAATATGCTGCCAGAAAACCTGTTCATTATTCCTGTATATGATTCTGGCAATATCGAGACCCCAGACATCTCCGGAATTTTTTTCAAATCTAACCTGGCTGAATGGTATTTTCATCTCTGCAACCCATCCCTCTTTGTTAATGGAAGTTTTTACCCACCAGTTTGGATCCCATGAGGAATTTTCATTCTGTCCATCATTGGTGAACATATCATCGTACTTTACACCGGCAGAACTGACGCCGAACAGGAAACCGGTACGAAGATCATGAAAGCTGTCCAGAATGATGCCGGCAAGGTCTCCGTCAGCCTGATCACGTCGGGTTAAACGGTTTACAATGCTGTCAGGACTTGTATCGTAAGCCTTTATGGCAACATAAAGGTTATCTGCATCGAAAAGGATTTTAAACTCAGTTTTTTGAGTTGCAGGTTTACCGTTATAGGGCCGGTTCTGCGTAAAGTCACCCTCCCAGGTTCCTTCATTCCAGGCTTCATCGTTCAGGATACCATCAATTACGGGGGCGTTGTCAGCCTTGTTGCTTTATACTGTTTCTTTTCAGATTGTCTGTCCCGGTACGACAGGGATTAACAGATACAGAAAAAGTACCGAAATCAGAATTCTTTTCATGGCAATAAGAATTTTCGGTAAGATTTAAAGAAAATTAATTAAACTATTTCAACCCGAACCTGTAGCTGAACTTGACAAGAAAAACATTTTTAAGGTCGTAGTTATCATCGTTTCTGAACAATTTGCGGTTAAAAAGATCTCCCATATCATTGAAATAATCCATGTTACCCGAGGGATTAAAACCGCTCCTGGTCTGACTCCAGACAAAATATACTGAGGATCCGGGGGAATATTCCCACCTGATTACAAGATTTGAAAGAAATTCCTTTACGTTAAAATCGGTTTTCTCAATTGAATAATCGTTGGTGCCATCCACATTTTCATCAATAAGATAATCTTCAGCGCCAACAGTTATCTGATCAGGAGAATAGGTATGAAATCTATCCGAATATTTTGCAGCCATCGGATCGAGAATGTATTTATGGTCATAATACATTCCGGTTGCTATGAACGGCTGGCCCCAGTACTGAAGGGTGAGTTCAGGATTCAGATTAAAACTGACTCTTAATGAAGCATTTACGGTTCTCCTGTCAATGCTTGAAAAAACGTACCTGTCGGTGCCGTTATAATCTGTCTGTGTAACATACTGAAGTTCACTGTAAGATTTGTTGTATCCCGGACCAAGTGATATGGAGAGGTAGTTTGTTGGTTTATATGAAACACCAATTTCAGTATAGCTGTTATCATAATAATGCTCAAAACCCCGATTGTAATTGGTAAAAAAGGAAAATCCGAGTTTTTTCCTGTTATCGGTTGAGAAACCGCCCCGGAAGCTCATTCTCCCCGGCATTTTCATCATTGGTCCGCCCCTCAGCATGCTTGCGTCAAGTGAGCTTATCCCAATGTTTCCTCCGGCCCATGCACTCCAATAATTCTTAAGATTCAGGTTTACATTGTATTCAAAACCATTCATTGTATTGTTGCCTCCGAAATCGAAGGAAGAATAATACATCCGCGTTAATATTGAAGCTTCTGTAAAATGCTTTTGGGTTCCCATTGGTTATACCCTATCCAGGCTACCGAAATTATCTGGTCAGCTGTTTGCATATACCCGAGATCGTTTGTTTCAAATCCCGGTGTTTTCCAGATAACAACACCCATGAGGTTCACGTGCCCGTTATTTTTCGATATCATCATCCTTCCTCCTGATCCGAACAGGGATGTTTTGGATGGATCAAGCTTTGCATAATTCTTATCAGGCCTCTGGAAATACCTGGCAGATGACCTCTGAGTGTTCTCAATAGCTTCCCTGGTTCCGTTAACCTGACTGAATGCTGCATTAAGACTGAACATCCAGCTTTTATCCTTATTGTATTGTGAAAAATCGAATCCTCCTGTATATGCAGATTTATGCATAGATTGGCTTAGGTTCTCATCAAGGAACCTGTTTGTGCCGGTGAAAATGCCGCCAAAAATGGTTTTCCCTTCATTGAAATCTTTTTGAACCCTGCTTACCAGATAGTTTGTCAGAGGTTCCACGGTTTTAAAACTCCTTTCACCTTCATTATCAATCTCAGCCCTTTCCCTTGAAGTGACAGCTTCAACAAAGCCGACAGAGAGTCCGTCCTGGGTTTTTCCGGTCAGTTTTACTGCTCCCAGAATAGAGGTGAAGTTCGGCATATCAATGTATCCTTCATCGACACCGGGATCTCCCTGTGGCCTGCGGCCAATACGTCTGGAATAGAAAAGATTATCATTTCCGATATCCCCGTCGCCTATCCCGAGATTGAAGTTAGTGATATTGTTGCCTTCAATAAAAAACGGCCGTTTTTCTTTAAAAAATGTTTCAAATGCAGAAAGATTGACCTCTGACGGATCTGCTTCAACCTGTCCAAAATCGGGATTGATAGTGAGGTCCATTGTCATATTGTTTGTAACACCGATCTTGGCGTCAACTCCACCGTTTAACCCGTAGCTTTTCCCTTTTGACCTGAACGGATTTCCCGGCTCAGCTTTAAATGTTTCTGCTTTTCCAACAGTATATGGGGTAACATCAAAGATCTTCCTCGGTTTGATCTGTTCAAGACCTGATAATTCGCCAAACATATGCACAAGCCCTGGTGCATCTTTAGGTATATGCTGCCAGAAAGTCGTCTCATTCTTTCTGAATAAAACCCTTGCTACTTCCAATCCCCAGATATCTCCTGAGTTTTTCTCAAATCTTACCTGGCTGAAGGGTATTTTCATTTCGGCCACCCATCCTTCGCCGTTAACTGAAGTTTTAACCCACCAGTTCGGATCCCATGAAGAATCCTCATTTTGCCCGTCATTTGTGAACATCTGGTCATATTTAACACCGCTTGATGTTATACCGAAAAGGAATCCGGTGCGCAGATCATGAAAGCTGTCGAGGATAATGCCAACCAGATCACCATCTGGATTGTCACGACGTGTCAGCCTGTTTACAATACTGTCGGGGCTGGTATCATAAGCTTTGAATGCGGCATAAAGGTTATCGTCATCAAACAATATTTTAAACTCTGTCCTCTGGGAAACCTTGCTTCCGTTATATGGCTCATACTGAGTAAAGTCATCGGTCCAGGTTCCTTCATTTTTCCACACTTCATCATCGAGAATCCCGTCGATTACGGGAGCTGAGGTAAGTCTTTCTGCTTTGTACTGCTTCTTTTCAGGACCCTGTCCGGTAGCCCCTGATATAAAAAGAACGGCGGTAAAAACAGCCACTAATATTCTTTTCATGAAATTGTTACTTTTGGTTGATTACGCATAAATGACGTAAAAGAATGATAAATGATGCAAAAAAAGGTTATTTAGAACTAGTATAAATAATCTTCTTTGAAGTCCATAGGACACGTTGTAAAGACACTTAAAAAGCATTTAACCCTATCTTAAAAAGAAAGAAGTAAAATCATTATCTTAGACTAAAATCTTAATGCTATGGTTTCACGCAGATCATTCTTTTCAAAAAGTGCGGCTGTTGCAGCCGCTGCTGTTATAGCCCCGTCAGTTTTCAGCCGTAATATTTTCAACGGAACAGACTCACCGTTAAAAGGCAAGAAGGTGCTCTTTGTCTGGGGAGGATGGATGGGTCATGAGCCTGACAAATGCCGCGATATTTTTGTACCATGGTTGAAATCGGAAGGAGCGGAGGTTACTGTATCAGACACGCTTGCATCTTATGTAAATTTTGACTTGAAAAAGGATATTGACCTCATTATACAGACATGGACCATGGGGACAATAGAGGGTAATCAGGAAAAAGCCCTTGAAGAGGCAGTTAAAAGCGGCACTGGTCTCGCCGGCTGGCACGGCGGACTTGGGGATTCGTTCAGGAACAATACTGAATATCAATTCATGGTTGGAGGGCAATGGGTTGCCCATCCCGGCGGGGTCATTGACTACAGGGTCAATATTGTGGACCATAAAGACCCAGTCACAAAGGGATTAACAGATTTTGACATGCATTCAGAACAATATTATGTACACGTTGATCCTAACATAAAAGTTCTTGCCACAACCACTTTTAATGACAGGAATGCCGACTGGATTGGAGGGAATGTCGTCCCGGTAGTATGGAAAAAGTATTATGGCAAAGGCAGGGTCTTTTATTCCTCTTTGGGGCATGTGGCTTCAGACTTCAATGTACCGCAGGTGCTGGAAATACAAAAACGGGGAATTCTGTGGGCTTGCATGAGCAGGTACGAGCCTGCAGATGAGTGGAAGCAGTCTGTCTACGGCTCAGGAAAGAAAAAGTAATGATTTGTTAATTTGAATTCAATCATAGAGCCTTATAAACTCATACTGGTTTCCCGTATAATCAAGAAATTTAATAAAGTCGGATTTTGAAACGACTATCGAAGCTGTATTTACATTGGGATGGAATGCCAGGCGGTCAAACTCCTGAAGCTTTTCATCGATAAAGATATGCACTTGCCTTTCCCTGTCGTTTATCAGTCCGAACGGAGATACTGAACCTGGTTCAACTCCCAGATACGTTTTCAGCCGCTGGTCCGATGCAAAGGTAAGTTTCCCCTGCCTGAGGCGTTTTTCAAGATCGTGAATATCAAGCAGCCGGAGGTGCTCAAGTATCACCAGGTAGTGCCTGTTTCCTTTATGATTCCTGAAAAAGATGTTTTTGCATCTTCCTGAATTATAATCCTTCCAATGAACTTTAGCCTCCTCAATGGTCGCAAGAGGCGGATGTTCATGATACTCAAAGTTTATCGATAACTTTTCCAGAATCTCATAGAGCTCCTTTTGTCCCCTCATAGCACTGTGTCATTAAACAATGAATCATTTTCATCACCTGGTTTGTAGCCAGTATCTTCCTGCAAATCATTTTTACGTGAGGCTTCTACTGCCATACGGTCGCAAAGTTCATTTTCAGGATTATTACCATGACCTTTTATCCAGACAAATCTTACTTTATGTATTCTGTAAGTTTTAAGGAACCTCTTCCAGAGGTCGGAATTCTTCTTTTTCTTGAAAGCCTTTGATTCCCATTGGAATACCCACCCCTTTTCAACAGCATCTGCCACATATTTAGAGTCTGTGTAGATTACAGCCCTGCTTCCGGGGATTTTAAGTGATTCCAGTCCGGTAATAACTGCAAGCAGTTCCATGCGGTTATTGGTTGTGAGCCGGAATCCTTCCGATTTTTCGAGTCTGTGCCTGCCGTAAATAAGTACAACACCGTATCCTCCCGGTCCGGGATTGCCGCTGGCAGCTCCATCGGTATAAATTGTTATTTCACCTGGCATGATTCAGTATAATCCCGGTGTTGGTGAGGAAAAGCTTTATGGCTATTGAAAGGAGAATAACTCCGAATACTTTTTTCAGGATCTGCAATCCGCCATGACCAAGTATCATTTCAAAAAATTTTGTCAGACGCAAAACCAGGTAAATAACCACCATATTGAGGACCAATGCAATAAAAATGTTTATGGTATAATATTCAGCTTTCAGAGAAAGGATGGTGGTAATTGATCCTGCACCCGCGATCAGCGGGAAAGCTATTGGAAATACTGCACCACTTCCGTGTGAATCCTGTTTAAACAATTCAATACCTAATATCATTTCCATTGCAATAAGGAAAATAATGAATGACCCTGCAATGGCGAATGAAGAAACATCGACTCCGAAGATCCCGAGTAAAGGGCTACCGATGAATAAAAAAGCAAGAAGTATTAAGAATGAAACGCTGGTGACTTTCCATGGACGGACATCGCCTGTTTTAGCTTTTATATCAATAATGATAGGAATGGATCCCGGAATGTCAATTATCGCAAACAGGACCATAAACGCGGCTAAAATTTCAATAATATTGAAATGCATTTAACTTCGAATTGGCGTCAGGGTAAATATCAAATAACTTACTGCCTTATATCCATTTCATTTACAAGATGCCCGGCTCCCGCATAAATATCCATTATCCACAGGACATATCTGATATCAACCGCAATTGTTCTCTGCAATTCAGGTTCATAAGCCACATCACCGCTCATTGCTTCCCAGTTGCCATCAAAGGCAAGTCCGATAAGCTCTCCGTTTGCATTCATGACCGGACTTCCCGAGTTACCACCCGTTATGTCGTTGTTAGTCAGGAAACAGACAGGCATATAACCTTTCGGGGAGGCATATCTTCCGAATTCCTTTTTATTGTTCAGATCAATAAGTCTTTGCGGAAGGTCGAATTCATAATCACCAGGTTTGTATTTATCCACAACACCCTGAAGAGTGGTATAATATTTATAGGTAACTGCATCTTTCGGATCATAACCCTTTATAGTTCCGTAAGTAAGACGCATGGTAAAATTTGCATCGGGATATAAAGTCTTATCCGGCATCATTTCCCTCATTGCGGCAATCCATAGTCTGTGGCCGGTCGCCAGATTCGCGTCAAACTGGCTGAGATTTTTTGAAACGTCGCTGGCTACCTTGTTTATCGAGGTTACAGTAAGATAGACAGGGTCATTTTCCAGAGTTTTCAGAACCGGTTTGTTCAGAAATGCAGTCAGCTTTGACTCGCTTGCAAATACCGATCTGGCAAACATATCATCAACAAATTTATCAATATTTCCTTTAAACTTTTTGTCAACGATATTTGCATAAAAATCGGGATGAAATTTAGCAGGCACGTCATTCCTGAACAACTTTAACATGGCTTTCATTGCCTTCTGATCGGTTGGGGGGTTATAATCTTTGTAAAATGAAGTTGTGTAATTTCTCATCTTTGATGTTATATCCGTTATCCGCTGGCTTTCACCCGATTTAAGTGCATTTATCATTGCTGAGGCAACCATATTCATACTGAAGAGCTCACACCCCCGTGTTAAACATTCGCTTAAATATTGCTGCGCATTTAAGAATTCAGCTCTTCCTTCAGTTGCAATCCGGATCAGGTTCAGAGCCTCCCCATATTTTGCCTTACGGGCGGGGTCAGCTGCAACTCCAGATGTTAAACTGATTTTCAATCTGTTGTTTTTTAGCTTTTACGTTAAGCCTTTCCAGACCTGCTTTCTGACCTATCGAATACTTCCAGTAGTTTGATGAACCGGAGTATTTTGATGCATATTGGATATTCACCTTCTGATCAGCCTGCATATCTGCCATCAGAATTTCCTGACGTATACCGCGGATTTTAATTCTGTTTGGATGTGTGATTTTAAGAAGTTCGTCAACCTCATAGGATGTTGCATACCTTTGAGTATTTCCGGGATAACCCAGGATCATGGCAAAGTCGTTTTCGTTCAGATCTTTTATTGAGACAGGAAGCCAGTATTTAGGCTTGAGGGGGATATTATCCTTTGAATAGGGAGCAGGTTTGCCATCAGGACCGGAATAGACCCTGAATACGCTGAAATCCCCTGTATGGCGCGGCCATTCCCAGTTGTCAGTGTCAAATCCAAACTTCCCGATTGATGAGGGAGGGGCTCCGACAAACCTTACATCGGTATATCTTTCATAAACAAGCAGGTAATAATTATTGCCGGCATAAAAGGAAGTTACAGTCGTCCTGTAGTTATTTCCCTCGGATGCTTTATTTTCAATGGCACGTTCGTACTTCATTAATGGCTGAACTCCTTTCCTGCTCGCTCATTCCGGTTTTTACGGCAGCAAGTACCTGGTCAGTGACGTCCTCCATTCTTATCAGGAATGTGACTGAAAGTCCGGGATTCGGAAGCTCCTCTTCCTTTGTCATCGCCCAGTAACCATCCCTCAGGTAATCATGTTCTACACTGCTGTGTGCCTGGATCTGGCCATAACCGCAATGATGATTTGTAAGGAGAAGTCCCTGTGATGACACGATCTCGCCGGTGCAACCACCACCGAATATTACTACTGCGTCTTTAAGGCAGGCTTTGTTAACGCTGTAAATATCCTCAGCCGAAAGCTTCAGTCCCATCTCTGTCATTTTGCCTATATTGAGTTTTTCAATAAGCGGCAGAACCCACATACCTTCATCTGCCCTGACTATGGATCCAAGGCTGATGATAAGGACTATTAAAATAGAAATCAGTCGTTTCATAATGTATTTTGTTAGAGTATTGCAAAAAATAATCGACAAAGATAACCTTATTATTTAAATGAGAAATCAGAAATCGAATGTCAGTTGGGTGTTAAACAGACTGAATGATTTTCTGTGATAGGGAGTGATGACCGTGCTTCAGTAAAGCTTCCCTGTGAAATGAAGTAGGGTAGCCCTTGTTTCTATTCCAGCCGTAATCGGGAAATTCATTATGAATTTTTCCATGTATTCATCCCGGAATGTTTTTGCAAGGACAGATGCTGCAGCAATCGGGAAAAATAATCCGTCCCCTTTTATAATGGTTTTATGCTTGATTTCTTTGTAGGGAAAGAATCTGTTACCGTCAATAAGAAGGAATTGAGGTTGCCTTGAGAGACCGTCAATTGCCAGATGCATCGCTTTAATCGATGCCCTGAGAATATTCATTTCATCAATCTCCGCATTCCCTACAAATGCCACTTTCCATGCAATTGCGGAATTGATTATCTCATCCTTAAGCTCAACCCGTTGTTTTGCAGTGAGTTTTTTTGAATCGTTCAGGACAGGATGTTTGTAATTTTTAGGCATTATCACGGCTGCAGCCACAACAGGCCCGGCAAGGCAACCCCGGCCGGCCTCGTCACAGCCGGCTTCGATCAGATTGTGATATAAAAAAGATCTGAGCATCGGATACAATTCCGGATTAAGCCAACCGGCCGAAAATTAAGAATTAAAACAAATCATTCTGAAGAGAAATTAACAACCAATTAACTGTTCGTTTAATGGGCATATTAACAGGTTATTAACGACTTTATCAACATTTTGTTAATTAAATCCGGAATATTGTAAATGTCCAATAGCAACTGGTTTTTTCTAGTTTGTGAAACTTAGTGCATAAAACTCCAGCCCGGGCAATCTTTATTGTTGAAAAAGAACTAATTTTGCCCAAAATCTGAAAAATGATAACAGCTGATCAGATAAAAGATCTGTCAGAACGCCGTGACGCGTTGAGGAGGTATCTTTGACATTGACGGCAAGCTTACGGAAATAGCTGACAAAGAGCAGGAAACACAGAAGCCTGGTTTTTGGAACGATCCAAAGTCAGCCGAAGAACTTCTTAAAGAAATATCACGGATAAAAAGTTGGACCACCGACTTTGATAAAGTCAGCACCGGATTCGAGGACCTTTTGGTGATATTCGATTTTTATAAGGAGGGGGAGGCGACAGAGGAAGATCTTGATAATCAGTACAATAAGATGTCTGTCATTGATTGAAGACCTCGAGGTCAGGAATATGCTTCAGAAAGATGAAGATCAGCTGGGAGCTATTCTGAAGATCAACTCGGGAGCCGGAGGGACAGAAAGCAACGATTGGGCGTCGATGCTTTTAAGAATGTATCTGCGATGGGCGGAAAGAAACAATTATAAAGTCAAAGAGCTTGATTTCCAGCCCGGAGATGAGGTAGGAGTCAAATCAGTGACACTTGAGATCGATGGTGAAAGGGCATACGGTTATCTTAAAAGTGAAAACGGTGTTCACCGCCTTGTGAGAATTTCTCCGTTTAATGCCCAGGGGAAGCGGCAGACTACATTTGCATCGGTATTTGTCACCCCTCTTGTCGACAATAACATTGAAATTGCAGATCAATCCTGCCGACATTACCTGGGATACATACCGTTCGAGCGGGGCTGGTGGCCAGAATGTTAACAAGGTTGAAACGGCAGTCAGGCTCAGGCATCATCCTACCGGCATTGTTATCGAAAACCAGGAAACAAGGTCGCAGCTTAATAACAAGGAGAATGCGATGAGGATACTTAAATCGCAGCTTTACGAACTTGAACTGAGAAAACTGAGGGAGGAGCAGGCAAAGATTGAAGGGGAAAAGAAGAAAATCGAATGGGGCTCGCAGATCAGGTCATATACATTGCATCCGTACAAAATGGTTAAGGATCACAGGACAAGCTATGAGACCAGCAATGTTCTTGCGGTCCTTGACGGTGATCTGAATGAGTTCATTAAATCATATCTTATGGAGTTTGCCGGAACGTAAAACGTGGTAAGTGATCTATTATAGGCTTCATGTAAAATCTTAATAATTAGTAGTTTTAATTCTATCAGAACAGAAAACAGGTTTATATTGTGAAAGAAAGAGGACTTTTTGATGAGTTTCCACCGGTTTCAACCAGAGGAGTGGATGGATAAAATCAGCGCGGATCTGAAGGGAGCTGATTTTAATAAAAGGCTTGTCTGGAAAACCAGCGAAGGTTTTGATGTAATGCCCTTTTACCGGCGTGAGGACCTCGAAAGTCTGCAACCTGTTGATTTTTTTCTCCCGTTGTTCTTAAGGGAAGATGTCGCAGGAGAATGCCGTGAAAAAAGGGTTCAGGGGATTCCGGACGGTCGGTTTAGAATTCCTGGCTCGTAAGGCAGGACATTACTGTCACAGATTATTCCGGGGCAAATAAAAAAGCGCTTTCGATCCTTCCAAAGGGTGTTGAATCTCTCGGATTTATTATAACTGATCCTGAATCTGTAAATGAACCGAATTTCACCGCATTGCTCAAGGACATAAATCCTGAATGTACAGAGATTAATTTCCTTTCAGACGGAAAGGCAAGAGAAATAATCTCATTGTTTCAGAAAATTTCAGAAAACAACCAATTTGATAAGTCATTGCTCAGAGGTGCTGTCGAGGCTGATCCGCTTGGTAGGCTGATGATTAACGGGACCTTATGTATTCCTGTCGGAGCAGGATTTGATTACCTTGCTTCCTTGTTCTCCGACACACTTTCCCTGCCTCATTACCGTTGTTTGCAGATCAATGGTTCCAACTTTACCAATGCAGGTTCCGATTCAGTTCAGGAGCTGGCATTCAGCCTCTCGATGGCTGTCGAGTATCTGGCACAACTCACTCAAAGAGGAATAAAGGCAGATGAGTTTGCTGAAAAAACGCGATTCAGTTTCGGCGTAGGACCTAATTATTTTATGGAGATTGCCAAGCTAAGGGCGGCACGTCTGCTCTGGTCGCTGATTGCCGACTCATACAACCCGCCTGACAGGAATTCTTTCAGAATGGAAATCCATTGTGTGACAAGCAAATGGAATGCCACAATTTATGATCCTTTTGTCAATATGCTTCGTACCCAGACCGAAGCAATGTCAGCAGTGCTTGGAGGTACCGATTCGCTGACTGTAAATCCTTTTGATGTCGCTTTCAGAAAGCCGGGAGAATTTTCTGAAAGGATAGCAAGAAACCAGCAGTTGATTCTTAAGAATGAAGCCCATTTCGATAAAGTTGCCGATCCTGCATCGGGCTCATATTATATAGAGAAGCTTACATCACTTATTGCTGAGAACTCCTGGAGATTATTCATTGAAATTGAAGATGAAGGAGGATTTTTGTCATCTCTCAGGTCGGGACTGATTCAGACAAAGCTTGCTGAATCGGCTGCAAGGAGAAAAAGTGATATCAGCAAGAGAAAAGAGATCATACTCGGTACAAACCTCTTCCCCAATCCTGAAGATAGATTTTCTGCAACAGAAAACAATTTACGTGAATCTGAAAAGGTGAATGCAGGTGATCTGATTGTGATCCCTGCACAATTCTCGAGAGGATCCGAAGATTTTGAGAAGGCCAGGATCGCCGTGGATAATGCATCAAGGCGGCCGGTTGTTTTTTTGCTGACAATTGGCAATCATGTTATGAGAAGGGCGAGAGCTCAGTTTTCAACAGGATTTTTCGGGTGTGGCGGTTATAAAGTCATTGATAGTGAAGGATATTCAACTGTTGATGAAGGCATTGATGCTGCCTTGAAATCGGAAGCTGATATCATTGTCGTTTGCAGCTCCGACGAAGAATATCCCCTGTATGCTCCGGCTATCCTGAACAGGCTTAGAGGGAGATCGATTATAGTTATTGCCGGAAACCCTCCTGATATTGACCAGCTTAAATCCCAGGGTCTTGAAAACTTTATCAGCATACGATCTGATGTGCTGGAAAGACTAAAATACTTCAATTCCTGTCTGAATATAGGGAATTGATCAATGTTTAAAATGTTATGAGGCCAAAATTCAGATATAGTGATCTCACTTCATATCAATTGCAGAAGAAGGCAGTTCAGGAATCCGCGGAAGTGAATGAGATAAACTGGATCACACCTGAAAAGATTCCTGTAAAGCATTTTTATAAAAAAGCTGATCTTGAGGGGATGAATCATCTTGATTATGCAGCAGGTATACCGCCTTTCCTTAGGGGACCTTATTCAGCAATGTATGTTGTCCACCCATGGACAATCAGGCAATATGCAGGATTTTCAACTGCAGAAGAATCGAATGCTTTTTACAGGAGGAACCTTGCAGCCGGGCAGAAAGGTTTATCGGTCGCCTTCGATCTTGCCACCCACCGGGGATATGATTCTGATCATGAACGTGTTGCAGGTGATGTTGGGAAGGCTGGTGTTGCTGTTGATTCAATACTCGACATGAAGATCCTTTTTGACCGGATTCCCCTTAATAAGATATCTGTATCAATGACAATGAACGGTGCCGTACTTCCGATTATGGCTTTTTATATCGTTGCAGCTCTTGAGCAGGGGGCAAAACCTGAAGAACTGACCGGAACGATCCAGAATGATATCCTCAAGGAGTTCATGGTCAGGAATACTTACATTTATCCGCCTGAGTTTTCGATGAGGATCATAACTGATATTCTGAAATACACGGCTGCCAGAATGCCAAAATTCAATTCCATCAGCATTTCGGGTTATCATATGCAGGAAGCAGGAGCAACATGCGATATTGAACTTGCATATACTCTTGCTGATGGGCTTGAATACCTGAGGGCTGGAATAAATGCGGGTCTTGATATTGATGATTTCGCTCCGAGACTCTCATTTTTCTGGGCAACTGGGATGAACCATTTCATGGAAATAGCGAAATTAAGAGCTGCCAGAATGCTTTGGGCCAAGATAGTAAAAGGATTCAATCCGAAAAACCCAAAATCGCTGGCACTCAGGACTCACTGTCAGACATCGGGATGGAGCCTGACCGAACAGGATCCCTATAATAATGTGGGTCGTACCTGCATTGAAGCCATGGCTGCTGCACTTGGCCATACCCAAAGCCTTCATACGAATGCACTTGATGAAGCCCTTGCATTGCCGACTGAATTTTCGGCACGCATTGCCAGGAACACCCAGATTTATATTCAGGAGGAGACAAAGATCTGTAAAGCAGTCGATCCCTGGGCAGGCTCCTGCTACGTCGAAAGTCTGACTAACGAAATTGCACACCGCGCATGGGAACACATTGAGGAGATTGAAAAACTGGGCGGGATGGCAAAAGCAATCGACTCAGGCATTCCCAAAATGAGGATAGAAGATGCCGCTGTCAGAACCCAGGCGCGGATAGATTCCGGTATGCAGACAATTGTTGGTATGAACAAGTACAGGCTTGAGAAGGAAGAACCTCTGGAACTCCTTGAAGTAGATAACACTGCAGTCAGGGATTCACAGATAATGCGACTTGGGAAGCTCAGGGCAGAGAGGAATGAAAAGGAATGCCAGGCAGCTCTCGATACAATAACGGAATGCGTCCGCTCAGGAGAGGGAAATCTTCTTGATCTGGCAGTCAACGCTGCAGAAAAAAGGGCAAGTCTGGGAGAAATATCTTATGCATGTGAAAAAATAGTCGGGAGGTATAAAGCTGTGATAAGAACAATTTCAGGAGCTTACTCATCAGAGTATAAATCAGACAGTGAGTTTGAAGAAGCAAGAATCCTGGTGTCGCGGTTTGCTGAAAAAGAGGGCCGTCAACCAAGGATAATGATCGCTAAGGTCGGACAGGACGGTCACGACAGGGGAGCAAAAGTGGTCTCAACAGGTTACGCTGACATCGGTTTTGATGTGGATATCGGGCCTCTGTTCCAAACCCCGTTTGAAGCTGCAAAGCAGGCTGTCGAAAATGATGTCCATGTGCTTGGTGTCTCAAGCCTTGCTGCCGGACATAAAACTCTTATCCCGCAGGTGATTGAGGAATTAAGGAAGCTCGGGAGGGAAGATATACTTGTCATCGTCGGAGGAGTAATACCTCCGCAGGATTACAGGTTCCTTTATGAAGCCGGCGTGGCAGGTATTTTCGGACCTGGCACATCGGTAACTAAAGCTGCCAAACAGATTCTGGAAATACTTCTGCATACTTTTGAATAAAAAAATACTAAATTGCACCATTGGCTACATAAAAATGAAAAAGTTATTTATTTATATTACTCTGATTATTCTGGTTTTAAGCGGATGTAAGACAAAGAAACCTGCTATTGAAGTACTCAACACCGATGAACAGCAGAAAAATGAAAATCCGGCAATAAAATTTTCGGAACAATCGACATGGCTTCTTGGCTATTTCAATCCGGTACAATTAACCAGACCTCCGCATTCAGAATGGTTTACCAAAGGCTTTGAGGAATACCAGCCTGACCAGGGTATCATCGACAAACTTTCGGCTGTAAATAAAGATGACCTGACGATCCAGATCGTAATGGGAACCTGGTGTCCGGACAGCAGGAGGGAAGTGCCCCGTTTCATGAGGATACTTGATCAGTGGAAATTCCCGGCAGAAAATGTTACTTTCATCGGAGTAGATAATGCAAAACTCTCCCCGGTAGGCGATTATGACAGGCTTGATATACAGCGGGTGCCAACCTTCATTATTCTGAAAAATAAAGTTGAGGCCGGACGCATCATAGAGAATCCTGTAACGTCTTTAGAGCAGGATATGTTAAATATCCTTACCAGGAATGAGAAACAATAAAACATTGAATCAAAATGGAAGATTTTACAAATAACACCAGTCAGAACCCACAAGGTCAGATCACCGGGCAAAACCCGAGGCCAGCCGGACAGAATCTGGGTATTGGGGCCCTCATTACAGCGATTATTACTTTTGTACTGGCAGTGATCCCCTGTGTCGGGCTCATTGCAGTCATCCCGGGGATAATTGCAATTGTCCTGGCTTCGGTAGGATTATCTCAGGCATCAAGGAATGATGCTCCGAGAGGTGTGTTGATTGCAGGACTGATAATTGCAGTTGTTGCTACACTTATCTCTTTTTCTCAGATTTTTGTTGCAGGTAAAATAGGCCACAAATTTGATAAAGAATGGGGAGGCAACATAGAGAATATTATTAATGATGTTCAGGAAAATGTTAAGAATGAACTTGAAGATGCAAATGTCTCAATCAAAGTTGAAAGCAACGGTAATAAGATTGAGATAAACACAAATCCGAATAAACAGGACCGGGAACAGGAACTTGAACAGCTGGAAAAGGATAACAAACAATCCAATGACACTTTGGAAAAGAAAAAGTAATTCTGATTCAAATTTGACAACAAGGTTCAGGAATGAACCTTACCTCTTAATAAATTCAATACTGGCCGGAGTGATAATTTTAATATTTATTTACTCCGGTTTTTTTTCACCCGTTAAAGACAATTACCCGGTTGTATGCATACATGAAAAGCTGACCGGCGAGCCTTGCATATCCTGCGGACTTTCCCACAGTTTTTCACTAATTATCAGGGGGAAAATATCAGAGGCTTACGCATGGAACATATTATGGATTAAGAGTCTTCCTTTTTTTTACGCTTCAGCTGGTTATGAGAATAGTTTTCTCAGTCTTTTACCTGAAATACACAGATACTCGCAAACAACTAATTACCTATGATATAGCCAGCTCGATAGTTCTGTTCCTGTTAAGTTTCCTGCCTTTTATTGAGAGTATCTTCTCACCTATCCTCAAATTATTTGACTAAGTCCCTCTGGATTTTAAGAAAACTCTTATTCTAGCTCATTCAGGATATCATATAGCAGATTGCTTTCAAATCCCCTTGATAATCCGAACCTCATCAACTTCCCTTTCAGGTCGTACTGGTTTTTGGCTTTGACTGATTTCCGGTGTGCCGCTCAAAGTATCCTTGATCATCTGCTTATATTGATTCTCATCAATTAAAGCAAGAGCTGACCGAATCGATTCGGTTCCGATTTTTTTTGCCCTCAGATGAGAAGCTATTTTTACCCTTCCCCACCTGTTGTAATGGTATTTATCCTTGACAAAAGCATTTGCATAACGGTTCTCATTAATGAAGTTTTCAGCGGTCAGGCTGATTATAATTTTATCTGCGTCTGCATCAGTTATACCCCAGGATTCCAGTTTTACACGGATATCCTCGTTGCACATGTTCCCGTTGGGCGCAAAGGGCCATTGCTCTGTTCAGGGCTGCATTAAAGTTTATATTTTCAGACATCTTTTTCCAGCTTTACAAACCTTTCTTTACCGTTCAAATCTTTAATAACCAGTACAGTTTTAAATTTATATAATTCACACAGTTCAATCATTTGTCTGCCCATTGCCTCGTTTATCTCAAAGTAAATCTTTCCGTCCGGATTTAAAATATTGACTGCAAGATCAAGTATTGCCCGATAGAATTTAAGCGGATCACTGTCCGGTACAAATAATGCTCTGTGCGGTTCAAAATCAAGCACATTCTTTTTCATCAGTAGCTTTTCTGAATTCCGGACGTAGGGCGGGTTACTGACAATAATATCTGCACCGTCAAAATTCGGAATGATCTGTTTTAAAGATATCGGCTTTTTTGAAAAAAACCTTTGCATTATTCATCTCCGCATTTTTTGCCGCTAAACCAAGTGCCGGTGCTGAAACATCCACTCCATAAACCTTAGCGGACGGATAATTACCTGCAAGAGCGATCGCAATGCATCCCGAACCTGTCCCTATATCAATTATTTTTCCCGAAAATCCCCTGTTTTCTTTTATTATAAGATCGACAAGCTCTTCAGTTTCCGGACGGGGAATCAGTACCCCCGGGCGTACTTTTAAAGTATAGCCATAGAATTGTGTTTCCCCGGTTACATACTGAAGAGGCATGCCTTTTTTCAGTTCTGTGCAGTAGCGAGCAACAGTGTTTACCTTATCCTTATTGATTTTCCTCTCTTTTGAATTGAGAAGTTGTATCGTACTTGTTATCCCAAAAAGAGTTGATAAAATGCTCCGGTATAAACTTGATAATTCCCGGGGAGAATAAATACCTGCAAGTTCTCCTGCAATATAATTCCTGATATCTTCAAATGTTTGTAATTTAACAGCCATAAGTCAAAATTAGCACTTTCAGTGAAATGCCCGGAGATGATGATTTGAAATTCATGCTAAGATGTCTCGAACTGGCTTCAAAGGCTGAAGGAATGACTTATCCCAATCCCCTGGTCGGCTCAGTGATTGTTCATAATGGTGAAATTATTGGTGAGGGTTATCATCTAATAGCAGGCGGGCCACATGCTGAAGCAATAGCGATTGAATCGGTGAAAAACAAGGAATTGCTCGCTTCGTCGACACTCTATGTTAATCTGGAGCCATGTTCACATTTCGGAAAAACTCCACCTTGTTCTGACCTTATTATTTCTTACAAAATCCCAAAGGTTGTTGTGGGGACAACTGATACCAGCGACAAGGTTTCAGGTAAAGGATTATTAAAATTACGTTCTGCTGGCATTGAAGTAATAAATGGTGTGGCAGAGGCTGAGTGCAGAAGGATCAACAGGAGGTTCTTCACTTTCCACGAAAAGAAAAGACC
Source organism: uncultured Bacteroidales bacterium (assembly GCA_963831935.1). GTDB lineage: Bacteria > Bacteroidota > Bacteroidia > Bacteroidales > VadinHA17 > LD21. The sequence continues at coordinate 52,662 of CAWHSH010000004.1, forward strand.
ATATATTACCCTTAAATGGGCTCAAAGCTCCGACGGATTCATTGATCTGGCGAGGGAGGCAGAGCTCCGCTGCCGGAGCCAACTGGATCACCGGTAAGCCCGAAAGGATACTTGTGCACAGATGGAGAGCATCAGAGCAGGCAATCCTTGTGGGTGCGGGAACAGTCAGGATCGATAATCCAAGACTCAACGTCAGGGAATGGAAAGGCCATAATCCGGTCAGGATCATCCTTAGTAGTTCCGGATTAATGCCAGCAGATCTTGAAATGAATAAATCAAATGGATCAACCATTGTTTTCACATTTTATCCCGGGAAAATAACCATGCCCGGGTTGGTTTTGGTGAGACTGAACAATCATGAACCATCAGCTAAGCAGGTCTCAGATTACCTCTTCAGGTGGGGTGTCCAGTCTTTATTTATTGAAGGCGGAGCTAAGGTGCTCAGTCATTTTATTAGTGCTGGCTGTTGGGATGAAGCAAGGATTATTTACTGGTAACCAGGACGTTTAAAAACGGTGTTAAAGCTCCGGAAATAAATGGAAAGCTATTTTCCAGTACGAAATTCAGCAACAGCTCACTTGAATCTGCTTAAGCTTGAAAATCCTTGAAAACAGCGAAACCATGGAGTAACGCGGAGTGTCAATAAGTGGCACCAGAGTAATTCCTCAGGTAAAAAACAGTGCTCTCTGTGCAAACTCCTGTAAATCTGTGGTTAATGGATTTCAATTCTAGATTTTCGCGATCCTTCTGGGATCATCGATCCATTCCTTATCGTTTGACAGAGCGATAAGTACTTCTTTCGGAGTAGCGGCGATTTTCCACATTCCTTTATGTTCATATCCTGAGGAACTTTCCTGTTACCATTTGTTCCAGGAAATCGATGAATGATTTATAAAAATTCAGCGTGTTAAGAATGACGACTGGCCCTTTGAATAGTCCAAGTTGTTTCAGGGTTATTGCTTCGGTCAGCTCTTCCAGGGTACCTATGCCGCCGGGCAATGCAACAACGGCGTCTGCCCTGGCAAACATGTTTCTTTTCCTTTCCCCCATATCGGATGTAACGATCATATCCTGAACATGGGGATGGCCCCAGCCTTCATCGTTCATAAATGACGGTATGACACCGGTAATTGATCCGCCATTCTCCATGACAGCATCGGCCAGGGTACCCATCAGGCCAATGCCTCCTCCTCCATATATCACATTGATTTTTGACCTGGCAAATAATGAACCAAGTTCCGAAGCAGCTTCGGCATACTTTTTATCTATCCGGCTGCTGGAAGCAGCAAAAACGCAGACTGTCATAGAGCAATCCGCCGGGACTATTGAAGCAGATTATTTAGTTTATTGACGAAATTAATTTTCGGGAACTGCACCAACCTGTTTGTCAGCAACTTTTCCATCCTTAAAATAAAGGACAGTCGGAATGTTTCTTATTCCAAACTTTGCAACAACTGCAGGGCTGTTGTCAACGTCGCATTTTGCTACGACTGCCTTGCCAGAGTATTCCTTTGATATCTCTTCGAGAGCCGGTGAAATCATTCTGCACGGTCCGCACCATTCTGCCCAGAAATCGACCAATACTGGTTTGTCGGATTTAAGAACAAGCTCTTCAAAGTTGATATCGTTTACCTCTAATGCCATATATGTTTCAGTGATTTAAGGATTGTAAATCTTTTAACAGGGGCAAAGATAGCTAATTAACTTTATATTCGATGCCTGGAAAATCATCAAGAAAGGAAATTAATTCATTGTTAAGTCTCACCCTTATAGATCTTGAAAACATCGAAAGTGATATTTTATCATCAGGATCATAGAACAGGAATTTTAGTTCTGTTTCACCCCTGTTATCCTTGACAAGTTCCATCAGTTCATTTATCATTTCCTTATTTATATTTTCGGGATTGATTTTAATGGTGACAGACTTTATCAGTTCATCCTTGACACTTGACAGGAGGTTGATAGTTTTGATATGGAATTCAAGTTCATCCTCCTTGTATTTCCTCTTCTGTACCCTTCCCTTGACGAGCAGATAATAGCCGATAATAAAGAATTTGCTGAATTCGAGATACTCCTTGTCAAACATTATGAATCTGAATGAGTCTGTGTAATCCTGAAGAGTGAAAGATCCGTAAGGTTTTCCATTCTTTCCGATTCCGTTTTTTGTATCAATTACCATTCCGGCAACAATCACATCCCTTTCATAAAATTCGCTCAGGTTCTGCAGATCCGCCAGCGATGGCGGTAGCAAATGTGCTTATCTCGAGCTTGAAATCATCAAGAGGATGAGAGGAAAGATAAATCCCGATCACTTCTTTTTCCCTGTTCAGCTTTTCGAGCTTTGGCCAGTCGGGACACTGAACCGGTTCGGGCTTAATAATATCAAACCCGCCGCTGCCCCCGAAAAGAGTCTGCTGGCTTGAATTCCTGACTGCCTTGACATTGTTCCCGTACCGGATAAGATTCTCGATAAAACTTACACCCCTGGTGTCAATCGAAAAATACTGTGCTCTTGATATTTCGGGAAAACAGTCAAAAGCTCCTGCGACTGCCATTGCCTCAAGGTTCTTCTTATTCAGTGCATTCAGGTTCACCCTTTCGAACAAGATCATAAATGCTTTTGTAAATACCATTCTTTTCCCTTTCTTCAATCAGCTGAAGCACAGCGCTTTCCCCTACTCCTTTTATTGCTCCGAGTCCGAAACGGACATTCCCGTCTTTGTTAACAGTGAATTTAACATTACTCTCATTTACATCAGGTCCCAGCACTTCCATTCCCATTCTCCTGGTCTCATCCATGAATGTTGTTATTTTTTTGATATCGCTGATGTTGCGGCTGAGAACAGCAGCCATATATTCTGCCGGGTAATGAGCCTTCAGGTAACCAGTCTGAAATGCAACGAGCGCATAACAGGTGGAATGCGATTTATTGAAAGCATATTGTGCAAATGCTTCCCAGTCGGACCAGATTTTGTTTACAATATTTTCGTCATATCCTTTCTTTCTGCATCCCTCAAGGAATTTCAGATTCATCTCGTCCATTATCGACTTTTTCTTCTTCCCCATGGCTTTACGAAGTGAATCTGCCTCCCCTTTTGTAAAACCTGCAAGTTCCTGGGAAAGAAGCATAACCTGTTCCTGGTAAACCGTAATACCGTAAGAGTCATTCAGATACTTTTCCATTACCGGGAGGGGATAGTCGATAGACTCTGTCCCATGCTTCCTCCTGATAAACTTCGGAATGTATTCCATTGGTCCGGGCCTGTACAGTGCGTTCATGGCGATCAGGTCCTCAAACCTGTTTGGCTTGAGATCGCGGAGATAGCGCTTCATACCTGTTGATTCAAACTGGAAAATGCCTGTCGTTTCACCATTGCTGAAAAGCTCAAACGTCTTTTTATCATCAAGAGGAAGGTTGTCGATATCAATTTCAATTCCTTTTGATCTCTTAATATTCTCGACTGCATCCTTGATTATTGAGAGAGTCTTAAGTCCGAGGAAATCCATTTTCAGCAGACCTACGGAACCCACCTGACTTCCGTCATACTGTGTTGCATACAGGTCAGTATCTTTTGCAGTGCAAAGAGGGATATAGTTGTCAAGTGAATCTTTGCCAATGATAATTCCGCAGGCATGGATTCCGGTTTGCCTTACTGAACCTTCAAGCACTTCCGCATACTTAAGAGTCTGGGCGATCAGCTTATTCGATGAATTCTTTTCCTTTGCAAGCTCAGGAACCTCATTATAGGCTTCCGTCAGTGTGACACCGGGCCGTTCGGGTACCATCTTGGCCAGCCGGTCGGCCTCGGCCAGCGGAAGCTTCTGCACCCTGGCAACATCCCTGATTGCCATCTTTGCAGCCATAGTACCGAAAGTGATAATATGAGCAACTTTGTCGTGCCCGTACTTATTTACCACGTATTTTAAAACATCCTCTCTTCCGTCTTCATCAAAATCAATGTCAATATCCGGCATTGAAATACGGTCGAGGTTAAGAAACCTTTCGAAGAGGAGCCCATATTTTATAGGATCGATATCGGTGATCCTGAGGCAATATGCCACCGCTGAACCGGCTGCTGATCCTCTTCCGGGACCAACCGAAACACCCATCTCCCTGGCCGCCCTAAGAAAATCCTGAACAATAAGGAAATATCCCGGAAATCCCATTTTAGCAATGGTGTCAAGTTCAAAGTCAATACGTTCCTCCTGTTCACCGGTCAGGTTTCCCCATCTTTCTTTTGCACCCTTAAAAGTCAGATCTCTCAGGTACTGATCCTTGTCGGTATAACCTTCAGGCAATTCGAAATCGGGCATTATCGGATCATGATCAAGCTTGTATTTTTCGATTTTTGCCACCAGTTCACCTACATTGTCAACAGCTTCCGGAATATCGCTGAAAATTATCCTCATATCTTCCTCGCTCTTTAAATACTCCTGTTTTGAGTAACGGAGCCTGTCGGGATCATCGATGTCCCTGGCGGTGTTTATGCATATCAGTCTGTCGTGTGCCTCAGCATCTTCTGCGTTAATAAAATGTACGTCATTTGTAGCAATTATTTTGACATTAAATTTTGCCGAAAGCTTTCTGAATGCTTCGATGACTTTTTGCTGAAGGGGAAAGACTGTTCTGTCAGCTTCCGGATCGTTTGTCTCATGCCTTTGTATCTCGAGGTAAAAATCGTCCCCGAACAGTTCCAGGTAACTTTTCAGGGCTTCTTCAGCGCCTGCCATTGTACCGTAGAGAACTTCATTCTGTATCTCGCCGGCAAGACAGGCAGAAGAGGCAATCAAACCATCTTTATATTTGGACAGCAGCTCTTTGTCAATACGCGGTTTATAATAAAAGCCCTTGATCCATGCAAGTGAAATAAGCTTTATGAGGTTCTTATAACCGGTCAGGTTTTTTGCCAGAAGAATCAAATGATCTCCTGAGCGGTCCTCTTTCCCGGTCATTTCTGCTATTGATCTTTTTGCTACATATATCTCACAACCGATCAAAGGTTTGATCCCCTTTTTAAGAGCACTGGCATGGAACTCTTTTACCCCAAACATATTGCCATGATCAGTAATTGCCACAGCTTCCATTCCCATCGATTTTACCTTGTCGATAAGGTGTGAAATATTTGAAGCTCCATCAAGGATAGAGTATTGAGTATGAACATGCAGGTGCGAAAAAGAGGTCATAAAAATCGAAAAACTGTAAAAAGTTGGAACACAAAAATAGGAAAAATGGGCAATTAAGTACCGGTGAAATTGCAAGAGATATTAACTTTAAATTATCTGAAATAATCCTTAAAAGTTAAGAAATGACATAAATATCTGAATTATAGTTTTATTTTTGCTTATCATGCTTCAAAAGCATAATGGACAGTAAAAGGAATTGAAAAATTCCGGACATTTATTAACTACCTAAACCAAGAGTTATGAAAAAACTTCTGTTGTCATTTTTTGTGCTATTCAGTTTTTTGCTGCCTTTGACCAGCCAGCAAAAAACGATCACCGGCACAGTTACCAGTTCGGAAGATAATCTTCCGATGGCCGGAGTAACCGTGCTGGTTAAAGGAACTACAGTTGGAGTAGTTACCGATTTAAATGGAAGATATCAGATAAATGCACCGGCAAGCGCCAGTCTCGAGTTCCGTTATGTTGGAATGAAAACCCAGGAGGTTAGGATCGGTGACGCCATTATTTATAATGTTGTCATGGAGCTTGAGTCAATCGGACTCGACGAAATTGTCGTTGTCGGGTACGGAACCCAGATCAAGTCAAAAGTATCGAGCAGCATCTCGAAGATTGACGGGACTTCTTTGCAGAATATGCCGGTTTCATCTGTCGAGCTTGCCCTGCAGGGTAAAAGTGCCGGTGTATACATTGAATCGTTGAACGGTAAAGCTACAGGATCAGCCAGGATGAGGATAAGGGGATCATCATCTGTTACAGCCAGCAATGAACCCCTTTATGTTGTGGATGGAATTCCCCTTTCAACGGAGACCCTTAACCAGTCGGGTGCTGCAATAAATCCACTCTCAACATTTAACTTTAATGATGTTGAATCTGTTGAAATTCTGAAGGATGCCGCTTCAGCCGCAATATTCGGATCAAGGGGAGCCAATGGAGTTGTTCTTATTACAACAAAAAAAGGAATCAACGGCGATACGAAGTTGAACTTTTCCCTGCAAAGAGGAATAAGTCAGGCTTCCCACAGAAGGAAATTCCTTGATGCGAAGCAATATGTCCAGTATTTTGAGGAGGCTGCCTATAACAGTGACCTGTACGAAGGCTATGACCCGATAAACAATCCGGATGATTATCCCAATTCATGGCTTCAGTTTGTAAGGAGCCGCTTCAATCGCTACGATGGTTGGGCAACTTATACTGATCCTGAGCTGGCTGTTAACACTGACTGGCAGGATCAGGCTTTTCAGACAGGAAATCTTCTTACTGCAGACCTCTCTGCCCGGGGGGGAAATGATAAGCTGAAATTTTTTGCAAGCGGTTCTTACAGCAACCAGGAGGGGATCCTGGTTTCGAACGGAATCAAGAAAATATCAGGCCGTCTCAATATTGATAATAAGGTAAACAAATTCATGGACCTGGGATTGGCACTAAGTCTGACTAAAACAATTATCGACCAGGTTTCGGCCGACAACGCATTTTCAACACCTATGCAGCTGGTCGCAATGGCCCCTATTACACCGGTCAGGGATCTGGAGGGGAAATTATATAACGTTCCCACTACAACATATTATAATGGGTTGATAGATGTTGAAGAAGCAACAAGGGATATTTCAAACTTCAGAACACTTATTAACAGCTACATTAATTTTAAAGTATATAAAGGTCTTAACTGGAGAACTGAGTATGGGTTTGATCTCTACAGTACAAAGGAAAATGCCAGATATGGTGAAAGGACCGATACAGGTCAGGGTATTGGTGGATATGGATTTGCCAATTACGGGGAGAATCAGAATGTAACAGCAAAATCCTACCTTGATTATATTTCCACTTTTGGAGAAATTGGTGTAAGTGCAATGCTCGGATCAGAGTACCAGTACACGGTTATTGATAATGCATGGGCTGAAGGTCAGGAATTTCCTCTGGATGCACTTAAGACTCTTGCCAGTGCCGGTCTGATAAGCGGAGGATCCTCATCCAGGACCGAATACAGTTTCCTTTCATATTTTACCAGAGTGAACCTGGATTACAAAGCAAAATATCTTGCTACTCTTGCGGCACGCATCGACGGGTCTTCACGGTTTGGAAAAGACTCAAGGTACGGGCTTTTCCCGGCTTTGTCGCTCGGATGGATTTTAAGCAAGGAAGATTTTCTCGCCGGCAACAAAATTATAAGCTTCCTGAAAGTAAGGACAAGCTATGGTCTGACAGGAAATGCAGGAATCGGTAACTTCAGGCATCTGGGCCTTTTCGGTGTCGATCAGTATTTTGGAACTTCCGGCCTGATCCCAACCCAGATTGCCAACAGTCACCTTGGGTGGGAAACCACCCGACAGATTGATTTCGGCGTTGACTTTGGATTCCTTAAGAACAGGATATCCGGGGAAATCGATTATTACAGCAAAAAAACTTCGGATCTTTTGCTTGACGTGCCCGTTCCGGCAACTACCGGATATACAATTCAAACTCAAAATATTGGATCGGTAAGCAACAAGGGAATTGAACTTGTCCTGAATTCCACCAACCTTTCAGGAAAATTTGAATGGACCACCAATTTTAACTTGTCCTACAATAAGAACGTTATTACAAACCTCGGAGGACAAACAATAATAGATGAAGGTAGTTCCCGCTTTATGAATGTGGTTATGGTTGATAAGCCGATAGGAGTTTTTTACGGGGCCGAATATGCTGGTGTTGATCCTGACAACGGTGACGCAATCTGGTATGTTAATGAAAAAGATGAAAAGGGAAATGTGATAGACCACACTACCACTACAAGCGATTATGCTGAAGCAAATTTTGTTGTTCTCGGAAATCCGAATCCACCTCTTTTAGGAGCTATTACAAATAGTTTCTCGTACAGGGGAATTGGCCTGACATTTACGTTCCAGGGAGTTGCCGGAAACAAGATACAGCTTGCCGGTGATCCATACATGGCTGCAAATGCTGCATGGTTTGACAATCAGACCACCGATCAGCTTAAGAGCTGGAAAAAGCCGGGGGACATTACTATGATCCCGCAGGCTCGCCTGGGCTACGATAACGGAGATCAGGGTCGCAGCAGCAGGTATATTTCTGATGGTGATTATTTGAAACTGCGGTCGGCAATATTAAGCTATGACCTGCCCGGACCGCTGGTGAGCAAACTCCATTTGAACGGATTAAGGGTTTATGTTCAGGGACAGAATCTCCTTACGTTTACAAAATATATAGGATGGGATCCTGAAGTTTCATCTGACATGGATGTTTCGAATATAAGGTCAGGATATGATTTCTATTCAGCCCCACAGCCCAGAACCATATTGGTTGGAATCAGTGTCAATTTATAACTGTTTAATACTCTACTACTATGAAACGTTTAAATTCAATTATTATAATAGGTACATTGATGCTGTTTTCCGCAGCTTGTGACAAACTCCTGGATCTTCAGCCTTATCAGAGTATCAGTGAAGAGGTTTCCCTTGAATCAGATGCAAATGTAAAAAGTGTCCTGAAGGGTGCTTATGCCCAGTTTGATGATGAGAGTATTTACCTGGGTTGCATCTTGCGTAATGCTGAACTTCTCGGAGCTGCAAATGAATGCATGTGGACGGGTACTTATTCAGGGCCACGTCAGATTTACAATAAACAGATGAACTCTGCCAACGAGGATGCGACTGCGCAATGGATTGACAGTTATCAGGTTGTTAACATCACAAATAATGTACTAAGTGCGCTTGCTATTGTTGACGAAGCCGACCGTGACCGCGTTGAAGGCGAAGCCCTGTTTTTGCGCAGTCTGATGTTCTTTGACCTGGTAAGATTCTATGCCCAGCAGTATCAGACCGGCAGTGCCTCTGCCCAACAAGGAATTCCACTTGTTCTCGCCCCAACCAGAGGTATTGATGAAAATAGCTTTGTAACTAGAAATAGTGTGGAAGAAGTCTATAACAAGGTAATCACCGACCTTATTTCAGCAGCTTCAAAATTACCGGAAGAGAATGGAGTATATGCCTCAAGTGGGGCAGCTAATGCCCTCCTTGCACGGGTATATCTTCAGAAATATGACTATGCGAAAGCCAGGGATGCTGCAAGTACGGTGATTAACTCCGGATTATATGAATTGCAGCCGACATATGCAGATGAATTTAACAATGATGACAATACTTCAGAAGATATTTTTGCCACCCAGATTACATCTCAGGACCTTTCCAGTGCAATGACAGAATTCTTTTCAGTGCCGGAATTTGGCGGAAGGGATGGTGATATTGAAATCCTTGAAGGCCACCTGAACCTTTATTCTGCTGGCGATCAACGGCGTGATCTTTTCTTTTTGGGAAACGGAGGAATGCGGTCGGGAAAATGGAATAACCTTTACGGGATCGTTAACCTGTTCCGTCTGGCAGAAATGTACCTGATAAGAGCTGAATGTAACATCAGGCTTAGTACTGAGATCGGAAGCACTCCTCTTGAAGATTTCAATATTATCCATGAAAGGGCCGGACTTACAGCTGCCGCTTCAATTACCCTCAACGATGTTCTGCTCGAAAGAAGGCTCGAGTTATCCTTTGAAGGATTCAGGATCCATGACCAGCGGCGCTTGTTTGAAAATGTGGGGTCATTGACCTATGATGATCCTAAACTGGTATTCCCGATCCCGTTCAGGGAAATCGAGGCCAATCCAAAGTTAAAGACACAACAAAACCCGGGATACTAAATATCCTGCGAGTAAATTTGTTTTTACGGTAGGGGCATTGCATGCAATGCCCCTGCCGGATTTTATAAATTCTCCTCAGAGGGATGGGGGTGAAAAAGGGGTTAAAATTGTTTCCTTAAATTTTTTTTTTATCTTTGCACCCACATTTTTTAAAAGTAGGTTAACCAAAAAGCGTAAAAAACTAAATGGCAGTTAAAATCAGATTAGCTAGAAAAGGCCGTAAGAGAAAAGCCTACTACCACATTGTGGTAGCAGATAGCAGGTCGCCACGGGATGGCAGATATATTGAAATGATCGGAATGTATAATCCGTTAACTAATCCGGCAACTATCGAACTCGATTTCGATAAAGCTCTGGGTTGGCTGCAAAATGGCGCACTACCTACAGAAACTTGTAGAGCTATCCTCTCATATAAAGGAGTCCTTATGAAAAAGCATCTTCTGGAAGGAGTGAAGAAGGGTGCTTTTGATGAAGCTGAAGCAACGAAACGGTTCGATGCCTGGATGGAACAGAATGAAGCAAAGATCGAAGCAAAGAAATCGGGTCTTGAAAAATCACAGGATGATGAACTGAGTAAACGTCTTGCCGAGGAGAAAAAGATAAATGAGGCAAGAGCTGCCAGACTGGCTAAAAAACAGGCTGAACTTGCAGCAAAGGCCGAGGCTGAAACCCAGCCGAAAGCTGCTGCCGAGGAACAGCCTGCTCCTGAAGCAACTTCCGATGCTCCTGTATCCGATCAGATTGCACCGGAAATCCCTGCTGAAAGCAAACCTCAGGAATAGAGAGCAGGTCATAAGGGTCAACGATCCCCATGGCTTACAGATATCAGATATTGCTTGGAAAAATAGCCCGGGTAAATGGATACGAAGGCTATGTGACCGTTAAACTGGAGAAAGAATATATTGACGATATACCGGAGATGGAATGTGTTTTCATCGAAACAGATGGAAAACCGGTTCCATTTTTTATTTCTGCATCCGAATATTGCGGAGGAGACTTGCTCAAACTGAAATTCGAAGGATATGAAACCTTTGAAAAGATCTCTGAATTCAGCGGGTACAAGATTTTCCTGACAACCGTAAGGGAAGAAAATATTCCCGAAAATATACAGGAATCTGTTATTGGATTCAAAGTAATTTCAGGCAAGAGAAAAAACATCGGGACAATTACCGAAATAATCCAAAATCCCGGGCAGAAATTGTTAAAGTTAGTCTCACCCGGAAACAAAGAAATACTTATTCCCTATCATGAAGATTTTATCCTTAGCCTGGATGCAAGAAAAAAAACTATCATGGTTGAAATCCCTGAAGGGCTTACTGAAATCAACTGAAATCCTTTTTTCTTATTTCGTTTCAAACATATCCGGGATTCTTTGCAACTAAACAGAAAACCGGTCGTCTTTATCTAAAACTGCCTACAAATTTAAAACCATATTAAAATGAAAAAAGCAATCCTTTCAGCAGTGTTTTTAACTATAGTGATTTTTTTAGCCGGCGTGGCTTATGGACAAACAAAAGAGACAAGGAATGTAAGCGGTTTCACTAAGGTCAGCTTTGGTGTTGCCGGGAATCTTTATATTAACATAGGTCCTGAGTTTAAACTGGTTATTGAAGGAGACAGAAAAATCCTTGATGAGGTTGAAACAGTGGTTTCCGGGGAAAGGCTTATAATTAAGAAAGATAACTGGCGGTTCTCATTAAATGATGAAAAAGTAACTATAAATTTAACTATGCCGGAAATTGAAAGTCTTGGAGTGTCCGGATCAGGAAAAGCTCAGATTATAGATCCTGTCAGGTCAGACAAACTGAACCTTAACGTAAGCGGCAGCGGAAAACTTATGACTGCAGATCTGAATGCTGATGAACTCGACTGTACAATTTCAGGCTCAGGCGACATTATACTGGGTTCAGGCGGGAGCGTTGATACCGGAACTATTGGCATCAGTGGTTCGGGTGGTTTTTCAGGCGAGAATGTTGAAATTGACCATTTGAGGGTAAGTGTATCGGGAAGCGGCGATTGTCATTGCAGGGCAGGAGATTCGCTGGATGCAAGTGTTTCAGGAAGCGGAAATGTAGCTTATGTAGGAAATCCCAGGGTCAATGCCAGGGTTTCAGGATCAGGCCATGTAAGATCAAAATAGAATACTCACTATCTTATTATCCTGAATACGCCGTTGAAATCAACTTTGATGATTGATGATGGCGTATTTTTTTTCATTTCTTCCTGTCTGTGCTTTACAACATAATCTGCAGACTTAATTATTTCCTCATCAATTTCTGAATATACTGAGGGTGAAGGCTCTTCACTGTAATTTGCTGATGTTGAGACAATTGGTTTTCTGAACAGCGTAATCAATTCATTGCAGAATATATCATTGCATATCCTTATACCTACCGAACCATCCTCACTGCAGACTCCGGATGCAAGATGCTTCCCCTTGGGATAAATAATGGTTATAGGTTTGTCAGCAACATCCAGAATACTGGCTGCAGTATCAGGTATATTGCTTACATACCTCTCCAGCATAGAATAGCTGTTTACCAGGATAATCAGACTTCTGGTTTCCATTCTTTTCTTGATCTGAAAAATCTTTTCAACAGCTTTTTCATTGGTTGCATCACACCCTAGTCCCCAAATAGTGTCGGTAGGATACAAAATGACTCCTCCTTGCCTAAGTGTATTCAGGGCTGACTTCAGATCTTCGTTGTATTCCATATGCTTTGTTCAGAATTTTAATTTCAGTTCCATCATCCTTTTTTTCATTTCATTTATAACCTTTTTCTCTTTTTGAGGAGAATCAGCTTCAAATGTTACTGAAAACCGGATATATTTCCCGGCATCATCCCATGGAACAGTTGATATTAATGATTCTTTGATAAGGAATTCTGAAAATTCAGCCGCTGTTTTAAACACCCGGCCATTTTCAGTCCCGGCAGGAGCTTTCACATAACAATAAAACGTTCCTCCCGGTTTTTTTGCATCAAATCCTGTCTCATTCAAAGCATCTATAAGCAGATTGAACCTTCTTGAATATTTTGATATTGTATCCTTTGTTATTTCCGTATGTTTTAATGCCAGTATAGCTGCCTTTTGAATTGCCCTGAACTGTCCGGAGTCAGTATTATCCTTTACGGTTCCATATGCCTTAACTGCCTTACTGTTTCCGCAAACAAAACCTATCCTCCATCCGGTCATATTAAAAGCTTTTGACAACGAGTGGACTTCCAATCCAACATCCATTGCTCCGTCAACAGAAAGAAAACTAAGTGGTTTGTGATCATCGTATGTTAATGCTCCATATGCTGAATCGTTTATCACTATAATATTATTTTTCTCAGCAAAATCCACTAACTGTTTAAAGAATTCAGCATTCGCCACGGCACCGGTTGGATTATTAGGATAATTAAGATAAAGCATCCTTGCTTTTTTCAGAACAGGTTTGGGAATCAAACCAAAGTCCGGCAGAAATGAGTTTGATTCCAGCAGCGGCAGGTTAAATACAACCCCGCCCAGGTATTGTGTATATGTCGCCGCAACAGGATATCCGGGAACGGTAGTAAGTAAAACATCCCCTGGATTGATAAAACAGATTGGAAGCATAGCCAGTATTGGTTTTGATCCAACGCCATGAATTATATGCTCTGAGGGAATAAGACCGGAAAGTCCGTAAACCGTTTCAAGATAACGGGCTGCAGCTTCCTGAAATTCAGGAATTCCATTATCTGCATACCACCGGTTCCCGGGCTTACCAGCCTCCCGGGATAAAGCTGTCACTACGAGACTATCTGCAGGCCAGTCAGGCTCTCCTACACCCATATCAATCAAATGTGTTTCAGGATGTGCTTTTCTTGCAGCCGCTTTTGCCCGTTTGATAAGTTCAAATTTGTATGTAACCGTTGATTTTCCAAAGTTTATACCTCCAAGTCTTTCAGCGATCTTATCATCAAAAAAATTATTCATTTTTCCCTGTTTTGTTTCTGGTTATTAATTTTAAGTATGCAGACAAATGTAATAAAAGCTTAAGGTATTTCTGACATGTGATGCTGAAGTCATTAATTGCAAACAGTATTTTATTAGTTTAATATCTTTGAGTAAATTTGATATAGAATCAGAACCTGATTCCAAGTTGGGATTTTTCGTACCGGAAAGAGTTTTCTTTAAAACATATACTGCTATGAGTAAATACATTTATTTAACCTGCACTCCGGAAGCCTTGGTGGCTTCCATGCTTCCACCGGAAGGATTTGGGATGTACCTTTCAACCGGGACAAAAAAGCGTAATAAGGGCCAGACTATCTTCTTTGAGGTTGACTTTGATATGATTGAGGACCTTATTGATATAGAAAGCCTTAACAGGCGTTGTGTAGCAAAAGAGGATGGCAGCCCCAAAAGCTCTGTGTACCTTTCTGTTTACAGGGTCCTGGAAACCATCCCTGCTGCTGCACTTAAAAGCCTTTATCTTACTACCGATCACGGGACGGCTCTTGAACTGAAAAAGGTGCCTTATGATAAAAGCAAGGAAAACCAGAATTCTCTTCATCTTTACCAGGAACTTTGCCCTGTTACACCTCTTGTAGCAAGCGGATTACCTCCATCTGTCTTCCTTAAAACACTGACTGACGGATCACGACCAATTGTTCTTCCAAAGCTGTTCTTTGTTGAATTAAAGCTTGGAGAACTGGCAACAAATCCGCTTTATGGTTCGGCTGAACAATTGCCATATTCCAATATCGGTCATCTCAGGGATTGTCTTGAAATCCTGAAAGGAGAATATGAGAAGCATATGAAGACTGTCCAGAGAATTTATTCGGGGATACTTCTTTACAGGACTATCGAAACTGGATTTTATGTTGGTGCAAAGGATGAAATTGTTTATTATCCTTATCCGACGATGAAGGAACTTGAAGATATAAATTATGAGTTTTTCCGCGAGATCTGATGATTAGCCGGCCGATCAGAACAACTGCCTTCACGATTGTTAATCTAATCTCAGTGGCCGAAAAACTTTTTTGTTTCATTTGCAGAAATGAAAAACTGAATTAGTTTTGTACCGGCAAAATTTTGTCATTTCTAACCTATAATTTTTCTAATTTAAAAACAGATAACATGATTAGTAGTATTTTTTGGATTGTGCCGGTCTCAGCACTTACTGCATTGCTGTTTGCCTGGATCTTTTACAGGAGTATGAAAGCTCAGGAAGAAGGAACAGACAGGATGAAGGAGATCGCTGCGTATGTCAGGGAAGGAGCCATGGCTTACCTGAAACGTCAGTATACTGTTGTTACCAAGGTTTTTATAATTCTTGTAGTTCTTTTGGCGATACTGGCATATTTTGGAATTCAGAATCCCTTTGTCCCGGTTGCATTCCTTACAGGAGGATTCTTTTCGGGTCTTTGCGGTTACCTTGGAATGAAGACTGCAACATTTGCATCGAACAGAACAGCATGGGCTGCATCAAAATCGCTTAACAAAGGACTTCAGGTAGCTTTAAGAAGCGGTGCTGTAATGGGTCTTGTAGTGGTAGGATTCGGACTTCTTGATATTGCACTCTGGTTCCTTATTCTTAATGGTCTGGTATTTACACCCGAACATATGGAAACAGGTCTCAGATTCCTCGGACTTACATTTGTTCAGGCCGGTACTACTGAACATCAGAAACTTATTGAAATCACGGCAGTAATGCTTACATTCGGTATGGGTGCATCAACACAGGCTCTTTTTGCACGTGTTGGCGGCGGTATCTTTACAAAAGCTGCTGACGTTGGCGCTGACCTTGTTGGTAAAGTTGAAGCCGGAATTCCTGAGGATGATCCCCGTAACCCTGCAACAATAGCTGATAACGTTGGTGACAATGTTGGTGATGTTGCTGGTATGGGCGCCGACCTTTATGAATCATATGCAGGTTCAATTCTTGCTACAGCTGCTCTTGGAGCTGCATTGCCGGCAATTACCGGAGATGACTTCAGATGAAAGCCGTTATTGCTCCTATGCTTGTTTCAGCAATTGGTATTTTGCTTTCAATTGCAGGTGTTTACATGGTAAGAACAAAGGAATCTGCAACTCCAAAAGCTCTTCTTCGTGCACTTACTTCTTGGTACAGGTGGCAGTTCTGCCCTTATTCTTGTTGTTCTTGCAATTATGGCTGCACTCGATTGGATTACCTGGGGTGTATTCGGTGCAGCAGTTTCCGGTCTTGCTTGCCGGTGTTATAATTGGACAGTCAACAGAATATTTTACTTCTGATGGAAATAAGCCAACACAGGGTATTGCAAAACAGGCACAGCAGGGTCCGGCTACAGTTATTATTGAAGGTATGGCTGTTGGTATGTTCTCAACATGGGTCCCGGTTGTAACAATTGTTGCTGGTATTATTGCTGCTTATGGTTTTGCAGGTGGATTCAATAATTTTGCAATGGGTGTTTATGGTATCGGTTTTGCAGCTGTAGGAATGCTTTCAACACTTGGAATTACACTTGCAACTGATGCTTTCGGCCCGATTGCTGATAATGCAGGAGGAAATGCTGAAATGTCAGAACTTACCGAAAGAAGTAAGGGAAAGAACTGATGCTCTTGACGGACTTGGAAATACAACAGCTGCAACAGGAAAAGGTTTTGCAATTGGTTCTGCTGCTCTTACTGCTCTTGCACTTATGGCTGCTTATATGGAAGAGATAAGATTATGGCTGGGAAGACTTATTGATAAAGCTCCTGATGGATTCAAACAGATAGGCGATACACTTTTCTATAATAGTACTGTTCCATCAGTTCAGGATGGACAGACAGCTGTAAATATTACAACTGCAACAATCAGGGATTTTGCTGCTGCTTATGATCTTTCTCTTTTCAATCCTATTCTTCTTGGTGGTATATTCATCGGTGCAATGATGGCATTTCTTTTCAGCGCAATGAGCATGAAAGCTGTCGGACGTGCTGCCGGTAAAATGGTTGATGAAGTAAGACGTCAGTTCCGTGAAATTCCAGGTATTATGGAAGGTACAGGCAAAACCGGAATATGCAAAATGTGTTGAAATTTCAACAGCCGGTGCACAGAGTGAAATGCTTGTTCCTTCACTGATGGCAATTGCAGTTCCTTTGATTGTTGGTGTTATTTTCGGAGTTCCCGGTGTTATCGGACTTCTTGCAGGAGGTATGACCGCAGGTTTTGTCCTTGCCAGTATGCTTAATAATGCAGGTGGTGCATGGGACAATGCAAAGAAATACATTGAAAGAGGCAACTATGGCGGCAAGAAAAGTGAATGTCATAAAGCATCTGTTGTTGGTGATACTGTTGGTGATCCTTTCAAGGATACATCAGGTCCGGCTCTTAATATTCTTATTAAGCTGATGTCGATGGTTTCAGTTGTTCTTGCAGGACTTACAGTTGCATTCAGTATTTTTTAAATAGATTAATCTGAATATAAAATAATAGTGATATCTGTGAGAGACGCCCAATCTTGGTTTTTATATATTTTTGAGAAAATACTCTTACTATGAATCTCCCGACCCTCTGCCGATATTCAGTCAGCTTACAAGAGGATAAAGCCCTTTATCCATCGCACTCCTGTTCTGACTTCACAACAGCTGAATAAAATTTTTGACTGTGAACTATTTTTTAAATGCGAGAATTTCCAGAAAGTCGGCGCATTTAAATTCAGGGGTGCTACAAATGCAGTCCTGTCCTCGATGATGCACAGAAAAAGAATGGTGTTGTTACCCATTCATCAGGAAATCATGCTGCAGCACTTGCTCTGGCAGCCAGGATGAATGGTATCAAGGCATATATTGTCATGCCTGAGAATGCACCTGCTGTTAAGAAAAATGCAGTTGCCGGATATGGAGCTGAAATAACTTTCTGCAAACCAACACTTCAGGCCCGGGAGGAAACATGCCGGAACATAATGGAAAAAGAAGGTGCAACACTTGTCCATCCTTATGACAATTTCAATGTAATCTGCGGACAGGGGACTGCTTCACTTGAACTTCTTGAGGAAAAAAATGATCTTGACATTATTATTGCACCTGTCGGAGGAGGCGGACTGATGAGCGGTACATCAACATGCGTAAAGGGATCAGCAGGAAAATAAAGGTGATCGGAGCAGAGCCGCTGAATGCAAATGATGCATGGAAATCATTCAAAACCGGAATACTTACTCCTTCTGTTAATCCCTTAACAGTAGCCGACGGATTGCTTACATCTCTCAGCGAACTTACTTTTTCAATAATCCGAAAAAATGTTGATGATATTTTCACAGCAAATGAAGAATCGATAATCAGTTCAATGATGCTTGTCTGGGAAAGGATGAAAATAATCATTGAGCCATCGTCGGCAACTGTTCTTGCAATAATCAGGGAAAATCCGGAGTTTTTTCAGCGGTAAAAAAATAGGATTGATAATTTCAGGAGGAAATGTGGATTTCAGAAAGCTCCCCTTCTAATTCTTCTTCCTGAAATAGGCAACTATCGGATAATGATCAGAATACTTCACTTTTACTATATCAAACTGCCTGCATTCAAGAGCATTGTCATACAGGATATAATCAATCCTGTTTGGAGGATAATTACCTTTATAGGTGAATCCGGCACCATATCCTGAACTGACAAATGAATCATTAAGCCCTTTCCTGATTTTTCTGTAGGAATAGGAAACCGGGGTATCGTTAAAATCTCCAGCAACAATTACAGGATAGGGGGAAACATTTATTCTTGCTTTTACGGCTTGCGCCTGTGATGCTCTTCTTATAAAACCCTTTCTGAGGCTCAAAGAAATATCCCTTAATCTCGCTTAGCGTCTCTTTGTCCTCCGATGCTGCTGTCAGTTCATTCAGGAATGAACGTTCCATCCTGTGAAGGCGGAATGATTGAAGGTGATTATTGAATATCCTGAAAGTATCTTTTCCTGCAACTATATCAGAATAAATTGAAAGACTTGAGGAGTGTGCATGCACAATGTCCCCTTTTCCTACTATCGGGAATTTGCTAAAAGTGGCAATCCCATAATACCGGTTTTTCCCTGTGCTGATCACCTTAAAATGAGAATAATATTTTCCACCCAGGGCAGTTTTGATAGCATTTTCCTTAAGATCAGGATTCCCAATAATGTACAGTTCCTGAAGGCAAATAATATCAGACTGCTGGTTCTTTAGAAGCTCAAGTATCTTCTTTTCCGAAATACTGTTCTTCCAGGTCTCAAAATAGTTGAAAAGCCGGACATTATAGCTCTGAACCTTGAAAGTCCCGGTTTTGTCTCCCGATGGTTTCTGGAATTTGATATAATTTGACAGATGGTTAACCCGGCTGCAATTACAACAACCGAAATCAGAGCTTCAAATCTTAATGCAACTATCCATATTAATGCAAAAATAAGATTGATAAAAAGCAGATAAGGATATGCAAGTCCGAAAAGTGCAGGTAAAGCAAAAGTATCCGGATTTATGTGAACAGCCAGGTATGATAATACAAGAGCAATGGCAAACAGAATATTTACAACAAGAAAAATCCTATAAAATAATTTTTTCAAAACTGACTGATTAATCAGGACGAAATTACCTGTATTCCTGAACAAATGGCTCTGAAACAGATCTTTTTTGACAAGATTGAAAATAGCATTTATGAAAGTATATAATCCTTGGATTAGTTTTTCTTCTGACTTTCCCTGAAAAGGAGATCCTTTTCTTCCTTGGTCAGACTGTCATAACCTCCTTTTGAAATTTTTTCGAGGATCTTATTGATCTTTTCCTGATGTTCAGCTCTGGCTTTGTTGTATTCATAGTCGGTGGCGGGTTTTTTATAGGTTACCTTGAGTTTTTTGCGTGGTTTGAACAAAGTGACAAAAAAATCAATTATTTTGTTTAGTCCTTTTCCGAGATCACGTCCCGCGCTGAAGATTATAGTGTATAAAAATATCCGAATAATGCTCCTCCGATATGTGCAAGCTTTCCTCCGGAATTGACCGAGAAATCCATTATGGAAGTAAGGATAAAAATTGCCAGTGCCAGATACTTGATCTTGATCCTTCCAAGGAGGAAAAGATTTACAGAATAATCCGGTACATATGCAGCAATTGCAACAACAATGGCCATTACTGATGCAGAGGCGCCAATTGCCACCGATTCATCAACGACTTCCCTGAATGCCGGGAAAATATTAAAAGAGACCATATAAACAATTGCGCCACTGATTCCTCCGAGAAGGTAAACGGCAACCAGCTTCTTCTGGTCGAGATATTCAAGGAAGATAATGCCGAACCAGTATAACCATAGCATGTTAAACAGGATATGCATGATATCCTTATGCGTGAACATATAAGTAATTAATGTCCAGGGCCTGATCAGAAGACTTTTGAGTGATGAGGGAACTGAAAATAAATTCATGGCTTTCACTGAAAGTTCCTTATTATTCATAAGGTACCCAATAATTGATACGACCGAAATAAGTACAAAAACGAGCAATGTTTATGTAAATCAGTTTATTAAGATTACTTCCGCTTTTGAATGTTTTTTTTAATTCGTCCCAGATTCCCCATCAATAAAGTGTTTTGGTAGTTTTTCTCCAGTATCTGATCAAGATATAACCGAACAGCATACCTCCGAGATGCGCAGCATGTGCAATATTGCTGCCTGGCTGGGTAACCGCAAGCATAAGTTCCAGAGCTCCGTAACCGAGAACAAAATATTTGGCTTTTATCGGAATAGGAGGGAAAAGAAGCATCAGCTGGGTATTCGGGAAAAGAACTCCGAAAGCAAGCAAAACACCAAAAATAGCACCTGAAGCCCCAACTGTCGGAACATTAAGAAGCATCTGAAGGTTCTTCATCGTCTGCATCCGTAAAAACCTTTCCTTCATTAAGATAGGCTGCGCCGTCACTCAGTACCATCTGAAGCTGATCCGGACTCAAAATGTTCATTAATTTATTGTACTGGAACATTATTACAGTTTCATGCACCAATGCTGCTCCCAGTCCGCAAACCATGTAATAAATAAAAAATCGTTTCGGTCCCCAGACATTTTCAAGAATCCCACCGAACATATAAAGTGCAAACATATTGAAGAAAAGATGCATAAATCCGCCATGCATGAACATGTGGGTGAGGATCTGCAACGGCATGAAATGTTCTGATTTCGGGAAATAGAGACCCAGAATAGCATTCAGGTCGACGCCGAAAACACTCTTGGCAGTCCAGTCAGCGATCAGCATCAAAGTATTAATAAGGATAATATTTTTTACCACAGGTGGTAAAGCCAGAAGTCCTCTTCCGTATCCGTTCATTACTCTTTTATTATATTGTTCAATCTGTTAATAATCGGGCAAATATACTATTAACAATTAATCCTATCGGAATCTTTTATCAATTTCTTCAAGTGTCAGGATGTTTATCACAGGCTTTCCTTTGGGAGAGTAATTCGGTGCTTTGCAGGCAAAGAGTGCGTCGAAAATATCTTCCATTTCATTTTTCAGAAGTATCTTACCGTAGGGTATTGCGGAAGCTCCTGCCATTGCAGCAGAAACCTTCTCTTTGACCCCGGTTGCAGGATCTGCCTGTGTTCGTTTGTATTCTTCAAGCAGTATCTCAATCAGCTCTGCCGGGTCGGAAGATCCGCTTCCTGATGGACGGCCTGTTATTGAAATGATATTCCTGCCGGAATAATTAATGCTGAAACCAAGAAGCCTGATGTAATCTTCAATTTCCTTCAGGACGAAAATATCGGCCGGATTTAATTCAATATTTACTGGGAACATTTCAGACTGGCTGATAGCCTTGTTGTCACTCAGATTTTCAAGAAACCTTTCAAAAAGGATTCTCTCATGGGCTCTCTTCTGATCAATAAGCATAAGTCCTGATTTTACAGAACATACAATATATTTGTTCTTTATCTGGAAGAATTTTCTATCAGGCTCGATCCTGTCAGTTTCGGCACCTTCACGCTCGGGCGAGGAAAAAAGCTTTTCCCAGCCGGATATATTTTCCCTCTCAAAACGTTCTATTATTTTATCCTGGTTTGATAGCCGGTCATCACCGGCAAACGGGTCATACTGCGGATTAATTTCGATTGCGGGTAATCCTGTTATCTTATCCGATGAAGATCTCACAGGTATGTCAATCAATGCTTCATTTTCAAAATCAAGCGATGGCCCGATATTGAACCGTCCGAGAGCTTCGCGGACTGATGCCATAAGAATCTGCCAGATAGATCTCTCATCCTCGAATTTAATTTCAGTTTTTGTCGGATGGATATTAATATCAATGGAACCGGGATCAATTTCCATAAAAATAAAATATGAAGGGACTGATTCTGCCGGAAGGATATTCTGATAAGCCTCAATAACAGCCTTATGGAAATAGGGGTGTTTCATGAAGCGGTTATTGACAAAGAAGAACTGTTCCCCGTAAGTCCTGCGGGCATTCTCAGGCTTGCCGATGAAACCTTTTATTTTTATCAGGGAGGTTTCAGTCTCAAGGGATATAAGGTTATTATTAATCTGTTTACCGAAGACCCCTATTATTCTTTGCCTGTAGTTTGTGGATCCCAGATTGTATATTTCATTCTCATTGTGATGTAGCGAAAACCTTATTTCTGGATGTGCGATTACAATTTTCTGAAATTCTGTTACTATATGTCTCATTTCAGTGTTATCCGATTTCAGGAATTTTCGTCTTGCGGGTATATTGAAAAAGAGATTTTTAACAGAGAAGCTGGAACCTGTTGGGCTACTGCAGGGCTCCTGCGTTTCAACCTTTGAGCCATTAATCACGATTAAAGTTCCTGAATCGTCTTCCTCCTTCCTGGTCTTTAATTCAACCATCGAAACGGCGGCAATTGAAGCGAGAGCTTCCCCGCGGAATCCCTTGGTTTTTATTGCAAACAGATCCTGTGCAGAAGTTATTTTTGACGTAGCGTGCCTTTCAAAAGATAATCTGGCATCAGTTTCGGACATCCCGGTACCATCATCGATAATCTGAATTAGCGTTTTCCCCGAATCCTTGATAACAACCTTGATGCTTTTAGAACCGGCATCAACGGAATTCTCCATAAGCTCTTTAACAACTGATGCCGGTCGCTGGATAACTTCTCCTGCGGCAATCTGATTTGCAACAGAGTCTGGAAGAAGCTTGATAATATCAGGCATTGCTGGAGAAATATAATAATTAAATCACTAATAATCAAGTCGATACAATGTTCCAGAGGAGCTTTGAATCCCCGATTATTAACAATTTTACAAATATAAATATATTTACTTCATTACCTCTTCGTGCAAAATCAGGCATTTCCTTAATATGCCTTTATGTTTTGTATTATTTGTCAGATGATTATCTTTGAGCAAAATATGTCGTGATGAAAATTGCACGCCTTTTACCTTTCTTTTTATTTCTGCTTCTTATTTCAGACTGCACAAGGAAACAGGATGAGAATATCCTGAAAGTGATTACCCTGAATGTCCGGTATGATAATCCTGATGACAGTCTGAACGCCTGGCCGCGCAGGGCTTCCATTGTCAGCTCATTTCTCAATAATGAAAAACCCGACATTTTCGGAATGCAGGAGGTTCTGGCTAACCAGATGAAATATCTCGATTCCGTTATGACCGATTATGGTCAGGCAGGTGTTGGAAGGAGCGATGGAGCAAAAGGAGGTGAAATGAATCCGGTCTTCTACAGGAAGGAAAAGTTTGAAATGATAAGGACAAAAACCTTCTGGCTTTCCGAGACACCTGAAGTGGCAGGATCACAATCCTGGGGTGCAAACCTTCCCCGTATTGTAACCTGGATGGAACTTGCCGACAAAAATACTCATAAGCATTTTTTCTTCTTTAATACACATTTTGCCCATGATTCTGATTCTGCGAGGATTATGAGCTCCAGGTTGCTTCTCAACAAAATCGACACCATTGCTGCAGGTTTCCCCTTTATCATAACAGGTGATTTTAACATGGATATCTCCAGTAAAGGCTACGGGGTACTTACTGGTCCTCATGAGAGTGTTCCCCTGTTAAGCGATTCCTATGCAGTAAGTGAGAAAAGACATATGGGTCCGGCTTATACCTATAACGGATTTTCAGACAAATCAAGAGGAGGAAGGATCGACTTTATTTTTGTAAGAAACGGGATGCGGGTTCTTGAGTGCAGGACTTTTATAAAAAAGGAACACGGAATTTTTATTTCAGACCACTGGCCTGTTATGGCGGTGGTCTCTCTGAAATAATCAGGCTGTCTTCCTGTAGCGGCGCACTGCAAAAACTGTAAAGCACACCGATATAATAATCAGGGAATATATATCTCTGCTGATATCTTGAATTGATGATCCTTTGAGCATCACCATCCTGTTTATGCGCATGATATAGGCAACCGGATTTATCAGGTCAAATTTTTGTGCCCAGTCAGGCATACTCTCCAGCGGAGTGAAAATTCCGCTCATCAGTATGAAAATTATCATGCAGAAGAATGCAATAAACATGAACTGCTGTTGTGAACTTGAGAAGGTCGAGATAAAAAGCGCAAGACCCAGCACAGCCGTCATGAATATTGTAGCACAAAGCAACAATAATGCTATGCTTCCCTCAAACGGAATATTGAATGCCAGCTTCCCTAAAATCAGACCAAGAACCAGGTCAGCAATGCCTATAATCAGAAAGGGAACCATCTTTGCAATAATAAAATGATATTTCCTGACTGGTGTTACATTGATCTGTTCAATGGTGCCTATTTCCTTTTCTCTTACCATATTGAGGCCGGCAAGCAGAAATCCTATGGCTGTAACGAGAATACCCAGGATTCCGGGCAGCATGTAATATTTATAATTAAGCATCTCGTTGTACCAGTACCGGTTATTTACCTCTATCTGAGGGAATGCAGATACAGGATCGCTGCCTGTTCTATCCAAAATAAGTCCGGTATTGAAATCACGCAGGATGCCATTCAGGTATGCCCAGGAGAGCTGGGCATTCATGACATTGATGGCATTAACGGATGCAAGCAGCCTGCCCGGCTTCCCTGTGCTGATCTCCTTTTCAAAACCTGAAGGGATTTGCAGGACAAGGTTACACTTATCCTTGTAAAGGAGAGCGTTAGCTTCCTTTTCCGAAAACGTCGAATTGACCACTTTAAAAAACGTTGAGCCTTCAAGCCGACCTACCAGACTTCTTGACATTGATGACATGTCCCTGTCGATAACACTCAGCTTAACATTCTTGATTTCAAAAGTTACAGCAGGTACAAGAATTAGCATCTGGACAATAGGAACACCGAAAATCGCCCTTCCAATGAACTTGTTTCGGAAGATTTGAATGAATTCTTTTCTTATAAGATAAAAAATGGTTCTCATTTTTTAATTCTAAAATATTAATCCACCCCTGGCCTCTCCGGGGTGGGAGTCCTTGTCTCCAAACATCGCCTGTAATACATAATGTATTCCATTACACCAGTCTGATTTTAAAGTTCTTTATGCTCAATCCTATGAAAATGCATGTCATGGCAACAAGTACCAGTGTCTCTTTCCATACATAAAGGAACCCCGTGCCTTTTATCATAATGTTCTTTATTATTACTATGAAATACCTTGGAGGCAAAATCATACTGACCCAGTCATAAATTTTGGGCATATTTTCAATGGGGAAAATAAATCCTGAAAGCAGTATTGTTGGCAGCATCATTCCGACAAGAGAAATAAAAATTGCCTTTTGCATGGTATCTGACACCGTTGAAATGAGAATTCCCAGCGATAGGCTCATCAGGATATACAGCATACTTTCAGCAAGAAGCAGAATTATACTCCCTTTCACAGGCATGCCGAAAACCAGCCATGATAGCAAAAGAATCAGTGTCACATTTATAAACGACAGGAAAAAATAAGGCATAACTTTCCCGATAATTATCTGAGAAGGTTTTAAAGGAGATACCAGGAGTACCTCCATTGTACCAAACTCCTTTTCACGGGTGATCGTAACCGAAGTCATGAGTGCACAAATGAGGATCAGAATGAGGGTGATCACGCCGGGTACAAACATGAAATGTCCTTTCAGGGCCGGGTTATAAAACATTCTTACCTCAGGTTGGATAAGCATGCTACCTCTGGCTGATGCCCCTGAAAACCCGATATTGAAATCATTTATAATGGCAGTAAGATAATTTGTCACAAGTGTCGCAGTGTTTGGCTCTGAACCGTCAGCTATAATGCTCATTTGTGCTTTTCCGGCACTAACAAGATCGCGGCCGAAATTCTTTTCAAAAACCACAACTGCTTTTGTTTTCCCTTTTTTTAACAGCTTATCTATTTCATTGTAATTCAGCAGATCTTCAGTCCTGTTAAAGAACCCTGATGAACAGATTTTGTCCGATATCTTTTGAGTAACCTCATCCTTTGAAAGATCCAGAAAAGCTACTCCGGCGTTCCTGAGATCTGTACTGACAACATAACCGAATAATAGTATCTGTGCGGCAGGGATTCCAAAAAGGATTATGAGGGTGCGGAAATCCCTGAAAATATGCAGGAACTCTTTTTTGACAAAACCAATAAAGCGTTTCATTTATCTTATATCAAATATTTCTTTCGGCACTTTTTCCATTTTCAACCTGTTACTGCCTCTCCCCCTGACTGCCCTGCAGGTGGATGAGGTGGTCGTGCGATTTTTATAAAAACTTCTTCCACTGATACAGCATTATATTTTTTTTTGAGCTCCGCAGGAGTATCAAGCGCCACGATTTTCCCTTCATTCATAATCGAAACACGGTCACAGTATTCCGCTTCATCCATATAGTGAGTTGTTACAAATACAGTAATACCCCTTGAAGCAGTTTCATAAATCATTTCCCAGAACTGACGGCGTGTGATCGGATCGACTCCCCCCGTAGGCTCATCAAGAAAAACTATTTTCGGATCGTGCAAAACAGCTACAGAAAAGGCCAGCTTTTGTTTGAATCCAAGCGGAAGGTCTGAAATTAATTTATTCTCATATTCCTGGAAATTAAGTTTTTCAAGAAGTTCCCTGGTCCTTGTTTTTATCAACTGTTTGCTCATCCCGTAGATGCCCCCGTAAAGCATGATATTTTCCCTGACCGTCAGATCTTCATAGAGTGAGAACTTTTGGCACATATAACCAATTTTCTGCTTTATTTTTTCGGCCTGCCTTGAAGCACTGAATCCTGCCACAGTCACCTCGCCTGAAGTCGGAGATGAAAGACCAGACAGGATCCTGATCGCTGTTGTCTTCCCAGCCCCGTTTGCTCCCAGAAACCCGAAAATCTCGCCTCTGTAAACCTCAAAATTCAGGTTATCATTGGCAATAAAGCTTCCAAATTTCTTTACCAGGTTATGGACCGATATTACTGTTTCTCCTGTCATTAGGTTTTTAAACCAGTTAGTTTCTACATCCCCCTATCCCCCTTCAAAGGGGGAATTTGTACCCTATGCCCTGAGCCCTGCGCCCCAATCTGCATCAGTTCCAGGAACCTGTCCTCAATACCTGCGCGCGCCTCTTCAATGATTACATGTTCGATACCTTCAGATTCCAGGAATTTGTAAATTGAACTATCAAATTTATCATCCTTAAAAGTGACATGCACTGAATCACCGAACGGAAAAGCTGTGTTCATTCCCGGATATTTTCTGAGAGCAATGATCAGCTTGTATTTATTTGATGCCAGAACCCTGAACATTCTTTTACTGAATCCGTCCCGTATCTTCGCGGGAGGATCTACGGAAAGGATATTGCCCTCCTGGATCAAAGCCACTCTGTCACATTTCATTGCTTCATCCATATAAGGAGTTGATACAATTATGGTTATATTGTATTCCCGGAGCTTCTTCAGCATATCCCAGAACTCAGCCCTCGAGACAGCATCTACCCCAGTCGTAGGTTCATCAAGAATCAGCAACCGGGGCTTATGTATCATTGCACAGGACAATGCAAGCTTCTGCTTCATTCCGCCGGAAAGTTTTCCGGCCAGTCTCTTTTTAAATGGTTCAATATGAGAATAGATATCGGAGATAAGGCTGTAATTTTCTTTAACCGTAGTACCGAAAACGGTGGCATAAAAATTAAGATTTTCCTCCACTGTTAAATCCTGGTAAAGGCTGAATCGCCCAGGCATATACCCGATATTTTTCCTGAGTTCCCTGAAATCAGATTTGCAGTCAAGTCCAAGAATTTTCATTTCTCCTTCATCGGGCAGAATGAGAGTTGTAATTATCCTGAACAGGGTTGTTTTTCCCGCGCCGTCGGGGCCGATAAATCCGAATATTTCCGATTCCTCCACCGAAAAAGTGATATCATTCAGGGCACGTGTATTCCCGAATTTTTTGCTGATCCCCGTCGATTCTATTGCTTTCTCCATTTGTTTGACTATCAGAATATTGCCTCTCCGGGCATCCCTGATTTCATCGTACCGTCATTTCTGACATCGA
Source organism: uncultured Bacteroidales bacterium (assembly GCA_963831935.1). Lineage (GTDB taxonomy): Bacteria > Bacteroidota > Bacteroidia > Bacteroidales > VadinHA17 > LD21. The sequence goes on from CAWHSH010000004.1 coordinate 80,929, forward strand.
TTGTTACTGCATACACAAGTGTCACCCTTTCCTCTTTTGTCTGTATGATTTTAGGCGTGAACTCAGCTTTACCTGAAATATAGCTTATTTTACCTTCGAATGAGGTATAACCTTTTTTGCCGTTATCAACTCTTACCGTGCACTGTTGTCCGGTTTTAATATTTCCAAGCTGGGCGCCGCTGACGTACACTTTAAGCCTGATTACAGACAGATCGGCGATTTTAACAAGGGGCTTTCCGGCAGCAGTCATTTCACCTGCTTCAGCATATTTTTCAATGACTGTCCCTTTGATAGGACTTTTTACCAGGCTTCGTACAACCTGTTCATTAAGGGTTGCTTTTTTAGATTCATAAACTGAAAGCTCAGCTGCAACAGATGTTCTTTGGACATTATTGGCTGCTATCTGCTTCTGCAATACTGCCACCTGTCCGGTGAGATCGTCGTATTGTTTTTTAGTTGCAGCATCATCTTTAAGCATGTTTTCAATCCTTGAAATATTCACATTGATGTTGGAAATCTGTTGATTCAGGATATCATTCTGGGCATTGATAGAGATCATCCGTGTTCTTACACTCCTCATACCTGCATTTATCTCTTCTTTCTGCAGATGAAAAAGTGTGGTGTCGATAAGGGCAATATCACTTCCGGCTTCAACTTCGATACCTTCAGTCACATTGAAGGATATTATGCGGCCACTTGTTTCAGAGGAAACAATTATTTCGGTGGCTTCAAAGTTGCCATAGGCATCCGCCTGGTCTGATTTGTTCTTGCAGGCGGTAACCGACAGCACCGTAAGTATTACTAATAGTTTGGTTTTCATTTGGTTAAAGAATTTTGTTTTCTAATCATTGTCCTGTTTTAACTCTTTTACTTTTTTTCATCCTCTGTCCCCTGCTTACCCTGACTGCACTGCCGGCAGGCAGGTTAAAAAGTTGGTTAACAACTACCGTAAATTAGTCACCCTTGAGGGAGGTTGAGGGGTTATTTTATCTCCTTTCCGCTTATATTCATGTATTCGACCTGTGTCATAACCAGGCTGATTTTATGGATCTCGTAATTGATCATTGCCTGTCGTTCTGAGTTCATTTCATTTAACAATTCTGACGCCGTGATGGTACCGTTTTCATACCTGGAATCCGCTGAAGCTGTAATTCTTTTTCTGATAGAAATCAATAAAGTATCAGATCCGATGAGAGATTTAGTTTTTTCAATCTCAGCATTTTTAGCTTCCAGGAGCCTGTTTAGATTATCTTCAAGATCGCTTTTCCTTTTTTCAATAATTCCCCGTTGCAGACCTATCACCTGTTTTTCATTCCTGGTCTTGTTCCAGTCGAAGATATTCCATTTTATCCCTGCCCCCAGTATATAGTAAGGTGCGAACTCGTCTTTAAAGAAGTTATTTCCGGGAGGATTCCCGTAACCCAGAGTGGCAAAACCGAATGCTTTTGGCATTCTTTTACTTTCCATCACCTTTAATCCTGCTGCAAGCTGCTCTTTTCTCAGGTCAAACATTTCAAGCTCCGGTCTGGATAATTCTTTATTCAATTCTCCTGAAATCAGAGGAAGAACCAATTCAGCAGAAGAATCAATCTCAGAGCCTGTGAGGCTGGATAAGATCTTCAACAGAGAAGTTTTCTGGATCTCATTTTCACTGATCTGTTGGGAAATCTTTATTTTTTCTGAGGTCATCACATCAATATCGGACTTTGTTATTGTACCGTTATCAAGGGCAGACTGCAGCGAAGCGATGCGTTTGACAATTAATTCCAGATAAGTGTTCAGAAGCTCTTTTTGCCTGGACAGAAGCAGAAGGCTGAAGAAGCAAGTGTTTATCTGCCCGCGAAGCTTATACAGATCAGTTTCGGTTTGTTTCTGGTTGATGCCAAGTTCTGCCTTCTCAAGATTTTTCGAGTTTTTGACCACACCTCCGTCATAGATTACCTGGTTTATATCCATCGTTATTTTATATTGTTCATGCGGCAGAGGTTTGATGGCACCGGCAAATGGTGATGACCCTAGTGCGCTGGCAATATCGATCACCGATGAATTATATATGAAACTCCCGTTGGCATCAAGTGTTGGCAGCCAGGATTTTGTCAGGTTTTTGTCTTTCAGTTCCCAGATTGAGGAATACACTTCCTTCTCTCCTGAAAGGGCATTTGAGGCATAAGCTTTCTCATAACATTCTCTCAGGGTCAGGATCTTCTGGGCCCGGACTAGCAATTCAGGCAGCATTAAGATGATCAACAGTATCAGAAATTTCTTTTTCATTTAAATCCAGTTTAAATTTTTACTCAACTCATCCTTCCAATTCCAGGCACTTTAGTCACTCCGGGAACTTCAGGCACTCGTCTTCAGGGCATTAATTACGAATTCAGCTGCATAATCTTTTCGTTGTTCGAGGTATTTATCAAAACTGATTCCCATTTTATCAAAAATCCCTTCGATTATTCCTCTCGCCGCAAAAGGGAAGACGCTTATTGCCGCAATGGTTGTCATTAGCTGAGGAATTGACTCCTCTGTGATATTGTATTTTTTCAGTTCCTCACTATGTTGTTCTGCCAGGGTCCGCCATATTTTATTTATATCGGTATTTTTGATAATTTTTTTTATTCTCGAGGGATTACGGTTTAATTCAGTGAGAATGAAACCAGGCAAGCGTGGATTCTCCTGAAGAAATGTTATATGCTCCCTGAAGAAGAACCTGATTTTATCTTCTAGTGTCAGATTCTCATCAAATACAGGGGCAAATTTTAAAAACATTTTCCCCGCAATCTTTTCGAATACAGCATTGAACAGGCGGTCTTTTGAACGGTAGTAATAATGGAGCAGTGCCTTGTTTATTCCTGCATGATCTGCAATATCCTGCATCCGGGAGCCGTCCATACCTTTAGCTAAAAAAACATCGGTTGCAGCTTCGAAAATCTTTTCCTCTGTTTGCCTGTCATTCTCTGCCATTGCTATTAACTATATGATTTAAATAAATGGATAAACCAAATAGTTTAACCAAATAGTCAAAGTTATGACAATTCCTTTTAATTCCAAATTATTTTGGGAAATCTTTTATATTTTTTATCTGTGAAGGATTCCGGGAGCGATGATCGCCAGAATGAAAACAATTTGCAGATTCTACATTAAATTTTTAGCTTTGAAATTGATTCTGAATTAGTAAAAACTAACATTCAAGTGTTATGAAAGTTGAGGGTAGGCGCACAAGCGATAATGTGGAAGATCGCAGAGGAATGTCGACCGGCAAAATGGCAATTGGCGGTGGTATCGGTACAATTATAATTGTCCTGGTTGTATGGCTGCTTGGAGGCGATCCATCCCAGGTGATCAACACGGTTCAGCAGGGTACTACGACCACTGAATCTGGCCCGGTCGCCGGTACGGCTGAAGAAGAAGCAATGAAAAATTTTGTCTCAGTGGTGCTTGCCGGGACGGAAGATGTATGGACGAAAATTTTTCAGCAGTCGAACAGGACTTACGAGATGCCTGCCCTGGTTCTTTTCAGGGATCAGGTACAGTCTGCCTGCGGATATGCGAGCGGTGCCAGTGGACCATTTTATTGTCCGGGTGATCAGAAAGTATATATCGATCTGGCTTTTTTTGATGAACTGAAATCAAAATTCGGAGCTTACGGCGATTTTGCAGTTGCTTATGTAGTAGCTCATGAAATCGGACATCATGTACAGAACCAGCTCGGAATTCTTAATGACGTCAATAATCAGAGAGCGAGAATGAGCGATGTAAACGCAAACAAGCTTCTGGTGCAGCTTGAACTTCAGGCTGACTTTCTTGCAGGAATGTGGGCACATTATGATCAGCAGATGTTTAATTCTCTTGAAACCGGCGACATTGAAGAAGCTATGAATGCTGCTTCTTCTGTAGGCGATGATGTTCTTCAGAAGAGATATCAGGGACGTGTAATTCCTGATGCATTTACTCATGGAACTGCAGCCCAGCGCAAAGAATGGTTCCGCAGGGGATATACTTCCGGTGATTTCAATCAGGGAGATACCTTTAATGCGAATTTATGATCTGCAAGTTGCTACAAAGTATTATTGCAAACAGGACCAGAAAAGTTCTGCAATAACGGGACAGTGTAATCTATTCTTTATGTACCTCTGAGCCACCTTTAGCATCAACGGAAAGTTTTTCAGGATTTCCGGAGTAATACACATCACCTCCGCCGGAAATATATCCGCTCAGCTCCTTTGAAGCATTTACATGGATGTCCGAACCACCGCTGACATTGAAGGTGGTAATGCTGGTTGAAAGGTTTTTGGCGTCCGCGTCTCCGCCCCCGTTAATATGCAGTTCAAATTCAGAAGCCTGTCCGGTGAGAAGAGCATCCCCGCCACCGGTAACGGAACATTTTAATTTATCTGCATTAGTTTTCACATCCATGTCACCCCCGCCATTAATATAAATATCGGCTTCGGAGGTTTTGTCATCATTCCTTAAATAAAGATCGCCTCCTCCTGCTATTCTGCACTCAATGGAACTGGCATTTACTTTTGATTTCAGATCTCCTCCCCCCGACACGTCCAGATTATAATTTTTTGTTTTTCCCTCCAGTTCCGCATCACCGCCACCGCTTATATGGCATTTTAGTTCATCTGAATTTATGACAGATCTGAGGTCACCACCACCGCTGATATTTACATTTAAAGCATCGGCATTTATTGAAGTCTCGCTGTTAACATCGCCTCCTCCTGAAACCTTGAGGTTGCTTAGGTTCTTAAAAGCGATGCGGGCTTTCATTTCCTTGGTTGACATAATATTGTTTCTGGTATAGATCTTCAGTGTGCCGTTTTCCACTTTGACTGTGAAATAATCAAACAAGTTCTCCTGAGCTGTCAGGATTACAGATTCAGTATTTCCCTGTGCAAGAGTGACATCGAAACCGCCTGATACTTCAATGCCATTAAAACCGGAAACATTGTAATCCTTGTTTGCTGGCATCCCGGTACCTCTGACAGGGAAGAATGACTGGGAGTATATGCTTGAAGATAGCATAATTAAAAGGATCAGAAAGACCGGCCTGGAGTAGCTAATTGGTTTTTTCATTTTGAAATAAATTAATTCTTATAAGATCAGGATGTTATGATGAAGAAAAATAAATATATAAGCAAAGACGAAGAATATGTTTTTATGCTGCACAGGTTTAATAAAAAATATCAATAAAACTAATATATTATGAAATTGACTAATATATTATAAATTGAAATATTATAAAATAAGAATATTATAAAATTAGAATATTATAAAATAAAAATATTATAAAATATGAATATTATAAAATAAAAATATTATATATTTGTTATATATAAGAAACTTAAATATAAACAAAGTATGATATCAAGTGAACTTATCAAAGGAACGTTGAAAACAATAATCCTTAATCTGTTGAAAGAACAAGGCCCTATGCATGGCTATGCAATAACCCGGAAAGTCGAAGAAGCATCCGGAGGTAAAATAAAACTGACCTACGGAGCTATCTACCCCATCCTTCATAAACTTGAAAGTGAAAAAATTCTTGTCACTGCCAGAGAGGTCAGCAATAACAGAATGCGCATTTACTATGCATTAACCCCGAAAGGCCAATCTGTGGTAACCGAAAAGATCACGGAATTGAAAGAGTATATCGAATCACTTCAGAGTATTATCGAACTCAAACCGGGACTGAACTATGCCTGACCTTTCTGCTGAAAACATCGGCCGGATAAGCCGTGATGTAAGAAAACAGGAAATAACATTCTCCAATCTTGCCGACGAACTTATCGACCACATTTGCTTTGATGTCGAATATGAAATGCAGAACGGATTGACCTTCCAGGAAGCATACCGGCGGGTAAAACAAAAATTGGGTCCGCGAAGGCTGAAAGAGATACAGGAAGAAACACTTTATGCAGTTGACACAAAATACAGGTTTATGAAAAACACAATGAAAATTTCAGGAGTCGCAGGTGCCGTATTATTCGGCATATCAGCATTATTCAAGATACAACACTGGGCAGGGGCAGGATCAATGATGACTCTTGGCGGGCTGGTGTTGTCGTTTGTCTTTCTGCCTTCAGCACTGGGCGTCCTCTGGAAAGAGACTCGCAGCGGAGGGAAAATATTTCTTTTTATTTCAGCGTTTTTTGCCGGAATGTTCTTCATCATTGGTACCTTGTTTAAGGTGCAGCACTGGCCGGGAGCCAACGAATTGTTAATACTGTCAATGATAACAGGCGTTTTTCTTTTTGTTCCGGCCTTAGTTGTTAACAGATTCAGCGACAAGGACAACCACTCCAAAAGACCTGCTTATGTTATTGGAGCCGTGGGACTCACATTTTATTTAGCCGGAATGGTATGTAAAATACAACACTGGCCGGGAGCATCCATTTTAATGGGTATAAGCATAGTAATCTTTGGTATTATTTTGTTCTGGTACACATGGCTTTCCTGGAGGGAAGAAAATCACATCTCTTCACGTTACCTTTTCCTTATAATTGGTTCCCTCGCAATTCTGATTCCCGGAACCCTTTTTAACCTTAGCCTACAGTATGCCTACGAGGATGGTTATTACCCAAACCTTGTTCATCAGCAGGTGATGTATAAATATATGTACAGGAATAACAGTTCACTGATTAATTCATATAAGGATTCCGCCAGTTATCAGCAAATGGCAGATATCCATGCACGCACTGTAAACCTGCTGGAACTTATCGGTTCAATCGAGGCAAAAATGGTCAATGAATCGGAAGGAAGATCAGGAAAATCTGCAGCGGAGCCTGAAGAGATAAGACAAACAGACAACGGACAGGAAATTCAATACCGGCTTCTCTCAAAACCATTCCATCCTGAACCTGTCCGCGATCAGCTTCTGCCAGGTTCTAATTCCCGTCAGGAACTTGATGCGGCACTTAACGGTTATCGTGAATTTACATCTGCTTACATACCGGAAACAGAAACCGCCGGATATTCACACCTGCTGGAATCTGCAACATATATGCCCTGGCAATCCGCTGATAATAAATCCGTATCCCTGATGACAGGGCTCCATTCACTTGAACTTATGAGGAATGGAATCCTGACAATGGAGAGCATCCTTCTATCTGCTTCAGCAAGTCATAAATAATCACATTAATGCATGAAATCATGAAATATCCATTAGCAAGAAAATGCAAAGCAACTACCGGAATGATTATTCATGGATATTCCATCTGACCTTTAAAAATTAAATTATAAACAGATGAAACAAAAGACATATATTTTTGGTGTGATAACAGCAATTATTGTTTTCACTGGCCTTGTTTTTAAAATTAACCACTGGGCAGGAGCGGGTATTATGCTGACAATTGGCATTAGTACATTTTCGGTGTTTTTCCTGCCAGTCGCTCTGATAAATAATTATAAAGCTGAAGGCAATAGCCAGACTCTTCCTCTTTACATTACCACCTGGCTGACCTGTTTCATTGTGTTTATGGCTATGCTTTTCAAGATCCAGCATTGGGCCCTGACCCAGCTCCTTGTGGTTATTGCAATCCCTTTTCCATTTCTTGTTTTCCTGCCTGTCTTTGTGATAGTCACATCCAGGAATAAAAATTTCAGCATTTACAACACAGCCTTTGTGCTTATGCTTCTTGTTGTCAACTCTGTTTTTTCAGTCCTTTTGGCTCTGAATGTTTCAAAGAACAGGATTGACGACAGCCTGAAACTATCAGGAAATTTTTACAGCCTTGAAAATGCCATTAATAAGCTTCCGGACCGGACATCCGGAAATGTCCTGGCTAACAAAATTGATGAGGTAATAGGAACTGTAAATGAATACCGGGAAATAATCCTGAAACAGGGAAAAATGACAAGGGATCAGTGGAACGAAGATCCAGGATCACTCCTTAGTCCCGATGCTAAAGGAGTTGCCTTCGATGCACTGTTTAAAACAGGAGGTTCCCTGACAGTATCAAAGCTCCATAACAACCTTAAGGATCTTGTCTATCAAATGGGAGTCACACCCGGATGTGAAGAACTCGCCAAATCAGCGCCTGAGATTTTTGATTTGAATGTTCCATCAGGATATGAAATTGACTGGTCCAGCTGGAAATTCAACGACAACCATCTTGCCTGGGTCCTTATATATCTCGATGGCCTTGAAACAAACCTCAAAATGATAAAAACATCTATCAAATAAGAACATACTATAGAATATCCCTGTTTAATCTGAATGATGGTACGGGCGTTGCATGCAACGCCCGTACTTTTTTGGCCTGATACCGGAAAATTTATATTCTTATGATCTTTCTGGTCATAACAACTTATTACAGGAATTATTCGTAAATTATATCGATCTAAAATTCAGGCTATGACAGAGCCTAATCCAATCGATCAGGCAATCCTGAAAAAGCTGACCGATATTGTATTGGCTAACCTTCAAAATGACAAGTTCGGGGTAAGGGAACTTATTGAAAAATCGGGTTACAGCCATTATACATTAACCAGAAAGCTCCATTCATTAACTCAGAAAACTATCAACCAGTTTATTCGCGAAACGCGTCTGGGAAAAGCTTTGGAATTGCTCATCACAGAAGAAATGACAGCTACTGAGGTTGCTTACAGGGTCGGATTCAACAACGTGACTTATTTTAATACTTGTTTTCATGAGTTTTTTGGGTATCCGCCTGGTAAAGTAAGAAAAGGAGAATCTGAAATCAATAAGGAAATAATTACAACTCAGAGTGCAGCTGAAAAGAAACATAAGAAACATCATAGGGGATCCTTCCTGATTTCTCTTGTCTTATTTCTTTTTGCATTTTTAGTATACTTTGCTTATGTTGAGTTTAAAAAAAACTCTTCACCTGATAAGGGCAATGCCATAATAAATACCCCAAAGTCATTAGCTGTACTCCCGTTCAGGAATCTCAGTACAAATATTGCTGATCAATATATTTATGACGGGATAATGGAAGAGATCTTTAACAACCTTACCAAAATACATGAACTGAGAGTTATTTCAAATACTTCGGTTGAACAATTCAGGAACACAGCAAAACCTGTTTCTGAAATTGGGAAAATGCTGAATGTAAACTACATTGTTGAAGGAAGCGGACAAAAATTCGGCAGATCCTTCCGTCTGAGGGTGCAATTGATTGAAGTTCCCACCGACAGGCATATCTGGTCAAAATCGTTCCAGCACCGGATTAAGGAAACAAAAAAGTTCTTCAGGATACAGAATCAGATTGCACAGGATATTGCTTCAGAATTAAAAGCAACTATTACAGCCGGGGAAAAGGAATTAATAGGTAAAGTCCCGACCACAAATCCCACGGCATATGATTTATACCTTAAAGCGAACAATTATCAGAAGGATTATCAGAAAACCCGAAATCTGAGCTCTTATCAGACAGCAATTAATTTGTATAAGGCTGCCCTTGAAACCGATTCCGGTTTTGCAGAGTCGTATACAGGAATAGCAAAAGCATATTGGGACAGGTATTATTATGAATCCTTTTTTAAAGAGAATTTTCTGGATACCTGTCTTACGCTGATTAATTCTGCCTTATCGTTAGATGACAGACTGGAGGAAGCGTATTATTTAAAAGGGAGGTACTATTACGAGAAAAATAATTTCGAAGAAGCTGTAAATAATTATGATAAAGCTCTAAAAATTAACCAAAATTATGCTGATGCCTATCAATGGAAGGCATGGACCATTTTGGCAAGATTAGGGGATTTGATTAATGGACTCGATAATTATCATAAAGCATTGAACCTGACCAGTGGAAAAGATCGTGCAATTATTTTACGTGAACTAGGAGGAATATATGGTGACTGGGGATTTATTGAAAAGGCAAAATCTATTCTCAATGAAGCACTTATGCTGGATGGGGATTCAGCATCTCATATAATTCGTATAGGTTACATGGAAACCGCTCTGGGCAATCTTGAAGAGGCTTTGAAATTGCTCAAGAAGTATATTAAATGGGATTCAACAAATACTACTGGTTTAGATATCCACAATGCCCTGGGTCGCAAGGAAGAAGCGTATATATATGCTGAAAGAATTATTAAGATTTATAAAAGGAGAGGAACATTGCCGCTTCATGATTCCCACCGCATCGCATATGCATTCAAGCGGGTCGGTAAATATAAAGAGGCAAGATACTATCTTGACCAGCAGATCAAATATGGTGAAGAAAGTTTAAGACTTGGCCGGGATGATGCATATGCTGTTAAATACGATCTGGCAGCCGCCTATGCTTTTTCAGGGGATAAAGAGAAGGCCTACAAATTACTTGAAGAATTTAGTACAGGAGAAGGTTTTACATTATGGTGGTTAAGTATGATGCGATTCGATACTTTGTTTGAAGGTATCCGAAGCGAAGAGCGATTTCAAAAGATAGTCCTGAATATGGAAGCCAAATATAAGGCAGGCCATGAACTGGTAGGTAAATGGCTTGAGGAGCAGGGAATGCTGTAATGGATAACATTTCGATAACTAAATAAAGCAATGTAGCCCGAAACTGATTCCAGAGGGTTGTCGATAACAATAACATTGCGGTATATAAACAAGAAACCGCTCTTTTATAGGCAGTCTCAAATGTTATGCATTAACGGTTCCAGAATTAGTCGCACGATGTTGAGTACGTATAAAACTCTGCTGTTACCTCACTATTTGCATTAACGGTAATATGGTCCATTATGCGGAGAACAATAGCAGGTCCTCCCTTTTTAGTGATAATCACATTCTGAACGAAATTGTAACCTTGCGCTGCTCCTTCCTTCCATGCTTTCACACTTTCATTAGTGACTTGGTTCCAGGTGTAAAGATCATGTGAAGTTTGTCCTTCCAAAGTACCCACATATTTCATCTGAACCTTGCTATTCCAAACCACGAAGATAGCATTGATATCACCACAAACAGTTTCTCCAACACATTCAATATCAAAACAACCAGAAACTGTCCATGTATAAACTGCTTTTTGGTTCTGGGCACTTGTATTCCCAAAGGAAAAAAAGGCAAGAATTGCTAATACAGTAAAAAATTTTAGTGTTTTAATAACTTAAAGAATTTAAGTTAATAAAAGAAATTTGTGAGTGTTATATCGACCACAGCGTTTAATACTGAGGCTTATTAATTCTTAAGGTACAGATTCAGTTAAGGTCTTTAGTATTTTCTCCCTGGCCGGTCAGAAACAAACTCCCAGATGCGGGGGTTTATAATCTCATACTGTTCCCACATAAGAATTACCCCGGGTCCCTCAAAAAACTCAACAATCGGATTGGAGAACATAGAATTCACCCAGTCCATGGGAATCTCAGAAGCCGGAAAACTATAAATATTCAATATTGGGATATTCCAATCAATAGGTTTATTTACTTCCGGCTGTACAGACCACCACCACTGATCTGCCATCAGCCAGCTGGGAAAGTCATAAAAATAGGTAACCCATTCTCTAAGGTCGGCTGGAGAAGTACCTGGAGGACATAAAGCATCAACATCTGCAATTTTTTGATCCCTGCTCTCGTTCTGAAAAATAGGATAATATTCTTCTAGTGCAGCATATAGATCCGTCCATTCCTGAGTACCTTCAGGAGGCCATATGGTAAAGCCTTCATTAAGATTAACCAGTTTTGTAATCATTCCGGGGTGCTTCAGCTGAAACTGTCCAAAATCGACAGATCCCTGAAAGAAACCAACGCCTATGAATTTCTTAACACCTTCCTTTTTTAATATTTCGTATGTGACATCAGCATTAAGTCCAGGTGTATATTTAATTCCCTCGGGGGCATCGCTCATACCACAACCGGGTTTATCAATGTAAATACATTTGGCCTTGTCCCTGAAATAATCAAACTGTTTTGTCCATATTGTTAAAGGCCCTGAATATTCAGGAAGAAATACCATATCGATCGGACCCTTACCGATTATTCTGTAATGTACCCTCAGATTGATGTATTGCTTGTCGTTGTTGAGGACTTTAATTGTTACCCACCGTTCCTGGTCAAGTCCATGGTTTGTATTACAATACTTTTCAGCATTATATTTCAGTTCATCCTGGCCACCTCCAAAAAAGTCATTGTCTTTTGAGCAGGTTGTAAGCAGACAGATGCAAGCTGTTAAAAACAAAAGCCTCTTTATTGTCTTCATACCTGAAAGATTTAGGTTATAAAAAGAGTTATATATAAGTGAGTAATATCTGTTTCTTCGACAGGCTATTGAACAATTTCTATATTAAAGTTCGGTTATTGACGGGTATTTCATTTTCACTTTTTAACTGGTTTCTTCCACTTTTTATGCAATACATTCCAGTTTTTGAATCAACATATGCAATTATTGTAATATCGGGTTCATCCGGGACTTTGGGTTTTCTGTCGGTAAAACTTCCCTGAACTTCTAAAACTCTCTGTACTTAAATAAACTTTTTACGGTTTCCTCTGTCATCTAATATGCTGAAGGTATCTGAATTATATAAAGATTCAGGAATTCAACAGCATTCAAAAGCTCGTGGAGGATAAATTAAACACAAATACGCAAACAGATGAGCATTCGATTACCTGTTAAAACTGCATTTTATTTATTATTCTTAATAATCGGACCTTCATTAAAGGCCCAGTCCAAAATATGGTCAGTTGATGAATGTATAAAGTATGCACTGGAAAAAAATATTCAGGTGCAGAAAGCCCAGGTAAGCAACGACATAAGTCAAATAAATCTTAATTATGCAAAATCAGCATGGTATCCTTCATTAAGCGGATCAGCACGGGAGAATTTTGATTGGAGCAATCAGCTTAATACTACAACCGGATCGACGGTTTTTAAAGGAACCAACGGAATGAATCTTTCCTTAAGCTCAGGAATGACTGTATTTAATGGCAATAAGATACATAATTCTGTGAGAAAAGCTGAAACTGATTATGAAGCAGCCAAATATAATACTGAAGTTATAAAAGAGACTGTAAGTCTCAATGTTCTTAATGCATACCTCCAGGTTCTCTATCGCTGAGGAACAGGTCAAGAATAGTGAGGATCAGATTTCATCACTTGAAGAACAACTCAATCTTGCCGATGAGAGACTGAAACTGGGTGTAATAGCAAATTCAGACTATTTACAGGTAAAATCACAGCTTGCAACTGAAAAGCAGACTCTTGCAATAGCTCAGAGTCAACTTGCCATAAACAAGATCGCCCTGATGCAGTTGATGGAGCTTACTGAAACCAATGATATTTCAATACAACGTCCGAACCTCGACAGCCTTATAAACCAGAAACGAATTCCGGATCCAAAAGAGGTGTATCAGATTTCCCTGGGGATAAAACCGGAAGTAAAAAATGCTGAGCTCGCTAAAAGAAGCTCTCAGATCAGTATTGATCTGGCAAAAGCTAATTTTTATCCGGATCTTTCATTGAATGCCGGGATGTCATCTAATTTATTCGAGTTCTCAAAACAGGATCATCCTTTGGATATCAGATTAAAAACAATCGTGAGTCCGGCAATCGGGGTCACTGCTTCGGTTCCGATATATCTGAACAGGCAGGTCAGAACAAATGTTGAAATCGCGAAGAAAAACACAAATAATGCAGAACTCGATGAATTGAACGTAAAAAATCAGCTAAGGAAAGCTATTGAGCAGGCGTGCCAGGATGTTATCTCATCCCAGATTGAGTATGAAGCAAGTGCAGAAGCTTACAAGGCTGTAAAGGAATCATATGATGTTGCTTCGGAAAAGTATTTTCAGGGTCTTATGAATTCAGTTGATTTTCTGATTCAGAAGACCAGTTTTATCTCTGCGGAAAGTTCATTTCTTCAATCAAAATACAGATTGATTTTCAGTTATAAAGTCCTTGATTTTTATTCAGGTCAATCACTGTCATTCAATAATGTAAAATAATACTCATCAATAAAGCAGAACAGTAATGAAAAGTATAAAGAAAATCATAAGAGCTGTATATTTTATAATTACATCATTCCTTTTTATGGCGATCAGTTCATGTCATAAAGGGAAAAGTTCCTACTCATTTGAAACAGAAGTTGTTAAAAAAGGTTCAATTATTAATACTATTACTGCAACCGGTACTATAGAAGCTGATACAACAGTATCAATTGGTACACAGGTATCAGGCGTGGTCAAAAAAATATATGTGGATTTCAACTCCTCCGTTAAAAAGGGACAATTGCTGGCAGAAATTGACAAAACACCTTTAGAGACCCAGGTGCAACAGGCCCAGGCCTCTCTTGATGATGCAAAAAGTGAAGTGGAATTTCAGGCTGCCACATTCGAGCGGTACAAGGCTTTAGTCGATAAAAAACTTGTTGCACAGGCTGACTTTGACCAGGTTAAGTATAATTATGACAAAGCCCTGGCAAATCTGAAGACCGCCAGGGCCGGATACGACAAAGCAAATGTAAACCTGAGCTATGCCTCGATCTATTCTCCAATTGTTGGTGTTGTTTTAAACCGAGCGGTCGATCAGGGTCAGACGGTAGCAGCAAGTTTCAATACACCAAATCTGTTTACTATTGGTAATGATCTGACACATATGCAGGTTCAGGCAAATGTCGACGAAGCAGATATTGGTATGATAAGGAAAGGCCAACCAGTTGATTTTACGGTGGATGCCTTTCCTTCTGATATATTCAAAGGTGACGTAAGACAAATAAGATTACAGCCTGTCGTGACTTCAAATGTCGTCACATACACTGTAATTGTGAATGCACCGAATCCGGAAAAGAAGCTGATGCCCGGGATGACTGCAAACATTACCGTCCTGGTACAAAAGGTGGACAGTGTGCTGGTTGTTTCCGGCAGAGCCTTGAGATTTACTCCGGATCCGGCATTTTTGTCTGAATATTATAAAAATAACCCCCCGGTCAGAGGTCAGGAAGCCGGCGGACAGCAAAGGCAGAGAACAAGCGGAACAGAAGGTCAGGTTAATGCCGGTCCGTTTCAAACAGGTACCCAGACAGGTAAAAGACCGGATGCGGTTTGGATAAAATCGGGAGATTCCATACACCGGATCCGTATTACGATAGGTGCAACTGGATGCAACCAATGTTGAAATAAAATCTGGTTTAAAGGAAGGAGATAATGTTATCTTGTCGATGTCTCAGTCAAATCCTTCAACAGCCAGTACAACCACAACTGCAAGAAGTCCTTTCATGCCTCAACGGCCACGTACAACCACCACCAGACGATAAAACAGATTCCACCATTATGAAGAAGCTTATTGAAATAATAAGAATGAGGAAAGATTATTACGTGGGAGAAGTAACTGTCCATGCTCTCAGAGGTGTTGATATGACAGTAAATGAAGGTGAGTTTGTGGCAATAATGGGAGCCAGCGGATCGGGAAAGTCAACAATGCTGAATATAATCGGATGTCTTGACAAACCCACCGAAGGTGATTATATTCTTGACGGGATCAATATTTCAGACCTCAGCAAAAATCAGCTTGCCGCATTGAGGAACAGGAAACTTGGCTTTGTTTTTCAGACATACAATCTTCTTCCCAAGGACAACTGCTCTGGAAAATGTAGAATTGCCTCTCCTGTACAATAAATTGATAAAAGCAAAGGAAAGGAGGGAGAAAGCTGAAAATGCACTTGAATCTGTTGGACTTATTGACAGGATGTATCATAAGCCTAATCAGTTATCGGGAGGTCAGCAACAAAGAGTGGCAATAGCCAGATCGCTCGTGAATGACCCTGTTGTGATTCTTGCTGATGAAGCAACAGGGAACCTTGATACACGGACATCATTCGAGATTATGTCACTTTTTCAGGATCTTAATAATAAAGGAAGAACAATTGTTTTTGTCACGCATGAACCGGATATTGCGAGGTGTGCTACGAGGAATGTTATTTTTAAAGATGGCCTCATTTTAAGGGAAAGTTTAGTCAAAGACAGAATAAACGCCCTGGAAATGCTTGCAAGTATCCCGGTTGAAGAAGATTAGTTAATTGAGTAAAAATGAGTATTAAAAACCTTTTTAAAATTGCACTTAATGCCCTGTTAAGGAATAAATTCAGGGCGTTTCTTACAATGCTTGGAATTATTATAGGGGTTGCATCGGTGATTGCCATGCTTGCTATCGGGGAAGGTTCAAAGGTCAGCATCCAGCAACAGATATCAGGTATGGGCTTAAATCTTGTTACTGTTGTTCCCGGATCGCAACAGAGGGGTGGTGTTCAGTTCGGATCTTCGACGATGCAAAGCCTTAAAGAAACTGATGTCAATGCGATTCTTGCAGAATGTCCGGCTGTGCTTGCAGCAACACCGGAAGTCAGGGGAAACGGACAGGTTGTCTTCGGTTCATTAAACTGGCCGACATCAATTTATGGTGAAAATGAAAGTTACCTTCAGATAAGGGAACGTTCGGTAGCAAGTGGCCGTATGTTTACAGACAAGGGAATTAAGCGGTGCCTGCGAAAGTTTGCCTTCTGGGACAGACGGTAGTACAGAATTTATTTGGCCCCAGTGCTGATCCTGTTGGACAGGTGATAAGATTTAAAAAAATTCCATTTCTGGTAATAGGTGTACTTGCTCCCAAAGGGCTGAATACTTTCGGACAGGATCAGGATGATTTAATTCTTGCCCCTTATACAACTGTTCAGAAAAGAATACTTGCAATAACGTGGATACAGAGTATCTATACTTCTGCTGTTGATTCCAAATCGACTGATCTTGCTGCAGAACAGATTGAGTCAACCTTGCGTGCACATCATAAAATCAAGGCATCTGATCCGGATGATTTCACAATAAGGAATCAGACAGAATTACTTTCTACATTCAGTTCTGTAAGTAATATCCTTACTGTTTTACTCGGGGCAATTGCCGGAATCTCATTGCTCGTCGGAGGCATTGGCATAATGAATATAATGTATGTTTCGGTTACTGAGAGAACCAGGGAAATAGGACTTCGAATGGCAATTGGCGGAAAAGGAGCAGACATATTATTGCAGTTTCTCGCGGAGTCAATGCTTATAAGCATAACAGGAGGCATTATAGGCATTCTATTAGGTATTGTTGCATCTAAAATAATCGGATCGACAATGTCCTGGCCGGTGCTTGTTTTGCCCGATTCGGAAATCCTGTCATTTGCTGTGTGTACAGTTATCGGAATATTCTTTGGCTGGTATCCTGCAAAAAAGGCTGCAAACCTTAATCCGATCGATGCACTAAGATATGAATGATAACTGGTACGCCTCTGTCAGTGGACTGCGGCTTCTCAGGAAAGAAGATTTTTCTTCTATTTTGGGTTAAGGAAACAATGAAAATTGGTACCGGAAATTTCTCTATTGGATCAATTTTGATATATTCGGGTCAATTTGATCTACATGTCTTTAAGAGCTGTTAAACTAATCATAATATTTACCCTGGCCTGGTTTCCCGCAATTGCATTGTCCTCAGCCAAGGTCGCTTGATTTTTATATTGATGCTGGCATCAGGAACAGCCCGCTTCTTAATGATCTTAAAAATCAGCTTAAGTACGGCTTCAATCGACAGTATGCTGGTAAGAGCAGCGAAAAAGCCGCTTATTGAAGCAAGGTCTCAGGCTTTATATGCACCATATTCCCACAATTTCGGCTATGATGAGGTAGTCACCGATGGCGGTAATTATCAGGCAGTTGCAGCAATTACTCAAAATATTTTTAACAGGAGGGAAATTGAGAACAAGTTCCAGACGCTGGAGATCCGGAAGCAATCAGTGGGCAATACGGCAAAGCTTTCAGTTGCCGATCTGAAAAAAACAATCACCGACCAGTTTATAACTTCATATTCCGATTATTATGATATGGAGTTTAACAAGTCTTTCCTCGGACTGATGTATAATGAAAACGAGATCGTAAAACAGTTTGTTGACGAGTGGAATTTTAAACCAGACAGATTACCTGGCTCTGCTTGTTGAGACTCAGGGCCAGGAAATCCTTAGTCGACCAGCTTAAATATCAATATAATAAGGACCTGAGCTTGCTAAATCAGCTGTGTGGTCTTAATGATACGGTAAAAGTGAACTTAAGGAACCACAGATTGCCAGTCCCGCAACAGGTGACACACATATTCTCCCTTTTTCAGACAGTTTGTGATAGACAGCCTTAAGCTTGCAAACGAACGAATTGCTCTGGATATAAGATACAGGCCTAAGGTCAACTGGTTTGCTGACGCAGGAGTCCTTTCCAGTACTCCCGGAAAACCTTTACAGGCACTTTGGCTTAAGCGTAGGCGCCAGTCTGAATGTGCCGATTTATGACGGCCAGCAGAAAAATCTGGAAATAAGAAAGTTATCTATCTCAGAAAATACTATCTCCAGCTACCGGTCAATTTATAAAAAGAAATTTGACCAGATGCTTTATCAGCTGAAGCGATGAACTTGACGGAACGGGAAAAGTAAAGATTCAGATTGGGAAACAGCTTGTTACGGCAGATCAACTTGTTACGTCACTAAAAGTACAGCTGGAGGCAGGTCAGGTTAAAATGACAGACTATATCAACGCAATTAAAAACCTACAGGAACATTAACCGGAACCTGAACCTCATTAATATCCGGATTCTTCAGATCAGGAATGAGATCAATTATTTGCTCACACTCTGAAAATCTTAAATAAATGACCATTATAAATAAAAGAATCAATTCCGCTTTTGATCCGAAAATATCCAGCTTTTAGTTCATTTATGCGGGTTTCATTCTCATGGTTTCGGGATGTGGCAGATCAGGAACGAAAGTAGAAGATGCTGTTGAGGCCAAAACGCCGGTTACTGTCACTTCCCCGTTACAAAAATCAATGTCCGAGTCACTTGAATTCCCTGCAGTTTCAGCTTATATCAGGAAAAACATTATCAGGTCTTCGACTACTGGAAGGGTTGAGACCTGTGATATTGCTACCCGGAGATCCGGTAAAAAAAGGGCAGCTGCTGTTTACAATAAAGACACTTGAAGCCTCAGCTCTTCAGGAAGCCCGTCAGGCTGACACAAACCTTGTTTTTAAGGGATTGGTAAAGATTTTTTCACCCGACGACGGATTGATCAGTTCGCTTACGCATCAGAGGAGCGATTTTGTACAGGAAGGAGACGAACTTGCTGTTCTGTCCGATCAGAGCAGCCTGGTTTTCAACCTTGAAGTGCCATTTGAATTAAGAAAATACATTGAACTGAACAAATCCTGCTTGCTCAGACTCCCTGACAGCACAATGATAAAAGGAGTTATCTCGGGCAGGCTTCCTGAAATGAATGCCGGGTCTCAGACCATAAGTTATATTGTAAAACCAATGGCCGCTGCTCACCTGCCGCAAAACCTCATAGCCTCAGCCGTTATAAATAAGTCAGCTAAGCCAAATGTGCAGGTGCTCCCAAGGGCTGCACTTCTGGGAAATGAAACACAGACTGAATTCTGGGTAATGAAAGCAGTGAACGATTCAACAGCTGTCAGGATTCCGGTAAAAAAGGGTATAGAAAACTTTTCAGAAGTTGAAATAATTGAACCTCAGTTTAAACCTGATGATAGGATCCTGCTGACAGGGAACTATGGCCTTCGTGATACTGCGGCAATCGTCATTCAAAAATGACCGGATGAAGAACTTCTTTCTCAAATATAAAAATCCCGTATCAGTTGTTCATTGCAGTCATTATTGCAGGAGGCCTTTTCCTTTATCAGCAGATCCCGGTTTCGCTGTTTCCTGAGATAACATTCCCAAAGCTGAAGATCATTGCCGATAACGGTGAACAACCCGATCGACAAGATGATGATCACTGTAACCCGGCCGCTTGAGGATGCCATAAAACAAATTCCTGATCTTTACCTGCTAAGAAGTGCCACAAGCCGAGGTACATGTGAAATTTCAGCCTTTCTCAACTGGGATGCAGATATCAATGTCAACCAGCAGATGCTTGGAATCGAGGATTGCCCAGATTAAGAACGTGTTGCCTCCCGATGTGACAGTACAGGTAGAAAAAATGAATCCGTCGATCCTTCCTGTTATCGGATTCACAGTCGAAAGCAATAAAAGGACACCCATTGAACTTAATCTTCTGGCAACCTATACAATTAAGCCCTTTTTCTCTCAGATAGAAGGAGTTTCATCGGTGGGAATAATCGGAGGCAAGACCAAGGAATACTGGATCGAACCTGACCAGCGCCGTATGACAGCTTTTTCAATCACTCCGGAAATGATAAGGGATGTACTGAACCAGAATTATTTCATAAGCTCCAACGGGTTCCTTGCTGATTACCGCAGGATGTATCTGACAGTAACAGATGCAGCCCTTTATAATATCGAAGAGTTAAAAAACGCAGTGGTACGGAACGATGGTAAAAGAATTATCAGGCTGCGGGATATTGCAGAGGTCAGTGTCAGGGAGAAAACCGAATTCACCAGGATAAATGCAAACGGACGACAGGGGCTTCTGGTTGCAATACTTAAGCAGCCGGCCGCCAATCTTGTAGCGCTTTCAGAAAGGGTATCCGAAAAAAAGAAGGAACTTGAAAAGATCCTTCCGCCCGATGTGCATTTGTCTTATTACTACAACCAGGCTGACTTTGTAAATGACTCAATAAAAAGTGTTAACGACAGTATCTGGATCGGACTTCTGCTTGCAATAATTGTGGCTGTTTTGTTTCTGAGATCATTCAGGGCAAGTGCAACGATTCTGGTTACAATACCTGTCACACTTCTGTTTACCGTTATTGTCCTGTACAGCATCGGCTACACACTGAATATCATGACATTCGGTGCAATCGCAGCAGCACTCGGACTCATTATTGATGATGCGGTTGTTGTGGTGGAACAGATCCACCGTACACATGAAGAATATCCTGAGAAGCCATCAAAAGAACTTGTTCATCAGGCAATAAATTATCTGCTGCCTTCAATGGTCGGATCATCGATAAGCACAATCGTTATATTCTTCCCGTTTATGCTTCTCGGCGGGGTTGCTGGAGCTTATTTCAATGTGCTTACAAATACAATGATTGTTACCCTGGTATGTTCATTCCTGGTGACGTGGATAGGATTGCCTGTGATATATATCTGGTTTTCAGGATTAAACCACTTTTCAGGCTGCAAAAGAAAGCTATCAACCAAGACTGTAAAAAGCAGAGATTGGGTTTATTTCTTTATTAAAAGACCGGTTCTGAGTCTCCTGTTTCTTTTGCTTCTGGGTGCCTCAATTTTTTACATGCTTCCAAAGCTTGAAACAGGGTTCCTTCCCGAGATGGATGAAGGCTCAATTGTACTCGATTATAAATCACCGCCGGGAACCTCACTCGACGAGACTGACAGGATCCTTAATGAGGTCGAGAAGATATTGAGGAGATACCGGAATTTGAATTCTATTCCCGCAGAACAGGCGCTCAGATGGGCTTCTTTATTACAGAACCTAATGACGGGGATTTTCTCATTCAGTTGAAGAAGAACAGAACCAGGAGCACCGAAGAGGTTATTGATGATATACGGACCAGGGTGGAGGCTACCCAACCTGCCCTGCAGATTGATTTCGGGCAAGTGATAGGAGATATGCTTGGCGATCTTATGGAATCAGTGCAGCCTATCGAAATAAAAATATTTGGCAGCGATCAGGGTAAGATTAATGAGCTTGCAACACAGGTTGCCGGTGGAAATAGAGAAGATTGAACGGAATTGAGGATGTTTTTGACGGAATTCTTATTGCGGGGCCAACTGTTGAAATAGTTCCGGACCAGCAGAAGCTCAGCCAGTTCAATATCTCTCCGGCTTCATTCCAGTTCCAGCTTCAGACAATCGTTGAAGGGAATATTGTGGGTTCGATTCCTGAAAATGAGCAGCTTACAAATATCCGGATGATCTATCCGCAAAGTACGAAAAACAGCCTCGACAGGGTTAAAAATCAAAATATCTTTATGCCTGACGGCAAGCTGAAGCCAATCAGCAGCCTTGCATCCTTCAGCCTCAGCAAGGGAGTAGCCGAATTCAACAGGGAAAACCTCAAACCTGTCTCAATAGTGACTGCCAGGCTGAATAACCGTGATATCGGCAGTGCCATGAAAGAAATTCAGGAAACCATAAACAAAAAATTCTTCCTTCCGCAGGGTTATCATATCGAGTACGGTGGTGAGTATGCCGCACAGCAAAAATCATTCAACCAGCTTCTTCTTATTCTGATTCTTGTCATCACTTTTAGTTTTTGGACTTATGCTGGTGCTTTTCAGGGATTTCCGGGCAGGTCTGATCATACTGCTGGTGGCAGTTTTCGGGACAGCGGGAAGTCTGATTGCACTTTATATTACGGGAACACCCCTGAATGTAGGCAGTTACACGGGCCTGATCATGATAGTCGGGATAATTGGCGAAAATGCAATTTTTACCTTCCAGCAGTTCATGACGAACAGAACCACCGGGGATGTTGACGAGTCGCTGGTTTATGCGATCTCGACACGACTCAGGCCAAAACTGATGACAGCTCTTGGAGCTATAATCGCACTTTTGCCTCTTGCCATTGGTATCGGTACGGGTGCTCAATTGCATCAGCCGCTTGCTATTGCTGTAATAGGTGGCTTCATTATCGCACTGCCCCTTCTTCTGGTTATTTATCCCACCCTTTTGCGCCTGGGCTACAGATCTCAGAAAACTATCCGGCCAAAAACAGATACCACTATTTCCTAACGGCACCAAACATTTCCATACCTCCTCATCAAATTCAGGGGGTTAGTCAATAAAAAACATATAATTATCTAAAATACCCTTTAAAAATATGGGGTATAGGTGAACTAAATATCAAAATATTTGGTTACACCCTGGAAAAAATATATATTGGCCGCAAAAAAGTAACTTTTGATAACGAAACTTTCAACTATGAGATTCAGATGGAAAAGGGTCGTGTCAGTAATCGTGGTTTTGATTACATGTCTGACAGGTTTGAATGCTTCCGGAACAACCGCAATTGATTCAGGTGCCACAGCCTGGATGCTGACTTCAACTGCGCTTGTACTTCTTATGGTACCGGGACTAGCGATGTTTTATGGTGGGCTCGTCCGTTCAAAGAATGTTCTTGGTACTGTGATGCACAGCTTTGTCGCAATGGGAATAATCAGCGTGCTATGGGTAGTTGTCGGGTACGCTATGAGCTTTGGTAAAAACGTATTTGGCGGTCTCTTTGGATGGAATCCCGATTATTTCTTCCTGAAAGGGATTGACACAAAGGTGCTCGATGCAGGTGTACCTGAATATGTATTTTCAATGTTCCAGGGCAAGTTTGCAATTATCACACCGGCGTTGATCGCAGGAGCTTTTGCCGAACGCGTCAATTTCAAGGCTTACTGTTTCTTCATTGCATTATGGAGCCTTCTTGTCTACAATCCGCTATGCCACTGGGTATGGGCATCTGACGGTTTTCTTTATAACCTCGGAGCAAAGGGAGCAATCGATTTTGCCGGGGGCACTGTAGTGCATATTTCTGCAGGTGTCAGCGGACTGGTGGCAGCTTTATTTCTTGGTTCGCGTCGCGGTTATCCTTATCAGGTTATCCGCCCTAACAACCTGGTAATAACAATGCTTGGAGCCGGGTTATTATGGGTGGGATGGTTTGGATTCAACGCCGGAAGTTCTGTCTCAAGCGGCCTCAGCACAGCTCAGGCTCTGACAGCTACCCAGGTGGCAGCAGCTTCGGGAGCTTTGACGTGGATAATAATTGAAAGCTTTAACCAGGGAAAAGCAACCGCCCTTGGATTTGCCAGCGGAATACTTGCAGGACTTGTTGCAGTGACTCCTGCGGCCGGAGTAGTGCAACCCTATGGAGCAATGGTCCTTGGAATACTTGCTTCTTTGTGCTGTTACATGTCTATCCAGCTTAAAAACAAGCTTGGGTATGACGACAGTCTTGATGCTTTCGGAATTCATGGCATAGGAGGGATCACAGGAGCACTCTTCCTGACTTTTTTAATCCGGCCATCGTGGATGAAGGAAGCAGCAATTGCCAACGGCGGCACCTGGACCGTCTGGAACCAACTGGGCGTTCAGGCTGCCGCAGTTGGAATAGCAATTGTTTTTGCAGGCGCAATGACGTTCCTGATAATATATTGCCTCAATAAAGTCATAAAATTCAAGTCGACTGAAGCTGATGAAATGGCCGGACTTGACAGATCTTATCATGGAGAAAGAGGATATGGAATGTTAAATCCAAGCTAACCAATCTTTTAAATTATTCACAATGAAATTAATAACTGCAATAATAAGGGAAGTTCAGCTTGATAAAGTGCGTGAAGCACTCATCCAGGCAGAAATAACAAGAATTACTGTGAGCCGGGTCTCAGGCCACGGTCAGCAGAGAATTGAGGAGATGTACAGAGGACAAAGGATCATCCCAGATCTTATACCTAAAATTAAAATTGATATAGCTGTAAATGATGCCTTTGTTAAAATAACTGTTGATACAATTCTTAAATCAGCAAAAACAAATGGTAAAGAGGGACATGTCGGAGATGGGAAAATTTTCATAACACCATTGGAGGAGTGTATCAGAATCAGAACCGGTGAAAGAGGAGGTTCTGCTATTTAAAGTTCACGCGTTAGTTAGTATATGTGGAGACCCGGGTTCGGATGTACCGGGTTTCTTTTTGGCCGTGATATATTAGAATGGTATTAAATTTCTGATTTACAATATGTTTTTACTTTTAAAATAATTTAAGTACTTTTCAAACGGGTATTACTGGACAGGTAACATTTTAAGATTTTAATCATATTTTGGAGGGCAGGAACTTTTTCCCAGTTAATATTTGTCTGATCGATGAACCTGACACTTGAAAATATTCTTCTTATTGGCTCTGTACTGCTGGGACTGAGTATAATCGCCGGCAAGACATCATTCCGTCTCGGAGTTCCCACCCTGATTTTCTTTGTTTTTATAGGGATGCTTGCAGGTTCGGAGGGGACTCGGGAAAATCAATTTTGATGATCCGGAGTAGCTCAATTTATTGGCATTGTTGCTCTGAATTTGATACTTTTTTCAGGAGGACTGGAAACACGATGGGAGGTAATTAAACCTGTTTTCTGGCATGGGCTTACTCTTTCAACAGTCGGGGTTTTCTTACTGCGATATCGGTCGGGATTTTTGTCTGGGCAGTTACCGACTTTACCTTTTACGAAGGATTGCTTCTGGGCGCTATCGTATCGTCGACTGACGCTGCAGCAGTATTTTCCATCCTGAGATCAAAGAGCCTGGGATTGAAAAAAAATATACGGGCTGTCCTTGAGCTTGAAAGCGGAAGCAATGACCCAATGGCCTATTTCCTGACAATTGCTGTTATGGGACTGATGATGTCACAGGAACATAGCGCCCTAAATATTATCCCTTTGTTTATAAAGCAGATGGTTATCGGGAGTGCTGTCGGATTTACTTACCGGAAGGCTCGGAAAGGAATTAATAAACAGGATCTAGCTTGATTTTGAAGGACTTTATCCGGTAATGGTCATTGCACTGATGTTTTTTGCTTATTCCTTTACTGACTTCATTGGAGGAAATGGATTTCTTGCCGTCTATATTTCGGCTGTATATCTTGGTAATCAGTACCTTATACATAAAAAAACAATTATGCAGGTTTTTGACGGTCTCGCCTGGCTTATGCAGATTGTCCTTTTCCTGACACTTGGTTTGCTTGTGTTCCCTAGTCAGATAATTCCGGTTTTGGGCCTTGGACTTTTGGTTTCTGCATTTTTGATGTTTGTAGCACGTCCACTAAGCGTATTTGTATCTCTGCTGCCGTACAGGTTGAAACTTAAGACAATTACCTTTATATCCTGGGTTGGCCTGCGCGGAGCTGTTCCGATAGTTTTTGCCACTTTCCCGTTGCTGGCAGGCATCGGGAAATCACATATGATTTTCAACCTTGTATTTTTTATTTCACTGACATCCGTCCTTTTGCAGGGAACAACCCTTGGCATTGTGGCAAAATGGCTGCATGTTGCTGTACCGGTTAAAGCCAAGCAAAAAACACCTCTTGATATTGAGCTGTCAGATACTATGAAATCGGAACTGACAGAAATTGAGATCGACGACAAAAGCCCTGCCGTCGGAAAGACGCATACTGGACCTCGGATTTCCAAGAGCAGCCCTGATTGCCATTATTAAGCGGAAAGGAATTTTTATTACACCTAACGGATCAACTATTATCGAACCGAACGACAAGCTTGTCATAATTGCTGAAAACGCTGAGAGTCTTACCCAGGTTCATAAATGTCTCGATTATAAGGAAAAGCAT
Organism: uncultured Bacteroidales bacterium; assembly: GCA_963831935.1. GTDB lineage: Bacteria > Bacteroidota > Bacteroidia > Bacteroidales > VadinHA17 > LD21. The sequence continues at coordinate 107,145 of CAWHSH010000004.1, forward strand.
GAAGAAGGATGATTAAAACCTTTACCACCGGTGAAGAGGTGAAGCATTCCCCAACCAGTTCCCACTCCTGTGACACGAAACTCCATGTTCCTCTCATCCTATTCAATCAGTTACTGTTTTATACCCATCTTTCTTCCATGTTTCATAACCTTCATATAAATTATATAATTTATTGAATTTAAGATTTTTCATAACTCCAATTGACTTTGAACTTCTTCCACCTCCTCTGCAATAAACTAAATATTTTTTGTTTTTATTCAGCAAACTTATCCTATCCTGAAAATCGGCAGATTTGAAATCAATAATAATTGCTTTTTCAATATGCCCGTTTTTAAATTCTTCAGGCGTCCTGACATCAAGGATTACAAAATTAGTATCCCGGTTGTGTTTTTGAATTAATTTCATTGCTTTCCTGCAAGTGATATCTTCTTTCAATCTTGTTTGTGCAACAACAATGGCGGTTGCTAAACAGAAAATTGAAAGACATAAAAAGCTCTTTTTCATCTGTATATTTTTATTTTTCATTGGTCAGATGGAATAGCCATGATGTGAAATATTCATTTCGGATGGTGTTTTATGTATCATGGCTATTTCATTTGTATTAATTCTTAATTCAGATAATTAACAGATTTGAGGTTATTTAGCCTGCCAATAACAATCCGGCAATAAAGAAAGCAAATATAAAGGAACAGGACAATAGACTAAATTCCTTTTTCAGAATACCGTGCGTCGGGTTCCTTTTCTAAAATTATCCGATGGGTAAATTTTTTTATGGTTGGCCCATTTGGTCTTTTATCTTTTTTACGTATATTTGATACTGTGTTTCCTCAACGTGCTGTTAATTTAATAATTATGTTAGTAAGAACATTTGCCAGTGCTGTTACCGGCATTGATGCCGTTACAGTTACAATTGAAGTCAATGTGTCCCGCGGTATCCGTTTTTTTCTTGTCGGTCTTCCTGATGTCGCAGTTAAGGAGAGTCAGCAGAGAATTGAATCTGCATTGCGAACCCTTGGTTATCACTGGCCGGGAAAACAGGTGGTCATCAACATGGCACCTGCTGATATCCGCAAAGAAGGATCATCTTACGACCTTCCTCTTGCTGCAGGTATCCTTGCAGCCGATGAAAAAATCTCAAAGGGAGACCTTGAATCATTTGTGATAATGGGTGAACTATCGCTTGACGGCACCTTGCAACCTGTCAAGGGTGTGCTTCCGATAGCACTCAGAGCAAGGGAAGAAGGATTCAAAGGTGTTATTGTTCCAGTTAAAAATGCACGTGAAGCTGCCGTGGTGAGCGGTCTTGATGTATATGGAATGGAAAAGCTGGGCGATGTGGTAGATTTCTTTAATAACACCCGGAAATTTGATCCTGTAAAAGTCGACCTGATGGAAATATTCAAGGGGGAAGCAAATAAGTATGATGTTGATTTTTCGGATGTACGCGGACAGGAAAATGTAAAACGAGCCCTTGAAGTAGCAGCTGCAGGACACCATAATTTACTTATGATCGGACCTCCCGGTTCAGGTAAAACAATGCTGGCCAAACGATTAGGCACAATTATGCCTCCTCTTACACTTGAAGAGGCACTTGAAACCACCAAAATACATTCTGTCGCCGGTAAGATCGACGATCATACTGCCCTTATGACCAAAAGGCCATTCAGATCACCGCATCATACAATTTCAGATGTCGCCCTGGTCGGGGGAGGTACTTTCCCGCAACCCGGGGAAATATCTCTTGGCCATAACGGTGTTTTGTTTCTCGATGAACTGCCCGAATTCAAACGAAATGTCCTTGAAGTGATGAGGCAGCCCCTGGAAGACAGGATCATAACTATCTCGCGCGCAAAATCTACCTGCGATTATCCTGCAAGCTTTATGTTGATAGCCTCAATGAATCCATGTCCGTGCGGCTTTCATAACCATCCGGAAAAAGAATGCATGTGTTCGCCGGGAATGGTCCAGAAGTATCTTAACAGGATATCAGGCCCGCTTCTCGACCGGATAGATATTCATATTGAAGTGGTGCCGGTCAAATATGATAAACTGTCAGATTCCGGAAAAATTGAAAAATCAGCCGTGGTAAGGGACAGGGTTGTCAAAGCCAGGGCTCGTCCAGGCAAAACGGTTTGAATCGGTAAAGGGTGTCTATTCAAACGCCCAGATGACATCCTCAATGCAGAGGAAGATTCTGCCAGCTTGATGAAGCAGGCGGACGATTGCTTAAAACAGCAATGGAAATGCAGGGGTCTTTCTGCAAGAGCTTACGACCGGATACTTAAAGTGGCAAGAACAATTGCCGATCTTGGCGATTCGGAGAATATCACGGCCGAACATATATCAGAGGCCATCAATTATCGCAATCTCGACAGGGAAGGCTGGGCAGGCTGATATTTTCCCCCTCGTTCCCGGGGGAGGGAGACAGGAGGGGGTGAGGTCATTCAAGCAGCAATGCTGCTGCCCCTATCAATCCTGCATCCGCTTCGGCTTCAGATTTAACTATAGCAATCGGGTCATAGATCATATCCCTGGCCAGCTCGTAAAATTTGCTTTTGATGCGGCTGAAATAAAACTCTCCCAGATTCATTAATCCTCCTCCAAGAATTATGATGGGCGGATTAAATACCTGGAAAATATTGTAAATTCCAATACCAATATAATCGGCACAGTCAGTTACAATTGCTTTTGACAGAGGATCATTTATATCAAGCCCCTGCTTTATCAGTCTTACCGTCAACTGCCGAGACATCAAAATCATCCGGAAGAGGCAATATTGTTTTTATCCCTTCTTCAGTCTTTTTCCTGAACATCTGTGGAAGGGTCAGTCCGCAAGCACATCCCATCAGACATCCTCTGTTGCCGCATGTACATATATAGTCGCTGTCAGGATCAATTATTGTGTGCCCGAACTCGCCTGCCGTTCCGGTCATTCCGCGGTATATCTTACTGTTAAGTATAATCCCGGCGCCTATACCAGAGCTTATCGTAAGAAATATGAGATCATCATACCCTCTCCCTGCTCCAAATTTGAATTCACAGAATGCCTGGGCATTTGCATCATTATCAAGTCTCAGAGGAACTGAGAAGTTTTTGCTCAATGAGTCACGCAGCGGGAAGTTTTTAAATCCTTTCAGGTTAGATGTGGTTATTGTATATCCGTCACGATAGCGTACATGTCCCGGAAATCCTATTCCGATTCCTTTAAGGTCTGATTCATGAAGGTGGTTAGTTGAGGTAACCTGCCTTACTAGTTGTGTTATATAATTAACAATAGCCTCTTCATCCTTGCCAACATGATCATATACAATGATTTTATCGAGGATCCTCCCATCGGGATATATTAATCCTACCGAGAGCTTAGTTCCTCCAAGGTCGACACCGCAGAGAAATTTTTCCATAGGAATATTTTATAGTGACTGTTCTGTTCTGGCAATTATATCATCCTGTGTATCAGGCGAAAGAGTTGTGAAGAATGCAGAGTATCCTGCCACGCGTACAACAAGGTCCCTGTGATTCTCTGGATTCTTTTTTGCGTCCAGCAAGGTTTCCCTTGAAACAATATTATACTGCACGTGCCAGCCTTTAAGAATCGCAAAAAAGGTACTTATTATTGAAATGAGTTTCTGCTTCTGTGTTTCGTTTGTAAGAGCCGAAGGCGACAATTTCTGATTAAGAAGAACCCCGCCAAGTATCCTGCCTGTCGGTAATTTGGAAACAGACTTGAATACTGCTGTAGGACCGAGTGTGTCGGTACCCGATGTAGGGGAGCAGCCTTCGGCAACAGGTGTGAAAGCTTTTCTCCCGTCAGGAGTCGCAGGGACGACTGCCCCTGAAGGTACATTGGCTGAAATGCTCGAAGTCCCGGCATAATACCTGCAGCCGATCGGACCCCGGCCTGAACGGGTGGTATGATATTTTTCGATCTCATCAATAAAATACGAATACCCTTCATAAAGGAGATCGTCAACATAATCGTTGTCATTACCATATTTTGGAGCACGGTTAAGCAGGATCTGACGAATCCTTTCCCCTTCCTGACCTTCAAAATTGTTTTTCAGATTATCCGACAAAACCTCTTTACTTATGATCCTGTCCTCGAAAACGAGCTTTTTAATTGCAGCAAGGGAATTCCCCAGGTTGGCAATTCCTACCTGGAGGCCGGATATGAAGTCATAAACTGAACCTCCTTCCTTGATTGTTTTGCCGCGCGATATGCAGTCATCAACAAATGCAGAGCACAGAATATCGGGTACAAGTTCCTCAATCGCAAGATCGACTGCTGTGTCGATATCAACGGTTGCCTTAGCATAGAATTCAACCTGGTGCTTCCAGGCTGCCATAAGGTCTTTAAAATCTGTAAAATCTTCAAAGTTCCCGGTCCCCTGAAAGAAAGTTTTTCCGGTCATGGTATCCAGCCCGTTGTTCATCGCTGCAAGAAAAACACGCATAAGATTGAGAAAGCTCATGCCGGTGCATCTGTATCCCCATTTCCCGGGAACCGCAATCTCGATGCATCCTATTGCAGAAAAATTATACGCATCCTCCCTGCTGACACCCAGACCAATAAGCGATGGAATTACTATTTCATCGTTGTTGAAGGCAGGCATGCCGAATCCTTTTCCGATAACATTTATACATTGCTCAAGAAATTCCGGATTGATGTTTTTATGGAACCTGACAGATAAATTTGGTTGTGTAAGCTTCATTCTGCCGACCGAGTCGAGAATCAGGAAACTAAGCTCATTTACAGCATCTTTACCATCGGTAGTTTGCCCCCCGATGGTGACATTCTGATACAGGGGCCCGCCTGCCGAAAACCTTGTATGCGACCATGACCTGATCTTATTTACGGAAAGTAACTTAAGCCATGTATTCTCCAGAAGTTCAAGTGCGAAATCTTTAGTTATTTTCCCGGCCGTCATGTCATTTTTATAAAAACTATACAGATACTGATCCATTCTGCCCAGGGAAACTGAGTGACCGTTACTTTCTATCTGTAGGACAAGCTGGACAAACCAGGTAAGCTGAAGAGCTTCATAAAAGCCTGAAGGAGGATTATTTGATATGTTTTTACAGTTCTTGTTTATGCGGAGGAGTTCTGTTTTCCTGGTAATGTCAGGTTCACTCCGGGATAAATCATCTGACAGCTTTTCGTATCTTCTTATAAAATCCTGAAAAGCTTTAATACCTGTTTTAATGGCTCCGTAGAAATCATGTTTTTTGCTATATTCTGCATTCGAAGAATCAAGCGCAGCCTGTGCTGACTCTGTTTCATTAAGATACCCTGCCAGGCCTTTTCTGAGGATCTTTGCAAAATTCACCGCAATATGAGCGTCCCCTGATGTAAGGTTACCTTCAGCCCTGATGATCCCTGAGTCGTGAATTTCCCTGTTCAGGGGTGACATAAGTGAATTACCCTTCTCAAGAAGGGTTTTTCCGCTCCACCAGCTGCAGATCTTTCTAAGTTCGAGTTTCTGCTCTTCAGTCACAAAGAAAGCATCTCCCGGACGATTGTCGAATTCATCCATCTCTTCCAATATCCATGAAGTAACATACTCGGGGAAGATAGGTGCCGCCCTCAGCCTTGATGACTGGTTACCTACAATAAGTTCACCATCGCTTATAAAGATCGTCATCTCTTTCAGCGTCTTTTCAAGGGCAAGGGCACGCTTAAGTATGACCGGAGTGTTCTCATTTTCCTGATAAACCCTGGTATAAATCCTTGCCCTCTCCGTGCATATTGTTGATTTGGAAGAAAGCAACTTCTCTTTCAGGCTGCGAATACGTTCAGAAATATCGGTTTCCCGGGTTTCGGTTATCATATCAGTTCAGAATTTTGGCATTAAGGCCCTTTTCCCCGGCATATTCTACATATTTCAATAAATCCGCTTTATCAACATTCCTGTAATTACTGAAAAGATATTCTTTTCCAAGAATAGCATACTTCTCACTTGCCAGGGAATGAAAGGGGATAAAATCAATTTCAACTGCATTTTTTAGTCCTGCGGCGAAATCAATCACCGAACAAAGTTCAGGACCGGAAAAATTGAAATGAGGTATAACCGGCACCCTAACAACAAAAGGTTTTCCTTTACTGTCAAGCTTCATGAAATTATTCATTACCAGGGAAGCATTGCCACCGGTAAATCTTGTGAACTTCTCAGCGTCAGTATGTTTAAGATCGGCAAGAAAAATATCTGTCAGCTCAACATAATTCTCAATAATTTCCCAGGGCAGATGAAGAGTTGTTTCAACAGACACGTTAATCCCCCTTGCCTTCAGTTCCATGATTAAATATCTAAGCTCAGGATCCTGCGAAAGAGGTTCTCCTCCGGAGAGGGTTACGCCGCCACCACTTGCATTGTAAAAAGGGATATCCTTTTCGACCTCACCGAGTATTTCCCCAATACTCATTTCCTTCCCGGCTACGGTCATAGCCCCGGAAGGGCAGATATCTCTTAAAACAGACGTATCAGAAATCTGGTCCCTGTTTATGATCAGCCGGTTGTCCCTGGCAATTATCTGGCCCTTGCCTGCTTTTATACAGTCTCCGAACTTCCGGCACAGTCTTTCATCGAACATAATGGAAGGCAGCGGATCGATGCTTTCAGGATTATTGCACCACATGCATGACAGAGGGCAGCCTTTGAAGAAGATATTGGTTCTTACTCCGCTGCCATCGTGGATTGAAAACCGTTGTATATTAAAAACCCTTAGCACCAGTTTAGTTCGGGGATTATATTTCGACTTTGCTCAACACCCCCAGGATTTCCTGTCGCCGGGCAATCAGCTCTTTTATAAACGAATGATTGGTAAGCTTTTTAATGGAGAAACGCAGAGTGTAAAAACGTTCCTTCAGAATTTCCTGGTAGTAGAGAACAAAATATCCTGCAAGCGGAACAAGCAATCCCAGCATAAAACCCCACCATCCTCCAAAGATTGCAGCAAGTATGAGGAGCAGAGGAAAATACAGAAGGTAGAGCACTGTACCTGAACTTACATATACCGAGCTGTAGAACCTGGGATCCTTTATTAACCTGTTGCATATTAATCTCGGAATCAGGAAAGGAATAAAATTGCTCAGGTAACCGGCAATAAATAAAGGAAATCCGGCAACAACTGTAAAATACCTCAGCCATCCCCAATCCAGCTTTCGGGCTACATTCTCGTCCCTGAGCCTGTTCTTCGCAAGCAGATTTACGTATGTTTCAACTTTTTGAGAAAGCGACTCAAGGTCAGCGGTTGATGTTTTGCTCAATTTATTAACTTTTTCACATACCATTTTTTCAACCTGCCTCCTGTCGTCCGTATTAAAACGCCACTGGAAAAAAGGCAGGATAAGATTGTTGCGTCCCATTTTCAGCAGTTGTTCAGCAAGCCAGTCATTCTTCGGATCTTCGATTATAATAACTTCCTTTCTCAGGCTTGTACTGCATTTTTCATTAAAAGCAAGAAATGCCTTGGCGGGGTGGGCATTGTAAACATCTTTAAGCTCCTTTATGCTGAACGGATCGGAGAAGTTAATCATAACCTCCTTCCGGAACTTTGAAGGATAAGTGTAGTTGATTCCGACAGGTACAATATTAACATCCAGGCCAAATCTTTCCTCGGCTCCGAAAGCCAGCCTGGCAGTTCCTTTACGCAGCTTCTGAAGACGTTTTTCCTGGACGCAGATACCTTCTGAAAACATTATGAAATTACCATTTTTCTTAAGGATCTCGTATATTCCTGTGAATGATTCCAGGTTTTTGTGGACATTTTCAAATCCCTCTTCGATCCTGTAAACAGGAGCAACATTCAGTTCGCGAAGACAGAAACGGGCAAACGGTTTCCTGAACATATCTGCTCTCATGGTGAAATGGATCGGCTGGGGAAGATATGAACCGACAAGAATCCCATCCATGAAGGAATTCTGGTGATTACCCACAAACAATAAAGGTTTCTCAAGAGGTACCTTTTTAAGGTTTGAATAAAAGATCCTTCTGAAAAAAACTCTGAAAGTAAACGGAGGGAGTATGAATTTTAAAAATTTGCTGAACATGGCCAGGATTTTTCCCTGAAAAACAAAAATTATGTCTGTTTCACCGGCGGTCAAGATACGCTAAAAATGAATCCATTCAAACTCCCTGTATTGTAATTTTATCTGAAAAGTCTTCAATGGTATGGTCCGTAAATATAACTACTTATGATAAATAGGTATTTAAACTTATCTTTTGCCCGGTTAATTTGCAGAATAAACTGATATTGCTATTTTTGTGCTCTGTAACCTACCAGACCTATATTCGATGGATCTCACACAGATTATTCATACTAAAATGATGAAGGAACATCTCCTGTTTCGTTTACCGGGGAGATGTAACCGACAGAAATTCACTGCCTTTACTGACCCTGCTTGAAAGCGAAATGAAAGATGAATCATTTGGATTTGTGGGAAGAAAAAGGCTTTTTATGTTCGTCCTTGAGAGTCTTCAGAATATGGCAAAGCACGGGGATCATCTTCACCATGGTGACATGTCGCTGGTGACTTACTCGAAAACAGAAAATGGTTACACTATTACTACAGGGAATACAATAGCTGCCGATCATGTAAGTGACCTGAAAAACCGGCTTGAATATGTAAACAAAGCTGATATCAAAGAGATCAGGAATCTTTATAGGCAGATTTTAAGCACTTCGGAATTCAGTAAAAAGGGCGGAGCAGGACTTGGATTATTTGAGATGGCGATCAAAACCGGCAACAAGCTCGATTATGATTTTATTCCGGTTGATAGAGGATTTTTCTTACTTTATTTTAAGTAAAACAGTCGATTCAACGGGAATGGGAATATACTCAGGTCAGGAGAATAAGGCGTTCAGCAGTGTCTCCATAGTTGACCTGGAGCAACTGATGGCAAAGCATAATATTTACCTGATCTGGTCGGGTCATGTATCTCCGGATATCGGGGAAGAGGTTTTGTCTATCACCGAATCAAAGCTCACCGAGGAGGACGTTGATACAAAGTTGAGACGGAGGATTTTCAGCATTATGGTCGAGATCCTTGAGAATATTTCAAAATATAATCCCGGCAGGGAACCAGAGGAATTATATGGAATGCCTGTTGTGATGGTAAGGCTTGAAGATGGAAAGTTCGTGCTGACCACAGGTAATCTGATCCTTAATACCAGTGTCAATCGAACTGAAAGAGAAACTTGATAACATTAACAGTTTTGACAAATCTGAACTCAAAGGGCTGTTTTATAAATCATTGTCAGGTCAGACAATTGAAACGGACAGTACAGGTAATATGGGACTTATTGCTGTGGCACGCAAATCCGGAAGCAAGCTGAACTACCAGTTTAGAAAAGGTAAATGACCTGTATTCGTACTATATGCTGACAGTCAAGGTGGATGATAACCACAGTTAATTGAACATGCCTCAGGGATAATTCATTCCCGTTCCATTCTGCATAACTGCCATCTTTAACCCAGTCGCCAAGAAAAATTATCTGAGGTCCTGTCTTAAGCTTATACGACAAGGCAAGATGGCGGTGTCCGTAAATAAAATAATCAATATTTTCCTTCTCCAGGACCGATTTTGAATACCTGATCAGATCTTCTCTTTCCTCGCCGAGAAATTCCAGAGATATCCCTTTCCCGAGCCTCGAATTAAGCGACCATTTGTGTCCGATCCCTACTCCGATTGACGGGTGTAATGCAGAATATAGAATCCGCAAGGGTTTGTTCCTGAAAATTGAAAGAAGAATTTTGTATCCTGCTTTTGAGGTACCCGAGACCTTCCCCATGGGCAATATGGAATTTTTTGCCGTCAAAGGTTTGTGTAAAGGGGCCGGTATGGATAATTACACCGCATTCACCTGAAAGGTAGTTGCTTACCCACATATCATGATTGCCTGTAAAGAAATGCACAGGGATGCCTGAATCGGTTATGGTTGCAACTGTTCCAAGAAACCTTGTAAAACCCCGTGGAACAACCAGCTTGTATTCCCACCAGAAATCAAATATATCTCCGAGGAGGAAGATCTCTCCAGTCATCCGGAATGATATTGTTCAGCCATCTTACAATCTTTTTCTCCCTTTCCAGCGGATTGGTACCTGCTTTCAGACCAAGATGAAAATCGGATACGAAAATCTTTTTCCCGGTCACCTTTGTACAATATTAATTACTAAACAACTGGTTGAGCTTTATCTGAAGGGATTTCCCATGCAGATTTGATGCAATTATTTCTCCATTCCTGTCATAAAGATAATTGGTCGGAAGCGATCTGACATTAAAAAGCCGGGCATTTTGAGGATTGAGCGGATCATCTTCCCTTGTGTTTATCCATGGCAGTTCATCAAACCTGACTTCATTTCTCCAGGCTTCTTCATTCTTGTCAACATTTATCTGGTAGATTTCAAATCCCTTTTTGTTGTAAGCCTTATAAATATCTTTCAGCTGAAGATTTTCTGCAATACACTCTTTTGATTCAACCGACCAGAAGGTCAGAAGTACGACTTTCCCTTTGAGTGATGACAATGCAATTCTTTTACCGTTGATGTCTTTCAGGTTGGGATCAAGCTCAACTACAGGCGATGATTTTGCAATATTCTGAAGATTCCTGGAGTACATCTGATTCAGCTCCTTCTTAAAGTCTTCAGTCAGGGCCAGAACATTAGGAGAGTTAGGATAGTACCGTCCGAGTGTATCTGAAACTATTTTCATATATTGCAGATCGCGGGTATCATAAAGGACATAATTATCTTTATCAATTTTCTGATACAATAGCCATTATTGAAGCCATTGATTTTAAATTGTTAATTATGAATTCAATATTTTTCTGCCGGATCTGCTTTAGAGTATTGTTGAATTCAGCTTCCAGTTCAGGCCCTTTTTTATCAAAACCCGGTTCTTTGGAAGCAATATGCATAAACTGTTCTCAACGAATCAAGTTTCTTCTTGGTCTCAGCAAGCCTGAGATCAAGCATTCTGACCTTTTCAGAACCTTCTGAACCGGAAACCGTGTAATCCCTGATAAAGATTCTTCCCGTTAAATGTCGAGATCGATTTTTTCTCCCGGTGCGGCCAGCAGTGTAATGAAATCTGTATTGGAATATCCAAGCTGGTAAAAGTCAGGTATAGTTGCTTTGATTTTAAAACTGAAGTTACCGTTTTTACTGATCTTTGATGAATCCTTAAAGACTAATGTATTCACATTAACCCTGTTCAGGTAATATCGTCTTTTGTTATTTTCCTTTAATTGTTCCGTTAATTGTAAATGCGTTTTTATTGTGGCATCCGGCAGCTATCAGAACAGGCAGCAGAAAAATCAAGGCTCTTTTCATTATAAATTCGGATTTCCAGTTTCAGGATTAATAAAAAATTTTATTTATTTTGTCAGTAAAAAGTTATTTAAACAGTTCGGCAAGTTTACGTTGTAACGCTTCTCCCCTGAGATTTGATGCAATTATCCGGCCCTCCTTATCCAGAAGGTAATTGCACGGAATTGATTCTATTTTGTAAAGAGGAACAACAACTGAATTCCAGTACTGAACATCGCTTACATGTATCCATTTCTCAAGGTGGTCATCCTGAATACCTTTTAATCCAGGCATCCCTGGTCTTGTCAAGCGAAACCTGGTAGATCTGAAATCCTTTTGAATGATACTGTTTATATGCTCTGACCAGGTTGGGATTTTCGGTACGGCAAGGGGAGCACCACGATGCCCAGAAATCGAGCAGTACAATGGATCCCTCTTGTTGAGGAAAGCTTTATTGTATCACCTTCAGGTGAAGGAAGTGAGATCTCGGGAGCTTTCATATTTTCACCCGGTACCGGCTGAACCTGACTTCTTTTTTTCGATATCAGCCAATAACTGCTGAACCTGCTGATGCAAAAGGACAACAGGGTCATAATCGGGATATTTACTGAAAAGCGACGAATCTACCTTAACAAAATAGGAAATATCATTTGTCGGATTGAGAACATAAACGCCGGGAGATACCTGCTGATATAATGCAACAAGGCATACCAGCGATGAGATATTTTTATCGATGTATTGTTTGGTGTAGGAATTAAGATCATTCAGGTAACCATGTGCCAGCTGATCGAGTGAATCAACCAGGATATTCAGATCGGTTCGCTGTATGTTCCGGTTATAAATTTCACTTAAGGAGGAGATCTTTCTTGATAGTTTTTCTCAGTGTTTTGTTGTAATCAGCCATCAGTTGTGTCCCTTTGGACCCGAGGACAGCTACCGGATAATTTAATGAATCGTTGTGTGAAGTCATTTTTATTTTCTCTCCAGGCTCAACGAGCATTGTCAGGAAGTTATTTTGATTAATTTTGAGCAGATAAAAAGACGGGAATTTTACCACCCTCTTGAAGTCAAAACTACCATCTTCAGAAATCATGACAGAATCGACAGTCAGAAGCTCATTAGATTTAAGCTCTTGGAGAAAGATATACTCCCTGGGTACAGGATTTTCAAGAATTCCCGAAATTTCAGCAGTTTTATTCCTGCATCCGGCCAGACACGGCTGTACCTAATAGAATTAATCCCAGAGTTCTGTTCATTACAAGCTAAAAATATATTAATTAATTCGAACAATTTATTGAAATGCAAATTTACTCTTTTTTTGATCTGTCAATATTTAGTCCCGGTAATATAATAATCCGGGAGATGTTGTTTGAAGGGAAGGCATAACTGCTTAAACTAATTTTTATGCAGTGTCGGGGTTCTTTTGCAATGTTCGATAAAAAACAGTATCTTAAAAGGCTTTTTAATATTAGATGATAAAGACAAGTTTATGAGTTACATTAAATTTGAAAAGGGTCAGGTTATCAATCTTGAATACTCATTGTCCAGAGAGGTTATCAGAACTAACAGGGCAGGTTCATACTCCTGCACAACAATTGTCGGATGCAATACCCGTAAGTATCATGGTTTGCTGATTTGCCCTGTTGATGCCTTCGGAGGTGACAGGTATGTGCTTCTTTCTTCCCTCGATGTGACAGTTGTGAATAATGACAGAAGCTTCAATACCGGAATCAGACAATACAAAGGTGATTATTTCAGCCCCAAGGGACACAAGTATATTGAAGAGCTTGAAATGGAAACAATTCCATCAAGAATATACAGGGTTGGAGGAGCGATCCTGAGGCATGAAAGATTGCTGGTCCATTATGAAGAACAATATCTTGCGCGATTTACAATTCTTGAGGCATCTGAACCAATGAAACTTCAGATTCGCCCATTTCTTGCCTTCAGGAATATTCATGAACTTACCCATGCCAACCTTGCTGCGAATACCAAGGTTGAATTCATTGAAAACGGAATCAGGTCAAAGTTGTATGAGGGCTTTCCATACCTGAACATGCAGTTTTCCGCAAAGGCTGAATTTATTCATGTTCCTGACTGGTATCTCGGAGTTGAATACCGCGAAGAACAGAAAAGGGGATATGATCATTCTGAAGATCTTTTTACACCCGGGTTTTTTGAACTGGAGGCAAAAGAAGGAGATGTAATTGTTTTTTCTGCATCAACAAAAGAAGAAAAACCATCGGGTCTTAAGGCTAAATTCACAAAAACTGTAAATGGCAAGATACCAAGGAACAGTTTTGTAAATTGCCTGAAAAATGCAGCACAGCAATTTATAGAAAAACGCCACGGTAAAACATTGATTATTGCAGGCTATCCATGGTTTGGCTCATGGGGAAGGGATACATTTATCGCCCTTCCCGGGCTTGCCCTGGCCCGCAAAAAAAACCTTGAGCTTTTCAGGGAGGTTCTTGATACACAGGTTGAAACAATGAAGGATGGGTTGTTCCCGAACATGGGAACGGCCAGCAATCCTGCATTTAATTCGGTCGATGCACCGCTCTGGTTCTTCTGGTCGGTTCAGCAGTATCTCGAAACAGGCGCAACTGATGCATGGGAACGATATGGTGAGGCAATGAGATCAGTGCTGGATGCATATAAAAATGGTACTGCTTTTAACATTCAGATGAGGGAAAACGGACTCATTTATGCAGGAGCCCCGGGTAAAGCCCTTACCTGGATGGATGCTGTCGTAAACGGAATTCCGGTAACCCAGCGAAAAGGTTATACTGTTGAGGTCAATGCCTTGTGGTACAATGCAGTATGTTTTGCGGTTGATCTGGCAAAACAGGCAAAAGACAAGAAGTTCATTAAAGAATATGAAAACCTGCCTGATCTGATCAAAGAATCATTTCAGGAATTATTCTGTGACCCTCAGCGTAATTATCCTGCTGATTATGTAAATGATGAAGAAGGGAAAAACTTTTTCGTAAGACCTAATATGGTCATTGCCGTTTCCCTGCCTTACTCAATGTTGTCAAAGGATCAGATGAAGAAAGTGGTCGATGTGGCCGATAAAGAACTTGTGACACCAAGAGGTTTGAGAACTCTTTCGCCGGGTAACCCGCTTTATGAGGGAACTTACCACGGGAACCAGGAGGAACGAGACAAGGCTTATCACAACGGAACTGTATGGCCATGGCTCTACGGACCATTTTGTGAAGGATGGCTTAAAGTGTACGACCAGCAGGGAGTAGGCAAAGTAAAAAGACTCATTTATGGCCTTGAAGAGGTTATGAGTGAACATGGTGTAAGCACCATTTCAGAGATTTATGACGGTGATCCGCCCCATGCACCAAATGGTACAATATCCCAGGCATGGAGTGTCGGCGAGGTTCTCAGGATAATTGATTTGCTTGAAACCAGGTATTCTAATCTTTAATTCAGGTATGATATGCGTGTGCTAATGTTTGGATGGGAATTTCCGCCTCATATCTCGGGTGGATTAGGTACAGCCAGTTATGGGCTGACAAAAGGAATGTCAACACTGGATGACCTTGAGGTTATATTCGTTGTCCCTAAAGTCTGGGGCGATGAAGATCAGACAAAGGTCAGATTGATTGGGGCAAACAGGGTTCCTGTCGCATTCAGGCAGATTCATTATAAAGGATTCAAACGTCCGCTTGAAAAAATCGAAATATCGTCAAGAATTGTTCCCTATACCGACCCCGAAGAATTCTGGAAAAGGGTCGAAACCGAAACATCAGAGAACAGGCTTATCGTTCAGACAAATAATGAAGGAACTGTCGATTTTTCCGGGAGATACGACAGCTCTCTGATGGACGAGATCTACAAATACTCGGTTGTTGCTTCAGTAATTGCACAGGAAAACGATTTTGATATTATTCATGCACACGACTGGCTTGCTTATCCGGCCGGTATTGCAGCAATGGAAGTTTCGGGCAGGCCTCTTGTAATACATGTTCATGCTACCGATTTTGACCGAAGTGGCGGAAATGTAAATCCCGAAGTATACCGAATCGAGAAACTGGGCATGGATGCCGCTTCAAAGATTATAACTGTCAGCAACCTTACCCGCGACATCGTAATTAATAAGTACGGCATTCATCCCGATAAAGTTGAAACAGTTTATAATGCGGTTGAACCTGTGAAAATATCAGAAGATGTAATAGTCGAAAAAGGTTTTGATGAAAAAGTAGTTACATTTCCTGGGAAGGATAACAATGCAGAAAGGTCCTGAATATTTCATCGAAGCTGCTTATAAAGTTCTTAAGGCAATGCCTGAAGTTCGCTTTGTGATGGCAGGTTCCGGCGATATGATGGAAAGGATGATGAGAAGAGCGGCTGCCCTTAAAATAACCGACAGATTTCATTTCACCGGATTTCTGAAAGGGAAAGACGTTTTCACTATGCTGAATCTAAGTGATGTGTATATAATGCCATCAGTGTCAGAACCATTCGGGATTTCTCCCCTTGAAGCCATGCAATCGAATGTTCCTGTAATAATCAGCAAACAATCAGGTGTTTCCGAAATTTTGACGCATGCGGTTAAAACAGATTTCTGGGATATTGACGCAATGGCCGATGCAATCTATGGCATACTTAATTATCCTGCCCTGTCCAAGATGTTCATCAAGAATGGGAAGGAAGAGGTTGTACGACTTAAATGGGACAATTCAGCACGGCATGTAAGAGATATTTATTACAGAGTAATTTGGCAAAACAAGAACTAGATATGAGCGCAAATGGCAAAAAAGCAATATGCTTTTATTTTCAGGTTCATCAGCCCTTCAGGCTAAAACGATACAGGTTCTTTGACCTGGGACATGACCATTATTATTATGATGACTTCTCGAACGAGTCCATTATGAGAAAAGTAGCAGAGAAGTGTTATCTTCCTGCTAATGAGTTGATTCTTGATCTCATCCTGAAACACAAAGGAAAATTTAAAGTAACATTTTCCCTCACAGGTCTGGTAATAAACCAGTTTCGCCTTTACGCTCCAGAGGTGCTCGAATCTTTCAGAAAACTGGCTGATACAGGAATGGTTGAGTTCCTGGCTGAGACCGAGTCCCATTCCCTGGCATCGATCAAAACAAAAAGTGAATTTGAACACCAGGTTAATGCCCATAAAACAATGATAAGGGAATTTCTGGGTGTCGAAACAACCTCATTCAGGAACACCGAACTGATATATTCCGACCAGATCGGTTCATGGGTGGCCGATATGGGATACAAATCAATTCTCACTGAAGGAGCCAAACATGTGCTCGGATGGAAGAGTCCTAACTACCTGTATTGTAATTCAATAAATCCACGGCTTAAAGTGTTGCTGAGAAACTTTGTTCTCAGTGATGACGTTGCCTTCAGATTTTCGAACCGAAGCTGGAGCGAATGGCCTTTAACTTCTGACAAGTATGCTTCATGGCTCAATAAACTGGCACCCAAAAGTGAACTTATTAATGTTTTTCTTGATTATGAAACATTCGGGGAACATAATCAGAAAGAGACAGGAATATTTGATTTTCTTTATCATCTGCCGGCTTCAATTTTAAAAAAGACACCGTTCAAATTCATGACACCGACAGAGGTGGCAGACCACCTCCAGCCGATTTCAGCAATCAGCGTTCCATCACCAATTTCCTGGGCTGACGAGGAGCGCGACATAACAGCCTGGCACGGTAATGAACTGCAGGTGGCTGCCCTGGATAAACTGTATGATCTTACTGAGAAAGTGCGTAAATGCACTGATAATCAGATTAGAAAAGACTGGGAATATCTGCAGGCAAGCGACCATTTTTACTATATGGCTACTAAATTCTTTTCCGATGGTGCAGTTCATGCCTATTTCAATCCATACGATACTCCATACGATGCATTCATGAATTATATGAACGTTTTAAGCGATTTTGAAATCAGGCTCAACAGATTTATCCCTGACAATAATGAACAGAACGAGATATCCAAACTCAATAATCTTATAAAGGAAAAAGAATCAATAATCGATCAGCAGACAGTTGAAATTGCAAACCTTAGGAAGAAAACCCTCAGAAAAAAACCCGGGACAAAAAGTATCCGCGTGACCAGGAGATCAACCGGAACAAAGACAGTTAAAACTAAAAAGGCTGCAACAGGATCCAAATCATCAAAGTCTGCCAAATGAATTAAAGACAATTTAAAACATCTTTCTAATCATCTGAACCAATTTATCTTATAATGAATGTTGAACTAGTTTTTGAAACCAGTTGGGAGGTCTGTAACAAAGTCGGAGGAATTCATACTGTAATCTCGACCAAAGCTCTGAATTTAGTAAATGAATTTGGGGACAATTATATTCTTATTGGTCCTGATGTATGGAGGGAGGATATAACCAATCCGGAATTCATTCCCGACGATACCCTTTTTGTAGAATGGAAAATCCGTGCGACAAACGACGGACTGAGGGTAAAAACCGGACGTTGGAATATTGCGGGAAAGCCAGTGGTATTTCTGATAGACTTTACACCATATTTCGGTCAGCAGAATGAGATCTTTGCAAAGTTCTGGGAAACCTACAAACTTGACAGTATAACCGGCCAGTGGGATTATGTGGAACCGGCACTCTTCGGATATGCAGCCGGTAAGGTTATTGAAAGTTTTACATCGTTCTTTCGTGAACATCATAATATAATCGCCCAGTTCCATGAATGGATGACAGGTACAGGAATACTTTACATTGAGAAATTTGTACCATGGATTGCTACGGCTTTCACAACACATGCAACTGTACTTGGCAGATCAATCGCCGGCAATAACAAACCATTGTACGGGAAAATGAAAGATTATAATCCGGTACAGGTCACCCGTGAATTTAATGTTGTTGCAAAACAATCGCTTGAGAAAATTTCAGCCGCCGAGGCTGACGTTTTTACTACAGTAAGTGAAATTACCTCGAAGGAATGTTCGCTGTTCCTGGGAAAGGATGTCGATATTGTTACACCAAATGGTTTTGAAGATTCATTTGTTCCCCCGAAAGAAACATTTGAAGAAAAAAAATCAGCTGCGCGTAATAAGCTCAAAAAAGTTGCTGAGGCTGTCCTGGGATACTCGCTGCCCGAAAACTGTATTTATGTTGCAAACAGCGGTAGATACGAATTCAGAAACAAGGGAGTAGATATCTTTATTAATTCTCTCGGGGAATTGAACAAAAAGGATACTCCCTCTAAAGAGTGTGTTGCTTTTATCCTCATGCCGGCATACCATAAAGGCCCCAGGCAGGATCTGATTGATATACTTTATAATAATGGTCCCGTCAATGGCGTCGACAGGTACCTGACGCATAGCCTGCATTATCCTTCAACCGATCCGGTTCTTCTGGGCCTGAAGAATAATGAACTTACCAACAATCAGGATGCAAAGGTCAAAATTATTTTTGTCCCCTCTTACCTGAACGGGAATGACGGGATCTTTAATTTGTCATATTATGACCTCCTGATAGGATTTGATCTTACTGTATTTCCATCTTACTATGAACCATGGGGATATACACCGCTTGAAAGCCTGATGTTTTCGATCCCTACGGTAACTACTTCGCTTTCAGGTTTTGGTCTCTGGGTAAAAAAATATTTCAAAGATCCGGGAAATGGCATAGCAATTATTGAAAGAACCGATGACAACGAACCAGAGGTCGTCACTGAAATCATGAAGTTTATTAAAAAGTTCATTGATCTTTCAGATGAAGAAGTGAGGAAAGCCAGGGAAAAAGCACACGAGATCTCAAGAATTGCAATGTGGGAAAACCTGGTGAAATATTATTTTTCTGCCTACGAAATTGCTCTTACACACAGCAGTGAAAGAAGAGAAGAACCCAGGGAATTTGCGCAGTTTGTTGAAGCTCCTGATTTACAAGTGAGAAAACCCCACCAGATACCGGTGTGGAAAGATATTTACGTTCAGAGCGATGTGCCTGATAAGCTTTCATCACTCAAGGAACTCGCAAACAATCTTTGGTGGTCGTGGAATTCAGAAGCCGAATCATTATTTAAGAGAATGGATCCATCCATGTGGGAGGAAGTCCACCATAATCCTAAACTGCTTCTTGAAAAAATTGATTATAAACGGCTTCTTGTTCTGGAAGATGACGAGGAATTTGTGGCTGATCTGGAAAACACCTCAAAGAAATTCAAAGAATACATCAACCGTCCGGATGATAAGGGAAAGCCGTCGGTTGCCTACTTCAGCATGGAATTCGGAATCCACCCGAGCCTGAAGATCTATTCGGGCGGTCTTGGCATACTTGCCGGCGATTACCTTAAGGAAGCCAGCGATTCGAATGTCAATATTATAGGGGTGGGACTGCTTTACAGGTTCGGATATTTTAAGCAGAAGCTTGGACCGAAAGGCGAACAACTCACAATTTATGAAGCTGAGGAATTTTCGCGAATTCCTATTAACCCTGTAAAAGATAGTGAGGGAAAACACCTGCTTGTCAGCATAGTATGGCCTGGAAGAACTGTGATGATAAGGGTTTGGGAAGCAAAAGTAGGAAAGGTCTCGTTGTTTTTACTTGATACTGATTTTGACGATAATTCACCAGAGGATCGTTCAATAACCCATTACCTGTATGGGGGAGATCATGAAAACCGGTTGAAACAGGAATTACTCCTGGGTATTGGCGGAATAAGAGCTCTTACAGCATTGGGACTGAAACCTGATCTTTACCATAGTAATGAAGGACATTCTGCATTCATAAGCCTTGAACGTCTCAGGATGCTTATAGATGAAAATCATCTTACTTTCAGCCAGGGCGTGGAGGCTATAAGATCTTCAACCTTATTTACTACTCATACCCCCGTTCCGGCAGGACATGACGCTTTTGAAGAGGATCTCCTGCGAAAGTATATTTCTCATTATCACGCCAGACTCTCAATTTCCTGGGATGAATTAATGGCACTGGGCCGTTGTGAAGGCGAAGCCGATAAAAAGTTCAACATGAGCTATCTGGCTACCCACATGTCGCAGGAGCTAAATGGCGTCAGCAAACTCCATGGCCAGGTGACACAGGGATTATTTAATAAACTGTGGCCGGGATATTTGAAAGAAGAATTGTATATAGGATATGTTACAAACGGCGTTCATCACCCAACATGGGTGGCCCCTGAATGGCAGAAAGTATATAAAGAACTGACGGGAACCTTGCACTTTGATCAGACCGATAGAAGCCAGTGGGAAAAACTTTATAATCTTGATGATAAAAGAGTGTATGAGGTTAAAACAATCCTCAAAAAGAATCTTTTCGTAAATATCAGGAAGCGGTTACAGTCCGAAATGATGGATAAGCATGTCAGCCCCCGAACCTTGCTGAATATCAGCACACATCTCAATGAAAAAGTTCTTACCATTGGTTTTGCACGCAGGTTTGCCACATATAAAAGAGCCTACCTGTTGTTCAGGGATCTTGACAGACTGGAAAGGATTATAAATGATCCGGACAGGCCTGTACAGTTCATTTATGCAGGAAAAGCTCATCCCCACGACGGAGGAGGACAGGACCTTATCAAAAAAGTATTCGAAATTTCCCAGATGCCGCAATTTGCAGGCAAAGTTATTTTCCTTGAAAATTATGATATTGAGCTGGCCAAGCACCTTGTCAGAGGGGTGGATATCTGGCTCAATACCCCGACAAGGCCTCTTGAGGCTTCAGGTACAAGCGGTGAAAAAGCCGTTATGAACGGGACAATTCATTTCAGCGTTCTCGACGGCTGGTGGGTTGAAGGTTATCATGCCTTTGCAGGCTGGGCTCTTTCTAAAAAAAGAACATTTACCAACCAGGATCTTCAGGATGACGTCGATGCGGAGACTATCTATAATATGCTTGAGTATGAAATAGTACCAGCATTTTATTCATTTAATGATCAGGGAGTTCCAGTTGAGTGGATAAGCCATATCAAGAACACAATGGTCAGAATCGCCCCCGAGTTTACGATGAAAAGAATGCTGGATGATTATTTCGAAAAATATTACATAAAGTTATGGACCAGAAATAAATATCTGACTGAAAACAATTTTGAAAAGGCGCGCGAAATAGCTGCATGGAAACAAAACATGAAGGATGAGTGGGATAATATTGAAGTGATAAACTATAATTTTGAGCGTCCCGAAGGGAACGTATATCACTCAGGCCATGATTACCGTGCAGAAATAGCCCTTAACATTAAAAAGATACCAAAGGAATACGTTGGCGTCGAATTTGTTTTTACCCATTTGAACAAGGAAGGGGAATATGAATTTGTTGACAGCCAGGAGTTTAAATTAATCAGCAGTAAAAGCGGTAAATGCCTCTACCGGGCTAATCTGGTTCCTGAAAAAGCAGGTACGTTTTTCTACGGGATCAGGATTTATCCGAAACATAAAGACCTTCCCCATAAGCAGGATTTTTACCTGCTCAGGTGGATTGACTAGTGGATCCAACCCGGATCCTTCCCGGGAAGGGATAAATTATATATCTGTGGCTTTTCTTACAGGTTCCCTCTTCAGCACCAAGGCTGTTCTTGAAGGAAGGTAAAGATACAGATAGAGAGGATAATCCAGTATGGACCTGCTGGTTTTTCTGGTTGACATATAAAACGGAATTCTGTCAATCCTGTTGAATCCGCCGAATTCCGGATCGTCAGTATCGAGAACAATCCTGAATTTTCCTTTAACCGGGATTCCATAGTCAGTAAATGAGTTGGTGGGATGAAAATTGAACACCAGCAAAAATTCCCCTCTCATGAAGGCTATCACCTTATCGTAATTGTTTTCATATAATCGGTTCACGATAATATCATCAAGAATCCTGAATTCTTTATGAAGCTTAACCATGCTGTTGTCAAATTTCAGCAGGTAAGTATATTTAAGGTCATTGTTTTCCGCAAGATGCCATTGACGACGTGCATATTTGTAGCTCCAGTTATTGCCTTCGCGTGGAAAATCGATCCATTCGGGATGGCCAAATTCATTTCCCATAAAATTAAGATACCCGCCGCCTGAGGCAGTGAAAGTGATCAGTCTGATCATTTTGTGCAGCGCAATTCCACGGTCCATGGTGAAGCTGTGATACCATTTTGTCATACCTGTGTACATTTCGGCATCCAACATCCTGAAAACAAGGGTCTTGTCACCAACCAGCGCCTGGTCGTGTGATTCACAATAAGATATTACTTTCTCTTCAGGACGATGCTGGGTAAGCTCATGTATCAGATGACCCATGTCCCATGTTTCATCAGGTGATTCCTTAATCAGCTTTATCCACATGTCCGGCACTCCCATCGACAACCTGAAATCAAATCCGTAGCCCCCTTTTGATGTTGGTGAAGCAATTCCCGGCATACCGCTCATCTCTTCGGCTATTGTCAATGCTCCCGGTTTGAAGCTGTGTATCATTTTATTGGCAAGATAGAGGTAGATCAGCGCATCCTCATCCTGACCCCGGTCGAAATAATCATCATAGGAGGTAAAGTTCTTTTCGAGGCCGTGGTTGTAATAGATCATGCTTGTTACTCCGTCAAACCTGAAGCCGTCAAATTTGTATTCTTCAAGCCAATACCTGCAGTTCGACAGCAGGAAATGCATCACGTTATCCTTACCGTAGTCGAAACACAGGGAATCCCAGGCTATATGATTTCTCCTTTCATTTGTGTGGAAATATTGACCGGGTGTGCCATCGAACATTCCAAGACCCTCATTGACATTTTTCACCGAATGGGAGTGTACAAGGTCCATAATAACCCTGATCCCCGATGCATGGGCACTGTCAATAAGTGCTTTCAGGTCTTCAGGTGTCCCGAATCTTGATGAGGCTGCAAAGAAACTGGAAACATGATATCCAAACGAACCGTAAAAAGGATGTTCCTGTATCGCCATCAGCTGAATAGTGTTATATCCAAACCTGGATATCATCGGCAAAACCTTCTCGGTGAATTCACGGTAGGTACCCAGCTTCTCTTCAGGTGTTGCCATTCCGATGTGGGCTTCATAAATTACAGGAGCAGTTACCGGTGCCCTGAAATCCTCGATCATCCATTGGTACGGAATTTCAGGGTTCCATGCCTGTGCTGTGAATATTTTGGTTTTGTCATCCTGGACCAGACGTGTTGCATAGGAGGGAATCCGTTCACCTTTGCCGCCATTCCATTGAACCGAGAGCTTGAACAGGTCGCCGTGGTTAATGGATCCGGAGGGAAGCGTTATCTCCCAGTCTCCATACGTATTGATCCTTTTTAGTTTATATTCAGATTTTTCCTTCCAGTCATTGAAAGTGCCCATCAGAAAAATGTTCTCGGCGTTGGGCGCCCATTCTCTGAAGATCCAGCCATCATTACTGTAATGCAGCCCGTAATAGAAATGACCCATGGCAAATTTCTCAAGTGTACCATCACCAGCCAGGTGACCTTCTTTTGAAAGGCACTTGCTTATACGGCTTTCAATAGTATGCTTGAAGGGTTCCAGCCATGCATCAGATAAATAGAATTTGGGATCACTCATAATAATAGTATACTTCCGATATATGTCTATAAATTTACAAAAACAAAATTATTTAATTGTACCCTTTCCAAGCTCTTTGCTATTTTTACAGCCGTAAAATGAGGAAATATGATCATTCATGACGGATATGAAAATCTTAATCTGAAAAATCCTGTCGTTACGATGGGCGTTTTTGACGGCGTTCACAGCGGACACAGGGCGCTTATTGATCACCTTGTTTCACGGGCCCGCAAAACAGGAGGCGAGGCAGTTGTGGTAACCTTCAACCCTCATCCGCGCCTGGTGCTTCCCGGGAAAAAAGAAGGTCTGACTTTCCTTTCTACAATGGAGGAGAAAAAAAGACTTCTTGAGGAATCTTTGATCGATCACCTGATAATTATAAGGTTCGATAAGGTTTTAAGTAACCTTGAAGCTAAGGATTTTATAAAGCAGATCCTTGTGGATAAAATCGGGATGAAGCATTTTGTAATAGGCTATGATCACCATTTCGGGAAAAGCAGAAGAGGTGACCTGAAAATAATCGGTAAATGCGGTGAGTTATATGATTTTGTTGTTGAGCAGGTAAGTGAAGTATCGGGCACGGGAGGAATCATTAGTTCATCTTCCATACGTGAGGCTCTGCTTTCCGGCCGTCTTGAGGAGGCCAACAAATGGCTCGGATATAATTATTCATTAAGCGGATCCGTTGTAGAAGGAAGGAAACTCGGGCGGTCGCTTGGATTCCCGACTGCAAATGTCAAGCCCGATGACAATTTCAAGCTAATCCCGGCTGACGGAGTATATGCGGTTGAAGTTCAGCTTGATAATAAAATACTTCCGGGGATGCTTAGCATCGGATTCAATCCGACCGTAAACAAAAATCCGGATAGAAGATCAATTGAAGTGCATATTTTTGATTTCGGTAGAGAACTTTATAATCAGTATATAAAGATAATTTTCAGATTCAGAATGAGAGATGAGCTCCGATTTGATAATCTGGATCAGCTGACTGAACAGATGAAACTCGATAAACAACAGGCATTGAGGTTGCTTACATGAACAATGACATTAATAATATTGTTAACTTTGGGCCTGTAAATATTTATAAAAATCACTGATGAACCTGATGGTTGAAACAAAACAGTATGCTGTGAAAGATATTTCACTTGCGGATTTCGGAAGAAAAGAAATTGAGATCGCAGAAAAAGAAATGCCGGGCTTGCTTGCAATCAGAAAAAAATATGCCTCTGAAAAGCCTCTGAAAGGTGCAAGGATAACCGGTTCTTTACATATGACGATCCAGACGGCAGTTCTGATTGAAACTCTTGTTGAACTTGGCGCTAATGTAAGATGGGCAAGCTGCAACATTTTTTCAACACAGGATCATGCCGCAGCTGCAATTGCAGCAAAAGGAATTCCTGTTTTCGCCTGGAAGGGAGAGACTCTTGAGGAATACTGGCAATGCACGGCACAGGCACTATCTTTTCCCGACGGAAAGGGTCCTAACCTTATTGTGGATGACGGAGGCGACGCATCCCTGCTGCTCCATCTCGGATACAAAGCCGAAAACGATCCGTCGTTTCTTGATAAAACACCCTCTGGCAACGAGGAGGCAATAATTTTTAATACCCTGAAGGACCTGCTCGTTCAGGAACCGCAGAAATGGCATAGGGCAGTAAGTGAGCTCAGGGGAATTTCAGAGGAGACAACAACAGGTGTCCACAGGCTTTACCAGATGATGGAAAACGGTGAACTGCTGGTTCCTGCAATAAATGTAAATGACTCTGTTACAAAGTCAAAATTCGATAATCTTTACGGATGCCGCGAATCGCTTGCCGATGGACTTAAAAGAGCAACTGATGTAATGATTGCAGGTAAAGTGGTTGTGATCTGCGGATACGGGGACGTGGGGAAAGGCTGTGCAAAATCGATGAAAGCTTATGGAGCAAGGGTGATAGTTACCGAAATTGATCCGATATGTGCCCTGCAGGCCTCAATGGAAGGTTTTGAAGTTAAAACAGTTGAAGATACACTTAATGAAGGCAACATTTTTGTTACTGCCACGGGGAACAGGGATATTATACGCCTGGATCATATGATGAAAATGAAGGATCAGGCTATTGTATGCAATATTGGCCATTTTGATAATGAGATTCAGATCAACGAGCTTAACAGCGCGAAAGGTGTGGAAAAGATCAATATCAAACCACAGGTCGACAAATACCTGTTCAATGACGGTCACGCAATATTCATCCTGGCCGAGGGACGGCTTGTGAACCTGGGATGTGCAACAGGACATCCTTCATTTGTGATGAGCAACTCTTTCAGCAACCAGACACTGGCCCAGATTGACCTGTGGAAAAACAAATACAGGATAGGGGTATACAGGCTCCCCAAATATCTAGATGAAGAAGTTGCCAGATTGCATCTCGATCAGCTGGGTGTGAAACTGACAAAGCTTACAAATGAACAGGCCGAATATATAGGAGTTCAAAAGAACGGACCATTTAAGCCCGATCATTACAGGTACTAAAGCCTCATCCCTCAACCCCTTCTCCCGGGAGAGAAGGGGAGTAAGTCCCTCCCTCTTGGGGGAGGGATTGCCTTCGGCGAGCTCGTCCCGCTAAGCGGGACTCGGTTTAGGGAGAGGTATCCTACTGATTCCAGACCCTTATAAACCTGTCATCTTCGAAACTGGTTTTGTAATTCTTCAATGGATATTTGCCAGGCCCTGATACAGGAGTTCCGTAAGTCGAAAGTGAATACCTTGTACCGCAATGTGAACACACAGCTGTTGCCAGATCCAGTCTGATTTTAATGCTGAGACCGTTGTCAGCATAATCATAAGGACAGGTTCTGTCGTATGCGTAATATTCATCAGGACCCGAATAAATTATTATACCATTGCCGTCATATCCGGCAGACTTGTATCCCCAGTTATTGGTGGTGGCATCAACGCTGTCGGAAGTGCCTATAACAGCAAGATTAACAAATTCAGGATCAAGCAGATCAATAGTAAAATCGACATAAACATCCGGTATTACATCAGCATTGTCCTTACTGCATGTGCTCAGAAGAAACAGAGAAAATATTATGAACAGGGAAAACTTTAGTTTTGAAAACATCGTTATATATGGTAGATTGATAAAACAAAAATAGCATTACCGTTTTAAAAGCAACCAACCGGATTAATATTTATTATAATCACCGGAAAATGAAGAAATTATTGTTACAGAAATCCCTAGTCCTGATGCTTGCTTTCTTTTTTTTGATTCCTGTTTGTGAAGCTCAGAAATACAGGAGAAGCATCCGGAATCCTGAAAGGTACCTGTACGGTAAATCATTAAACAAAAAAAATGTTAGGGTGAAAGAATCACCAAGTGTGGTGAGAGCTAAGAAGAAACAAGCGGCAATTGAAAAAAAGGCCGATAAGGAATACAATGACTATGTAAAAGAATCCAGAAAACGGGCTGTAAAGATACAATCACCTGAGGTGCAGGCTCGTATGCTGGAAAACAGGAAGGAGTCTGATTTAAAATACAAGGAAAAGAAGAAAAATATTGTAAAAAATTCAAGAAAAACAGGGAAGAAATACGGGAAGTAAGAGTTCAGAAGAGATAAATACTTGTATTATACCCATTTTGGTCAATTTTTTTGGTAATTATATAAAGATTTTATATATTTGTTCAGAAGAGTTCCGGGAATTCCCGGAATTCTTCTTATTTTTTAACTGGAAGAGAGAAAATGTCAGATGTCATCTACATAACAGAGGATGGACTCCAGAAGCTTAAGGAAGAACTTGATCAGCTGAGGCAGGTTGAGAGACCTTTGATCTCTAAGATGCTGGCTGATGCGAGGGATAAGGGTGATCTTACTGAGAATGCGGAATACGCAGCCGCCAAAGAGGCTCAGGGGATGCTTGAGATGAAAATCTCAAGGCTTGAGGATATTATCGCCCGTTCCAGGATCATTGATGAAACCAAAATTGATACAACTACTGTCCGGATTCTTAACAAGGTCAAAATCAAAAATAAGAACAATGACCATATAATGGAATATCAGATCGTTCCCGAAAGTGAAGCCAATTTCAAGATGGGGAAAATAGCTATCAGTTCTCCGATTGCTATGGGCCTTATCGGGAAAAAAGTAGGGGAAACCGTTCAGATTAAAGTCCCGTCAGGGGTAATTCCATTTGAGATAATCGCAATATCAATGTGACTTTTGAACCTAATGGTATGGCAACAATATTCACAAGGATCATCAGGGGAGAAATACCATGCTATAAGATCGCGGAAGACGAGAATTACTTTGCTTTCCTCGACATCAATCCTCTGAGGGCAGGACATACACTGGTTGTTCCGAAAAAAGAAGTTGATTATGTTTTTGATCTGGATGATGATCTTCTGTCAGGGATCATTATCTTTTCAAAAAAAGTCTCAGCGGCCATAAAGGATTCAGTCCCCTGTGCCCGCATCGGAGTGGCAGTGATCGGCCTTGAAGTGCCTCACGCACATATTCACCTTGTGCCAATGGATTCGATGGAAGATATCAATTTCAGAAATCCCAAGCTGAAATTCACTCCGGATGAGTTTAAAGCTCTTGCAAAAAGAATAAGCGAAAAAGTAAAACTTTGATATCTTTGCAGAAGTACTTGCTTCTCGCTGCATGAGATATCTTTATGATTTATGGGACGACTTTATAAGTCTTCTCTTTCCACGGCTTTGCTACGGTTGTGGTAATCATCTGATGAGAAATGAAACACTCATCTGCACAGAATGCTACGTCCTGATTCCAAGAACCAATTATCATCTGAAAAAGGATAATCCGGTTGCACAATTATTCTGGGGACGATGCCAGATTGAGAAAGCAGCGGCTTTCTCATTTTATACAAGGGACAGCAGAATAAGGAAACTTATCCATCAGCTTAAATACAAGGGCATTAAAGAGATCGGACCTGAACTTGGCAGGATTTATGCACTTTCGCTGAAATCTTCAGGATTTCTGAAAGGAATAGATCTTATTATTCCTGTGCCCCTGCATCCATCAAAAAAGAGAAAAAGAGGATTTAACCAGAGCGATCTGATCGCCGAAGGTATATCAATTGTATCAGGAATTCCGGTAAACACCTGTACCCTTATCAGAAAAACCATTTCGTCAACTCAGACACGGAAATCGCGATATGACAGGTGGACCAATGTCGAGGATATCTTCAGTGTAACAGATCAGGAAAGGCTGGCAGGAAGACATATTCTCCTGGTGGATGATGTAATAACAACCGGATCGACACTCGAGGCATGTGCCAACGAGATACTTAAGGTTGAGAATACTAAAGTTAGTGTCTGTGGCACTGGCTTTTTCAGTAATCTGAAAAAACTATTTGGTTTTGATCCTCTTTGGATTCTTGTTCATAAAATCCTTCCAGCTGTTGTAGCTTTTATCGCTCTGCGGGACTTCCGACTGATAAAAATGGCACAAGGCTACTGCAAGCCCGTCGGTGGCATCCAGCTTCACTTCAATTTTACTGAATTTAAGAATACGCATCAGCATGGAGGCTACCTGTTCCTTTGACGCTGCTCCACGTCCGGTTATCGACATTTTGATCTTTCTCGGGGCGTATTCAAATATTGGCAGGGAACGGCTGAGTGCTGCCGCTATTGCAGCCCCCTGTGCACGGCCGAGTTTAAGCATCGACTGTACATTCTTTCCGTAAAACGGGGCTTCAATGGCCAGCTCATCAGGATGGAATTCATCAATTATGCCAATAGTACGGTCGAATATATACTTAAGCTTAACGTAATGATCGTCAAACTTCGATAAATTAATTTCGCCTATAGTGATTAGTTCAGGAACATTTCCTGCAGTTTTTATCAATCCGTAGCCTGTGATACTGGTCCCCGGATCTATCCCAAGAATAATTCTCTCGTTCGGTTTCTTTTTCAAGCGGCCGCAATAAATGACATTTACTTTACCAGAGTGAATCCATTGTTCATCCAGGCTGGTTTCTCGGAAAGTTGAGGATGACGGTAGAATTTTGAGATTCCTCTTTTTGTTGTGGAGCCTGTTTCGAGATAATGAATAGCTTCTTTCAGGCAAAGTTCATTCCTGTCATTAAAATCATGCGTTATATCATCTGAAACAATCTCAGCAGGAGCAATACCGTCAAAATAGTCTCCTTCATTATTTTTATTTACCATTTTGAATGTAACCGGCCAGTAAAAATACTTCTTCCCTACAGCCCATCCATTCATTCCAACAGGTTTCCCGGTTGTTGTATCTCCAATGCCGACTATATCCATATAGGGTTTCAGCCCATTCATAACTGCTTCACTCGCTGAGGCAGTCAATCTTGATGAGATCACAATCAGCCTGTTAAAAGAAAGATTAACCTGGGGATCTGTAAATTTATATGTGAAATTCTGATCCTGATTCTTGTTGTTATACGATAGCACTGCAAAAACTGAACCGGAATTAAAAGCTGCTCTACCGGCAATCTTGCTCGCAAGATCCTGCGCTACATAAAGATACCCGCCAGAATTATATCTCAGGTCAAGGATAAGGTCCTTTATATTATTGGCTTCAAAAAACCTGAATGCAGTAAGAAGTTCCTCGGTTGATGGCTGAATAAAAGACTCAAAGACGAGATGACCTGTTATTCCTGATGCAAGATGAAGAGTATCATATAGGAGTACTGAATTGACTGTGAATGATGTCTTTGTCGATGAGATAGTTGTATCAGAACCATTAGGGCGCTGGAAAATGAAAGTATTCGTAATGCCTGCAGTACTGGGACCAAGAGCTGTATTATATGCTGTTGCATCACCCTCCTGGATAATCTTTGAAATATCGTAGCCGTTAATGGTCTTAACTATCCATCCCCGGCGAACTCCGCTCAGGTACAGTGGCGATTTATTATAGATCATGGCTATCCTTGCTTTTAAACCATCATCAATGCCGATCCTGATACCATGGCCGACAAAAGTTCCTTCCATTTCATTTATAAACTCATTATAATCAGCAACAAAACTCCACTTATCAAGTGGCTGATACCTCATTGCATCCATCAATTCGTAAGGATCCTTATAATTATCCTTTGTAACAGCTGGCATTTTATCATACCAGTAGTACCACTGCCTCATCAGATAATACAGGCTATCCCTCGCCATAGCATCGGTTAATCCTGTGTTAACCTGTGGTTCCTCTGTTTTTTTACACGACGAAAAAATGAGAGAAATGATTATTGTCAGAAATATTAGTTTTTTCATCTGTTTATAATTTGTTTTTTAATGGTCAGATGGAATATCCATGAATAATCATTTCGGTTTGTGATTTTACTTTTTAACCATGGATATTTCATATGAATAATATATTTAGCGCCGCTATTTTCCGCTGCCAAAGATAACAATTTAAACACTTTTTGGTTTTCTGTTCTGAATCAATATTCCTGAAATTATCAGCAATAATCCTGCCGGAGTTGTATAAAAAACGGGTTCATGAAGAATAAAATGTACAAAAATCAGGGAAAGGAAAGGTGCAAGGTATACAAGATTGCTCACCTTATCAGTTGTTGCCGACATTTGCAAAGCCCTGAGCCATAGGAAGAAAGTAATCCCCATCTCAAATAATCCTATATAAACCGAGGAGGTAAATCCCTTAAACCCGATACTTTCAGGCCAATTACCTGTTATAATCAGTGTTATAATAAGATAAACAGATCCAAACAGAAAATTCATAAACAATTTGACTGCTTCATCCCGTTTATCTTTAACATTAAGTATAAAATAAAAGGCCCAGAAAAAAGAACTGCCTGTAGCAAGCATGACTCCCCTGACATCAGCATGTCCCGGACTGAATAGTTTTCCCTGCGACGAAATGATATAAACTCCAAGGAATGAGATGAACAGTGCAACAAAGCTTTTACCTGCTATTTTCTGTTTAAGTATAGGAACTGATAAGAAAACCAGGATTATCGGCCATATCATATTAAGCGGCTGCGCAACCTGGGCAGGAAGAAGCTGATACGCCTTCAGCAGGATCAGGTAATAAAGAAAGGGGTTGATTAATCCAAGTATTGCAGAGTTGATAAGGTCCCTTCTGGTTTGTGTCTTTAGAAGTCCGGCTTTTCTTTCTTTCAGAATTAAAATGAAAAGCACTATTGCAGATGTCACAGATGCTATTGTGAGCATATGCAGTATCGGCAGTTCTCCAAGACTGATTTTAAAGGCAGTGGGTATAGTGGACCAGAAAAATATTGCCACCAGAGCATAGATATAGGATTGTCTGGTCTTGTTGTGCATTTTGTTTTTTCCCCAGGAGGTTATCGAAAAAGTCCTTTTTAACCGCAAAGCATGCAAAGTATTCATAAAGTACGCAAAGCTAAATCCATTATTTCCAATCCTTTGCGAACTTTGCGCTTTTCCTTAGCGTCCTTAGTGGTTTATTGATTTTGACTTTTTAGACAGCCCCATGGCATCCGGTTTAATCTATTGTATCAAAACCCGTATACGGAATCAGAACGGCAGGTATTTTTATTCCCGATTCTGTCTGGTTATTTTCAAGGATTGCAGCAACAATTCTCGGCAGAGCCAAAGCACTACCGTTAAGGGTATGCACAAGGCGGGTCTGCTTATCTCCTTTTTCCTTGAACCTGCATTTCAGACGATTTGCCTGGAACGATTCAAAATTAGAAACGGAACTCACTTCCAGCCATCTTTTCTGAGCGGCTGACCATACCTCAAAGTCATAAGTCATAGATGATGTGAATGACATGTCACCTCCGCACAGCCTCATTATACGGTAAGGAAGCTTCAGCCCTGAAACAAGGCTTTCCACGTGATTTACCATCTCTTCGAGCGATTCATATGAATGATCGGGGTGTGCTATACGGACAATCTCAACCTTGTCAAACTGATGCAGGCGGTTGAGACCTCTGACATGTGCACCCCATGAGCCTGCTTCCCTCCTGAAACATGGAGTGTAGGCAACGTTCTTCACAGGAAGCTGATCTCCGTTCAGGATTACATCCCTGTAAATATTGGTAACAGGCACTTCAGCGGTGGGAATGAGATAAAAATTATCAAGCCCGACCTGGTACATCTGTCCCTCCTTGTCAGGCAACTGACCTGTCCCGAAGCCTGAATCCTCATTGACCATAATTGGAGGTATCACCTCGGTGTAACCGGCCTTGATCCCTTCATCAAGGAAAAAGTTTATCAAAGCCCTCTCAAGTTTTGCCCCTTTTCCCTTATAAACCGGAAAACCTGCGCCGGTGAGCTTAATTCCGAGATCAAAATCAATTATATCATATTTTCTTATCAGGTCCCAATGAGCTAATGCAGAATCATCGAGGACCGGAATTTTACCCCCTTCCCTTACCTTGACATTGTTTTCTGCACCGAAACCGGGAGCCACCAGCTCATGCGGCAAATTCGGAAGGCGGACAATTTCGTTTTTTAGTTCGCTTTCGAGCGTCAGTAATTTGTCGGACAGGGATTTAATCTCTTCTTTGATTGAATATGTTCTTTCGCGTGATAAATCTGCTTCGGTTTTTTTGCCTTCTCTTATGAGATTCCCGATTTCCTTTGAAATCCGGTTCATGTCTCCCTGAAGCATATCAGTCCTGGCCTGGATTTCACGGCGTGATGAGTCAAGCGCAAGAATTTTGCTTACTATTTCTTCAGCATCAAAATTCTTGATTTTCAATCGCCCGATCACGAAATCCTTTTTTTCGCGTATCAGATTAATGGTAAGCATGTTCAATGAATATTAATAAAAAAGCAGGTGTTTAAAGCCCGCTGCAAAAATATAAAAACTCCCGGTAATGCTTTCCTGTGTGAGGAAGGAATTTCGGGAGCTTCAATCCAGAAAGTTTCCGTTTATTCAGTAGCCGGTTTGACGGAAACAAATATCTTGTTGTATTTTTTCTTTTTGAATTCTATTTCACCATCAACCATTGCATATAGGGTATGATCTTTTCCGATGCCTACGTTAAGGCCTGCATTATGTTTGGTTCCTCTCTGACGGACAATTATACTGCCTGCTTTAGTGGTTTGTCCGCCAAAAAGTTTCACTCCCAGCCGTTTGCTTTCCGAATCGCGGCCATTTCGTGAACTTCCTGCTCCTTTCTTGTGTGCCATGTTTGTATATTTATTCTAATGAAGTACTTTCCTATTCTTTTTTCTTTGAAGCTTTTTTTGCTGCCGGCTTCTTTTCGGCTCTCTTTTTTTCGGTAGTTTTCTTAGCTTTCGGTGCCACCTCTTCCTTTTTTACTACCGGCTTCTTAACCGCAGTTTTCTTTCCTTTGGTTTTTTCTGTTACTGCAGGTTCTTCAGCCGCACCGGATTTAACTGCTTTTACAATCTCTTTTTTCGGAACCTCTTTCCGTACAATCGCACCCTTAATTCCTATACCGGTTATCTCGAGTTGGGTGAAGTTCTGACGATGACCATTTTTGATCCTGTAGCCTTTTTTTCTCTTTTTCTTAAAAACAATTACTTTGTCACCCCTGACCTGGCCGACCACTGTTCCCTCCACGATGAAATCCTTGACTGTGGGTTCTCCGACAAGTATTTTATCGTTATCCTCAACTAAAAGGACCTTTTCAAATTCGATTACTTTATCCTTTTCAGTTTCAAGCCGGTGGACAAATATTTTTTTCCCTTCTTCTACTTTAAATTGCTGACCAGCAATTTCAACGATAGCGTACATCTTTATTACTTTTTATATTATTCCATGAGGCGAATATGGTCTTTTCATCATATTGCTTCCTGCAGCCCCAATGGATTTACCTGATTTCGGACTGCAAAGATAAACAAATTCGATTACTTACAAATCATCCCATGCATTTTTTGCTGAATCCACGACCGGAATATTCATGCGGAACAATTAAACAATGGTTGTCTGATTCATGTTTGTTGAAAATTTACATCTTTATTCTGTTGAAAAAAAAAAGAGTTTGGTAAAACTTTGTCTTACTGCGAATATCCTTATATTTGTCTTATACCGCAAGGGAGATGATATTGTTCTGGTATTTAGCCAATTGATATGAAACGGGTAAAGCTCAAGGTATTAGGGATTTCTTACAGCCAGACCCAATCGGGTGCATATGCTCTTATTCTGGTAGAAGAAAGCGGTGAAAGACGGATCCCTATAATAATTGGAGGTTTTGAAGCCCAGGCTATTGTGATAAAACTGGAAAATCTTGATCCTCCGAGGCCTTTAACCCACGATCTGTTTAAAAGTTTTGCCAGGGAATTCAATATTGCGATTATTGAGGTGGTGATCTATAAGCTTGAGGAAGGAGTATTTTATTCAAGGCTGCTCTGCAACAATGGAGAAAAGGAAATATCGATTGACAGCAGGACATCAGATGCCGTTGCACTTGCACTGAGATTCGGATGTCCTATATACACCACAGAGGAAATTCTTGAAAAGGCCGGTATCATAATCACTGCTTCCGACACTGAAACAAATCCGGAACCTGAATCAGATAAATTATTTGAAACAGGAAATTCCATGTTTGAAAATTTCACGGATGAGGAGCTTTATAAAATGATTGATGAGGCAATCAAGACTGAAGATTATGAACGTGCGGCTTCAATCAGGGACGAAATTGAAAAGAGAAAAAAAAGAAAGGGCTGATGAAGCTATATCTTGAGCTTCTTGATCACATCATAAAAAACGGTATCAGGAAGCAGGACAGGACAGGGACAGGGACAATAAGCGTTTTTGGCTATCAGATGAGATTCAAACTGGAAGAGGGTTTTCCTCTTATCACCACCAAAAAGCTTCATCTTAAATCAATTATCCACGAACTTCTCTGGTTCATTTCAGGCGAAACCAATATCAGGTATCTGACCGATAATGGCGTCAGAATATGGAACGAGTGGGCCGACAAGAATGGCAACCTGGGGCCTGTTTACGGTTACCAGTGGCGTTCCTGGCCAGCCGCGGATGGCGGGAAGATCGACCAGCTTGCAAATGTGATCGATTCGATAAAAAAATTTCCCGATTCACGCAGGCATATAGTAAGCGCCTGGAACGCGGGCGAAATTGATAAAATGGCCCTGCCGCCATGTCATATCCTGTTCCAGTTCTATGTTGCAGGAGGTAAATTGTCCTGCCAGCTTTACCAGCGGAGCTG
Source organism: uncultured Bacteroidales bacterium (assembly GCA_963831935.1). Classification (GTDB taxonomy): domain Bacteria; phylum Bacteroidota; class Bacteroidia; order Bacteroidales; family VadinHA17; genus LD21. The sequence goes on from CAWHSH010000004.1 coordinate 143,090, forward strand.
CGATGTTTTCATTGGCATTCCTTTCAACATTGCTTCGTATGCCCTTCTGACACTTATGGTGGCCCAGGTGACGGGATATAAACCCGGGGAATTCATTCATACCCTTGGTGATGCACATATTTACCTGAACCACATTGAACAGGCAAAGCTTCAGCTGACAAGGGAACCTTTCAACCTGCCGGTAATGGTAATAAATCCATCGGTTACCGATATTACTAAATTCAGGTTTGAAGATTTTACCTTATCAGGGTATAACGCGCATCCTCATATAAAAGGAGATATTTCAATCTAACCGGATACATATGATTTCAATTATTGCAGCTGTTTCAGATGATTTGGGTATCGGAAAAAACAATGAGCTCATTTGGCATATACCTGAAGATCTTAAGAGATTCAAGAAGTTGACTATAGGCAAGTCAGTGATAATGGGTAAGAAAACATGGGAATCCCTGCCGAGGAAACCTTTATCCGGCCGGAAAAACATTGTCATGACAGATATCCCCGATGAGATAATTAATTGTGCAATAACTGCTTATTCACTGGAAGATGCATTGAGAAAAAGCGATAAAAATGAGGAAGTATTTGTAATAGGTGGGGGAAGCATATACCGTCAGTTTATGCCTGTTGCCGACAGATTGTATATCACCCATGTGCATAAAAAGGCTCCTGCCGATATTTTTTTCCCGGAAATTGACCCGGGGAAATGGAAAGTCATCGAAAGAAAGGAATGTATTTCGGAAGACGAAAATGGAATTCCATATTCCTATGTGATCTATGAAAGGAAGGAGCACGGAAAATAAAAACAACGGTTTTAACAACGGTTTTAAATACGGTTTTTAATACGGTGATTTAGTATTGATGGAACCGCTCCGCGGTTCAAAACACCTTTGTACATCATCCGGCCAGTATTGATGGAACCGCTCCGCGGTTTCCATAACCTCTACGAGGTAAAACATCAATCATGCAGACCTCTTTTTTACAATACCGGATGCCCTACGGGCAATCCAGATATCCGGCAACATCTTTCCTGTACAATGTATTGGTTATTGTCGAAAAACGATATTCAACGTTCCATTCCGCGTAGCGGATAGGGTTTTGTAGAAAAACCGATTCACCCATATATTATTCCGCGTAGCGGATATGGAAATTTTCATCCATAACCCCTAAGAGGTAACATATCAATCATGCAGACCCCTTGTTTTACAATACCTAATGCCCTACGGGCAATCCAGATATCCGGCAACATTTTCCTGTACAATGTATTGGTTATTGTCGAAAAACGATATTCAACGTTCCATTCCGCGTAGCGGATATGGTTTTGTAGAAAAACCGATTCACCCATATATTATTCCGCGTAGCGTATAGGGTTTTGTAGAAAAACCGATTCGCACATATATTATTCCGCGTAGCGGATAGGGAAATTTTCTCCGGAGGAGCTCCGCCGATCATTTTATAATTTTTCACATCAATCCTTCAAAATTTTTTTCCCCGTTAAACCTTTCCCGGGACTTTCAATCTAAATAGCTGTTGATCTGAAATAATAATTAAAAACAGAACTATGAAATATCCATGATTAAAAAGTAAAATCACAAACTGAAATGATTATTCATGGATATTCCATCTGACCATTAAAAAACAAAATTTAAACAGATGAAAACAAGGATTTTTTTTGTAACTACGGTCTTCCCGATTCTTATGTTCTCGTCATGCAAAAAGGATGGCTCTCCACTTGAGCAATCCAGCATCAATCTTGCAGATGACGACGCAGTAAGTGAAGCCGTGTTCGAAGACATATTCAGCAGTGTCGATAATGCGACCATAACACTCGACAATGCAATGAAAAACGGGGATACCAAATCAGAATTTCTTTCCGGCGATTCCTGTCCGGCAATAACTGTGATTCATCCTTCAACCGGAATCTGGCCAAAAACGGTTACCATTGATTATGGAACAGGCTGCATCGGATTTTTTGACAATACCAGGTCGGGAAAGATCATTATCGAAGTAACGGGCCCCGCAGAACCGTTGGGTCGAAAAGAACTGTCACATTCGATAACTATTATTTTAACGGAATTAAAGTCGAGGGAACCAAAGTTTTGGAAAATGTCGGACCGAATGAAAATCAGAACTTTGTTGTTTCAGTAACGTTATCAGATGGGAAACTGATCCTGCCGGACGGACGTACTATTGAGCGGAATGTAAATCATCAGAGGGAATGGGTAGCCGGTTTCATGACTCCGGGCATCTGGGACGATGAATGTCTGGTAACCGGAACCGCTTCAGGAAAAAATATTGATGGAATTGCATACACAAGAACCATCCTGGATGCTCTGCACTGGAAAAGAGTTTGTCAGTTCATTGTAAGCGGTGTGGTTGAAATTCAAAGGGAAGGAGCAGAACCTTTCACACTGGATTATGGTATCGGGTGAATGTGATAACAAAGCTGTTGTAACCCGGGGCGGCGAGTCAAAAGAGATTCAGCTTAGGCACAGGTACAGAAACTGGAAAAATTAAATCGTGACATTTTAAGAAGTTTTTTAAACCGCAAAGGGCGCAAAGTTAAATCATTTAAGTATTCAATCTCTTTGCGATCTTTGCGATCTTTGCGTTTTTACTTTGCGTGTCTTATCGGTCAATGGATTTTTGGCTTACAACCAGGGGATCTTGTTGTTAAGAAGCCTTCAGGACCTTCATATCAATCCTTTCGAGCTTACGGATTGCATAGTCGGTCGTTATGGTAAGTTCTTTTGTATCTGACGATGGCGTATCGAACATTGCATCAAGCATTATGGCTTCACAGATAGATCTCAGTCCCCTTGCTCCAAGCTTGAATTCAATAGCTTTGTCGACAATAAAATCGAGTACTCCCTCTCCAAAGGTAAGCTCAATATTATCCATGCTGAACAGCTTTACATATTGTTTTACAAGGGCATTCTTTGGCTCGGTAAGTATTGCCCTGAGGGCTTCCCTGTCGAGTGGATTAAGGTGTGTAAGGACCGGCAATCTGCCAATGATTTCCGGGATAAGTCCATAGGCTCTGAGATCCTGCGGGGCTATATACTGCAGAAGATTATCCTTGTCAATTCTTTCCCTGTTCTTGGATGCACCATAACCGACTATCTGTGTATTGAGCCGGTGTGCAATTTTCTTTTCTATTCCCTCGAATGCACCACCACAGATAAAGAGAATATTCTTGGTGTCAACAGGTATCATTTTCTGCTCGGGATGTTTCCGTCCGCCCTGGGGAGGAACATTCACTATCGATCCTTCAAGAAGCTTAAGCAATCCCTGCTGTACACCCTCACCGGATACATCACGCGTTATTGACGGATTATCACCTTTCCGGGCTATTTTGTCAAGTTCATCGATAAACACAATACCTTTTTCGGCAGCTTTTACATCATAATCGGCATTCTGCAGAAGCCGGGTCAGAAGACTTTCAATATCTTCACCGACATATCCTGCTTCTGTAAGTACTGTTGCATCAACAATCGTAAAAGGCACGTGAAGCATTTTTGCGACTGTTCTTGCAAGAAGGGTTTTTCCGGTGCCGGTTTCGCCGACAAGCAGGATATTTGATTTTTCAATATCGATGTCCTCAGCATCAGGCTTCTGCATCAGCCTTTTGTAATGGTTATAGACAGCAACGGATATAATTTTCTTCGCCATCTCCTGACCAATAACATACTGGTCGAGAAAATGTTTTATTTCGGCAGGTTTTAAGAAGGTTTATTGCTTCAAACGATATATTCTTTTTTGTGCCGAGTTCCTCATTCATTATGCTGTGCGCCTGTTCAATGCAATGGTCACAGATATGCCCTTCAAGGCCTGCAATAAGTATGCTGACCTCCTTCTTTGTACGGCCGCAAAATGAACATTTATCCATTGTTGGAAGTGTTATGATTTCTTGAGGATCTCATCGATCATCCCGTAATCTTTGGCTTCCTGTGATGTCATCCAGTAATCCCTGTCGGAATCTTTTTCAACTTTATCAACAGGATTACCGGAATGGAATGCTATAATTTCATAAAGCTCTTTTCGAAGCTTCAGGATCTCACGCGCCTGGATCTCGATATCTGATGCCTGGCCTTCAAATCCACCTGCCGGTTGGTGGATCATTATCCTTGAGTGTTTCAGGGCAGACCTTTTCCCTTTTTTGCCTGCTGTAAGAAGAACCGCACCCATAGAGGCTGCCATTCCTGTGCAAATTGTTGCAATATCTGCAGATATGTACTGCATTGTATCGTATATTCCTAGGCCGGCATTGACAGATCCTCCGGGAGTGTTGAAATAGATCTGTATATCCTTTCCGGGATCCACTGAATCGAGATATAATAGCTGAGCCTGAATAATATTGGCAACATAATCATCGATCGGTAAGCCAAGGAAAATGATTCGGTCCATCATCAGCCTCGAAAAGACATCCATTGATGCCACGTTAAGCTGCCTTTCTTCAATAATAGTAGGCGATATATAACTGTCTCCCCAGATTTCTGCAAACCTGCGCAAGTGAGACTGCCTATTCCGTGTTTGCTTCTGGCATATTTCGAAAAATCATCTAAATTACTCATAGTGAAAATCTTAAAATTAAAATGCAAAGATACAAAAATATTAAATAATCAATGCATCTGTTTGAGCACTATTCAAAGAGCTTATTGAATTCCTCAATTGTAACTGTTTTATTTTCAAGCTTTACCATCTCCCTTAACTAATCCGATTACTTTTTCTTCCAGAATTTTATCTGCTATTCTTTTGGCATCCTCTTCTCTCTTAAGGGTTTCTTTTGCATAGTTTGTCACTTGTTCATCTGTCGCATAGAATAGTCCGTACTGGCGGAACTGAGCCCTTGTGATTTTTTCAGCCTCCTTCTGAAGTTCCTCCTCTGTGATCTTGATCTCATTCGTCCGGGCAATCCTGTTTCCGATCAGTTGCCATTTCAGGTCGTGCCTGAAGCTGTCAAATTCTTTTTCGATCTGTTCGCTGGTTGTCTTTTCATTCACTTTAAGGAGCCATCTTTTCAGAAATTCCTCAGGAAGCTGGAACTCAGTTTTTTCTATTGCAAGCTTTTTAAGATCAAGTGATAGTTTATAATCACTTTCCTGACTGAGGTTAGCTGGTGATTTCCTCTTCGATCTTTTTACGGAATTCTTCTTCTGAAGTTACAATACCTTCACCATAGATCCTGTTAAAAAGTTCCTGGTTTATCTCAGCCGCATGGAAACGGCTTACTTCATTTACGGTAAATCTGAAATTGCCATTCAATTCCGGTAACCTCATCTTTTTGCTTCTTCAGGAGGCCGGCAATTTCATAATCATTGGGAAGGGCTTTCCTTAGATCAAAATCAATAGCATCCCCTTGAGCTTTGCCAATAAACTGTTTTTTGATCTTTTTATCCTTGATAACATCAATTGAGAGGGTTGTATCATCTGCAAAAAGTCCCTCAGGTTTCGCATTCCCGCCTTCATCAAGCGCTTCGATCTTACCCTTGAGCATATCCTTCTCGTCCGACAGTTCAGCCTTCTCAAATCTGCCGTAACGACGGGTGTAATTTTCGAGATAGTCTTTCTTCATCTTTTCATCAGCCTCTATCCCGTAGTAATTAACCTTGTTTTTCTTGCTGATCTTTATTTCAAATTCAGGTGCGAGACCAAGGTCAAACGAAAAAGTAAATACTTCCTGGGTATCAAAATCGATCTTTTCGTTTTCATCGATTCTGGGAAGGGGATCTCCAAGTATTTCAATCTTCTCATCAGTCAGGTATTTCTGGATGTTTTCTGTGACTGTTTTATTTATCTCGTCGATCTGAACTGCTTTACCGTACATTTTTTTAATAAGGCCTATCGGAACCATCCCGGGACGGAATCCCCTGATATTTGCCTTTTTACGGTAATCTCTTAGGACTTTTTCAACATTCTCTTCATAATCAGCTTTTTCCACCTGTATTTTTAAAACTGCATTCAGATCATCGATGTTCTCCCTTGTGATATTCATTTCAGTTTGTTTATTGTGTATTTAAAAACCGCCAAAACGCACAGATATTGATCGTTACAGGCGGTATGTAGTCTGGTGCGGATGAAGGGACTCGAACCCCCACGTCATTATGACACAAGATCCTAAGTCTTGCTCGGCTACCAATTACGACACATCCGCGAAAAAATCCCCGCAAAAGTATAGAAAATAATTATTAAAACAAAGAGAGGCAGTTACTTGCGAAGTTCGAATTTTGTTCCAAGATAGACTTTTCTTACATGTTCATCTTCAGCAAGTTGAGAAGAAGTCCCTGACATAAGGATACGGCCTTCGAACAGCAGGTAAGCCCGGTCAGTTATGGAAAGGGTTTCATGGACATTATGATCGGTAATAAGAATGCCGATATTTTTGTCCTTCAGTCTGGACACTATTTCCTGGATATCTTCAACAGCAATCGGGTCAACCCCGGCAAAAGGCTCATCGAGAAGGATAAACTTTGGTTTAAGCGCCAGGGCCCTTGCAATTTCAGTACGTCTCCTTTCTCCACCGGAAAGTTGGATCCCCTTGCTTTTCCTGATCTTCTGCAGGCCAAATTCACTAAGAAGGGTTTCCAGGCGTTCTACCTGTTCTGCCCTGGAGAATTGTGACATTTCAAGAACTGCCTTTATGTTGTCTTCGACCGAAAGGTTCCTGAACACTGAGGCTTCCTGTGCAAGATACCCGATACCACGCCTGGCCCGCTTATAAACAGGCAGGGTTGTTATCTCTTCGTTGTCGAGAAAGTATCTTTCCTTCCCTCGGCCTGATCAATCCAACTATCATGTAGAAGGAAGTCGTTTTTCCTGCACCGTTTGGACCGAGCAAACCGACAATCTCCCCCTGCTCAACTTCAATGGAAACATGGTCAACAACTGTTCTGTTGTGATATTTCTTGACGAGATTTTCAGTATATAATTTCATGCGGGACTTTAACTTTTTACAGTCTCAGTCTGAGCTGAGGAATCATCACCCATGAACTCCTATGATCCTTTTCCTTCTGCTTCATTACCCTGGCAGAGATAAAAATGCTTACTTCATAAAGAATAAGAAGCGGTATTGCAACAAGTGTCTGGGAAAAGACATCAGGCGGTGTTATAATTGCAGCCAGAATAAAAATGACTACGATTGCATGCTTTCTGTATTTTCTCATGAAAGCGGGAGTAATTACCCCGATTTTGGTAAGGAAAAATGCAACTATCGGAAGTTCAAATACAATTCCGGTCGCCAGGCAGATTGAGGTCAAAGTACCAATAAATGATCTGACATTTATCTGGTTAACAACATCGGAACTTATCTGGTAAGAGCTAAGGAAATGAATTGAAAGCGGAGCAAGCAGAAAATATCCAAACAAGACACCGGCGAAAAAAAGCAAAGATGAAGCAAGAACAGCACCCCGCGCATGTTTCGCTTCATTCGAATGCAGGGCCGGTTTGAAAAACATCCAGAACTCACGTATTACAACAGGAAATGCAAGAATAAGACCTGCTACCATGGCTACTGTAATATGAGTGGTAAGCTGTCCTGCCATCTTAATGCTTGATCAGGTTCAATGGTTTTGTATTGATGCATAAAATATCAGGATTTTTTAAATTCCATGTGCTGAGCCAGAAAGTGCCCGAACTCACAAAGAATCCTGTTTGTAAAGAAAGTCGGATCTTTTGGAGCCAGAACGACTTTATCGAAAAGGAAATTTTTAAAGATAAATGCAACAATCATCATAATCACGATTGCAAGTAATAGATCGTATTATATGCCATCTAGCTCTTCGAGATGTTCAAGAAATGACATCTCTCCCTCTTTGTTCTTTCCTGTTTTACTTTTCAGAGCCATCAAAGCAGAAGATAGATTGTTTAAAAATTCAGCCTGTAAAGATGATAAATCTTATTTTGCAAAACAATATCATTTATAAACTGTAAAAATCGCGGGAGGATTTTATTTTTTCAATAATTTAATAAAAAAATAAAACTGGTATTTGATTAATAAATTTTTTAACTTTATATAACCTACAAAGCCATAGATTTTACAGGCGGGAAAATAATCATAAGGGAAGAATATGACGACTGATGCAGCAATACATGATTATTTAAAGAAATACTTTGGATTTGACACATTTAAAGGCAATCAGGAACCTATTATTAAAAATGTGCTGGAGGGCCGCGACACCTTTGTTCTCATGCCCACAGGCGGCGGGAAATCACTTTGTTACCAGTTACCTGCCGTTATGAAACCGGGGACGGCAATTGTAATTTCACCCCTGATAGCACTGATGAAAAACCAGGTGGATGCAATGCGAAATTTCAGTACTGACGATGATGTTGCCCATTTCCTGAATTCTTCTCTTACAAAAACTGAAAGCACCAGGGTTAAAAAGGATGTTTTATCGGGAAAGGCCAAACTGCTGTATGTTGCTCCGGAATCGCTCACCAAAGAGGAAAATATTGACTTTCTGAAGAATATCGAAATATCATTCTATGCCATTGATGAAGCGCATTGCATTTCGGAATGGGGACATGATTTCCGTCCTGAATACCGGAGGATAAGGCCGATTATCGATACTATCGGACGCTCGCCGATCATTGCTCTCACTGCAACTGCAACTCCGAAAGTACAGCACGATATTCAGAAGAACCTGGCAATACTTGAGGCGGATATTTATAAATCATCATTTAACCGGCCTAACCTGTATTACGAAGTTAAATCGAAACAGGATGTCACAAAAGAGATAATTAAATACATAAAGAATAACTCCGGGAAATCGGGTATAATCTACTGCCTTAGCCGTAAAAAGGTGGAGGAGATGGCCGAAGTTCTGAAAGTCAATGGCATCAAGGCTCTTGCCTTACCATGCAGGAATGGATTCTGCCACACGTACTGCAAACCAGGATAAGTTCCTTATGGAGGAAGCCGATATAATAGTTGCCACAATTGCCTTTGGAATGGGGATTGACAAGCCCGATGTCAGGTTTGTGATCCATTATGATATTCCCAAAAGCCTTGAGGGTTACTATCAGGAAACAGGGAGGGCCGGCCGTGACGGCGGAGAGGGGAACTGTATAGCATACTACAGCTACAACGATATAATGAAGCTGGAGAAATTCATGCAGGGCAAGCCTATTGCCGAACAGGAAATAGGCAAGCAGTTGCTTCTTGAAACTGTTTCCTATGCCGAATCATCAGTGTGCCGGAGGAAACTGCTGCTTCATTATTTCGGAGAAGAATATCCGAAGGACAACTGCGAAGCATGTGATAACTGCCTTCACCCTAAAGCACAGTTTGAGGGAAGTGAAGCCGTTGTGAATGTACTCGAAACAGTGCTGGCTGTCAGGGAAAAATTCAAGGCTGACCATATTGCCAATATCCTTTCAGGCAAGGTAACCTCGGCTATTAAGTCATACAAGCACCATAAGCTTGAATTATTCGGAATCGGTGAGGATAAGGACGAAAAATTCTGGAATATGGTGATCAGGCAGGCCCTTATAGCAAAATTCCTGGCAAAGGATATAGAAAATTACGGACTGCTTAAACTTACCGAGAAAGGTCTGGAATTCATCGAAAAGCCTTACTCGTTCATGCTGGCTGAGGACCATGATTATTCTGATACCACGGATGAGGAGAACGCCTTCGGAGCCAGAACTGCAGCTGTTGATGATGAGCTTTTCAGCATCCTTAAAGACCTTCGCAAAAAGATCTCCAAGCAGAAGGATGTTCCTCCATTTGTGATCTTTCAGGATCCATCACTTGAGGATATGGCAATACAGTACCCTATAACCGTTGATGAGCTTCAGAATATCTCAGGTGTAGGAGCAGGAAAAGCACAGCGCTACGGAAAAGAGTTTGTTGAAATTATCAAAAAATATGTTGAAGAGAAGGAAATCATCCGGCCACTCGATATGGTGGTAAAATCAGTTGTAAACAAATCGGGGATCAAAGTCTACATAATCCAGAGCATCGACATGAAACGGCCCCTTGAGGATATTGCCGAGGCAAAAGGGCTGGAAATGAATGAGCTGATCTCCGAAGTCGAAGCAATAGTGAACTCAGGAACCCGGATCAACCTCGATTATTATATTAATATGGTAATTGATGAGGAACGCCAGCATGATATTTATTCCTATTTCAGGGAGGAAGCCGAATCCGATTCGTTAAAAGACGCTATTGCGGAACTTGGAAATGAATTTGAAGAGGAAGAGATTAGACTGATGCGGATTAAGTTCCTTTCAGAAATGGGAAATTAACTAACTGGTTTCCTTTGTAATCGATGCTTAAAGGAATTTAAAACCACTCCAATAACATAAAACTGATAAACAACCTGGCATGGGATAAACCATTTCATAAGGTCTCTTTTTCCGTACCTTTCAGTAGTATTCAACAGAATCAAAAGGTCAGGGACTGATTTTAACGCAAGGAAAGCTGCGAAAACCAGGAAGAATTCAGGTTTGTAAAATCCGGATATGAAGATAACAAACTGTGCAAGAATTGTAACAAATGTTACAATTGCCAGAATTACAGTTGACCTGTCACTGAATGCCTTACCCTTTGAGATCCACCGGCTCCTCTGTGACAGAAATGAAGAAATGGTTCCGGCTGCTGACGCTGTAACTGTGGCTTCTCCTGATTCAAGCCACATGATCTTTGATCCTTTTTCTTTTTTAAGGCTGTGCAGCAGGAATACATCATCACCCGACTGAATTTCGTAATGGAGGTTTATTGAATGCCTGAGGAAAACTTCTTTTGTGAATGCAAGATTTGCCCCGTTACACATCGTACTTTTTCCTCCTGTGGCTGTACCTGCCGTAACACCCTGCAGACTAAGGAATTCAAGCTCCTGAAATTTTCCCTGGAATCCCGGACTGCTTTTGAGAACAACCGGGCTGATTATCATATCAGGCTTATGCTGACTGTAAAAAGAGGCAACTGTCTTTATCCAGCTTTTCCCAACTGAGCAGTCAGCATCAGTTGTCATGATCAAATCCCCTTTTGCTGAATCTACTCCGGTCGAAATTGCCATTTTCTTGCCATTTCCTTTATTCCTGAGGACTTTGAGATTTTTGATGTCCTTAAACTCCGAAGCAATCTCAAAGGTACGGTCGGCAGAATTGTCGTCAACAACAATAACCTCAAAAAGGTTTGAAGGATAATCCTGCAAACCTATATTATTCAAAAGCTTTAAAATATTTTCCGATTCGTTCCTGCAGGCAATTATCACAGAAATAAAAGAAGTGGAGCCATTTACGGAAATAAATTGCCTGATCCTGCTCAGATTCCGGCAGATCTTAAGCAAAAGAAAAACATAAGGCAGAACAAGTATCAGCAGGAACCATCGCATTGGCTAAATCCTCATCCATTCGTAGAAAGAATAGTGTTCAGAATTCATACCGAGCGATTCATAGGTTTTCCTTGCCCTGGATATTCCTGGTTTCGACATAAAGTCTGAGACCAGCAACGCCCTGTTCAATTGCCTGATCCTTGATGAAGGTGTACATTTTTCTGAAAATCCCCTGCCGGCGGAAGTCAGGCAAAACGTATACCGACTGGAACCACCAGACATTGCAATTACGCCAGTCGCTCCATTCATATGTGATAAGAAGCGATGCTACTACCTGCCCGTCTGCATCGGCAACGTAATACTGACCCCTGGATGGATCGGCGAATACTGCATTGACTCCTTTTGTCACTGTTTCCTGCCTGAGTGTCATTTGTTCCGTTTCCCAGGCCATTTTGAGCTGGAAATCAATTATAGAGGATGCGTCGGAGGGAGTTGCTTTTCGGATTGATATCATAGGAATGAATTTATTTCTTTCTTAAATCACGAGTAACACGGATATTATCACGGAGTTATTAAGTATACTTTTGTCTTTTTACTTTTGTCTTGTCTCCTTCAAAGGTGCCGTTGGAATTCACATCGGGCCTATTTATATTCATCCCAGCTCTTAATGGCGAGCGCATCTTCATTCATCCTGCAGAATGCAAGGATAAAAGCGCTTGCAAGTCTTGCATTTGTCAAAAGCGGTACATTAAAATCCACCGCATTCCTCCGTATTGAATAATCATTATTCAGTTCGGATGTTGTAAGGTTTTTTGGAATATTAACCACCAGGTCAACTTCTCTAGTCCTTATGAGGTCAATCGTATTAGGTGATTTGTCTTCATCGGGCCAGTAAGCAACGTGCGATTCAACACCAGCGTTTATCAGAAACTCGTGCGTCCCTCTGGTTGCATATAGCTTATGACCTTTTTCACGGAGTGCTTTGGCGCTGTTGAGCAGCTCGACTTTCGAGCGGGCAGGACCTGTTGATAGCAGGATACTTTTTACCGGAATCTTGTAACCAACTGAAAACATGGCCTTAAGGATAGCTTCATAAAATCCCTCCCCGATACAACCAACCTCTCCGGTGGATGACATATCTACTCCGAGCACAGGATCGGCTTTGGCAAGGCGCGAAAAGCTGAACTGCGGGGCCTTGACACCCACATAGTCAAGTTCAAAAACCGATTTATGAGGCTTCTCGACCGGGATATCAAGCATCACTTTTGTAGCAAGCTCAATCAGATTTGTTTTAAGGACCTTGGATACAAAAGGCATGCTCCGGCTTGCCCTGAGGTTGCATTCAATGACCTTTATATCATTATCCTTGGCAAGGAACTGTATATTGAACGGCCCGGTTATATTTAGCTCTTTTGAAATCTGTCTTGAGATACGTTTTATTCTTCTTATAGTCTCGAAGTAGATCTTTTGTGCAGGAAAGACCATTGTGGCATCGCCCGAATGCACTCCGGCAAACTCAACATGCTCGCTGATCGCATATGCCACTATCTCGCCTTCTCTTGCAACTGCGTCTATCTCAATTTCTTTGGCATTTTCGATAAACTCCGAGACCACTACCGGGTACTGCTTCGAAACCTGTGTTGCCAGGTCAAGATAATGTGAAAGCTCGTTCCGGTTCGATACAACATTCATTGCTGCACCTGAAAGCACATAAGAAGGCCTGATAAGCACAGGGAATCCGATCCTGCCGACAAATTCCAGAATGTCATCAATTGAGGAAAGCTCTTTCCATTTTGGCTGATCAACCGACAGCATATCGCACATTTTGGAGAACTTATGCCTGTTCTCAGCCTTGTCGATGCAGAGCGGTGATGTCCCCAGAACCGGAATGTTTTTTTCATGGAGCCGCATTGCAAGATTATTCGGGATCTGTCCGCCCACTGATACAATGATGCCCCTTGGTGATTCGAGCTCATAAATATCAAGGATCCTCTCGAACGTCAGTTCATCAAAATAAAGTCTGTCGCAAATATCATAATCAGTGCTTACAGTTTCAGGATTGTAATTGATCATAATTGACCTTAATCCTTCCTTTCTTACTGTATCGATTGCATTTACCGAACACCAGTCGAATTCCACGCTTGAACCAATCCTGTACGCACCTGAGCCAAGAACAATAATTGATTTTTTATCATCTGCAAAGGAAATATCATGTTCCGATGCACCGTAGGTAAGATACAGATAGTTTGTAACTGCGGGGTATTCGGCTGCAAGCGTGTCAATCTGCTTTACATAAGGAACAATTCCCAGATTCTTTCTCGCTTCCCTGACTTTCAAAAGGTCGTTGTTGATATCGGTGGACGCAGATTTCATTACATGACGCGCAATCTGGAAGTCACTGAAACCATATATTTTAGCCTCCCTCAGCAAATCAGTGGGAACTTTTTCTAGAGTTTTGTACCTGCAGAGCTCATTCTTGATATCAATTATATTCTTAAGCTTATATAAGAACCATTTATCGATTTTTGTCAGCTCACATATCCTGTCAACTGAGATTCCCTTCTCAAGAGCTTCGGCAATAACAAAGATCCTCATGTCGGTCGGTTCAGCAAGCTCCCTCTCGATATTTTTAAAGCCCAGCTTCAGGTTGCCTGTAAATCCGTGCATTCCCTGCCCGATCATCCTGAGAGCCTTTTGAATCACCTCTTCAAACGATCTGCCTATTGCCATCACTTCCCCGACGCTTTTCATACTGCTTCCGATGAGATGGGAAACTCCTTTGAATTTATTGAGGTCCCAGCGCGGTATTTTGCAGACAATATAGTCAAGGGCAGGTTCAAAAAAAGCTGTGGTATTTTTTGTGACTGAGTTCTTTAACTCATGAAGCCCATACCCAATCCCGAGTTTTGCTGCAATGAATGCAAGGGGATATCCTGTGGCTTTTGAGGCAAGAGCACTTGAACGTGACAGTCGTGCATTTACTTCAATCACCCTGTAATCTTCCGAATCGGGCGAAAGAGCGTACTGGACATTGCATTCACCTACTATACCTATGTGTCTGATAATCCTTATTGAAAGTTCCCTCAGCTTATGGTATTCGCTATTGGAGAGGGTTTGGGAGGGTGCGACTACAATACTTTCGCCCGTGTGGATTCCGAGTGGATCAAAGTTCTCCATGTTACAGACAGTTATGCAGTTATCATACTTGTCCCTGACCACTTCGTATTCAACTTCCTTCCATCCCTTAAGCGATTCCTCAACAAGGATCTGGTTTGTATATGAAAATGCTTTTGACGCAAGAAGCTGCATCTCCTCATTGTTCAATGCAAACCCGCTCCCCTGTCCTCCAAGGGTATAGGCTGCCCTGATGATAACTGGGAAACCGAGCTTCCCGGCTGCAGAAACAGCTTCTTCAACTTTCTGAACAGCAATGCTTCTGGGGGTTTTAACATTTATCTCTTCGAGCTTCTTTACGAAAAGCTCACGATCTTCAGTGTCGATAATTGCTTCGACCGGGGTACCCAGTACCCTTATCCCATATTTTTCAAAGACACCTTTCCTGTAAAGCTCTGTCCCGCAGTTTAATGCTGTTTGTCCGCCAAATGATAAAAGAATCCCGTCAGGAAGTTCCTTTGCTATTACTTTTTCAACAAAATACGGTGTAACAGGAAGGAAATAGATCTTGTCGGCAAGCTCTTCGGAGGTCTGGACTGTTGCTATATTGGGATTGACAAGTACTGTTTTTATCCCTTCTTCCTTTAATGCCTTCAGTGCCTGTGAACCGGAATAGTCAAATTCCCCAGCTTCGCCGATTTTCAGAGCTCCTGATCCAAGGAGAATCACCTTCCTGATATTGTCTTTCATTAATAGGATTTAGTTCCCAAAAATATGACAATTTTTTAAATCTGGTTTGTATTTATTGAGAAATGTATACATTTGCAAAAATAATGTATAATTATGCAAAAGACCAAAAGGCTTCTGGCAATAGAAAGGATTATATCGCAGGAGAAGATCGTGTCGCAGGAAGCATTGCTTAAGAAGCTGAAGGGGAAGGGATACATCTGCACGCAGGCTACGTTGTCGCGCAATTTACGGCAGCTCGGCATAAACCGTATCCCTGACGGACAGGGAAGTTACAGGTACGCCCTTTCCGATGATAAAAAGCAAACCTCAGAACCAGGGCTAAAGCTCAATATTCTCCCTGTGATCCGGGAAATTGTCGAAGCAAAAGGACTTATGATAATTAAAACAATCCCGGGAAATGCCAATTCCACGGCTTATTATATTGATAATGCTAACAGGTATGAAATTGCCGGGACCATTGCCGGAGACGACACAATACTTATAGTGCCAAGGAATGGCATAACCCTGAATCAGGTCCATTCGAGCCTTGAAATGATCCTGCCGGGATTGCATAAAAAAATTGAAGGAACAGGTAAAATAATTGCAGGAATAAGGAAAAATAAATAATAAACAAATACTATTAAAATATAATAAATATGAAAGAAAAAGTTGTTCTGGCTTACAGCGGTGGATTGGATACATCTGTGATTCTGAAATGGTTAATTGAAAAGGATTACGAAGTGATTGCATTTGTTGCTGACGTTGGACAGGCGGATGATTTTGAAGAATGCAGAAAAAAAGCCCTTCAGCTGGGAGCCTCAAAAGTTATTATTTCGGACCTGAAAAAAGAGTTCATTGATAACTATGTCCTGAAAGCAATAATGGGGAATGCCATTTATGAAGGAAGGTATCTTCTCGGTACTGCTCTCGCAAGGCCACTGATTGCCAAAAAACAGATTGAGGTTGCAGTTGGGGAGAAGGCAAATGCCGTCGCTCACGGAGCTACAGGAAAAGGTAATGACCAGGTAAGGTTTGAGCTTTGTTACTATGCCCTGAAACCTGATATTAAAGTAATTTCCCCGTGGAAAGACAGGGAGTTCCTGGAAAGATTCAAGGGAAGGACAGACCTTTTAAAATATGCCTCTGAAAAAAGTATTCCGGTCAAAGCCAGCATTGACAAACCTTACAGCGAGGACGACAACCTTATGCACATTAGTCATGAAGCAGGGATTCTGGAGGATCCGATGTACTCCATGCAAAAAAACATGCTCGAAAAAATGGTCCTTCCCCAGGATGCCCCTGACAAGGAAACCAGGATCGCAATTTATTTCAAAAACGGAATCCCCATAAAAGTAGTTAATAAGGATGACGGGACGGTAAAGGAGGAATCCTATGAGATGTATACATATCTCAATGAACTGGCAGGAAAGAATGGTATCGGACTGCTTGATATGGTTGAGAACAGGTTCGTTGGAATAAAATCAAGAGGAGTTTATGAAACGCCGGCGGCAACGGTACTTCATATTGCACATATGGATCTTGAAGGTATTGCCATGGACAGGGAAGTGATGAGATTAAGAAACATGCTTACGCCTAAATTTGCTGAACTGATCTATTACGGATTCTGGTTCAGTCCTGAAATGGATTTTCTTATGGCTGCTATTGAAAAGAGCCAGGAGATTATTGACGGAAGTGTCCATCTTTGTCTTTATAAAGGCAATGTTCTTGTTGAAGGACGTGAATCGCCTTCCTCGCTGTACAATAAAGAACTTTCGAGCATGGACATTGAGGGAGGATTTAACCAGATTGACAGTAAGGGATTCATAAGGATCAATGCTATCAGGCTAATGGCTCACAGGGCGATTGTTGAAGCCAGTAAAAAAAAGGAACTTAAATAATTAACTATGAAATATCCATGATTAAAAAGTAAAATCACAAACCGAAATGATTATTCATGGATATTCCATCTGACCATTAAAAAACAAATTATAAACAGATGAAACTCTGGCAAAAAGGAACAATTCCCGATTCTTCTGTCATCGAATTCACATCGGGTAAAGACAGGATAACTGATCTTTGCCTGGCTGAATGGGATATAGCCGGATCGATGGCTCATGCAATTATGCTCCTGGAAGCAGGACTGATCACCGGAGCCGAAAAAAATGAATTAATACAATCGCTCCATGTCGTTTTTGAAAAGAACAGGAAAGGGGAATTTGTTATCGATGACGGAGTTGAGGATATCCATTCACAGGTGGAAAAGGAACTTACGGCCATGCTTGGAGCTTCAGGCAAAAAGATTCATACAGGAAGATCCAGGAATGACCAGGTAATGGTGGATCTGAGACTTTATTCCAGGAGGGAAATTGATGATCTTGCTATAAACGTTAGCCGTCTGTTCGACAAGCTTCAGTCGCTCAGCAAAGAGAACAGTGAAGTCCTGATCCCCGGATACACCCATATGCAGCCGGCCATGGCATCATCATTCGGATTATGGTTCGGTTCGTATGCGGAATCACTTGCCGACGATCTTATTCTTTTGTCGGCAGCAAGGGCGCTTAACAACCGGAATCCTCTCGGATCGCAGGCAGGATATGGCTCAACCCTTCCTTTGAACAGAAAACGTACTACAGAGCTGCTTGAATTTGAAGAGCTGCTTTATAATTCAGCTTACGCAAGCCTCAGCAGGGGTAAGGTGGAATTTGTAACAGCGTCAGCTCTGGCTGCGATCTCGCAAACTCTTTCACGTTTTGCAATGGATATCTGCCTTTATATGGCAGCAGAATTCCATTTTATTGATTTTCCTGATGAATTCATCACCGGATCGAGTATTATGCCTCAAAAGAGAAATCCTGATGTTTTTGAACTTATAAGAGGCAGGGCGAACCTGATTCAGACACTTCCAGGTCAGATAGTTGCTCTGACTTCCAACCTCCAGTCGGGGTATAACAGGGAATTGCAGCTTATGAAGCAGTTGATCATCAATGCATTCAAAGATATAAATGAATGCATTCAAATAATGATCAGGATGCTGAATAATATAAGGCTAAGCAAGGATATAACAGATAATCCCTTATACAACAATATTTTCAGCACCGAAGAGGTAAATCGTCTCGTAAAGCAGGGAATCCCGTTCAGAGACGCTTATAAAAAGGTTTCGGAAATGATTGGGAAAAAACAATTTTCAAAAACTTCCCTCGATGAATATACTCATGAGGGAAGCATCGGAAATTTGTGCAATGATGAAATCAAACAGATCTTCAGCGAGAGAATGAAATGTTTTAAAAGCAAAACGGCTGTGGAGCTTGTGGAGAAATTGATGAAATTAAGGTGATCAAACCCCCAACCACCCAACCCCCCAACCCCCCTGAAGGGGGGCCGAAATCCAGTACTTCTTTTATTATCTCTGCGAACCTCTGTACTCCCCTGCCTGCCGGCAGGCAGGTCTGTGGGATTCTGTGCAAGTTTTGCCTTGCTTTGGTTACAATGGAAACACCAACCTGATTGCTATGAGGGAACGGTATTTAGGGGCAGCTTTTCCTGATATTTTCAATAAAAACATCGAACAGGTAATCTGTATCAGTTGGTCCTCCCGAAGCTTCGGGATGGAACTGTGTTGAGAAGAATGGTTTTGTTTTATGCCTCATTCCTTCATTGGTATTATCATTGAGGTTAACGAACAAAGGCTCCCAGTCGCCCTTCAGGGTCTTATTGTCGACAGCGTATCCGTGATTTTGGGAAGTTATGTAGGCTTTATCGGTTCCGACCTGCAAAACAGGCTGGTTATGACTTCTGTGGCCATACTTCAGCTTATAGGTATCAGCCCCCGACGCAAGCGCCATAAGCTGATTGCCCAGACATATGCCAAAAACCGGCTTGTTGTCTTCAAAAGATTTCTTAATGTTTTCTATAGTTGCCCCGCACATTTTAGGATCACCCGGACCATTGGTAAGGAACAGCCCGTCGTAATGGTCCTTATGATAATCGTAATTCCACGGAACCCTGAGTATCTTGGTATCACGTTTCAGCAGGTTCCTTATTATGTTGTATTTTACACCGCAATCGACAAGCATTATCCTGTACCTGCCCGTACCATATTTTTTCACTTCGCGGGTGCTCACTTCAGCAACCAGGTTTACTTTATTCGGATCGTAGAAGCCTGTCTCTGTTCCGTCAGGTTCAAGTTTCCCAAGCATTGTTCCTTTTTCCCTTATCCTCTTGGTCAGTGCCCGGGTATCGATCGCGAAAATTCCAGGTACGTTATTCCTTGAAAGCCATTCGTCAAGGCTCTCGCTTGCATTCCAGTGACTGTATTCGAAAGAATAATCGGAAACAACCAGTCCTGAAATGTGGATTGAAGAGGATTCGTAAAAGCGGTACAGATCGTTTTCTTCGTTTTTTCCCGGGGCTCCGTAGTTGCCGACAAGCGGGTAAGTAAGACAAAGGATTTGTCCTTTGTAAGACGGATCAGTGAGGCTTTCGGGATAACCAGTCATTGCGGTATTAAAGACTACCTCACCCGCGGCAGTGACAGGAGCTCCAAACGACCGGCCACTATATACCGTTCCGTCTTCCAGTGTCAGTTTTATTTTCAATCTGTCTTTCATTCCGGGTATATAAAAATCAGGTTATCTAAGGGAAGCAACAGCATGCTCTATTTGTTCCATAGCTTTTCTCACCATTTGATGGGTTGTCCCAAGATTCATTCTCATGTAACCCTCACCTCCCGGTCCGAATGTCGAACCCTCATTCATCCCGACGCCTGCCTCATTCACAAAAAAGTTCTGAAGGTCTTTTCCGGTCATACCTAATTTTCTGCAATCGAGCCATATCATATAAGTCGCTTCGGGCTGCACAGGAACTATTTCTGGTATAAGTTTACTGCAGTAATCCATTACAAAATCGACATTTACGTTAATGTAGTCCATCAGGGAGTTGAGCCATTCATTCCCCCCGGAATATGCTGCAATAGAAGCAACTGTACCAAATATATTGCCGTTCCCGATATGCAGGTGTTCGACTTTGGAATTAAAGTACTTTCTCAGAACAGGGTTTGAAATGATTACTGATGATGTTGAAAGGCCGGCCAGGTTAAATGTTTTGCTCGGGGCAATGCAGGTCACGGTAATCTCGGCAATTTTATCAGATATACGGGCCATGGGTGTATGGTAATAACCGGATAGTATAAGATCACAGTGGATTTCATCCGAAACGAGGAGAATGTTATTTTCCAGGCATATATCAGCCAGCCTGCTGAGTTCCTGCTGCGACCAGACCCTGCCGACGGGATTATGAGGATTGGAAATCATTATCATTTTTGTTCTGTCGGTAATGGAAGCCGAAAGGGCATCAAAGTTCATTTCCCACCTGCCATTCACATCAGTAAGCTGGTTATAAACAAGAGTGCGACCATGGCTCTCAACAGCTGTAAAGAACGGAAAGTAAACAGGTGGCTGAACAATCACCGAATCGCCCGGGCGTGTAAAGGCAAGAGTGCATAGATTCAGTGCAGGAACAATACCCGGACAAAAACACAGCCATTCACTCTCTATCTTCCAGTTATGTCTTTTGTAGAGCCAGTCTGTTATTGATTTATTGTATTCTGAAGGGCGGAAAGAATACCCCAGGATTTCATGCTCAAGCCTTTTTCTGAGGGAATTGATTATGAAATCCGGAGTCTTGAAATCCATATCTGCAACCCACATGGGAATAACACTGTCATCGCCAAATACTTCTTTTCTAAGGTCATACTTTATACAGTTAGTTCCTTCCCTTGATACTTCTTCATCAAAGTTCCAATTCATGAAAATGGATTTTTTGGCGCTCAAAGATAAATAAAAAATGAGGATGGTGAAGATCAGTCAGGGTCAATGAAACAATCATGTTATCCGCCTGTTTACTGATTTTGTAGATATTCAGGTAATAAAATGCCACGGATTATTCAAAATAGATCCCACATGGGAAGCTATTTTAATATTATTTACTATTTTTATAATCGATTTTAGAAGACAATCTAATTTAAACCAACCAATATGAAAAGAGTTATAGCAGTTATTATTCTTCCGATGCTAATATTAAGTCTTACAGGGCTGAATTCATGCAGCTCCTGCCAGAACAGGACTGCCAAGAAAGAACTGAAAGAGTTTGAAAAGAGTGAGATTGATACAATCAAGAATGAAATACAAAAAAATGTTTATCCGTTACCAACATCGGCTGAAGTAATTAAAATGCTCTCTGATCTGGAAGTTGGCTATATAATTGGTATTTCAAATCCTGTTGAAAACACAACTAAATATTTTACAAGTCCGAAAAAAGCGATCAACGTTGGAGTCTTTGGAGCTGATTTGAGCTATGCTACTCTTTATAATATTCAACAACAGGTGCTAAACTATCTTAATGCCATCCAGTCCCTGGCAAATGAACTCAACATGTCAAAAATTTATGATGTTACCTTATATGACAAAATCAAAGAGAATTTTGATAACAAGGAAGAGCTCGTTAAAATACTGACAGATGCCTTTAACAACACCTATGCCTACCTGAGCGAAAATGATCAGCAATCTCTGGCGCTTCTGGTTGTAGGAGGAGCATGGGTTGAAGGAATGTACCTTACAACACACGTTTCTGAGGCAGCTTATCAGATTGCCGGAATTGCTAAAGTTCTGCTGGAACAGAAGGGTTCCTTCGAGTTATTCCTCGAAATAACCAAGCCTTACATGACTGATCCGAATGTGAAAGAATTTGTTGATAGACTCGAACCGATGAAAAAGGTCTACGATGGGCTTACGACAAGTCTTACTAATCAGAATATCATGGATATAACCAAAGCAATTGAAGGTATTAGAAGCCAGATAATCTAATTTAATCATGTTGACCGGACCGCAAAGCATCTGACTTTGCGGTCTTTCTTTTCTAAAGTTCTTATGAGGGAATCCGTACTTCTTGCTCTGATTCACATTTTTGCGATTGTTTCGACGATAAATCCCGGAGGTATCTCTTCCAGGGGCAAGAAAATCCTTACGAAGCTATCTCAGAAGATATCTAAACCGTGAACTGGAAGAAGAGTATTATGCCCTTTTTGAAAATAACCTTGAATTTTACTCAAATGAGCTGAAAAGTGTTGACAAGTCTGAGCTTGCTGATGAAGACTCTCTTATTACTTTCCAGATAACGAATATCTGCCGGCAGATCAAGAAAGGGCTGTTTCTCGAGGAGAGGATGATTGTTTTTCTTCAGCTGCTGGAATTTGCTTTTGAAGACGGGTTGGTATCGGAACAGGAAAAAACGATCATAGATATCGTAGCCAGGACATTCAATATTTCGAAGAAGGAATATGACAATGCCAGTGCCTTTATGATAGGGCGTTCATACGATGAAGTATCTCCCGACTGCATTCTTATAATCGAGAATGATAATCCGAAATACTGGGCCGGCAAAGATTATAAGAATTATGAGAAGTGGCGTCATATCAGAATAAAGAACTTTAAAGGACAATTGTTTGTACTTCACATCGAAAGTACAGGATCGCTGATATTTACCTATGACGGTACCCTAACCCTTTATTTCAAGGGACGCGATATAATAGCCTGCCGGCCCTATCTGCTCGACAGGGGAGTAAATATCAAAGGCCAGGGGATCGACCCAATTTACTATTCAAGGATCAATAAAAAATTCGTATCAAGAAAATTTCCCGAAAAAGTTGTCTATGAAGGGCATGATATAGAATTCCTGTTCAAGAATTCCGAAAACGGGATCAGAAAAATGAACTTCAGGATAGAATCCGGTAACCTGATAGGTCTGATGGGGGGAAGCGGGGTTGGCAAGACTACCATGCTGAACCTGTTGCACGGCAAAATCGTACCAACAACCGGCACTCTTTATATCAACGGATATGACATTAATACTGAAGCTGAAAAGCTTACCGGGTTGATCGGATACGTTCCCCAGGACGACATGCTAATTGAGGAACTGACTGTTCACCAGAATCTGTATTATAATGCACGGTTGTGTTTTGGCGATTTTGATGAAGAAGAGTTAAACAAAACCGTGCAAAAAGTCCTTACCGACCTTGATCTGGTCGAGATCGCAAATCTTCAGGTTGGTGATCCTCTTAACAAAATGGTAAGCGGTGGACAGCGGAAGAGGCTTAATATCGGTCTTGAACTAATGCGCGAACCCCCTGTATTGTTTGTTGATGAACCAACATCCGGTCTGTCGTCGTTCGATTCTGAAATGGTGATGAGCCTCCTTAAGAACCAGGCGTTGGCGGGTAAGCTGGTTTTTGCAAATATTCACCAGCCGTCTTCAGATATCCTGAAGATGTTCGACAGGCTCTGGATTCTGGATAAGGGCGGTTATATGATCTATGACGGCGACCCCGTGGAAGCTCTTGTTTATTTTAAAACTGAAACATCGCAGGCGAATGCGGCTGAAAGCGAATGCCCGAATTGCGGTAATATCGAAACTGACAATATTCTTCATATAGTCGAGGTTAAAGTCATCGACAATGCCGGCTTTGCAGGAAAAGAAAGACAGATAAGTCCGAAAGAATGGTATGAAAAGTACAAAAAGAAAATGATGCCTGCTATTGAAGGCAGACCGGAAAAAACGGTCCTTCCTCCAAGCAACTTCAGAGTTCCGGAAAAAATTGCTCAGATAAGGACTTTCATTAAACGGAATGTGACACGTAAACTGGCTGACCGCCAGTATATGATCATTAATCTCCTGGAAGTTCCGGCTCTGGCTTTTATACTTGGATATATTTCGAAATACAGCTCAGACGACGTTTATTACTTTGGGGCAAATAAGAATTACCCGGTATTTCTTTTTATGGCGATTATTGTTGTACTTTTTTTCGGATTGACCGTGAGCGCTGAAGAGATATTCAGGGACAGGAAAGTACTTGAAAGAGAAAAATTCCTGAATATAAGCTGGTCGAGCTACCTTTTATCGAAAATAAGCTTTCTTTTCGTTCTTTCTGCTATCCAGTCGCTTTCATTTGTTCTGGTGGCAAATACACTTCTTGAGGTAAAAAATATGCTCTTCAGTCAGTGGCTGATACTTTTTTCGACAGCCTGCTTCGGCAACATGCTGGGTCTGAATATCTCTGCAGGTCTGCGAACGGCAGTAAGCATTTATATACTGATACCACTTCTGCTGGTCCCGATGTTGCTGCTGGGAGGAGCAATGATAAAATTTGATGATCTGCATAAATCCATCAGCAAAAAAATATATGTTCCGGTTATAGGGGATGCCATGGTAACACGATGGGCTTATGAGGCAATGATGGTCGAACAATTCAAGAACAACAAGTTTGAAAAGCCATTTTTTAATGATGAAATGGCAATAAGCCAGAATGATTGGTACGTAACGTATCTTCTGCCTGAACTTAAGGTCAAAATCGACCAGTGCGAAAAGATCCAGAAAGATCCTGAATATCAGGAATTTTTCAAAATAAGTCTGAAGAAAATAAAGTTTCATATAAAGGATTTGTCCTCAGAAACAGGAATGGCTCCCGGCACATGGGTCAATTATCTGAATATATGAAAAATTCTCAGATTACATTGGAGATGAAGCAAAAAAATATATCGACAGTCTTGGGATTTTTATCAGGAATGTTGCAAGAGTCCAGTCTGACCGTCGTGAATCATTATATAACCTTATCAAGGGCAGGATAGGAGAAGCCGAATTCCAGAAACTAAGGGATGAGAATTATAATGAAAATGTTGCTAATATTGTCCTTAACAGGCTGACTACAAGCAGAATATACGATTCAGAAAAGAAGTTTATCCAGAAGGCCGATCCCATATTCATGAAACCGGGCTCAAAATACGGCCGGGCTCAATTTTATGCCCCATATAAACAGGTTGGAAAATTAAGGATCGATACTCTTGTTTTCAATACAATGGCCATCTGGATCATGATCCTGTTCTTGTACATTACTTTATATTTCAACGTTCTGAAACGCTTTATTGTATTCCTTGAATCATTGAGAATCCCTATCTGGAGAAAATTCGGAAGAGAACTGCTTCAGCAGAAATAACGACCGGCCTGATTTGTTATCTTCACTGTAAATGAGTTATGTAAGACCAAAAAAGAATCTCGGGCAGCACTTCCTGAAGGATAAAACAATTGCCAGCAAAATAGCTGCATCCCTGACTGGCTCAGGTTACAATGATGTGCTTGAAATCGGACCCGGTACCGGGATTCTGACACGATGCCTTCTTGAGAGGGGATTCACTGATTTATGGGTGATTGAGATTGACAATGAATCGGTTCATTATCTGACAACATATTTCCCGGAGCTTAAGAATATAATTACCGGGGACTTTCTGACATTTGACATTGACAGTATCACAACCGGGAAGCTTGCAATAATCGGGAACTTTCCTTATAATATTTCAAGTCAGATTCTTTTCAGGATACTGGATCATCGTGAAAAGGTCGTTGAGGTTTGCGGGATGCTGCAGAGAGAGGTTGCCGAGAGAATCTGCGCAGAACCGGGATCCAAGGTTTACGGTATCCTGAGTGTGCTGATCCAGGCCTTTTATTCGGCAGAATTCCTTTTTACGGTTTCAAACAAGGTATTTTCACCGCCACCGAAAGTCCAGTCAGGAGTGATCAGACTCATAAGGAACGAAGTCGGAAGTCTGGATTGTGATGAGAAAATGTTTTTCAGGGTTGTCAAGGCCTGTTTTAACCAGAGGCGCAAAACGCTAAGAAATTCAGTAAGGGCGGCATTTAATCTGAAAAATGCCGATTACCCGGAATTCCATCTGAGACCCGAACAACTGTCAGTCGAACAGTTTATCAGACTTACGAACTGGATCTCCCTGAACCTGATTTCTTCAGAATGAGAATCCCATAGCATCGACGGGATTCATTTTGGCGGCAGCATATGCCGGCGCATAGCCTGCAACTATTCCAATAGCACCAGAAACAAATAAAGCAAGTAATATATTAGCCAGTCGTAAGGTGCATATTAAGCTCCCACAGGTAATTTATAACAAGCGTTCCTATAAAGATCAAAATGAGTCCCAATATTCCGCCTACCAATGACAGTAGTACCGATTCAGTAAGGAATTGCTGAAGAATAAAGAACCTTTTTGCTCCCAGAGCCTTCTGTATTCCGATAATATTTGTCCTTTCTCTTACTGATACGAACATAATATTGGCAATTCCGAAGCCACCGACGAGAATAGCAAAGCATCCGATTACCCATCCTCCGATATTAATTCCTTTAAATACGGCATCGAATCCCTGTGAAAGCATGGTTGCCATATTTACTGAGAAATTGTCGGTTTCTGCAGGTTTTAATCTCCTTGAGGCCCTCAGAATCATT
The DNA here is from genome assembly GCA_963831935.1 of uncultured Bacteroidales bacterium. Taxonomy (GTDB): domain Bacteria; phylum Bacteroidota; class Bacteroidia; order Bacteroidales; family VadinHA17; genus LD21. The sequence goes on from CAWHSH010000004.1 coordinate 169,550, forward strand.
TTCGCTTCATCAGAAAGCTCCTGGATTGATACACCGGTTTTTGCCCGTACCATCAGCTGTGTCTCAATAAACCGGTTACGTAAATTAATAAAATTCCTGCCAAAATTTAATGGGATCAGTGTCATCTGGTCAATATTGCTCAGACTTATTCCACCCTGTCCCTCTTTTTTAAGGATGCCTATGACTTTTGTTTTATAGCCCGCAACTGTAATTTCTTTCCCCACAGGATCAGCCTTTTCAAAAAGTCTTTCAGAGATTTCGGCACCTAAAACAGCTACATTGCTTCCACTGGAAAACTCAAAAGGAGAAATAAACCTTCCTTTTTCGATCTCAAATGTTGATACTTTTTCTGTTTCCTCGGTGATTGCAAAGATATAAACATCATTTGCGACATTACTCCTGTATTTTATTTTGTCAGACTTTAATGCCCCAAAACTGACTGCATCAGCTTTAGTTGACCTTGTTTGTAAAGCCTGGTAATCATTCAGATGAAATTGCGGGCCATTTTATGATATCCCACCAGGCAAGATTGGGATCGAATGACCATGGGAATTTTTGAATATAAATCACATTATTACCCATCGAGTTAATAGCTTTCATGAATGGATTTTGCCATCCAGTCGATCACTGTAAAAACAGAAATAATACAAAATATGCCTATAGTAATGCCAAAAAGAGAAAGAAATGTCCTTAACTTGTTGACAAAAACCGAGTTAATGGCCATAATAAATCCTTCTCTCAGAAGCCTTAATCTCATCCCGTATTTATTTGCATTATTTATTTGGATGTCAAAGATAGGAAAATCATTCGTAAAGATGAAAGAGGGATTTTATTCCTTAATATTCACAATTTTTTTATATTGAGGTTAATAAAAAAATATCTAATTTTAAGCGCCTGAAACTGTTGTGAGAAAGCAATCATAAAAATCAGATTATGAGTGATAAAAGAATAAAAAGTGCACTGATCTCGGTTTATTACAAAGAGGGGCTTGAAGAAATTGTCCGGACACTTCATGAATTGGGCATTAAGATTTTTTCTACCGGTGGAACCTATAATTTCATTAAAGACCTGGGCCTGCCTGCTGAAACAGTTGAAAGTCTTACAACATACCCTTCAATACTTGGGGGAAGGGTGAAAACGCTTCACCCTTCTGTCTTCGGAGGAATACTTGCCCGAAGGGAAAATCCTGAAGATTTGTTGCAGCTTGAAAAATACAGAATCCCTGAGATTGATCTGGTTATTGTTGATCTTTATCCGTTTGAAAAAACAGTCCGGTCGGTTGACGATGAAGCTGGAAATCATTGAAAAGATCGATATTGGCGGGATTTCCCTGATCCGGGCTGCAGCCAAAAACTTCAATGATGTTCTTATAGTATCGGAAAGCGGCCAATATCAGAGGCTTCTGACCCTTCTTCGCGGAAAAAAGGGAAACACTTCGCTCGAGGAGCGGAAGTATTATGCGGCAGAAGCATTTAAGACCTCATCCCATTACGATTCTGTGATTTTTAATTATTTCAACAAGAGTGCCGGTATTGAGGCTTTCCGGGAAAGTATAAATAGTGTATATCATCTGAGGTACGGAGAAAATCCCCATCAGAAGGGAATTTTTTACGGTGATCCGGATAAGTTGTTTGACAAGTTGCACGGCAAGGAAATATCTTACAATAACTTTCTTGATATTGATTCTGCTCTGGCTCTGATTGATGATTTCAGCGAGACAACCTATGCCATTATCAAGCATAATAATGCCTGTGGGGTAGCTTCCCGCGAAGATCCCCTTGATGCGTGGAAGGACAGCCCTGGCGTGCGATCCGGTGTCGGCTTTCGGAGGTGTAATTGTAACAAATGTTACAATTGACAAATCAGAGGCTGAGGAGATTGACAAGATCTTTTTCGAAATAATAATTGCCCCCTCTTATACTGAACCTGCCCTGGAGATCCTGAAACAGAAAAAAAACAGAATCATACTGAAAAGGAATGCAGGAGTTGATGCTCCATTTTATTTCAGGTCGTTGCTTAACGGTGTTCTTTGGCAGGAAAGGGACCGGAATACTGAATCGGCTTCAGATATGAAACCTGTTACAAAAAAGGTTCCGGCTGCTGATCAGGTTGAGGATCTTGTATTTGCGAATAAAATTGTAAAACATAGCAAGTCGAATGCAATAGTTCTTGCAAAAAATAAGCAACTTTGCGCAAGCGGAATTGGTCAGACATCTCGGGTCGATGCATTAAGACAGGCTATTGAAAAAGCACGTACTTTTGGCTTCGATCTGAAAGGCTCTGTTCTTGCCTCTGATGCTTTTTTCCCTTTTCCGACTGCGTGGAGATAGCTTATAAGGCCGGAATAACAGCCGTTATACAGCCGGGAGGGTCGGTCAGGGATCAGGATTCGATAGACTTTTGTTCTGCAAACGGGTAGCTATGGTATTTACAGGTATAAGACATTTTAAACACTAATTAACAATAAATTATCTCGTTCGATGGGACTATTTTCATTTTTGACACAGGAGATTGCAATTGACCTCGGAACAGCAAATACAGTTATCATACATAATGATAAAATAGTTGTTGATGAGCCATCGATAGTGGCAATTGACAAAAATACAGGGAAGCTGATCGCAATAGGAGAGGCAGCCAGGCAGATGCACGGAAAAACTCATGAGAACATTAAAACCGTCAGGCCATTACGCGATGGTGTAATTGCTGATTTTAATGCCGCAGAGCTGATGATCAGGGGAATGATCAAAATGATCAATACCGGTTCCAGATTTTTCTCTCCTTCTCTGAAGATGGTTGTATGTATACCTTCAGGAAGCACAGAGGTCGAATTGCGTGCCGTTCGCGACTCCTCGGAACATGCCGGAGGACGGGAAGTTTACATGATCTATGAGCCTATGGCTGCAGCAATCGGGATAGGCCTTGACGTTGAAGCTCCTGAAGGCTCAATGGTGATTGATGTTGGAGGCGGAACAACCGAAATTGCTGTAATTGCTCTTGGAGGAATCGTATGCAATAAGTCCATAAGGATTGCAGGTGATGGATTTACAGCTGATATTCAGTCGTATATGAGGCATCAGCATAATATTAAGATCGGTGAAAGAACAGCCGAAGATATTAAGATAGCTGTCGGTGCAGCATTTGCCTGATATTGACAATCCGCCACCCGACTATATTGTAAGGGGACCAAATATCATGACTTCCCTTCCTATTGAAATACCGATTTCCTACCAGGAAATTGCCTATTGTCTTGATAAATCCCTCACAAAAGTTGAAGCTGCCCTCCTTAATGTGCTGGAGCAAACCCCTCCTGAACTTTATGCAGATATTGTTAACAAAGGGGTTTATCTCGCAGGTGGCGGCGCGTTGCTCAGAGGCCTTGACAAACGGCTGTCAGATAAAATAAATATTAATTTCAATGTTGTTGAAGATCCTCTTGCATGCAGTTGCAAGGGGAACAGGAGTTGCATTGAAAAATGTGGACAAATTTCCTTTCCTGATGAGATAATCTGACGGTTTGAATGAGAAATCTGCTAAATTTTCTTCTTAGGTACCATAATATTATTGTTTTCCTCGTTTTAGAAGGGATAGCATTTTATTGGCTTACAGCCGGTAATAGTTATCACAATTCAAGAATAGTAAAAAGTATGCAGGGAATAACAAGAGGTTTTGAGGAGAGAATAAATAATTCGAGGGGCTATTTTAACCTGAGGGAAATAAACTCAAATCTTGCTTCAGAAAACAGTGAACTGAGAAACGAAATTGAGAGATTTACCGGCAAGGAGAAACTTAACGTTTGTTTCTGTCACCGACACCATCTTCAGGCAGCAATATCAGTATACCTCTGCGAGAGTGATAAATAATTCGGTAAATAAGCAGAAGAACTATTTTACCCTCAACAAGGGAAGGCGGCAGGGTATAAAGGTTGACATGGCTGTCACAAGCGGTGACAATGTTGCAGGCGTTATTGTTGGGTGTTCCGAAAACTATTCCGTGGCGATTTCACTTCTCAATCTTGATTTCAGGCTAAGTGCCAGGATAAGATCGAACGGGTACTTCGGATCACTCAGCTGGGATGGAAGAAATTACAGGCATGCGGTTCTAAATGAAATACCCCAGCATATCAGTGTTAGTATCGGAGATACTGTAGAAACAACAGGATATTCAGCAATTTTTCCTGAAGGTATCCGTATCGGCACAGTGAGTGATCTGAAAAAAAGCGGCAGCGATTTTTACAAAATAACAGTTGAACTTTTTACTGATTTTAAGAAACTCTACTTATGCTGATATTATTGGTAATATGAAGAAGACCGAGCAACTTGAACTAGAAAAACAGTTTCAATGATCAATTCCATTTTAAGGTTCGGTGCAATAATAATTATACTGATTTTATTGCAGATACTGCTGTTCAATAATATTCAGTTCAGCGGATATGTGAATCCTTATGTGTACATTATGATCATTCTTCTCCTGCCGGCTGTTATTCCCCACTGGCTTTTGCTGATTGTTTCTTTTCTGACCGGACTTATCATTGATCTGTTTTCAGGATCCCCGGGAATGCATACTTCCGCAACTCTTCTTGCTGGTTTTTCACGTCCCTATGTATTAAGAATCATATCTCCGCGCGACGGATATGAATCGGGTCCAGGATCTTTCAATGAAGGCTTATGGATTAAGGTGGTTCTTTATTTATACCGCAACGATTGTTCTTATTCACCATACAGCACTTTTTTATCTTGAAGTTTTCAGGTTTGCCGATTTCTTCAGGACATTGCTCAGGGTCATCCTGAGCTCAATTTTTACTGTTGGTTTTATACTCCTTATCGAACGTTACAGGAAAGGAAGATAGCTGGGCTGCAATGAAAGATGCATTCATCAACCGGAAATATATCGTTATAGCACTTATAGTGCTTGTATCCCTTATTCTTCTGGTAAGATTGTTTTCTATCCAGGTTGTAAAGGATACCTACAGATTATCGGCCGATAATAACGTATTACGATATATCACCCAATACCCTGCCAGAGGACTGATTTATGACAGGAACAAGAAACTCATGGTATACAACCAGGCAGCTTACGACCTCATGGTTGTGCCTGCCCAGGCTACTAAAATCGATACGGCAGGACTTTGCAGTCTTCTGGATATAACTCCGGCTTCATATATCGAAAGAATGAACGCATCCATAAACTATTCAAGGCGTGCTCCTTCGGTTTTTCTAAAACAGATTTCAGCCGAATCCTATGCCAGATTGCAGGAGAAATTGTTCCTTTATCCGGGGTTCTATGTCCAGCCAAGGACACTCCGGAAATATTCAAAACCCATTGCTGCGCATTTGCTTGGATATGTGAGCGAGGTGGACGAAGCATTAATTAAGAAGGAAACTTATTACAAATCAGGGGATTATATCGGAAAGCTGGGGATTGAAGAAGCCTATGAGAAGCATCTGAGAGGACAAAGAGGAGTAAAGATTTACCTTGTTGATGTTTACAGCAGGATAAAAGGCTCCTATGCCGACGGAAGGCTTGACACGACAGCGGTTCAGGGGGAAGACATAGTATCAACAATGGACATGGATCTCCAGGAATACGGAGAGTATTTAATGCGGAATAAATCAGGAAGCATTGTTGCCCTTGAGCCTAAAACAGGTGAGGTGCTTGCTCTTGTTTCATCACCAAATTATGATCCGGGTCTGCTGGTCGGACGCATCAGGTCGGAAAATTTCTCAAAGTTAAGTGCCGACACTGCCCTGGAACCATTATTTAACAGGGCTTTGCAGGCAAAGTATCCTCCCGGGTCAACCTTTAAGCCTATAAACGGTCTGATCGGACTGCAGGAAAAAGTAATAACACCCTCAACTACATTCGGATGCAACAACGGATACTTGTTTGTAGCCTGCCATTCCCACAGTTCACCGCTTGACCTTACACATGGCATATCAAATTCCTGTAACGCATATTTCTGCCAGACTTTCAGGCGTATACTTGAGAATCCGCAATACAATACAATTTCGGATGCTTATAGTAAATGGAAGGGATATCTGAATGAATTCGGTTTCGGTAAAAGACTGGGGATTGAATTCACAAATGAGCTTCCCGGCCTTGTTCCGTCACCTGCTTACTTTGATAAATATTATGGTAAGAACAGGTGGAAAGCCCTTACGGTTATTTCAATGGCTATCGGACAGGGAGAGATCGAAACTACTCCCCTGCAGATGGCTAATATGACAGCAGCAATAGCCAACAGAGGCTATTACTATATCCCTCATATTGTTAAATCGATAGGAGACGGGAAGCCAATAGACCAGAAATATCTTACAAAACAGGTAACCGACATCGATTCCGCAAATTTTGAAGCAATAATCCTTGGGATGGAAGCTGCCGTAAACGGAGAAGGTGGAGCAACTGCCAGAATTGCGGCTCTGAAGGATATTGTTGTATGCGGCAAAACAGGCACGGCCCAGAACACTCACGGGAAAAAGGATCACTCCGTTTTCATTGCCTTTGCTCCAAAGGATGACCCTAAAATAGCTATAGCGGTATATGTTGAAAATGCAGGATTCGGAGCAACATATGCTGCCCCGATCGCCAGCCTGATGATTGAAAAGTATATTAAGGGAGAAATAACAAATAAAGCCATGGAACAAAGAATGGCTGAGCTAAACCTGTTACCGTCAAGTGTCAAGGAATATTAATATCTGGAACAGACTCGACAAAGCCTCAATAATTGTCTTCTTTTTAATGATTATTGCAGGCTGGTTCAATATTTATGCTGCTGTTTACAATGAGGAGCACACAGGAATACTTGACATGTCGCAACGATATGGAAAGCAATTTGTATGGATACTCGCCACACTTCTGATCGCAGTATTTGTGGTTGTAATCGATACAAGATTTTATTTCTTTTTTGCCTATTTCGTTTACGGAGGATTAATATTTCTCCTGATCATGGTCCTGATTCTTGGTAAGGATGTCAATGGCGCCAGATCATGGTTTCAATTTGGTCCTCTGAGCCTTCAGCCTTCGGAATTTGCTAAATTCGGAACTGCCCTGGCCCTGGCGGCCTATCTGAACTCAAGGAAGCACGATCTGATGAAACTGCCGGTTTTTATGACCGCAATTGGGATCATAGTTCTGCCGGCGCTGTTAATTGCAATCCAGCCGGATTTAGGTTCCACAGTAGTCTATTTTGCGCTTTTTCTGGTACTTTTCCGTGAAGGCTTAAGTCCCTATATTTTTGTTTCAGTGCTGATCATGGTAATTCTTTTCTTTTTTACTCTTCTTTTTAACAGCATTTATCTTACAGTAGGTGTGATACTCACCGCATTTGTTTTAGTCTGGGTCTCAACCAGAAAATGGAAATTGTGCCTTGAAGGCTTTGGGATTTTCGTTGTGGCCACTTTCATTCTGTACACGTTGAATGACTTGTTGTTCGAAACTTTAAGTGAAGAGTATATCCTGTTCCTGGCGGTTATCCTTTCAGGCATAGCTTATGCGTTTTATATCTACAGCAAAAAGGCCGTTCCTGTACTGATAATATACCTGTTTCTTGTCGGTAGTCTGGGCTTTATAAATACTGTGGATTTCGGTTTTAATAAACTGCTGAAACCTCACCAGAAAGAAAGAGTCGAAATAATGCTGGGGATTAAATCCGATCCTCATGGAACTGGTTACAATGTAAATCAGTCAATTATTTCAATTGGTTCAGGTGGGTTTTCAGGTAAGGGATATCTAAAAGGTACACAGACAAAATTCAAATTTGTCCCGGCTCAGAGCACAGACTTTATTTTCTGCACGGTTGGCGAGGAATGGGGATTTCTCGGATCTTTCTTTGTTATAGGCCTTTATGTCTTTCTGTTGATCCGGCTGGTGATCCTTGCGGAACGGCAGAGATCGGATTTTTCAAGAATATACGGATATGGAGTTATTTCGATACTCTTCACCCATTTCTTCATAAATATTGGAATGTCGATAGGAATTGTTCCTGTGATCGGCATTCCCCTGCCATTTTTCAGTTATGGTGGCAGCTCTTTATGGGGATTTACAATACTGCTTTTTATATTTCTGAGGCTCGATGCAAGCCGGACCGAATACCTTGTTTGATCAGAACGGAATTGTTATCCTGTGGGAGATCTCTATTCCAAAGTCATTCTCGACATAATCGATCAGCTGAGGAAAGAATTCCATGAAATCATCCTGAAGGGAAAAATAGTTTTTTTTCAGTGCTTTCATTGCGAATCTCGTTTCGTTCGGAAGCGAGGAGCGTTTGCTTAAAGTATTCAATACATGGCGTATACCACTTCCGTGTCTGATATGATTCAATCCAGTTGTTTATGATAAAAAAGGGCATCATTTTTCTTACATCATCAGGCAGGATTTCGTAATTATTTACCATAGCCCTGTAAAAATTGTATGTGACACTTTCAAGAGGCCTCCTGGAAAAGAAATTCCATTCCCTGGTAAGGAAATGGTCATAAATAATATCGATTAGCACACCTGAATATTTGTGATACTTGCGTGTAAAGAATATTTTACTTCTGTGAACGACGGGATGCCTGTCGGTGAAACCATCAATATGCCGGTGAAGAACAATACCTTTCCTGACTAAATCGGGATATTTAAGGTAATCACGCCCTTTTACATAATCGCCTATGTAGTTTCCGATGATTATTTTGTCAGAATCGCCAGACAGATATATGTGGGCTAAGACATTCATATCACGGCAAAATAGTATAAAGAATTTAGATACATCCCATTATGTCGATAACATTTTCTTTAACATGTTTTTCAAATCATATAAAAAGCGTATTAATAGATTATTAATCAATAGCATTACGCTCAAGTAAGAGTGTAGCAAAAAATACTCTTAAATGTTCGGATTTTAAGTATGCAAATTATAAATTTGTCGTTTTAATTTACACTTTATACCTCTTATACTTCGAATAAATTATTAACATAACCAGGATGACCTATGACCAGGAAAAATGTCATTATAATCGGAGCTGCAGGAAGGGATTTTCATAATTTCAATACCTGTTACAGGGATAATGAAAATTACAATGTTGTGGCATTTACAGCAACTCAGATCCCGGATATTGACGGACGGAAATATCCTGAAGAGCTGGCTGGAAAATTATACCCCAAAGGAATACCGATTTTTTCTGAAGAAAATCTGCCTGGTTTGATAAAGAAGTATAAAGTTGATGAATGTATTTTTTCATACAGTGATATTACTTACCAGAAAGTAATGTCAGTCAGCGCTATAGTAAATGCCGCCGGATCGAATTTTGTTTTACTCGGACCATCGGGCACAATGTTGAAAAGCACTAAGCCGGTTATTGCAGTTGGTGCAGTCAGGACAGGATGTGGAAAAAGCCAGACATCAAGAAGAGTGATTGAACTTTTAATGAAAAAAGGCCTTAAGGTTGTTGCAGTGCGGCACCCTATGCCGTACGGAGATCTGACAGAACAAAAGGTTCAACGGTTCGCTACTGTAAAAGACCTTGAAAAGCATAAATGTACTGTGGAAGAAATGGAAGAATACGAACCTCATATTGTAAGAGGTAACGTAATCTATGCAGGTGTTGATTATGAAGCTATCCTCCGCAAGGCTGAAAAGGATCCCAAGGGTTGTGATGTAATAATCTGGGATGGAGGCAACAACGATTTCCCTTTTTACAGGCCTGACCTGATGATCACTGTTGCTGATCCCCACAGGGCAGGACATGAGCTGAAATACTATCCTGGTGAGGTCACTCTCAGGATTGCTGATGTTGTTGTTATAAATAAAATTGACAGTGCAGCTCCTGAAGCAATACAGATTGTAAGGGAAAGCATTGAAAAGGTTAATCCTGGTGCAGTTGTCGTTGATGGGGCATCACCTATCAGGGTTGATAATACTTCCGTGATTAAAGGGAAGCGGGTCCTTGTTGTCGAGGATGGACCAACACTTACACACGGAGAAATGAAGCTTGGCGCCGGCATTGTTGCTGCGAGGAAATTTGGTGCTTCCGAAATTGTTGACCCGAGACCGTTTACTGTTGGCAAAATGACTGAAACCTTCCTCAAGTATCCCAATATCGGTACACTTCTTCCTGCGATGGGATATGGGGAACAACAACTGAAAGATCTTGAAAGAACAATAAATAACACGGAATGCGACAGTGTCATAATCGCCACACCGATCGACCTTAACAGAATCATAAAGATCAAAAAGCCAAATACAAGAGTATATTATGATCTTCAGGAGATTGGTGATCCTAATCTCTCACAGGTTATTGATGATTTCGTGAAGAAATACAGATTGACGGGTAAGAAATAAATTTACTCTGTGTAAGTCTTTTATTATCTCCTTACCCTTGCATTACCTTTCCAGATGCTCCATACCTGTTCCTCGTCTGCAGGCTGTGCGTAGTCGGTTACAACAGTTGTGGCCAGAACTCCGGTTGCCCATCCGAACTGGATCCATTTTTCAGGCTTCCCATCCTCTGAGGACAGCGTAAAGCAATCCCCCGACAAATCCATCACCTCCGCCGATACGGTCAAGTACATGTATTTCACGTGGTTCAACTACGTGCCATTCATCTCCTTCAAGCATAATGGCACCCCATAAATGTACATTTGTACTTATTACCTGGCGAAGTGTCGTAGCAAAGACAGAAGCATCCTGGAAAGGTTTTCTTAACTCTGTTTATCATCTCTTTGAAGCTGTCGATCTTTGAGGTGAGATCTTTCCCTCCCTCCTCGGGACCTGCAATTCCCAGGCAAAGCTGGAAATCCTCCTCGTTGCCGACGAGAATGTCAGAAATGCTGGCTATTTCCCTGAAAGTAGCAGAGAGTTCTATTCTCCCTGTTCTTCCAGAATGATGCCCTGTAGTTCAGATCAAATGATATCCGTGGTTCCATGTTTCTTTGCAGCTCTTGCCAGTTCGAGGCAGAAATTGCTGGTTTCAGGCGACAAAGCAGCTATTAATCCTGAAAGATGCAGGATCTGTACTCCTTCTTTGCCGAATAATCTTTCAAGGTCAAAATCCTTGACGTTCAAAGTTCTGCCTACCTCACCGGCACGATCGTTATGTACTCTTGGCCCCCGCGAGCCGTAGCCGCTGTCAGCAATATTGAACTGATGACGGTATCCCCACGGGCCTCCCTGGTCAACTTCAACACCTTCGTATGCCATGTGCCTGCCTGAAAGGTTATCTTTTATCATCCTTGCAATCGGACTCTCCTTAACAAAAGTCGTCAGCACCTTGACAGGCAGTCCAAGGAAAGAGGAGATACTTGCTACATTCGATTTCTGCACTGGTCACATGCATATGGAACAAATCACTGCAATGAACCGGCTGACCGTTTACAGGGGTTATGCGTACTCCCATGCTTGTCGGAACTACAAGCGACCAGGTGAAGTCTTTTCTTAGTTCAATTTTCATTAATGCTTATTTTAATCTTTCCCTCAGTTTTTTACCTGCCTCTTCATAGCCAGGTTTACTGAGAAGTGCAAACATATTTTTCTTGTACGCTTCCACTCCCGGCTGGTCAAAAGGATTTACATCAAGTATATACCCGCTGACAGCACACGCCAGTTCAAAGAAATAAAACAATTGTCCCAGATAATACTCATCAAGTTCGGGAATGGATATTGTTATAACGGGGACACTCCCGTCGTTATGCGCCAGGATTGTACCGGCTTCCGCATTGTGATCGACTTCCGACAGCCTTCTCCCGCTAAGATAATTTAGCTGGTCAGCGTCATCGTTTTCCCTGGGAACAGTCAGTTTCCTTTTTGGATTCTTAACTGAAAGAACAGTTTCAAACAGAATTCTCTGCCCGTCCTGAATATACTGCCCGAGGGAGTGAAGATCAGTTGTAAAATCGACCGATGCGGGATATACTCCCTTCCCGTCCTTTCCTTCGCTTTCCCCGAATAAGTTGTTTCCACCATTCGGCAAAATAGTGAAGCTTTGGAGTGTAACTTACCATGATTTCAGTAGTTTTGCCGGTTTTCATTATAAGGTTCCGTGCAGCAGCATAAAGAAGGGAGGGATTGGTAGCTGCATTCCTGTTATTACGTGTAATCTGTTCCATCGATTTGGCTCCTTTCACCAGCAACCTGATATCTGGTCCGCTTAGTGCAATTGGAAGAAGACCTGCCGGTGTCAGGACTGAATATCTTCCACCGGTATTATCGGGGATAACAAATGTTTCATAACCATTAGCATCAGCCAACGGCCTCAGATGCACCTTTTTTGCTGTCGGTAATTGCAACGATCCTGTCAGCTGCTGCCGGCTTTCCCAACCTTTCTTTCGAGGTGATTTTTAAGTATTCTGAAGGCAATTGCTGGCTCGGTAGTGACTCCGGATTTTGAAATCACTACTATTGAATAGTTCCTTTCGTCAAGTACTTCAAGCAGTTCGCTCAGATAATCCTCCGATATATTCTGTCCTGCAAAGAGTATTTCGTGATGCTTTCCTTTCAGAAATGAGGAAAATGAATGTTTCAGGGCTTCAATAACAGCTCTGGATCCGAGATATGAACCTCCGATCCCGACTACCACCGTCAGATCTGAAACTGATCGGAGGTGTTTTGCCACTTTCTCTATCCTGTCGAGCTGGGGCAGGATCTCATCAGGGAGTGAAAGCCAGCCCAGAAAATCACTGCCGGCTCCTGTTCCGTTGTTCAGAGCGTCGAGATGCCTTACTGATTGCTGGGCAAGTGCAATGACCTCTTCAATCGCTACAAAACCCTCCGTATGATTAAGATTTAAGCTGATGTTTTCTTTCATTTATTTTAATATTTATCATTAGCAACATTGCCGGATTACAAAGTTAAAAAAAACCGGCAGGAATTTGCCCGCCGGTTTTAATAGGTTTAAAAATATATATTGAAAAGGACTATTTCCTGTGAACGCCTCCTGCACTTGATGAGTGTGCATCAATATATTTTGGATTTCCCCTGTAATTAATGTCTCCGGCACTTGAAGCTCTTGCTGTTAATTTCTCCGAAACATTTATATCTGCATCTCCGGCACTTGAAGCTGAAACATCGGCTTCTCTTACCTCAAGTTCATAAGCATTCAGATCTCCGGCGCTGCTGAGGCTGACATTAAGTCTATCGGCTTTACCGGAAAGCGTCATATCGCCTGAGCTGCTTATATCCGCATCTATTCTTTCAGCATAAACTTCCACTTTTATGTCTCCTGCACTGCTTGCTGATAATTTAAGGTTGGTAGTTTTTACAGGAGTCTCCCCAATGATATCTCCGGCACTGGTGGTCCTGAGGGAATTGATTTCCTTCATCGTCACATAGACCCTTTTCATTTCAGCTTTCCTGATGTTTGCATCAGTATATACGTTGAGAATTCCATCCTTTATCTCAGTCTCAATATATTCCTGGAGATTTTCGTCAGTCTCAACCGTAATGGATTCATTGTCTGTTTGTTTCAGATAAACCTCGATACCACTGCTTACTCTGATCCCTTCGAACCTGCCGTCCTGCCTGCTCCTGTTTCACCACATGTCCATTGCCATAAACTGTCCTGCGGATCTGTGCGTCGGTACATGCTGCAATACCAAGCAGGAGAATAATTGCTGATAAATACTTCAGATTTTTCATGTCCTTTTCCTGTTTTTAAACTGTTTCCGGTATAAAGACCCTGATAAAATTAAACTGTTGCATTCTGTGGCAAAAATTTAATCAGGTGAAAGTGAAAAATTAAGTTTGTATCTTGGTACAACCACCCGTAACTAAATTCTGAAATGAAAATCATCAATACTACTTTTGCAGTAGTCCTGATCTTCAGCCTGGCAAATGCCTGCGATCCTCAAAAGGGGAATGGATTAAAATTATGGTACGAAAAGCCTGCAATTAACTGGGAAGAGGCTCTGCCGATTGGCAATGGCCGTCTCGGAGCTATGGTTTATGGCGGGACAGCCGAAGACCATATTCAGTTTAACGAAGAGACGTTCTGGTCAGGTGAACCGCATGATTATTCGCACAAGGGAGCATATAAATTCCTCGGGCAAATCCGCGAGTTAATCTGGCAGGGAAAGCAAATGGAAGCCGAGGCATTGGCGTTGGAGACATTTATGAGCGTTCCGCTGAGGCAACAGAAGTATCAGCCTTTTGGCGATTTATGGCTTACTTTTCCAGGCCATGAAGATGTGGCACAGTATCGAAGGGAACTTGATGTCTCAAATGCGGTCTGTAAAACATCCTATATAACAGGTGGTGTCTCATATACCAGGGAATACATAGCCAGTTATCCTGATAATATAATCGGAATTAACCTTACCAGCAACAGGAGGGGAGCTCTGACGTTTGAAGTCTCAATGACATCCTTGCAGGAAGGATTTTCGTCAAGTGCAGACAAAGACGGCTATGTTCGTCTCCGTGTTAAAGTAAAAGACGGGGCACTCTCCGGAACAGCTCTTTTAGAGGTTGAAACCAGTGGTGGAAAGATCTCGGTATCCGGTAACAGACTGCATGTTGAAAAAGCAGATCAGGCTATTGTCTGGCTTTCGGCTGCGACAAATTTCGTTAATCCCGATGATGTTTCAGGCGATCCTGATAAGCTTTGTGAAAAATTCGTTTCTGCGGTTGCCGGCAGATCCTTCAATCAGTTAAAGCAAACACATATAAATGATTATCAGAAGTATTTCTGCAGATTCTCGATCGACCTAGGCGAATCAGCAAACGAAGCCCTTCCTACGGATACAAGGATCATGAGGATTTCTGATAAAATGGATAATTCACTGGCAGCATTGTACGTCCAGTATGGCAGGTATCTTATGCTCTCTTCAAGCCGGCCGGGAACATATCCGGCAAACCTGCAGGGGATATGGAACGACAGGCTTAATCCTTCCTGGGACAGTAAATACACCGTGAATATCAATACCGAGATGAACTACTGGCCGGTTGAAATTTTAAATATCGCCGAATGTCACGAAGCTCTTTTTAAGATGCTCAAAGAGCTTGTCCCAAAGGGTGAAAAAGTAGCAAGGGAACATTATAATGCCAGGGGATGGGTACTGCATCACAATACTGATCTTTGGCGCGGCGCGGCGCCGATAAATGCGTCCGATCATGGGATATGGGTTTCCGGCAGCGGATGGATGGCTCATCATCTATGGGAGCATTTCCTTTACGGAAGGGACATTACGTTTCTGAAGGAAGAAGCCTGGCCTGTCATGAAGGGTGCCGCCAGATTTTATCTTGATTTTCTTACTCCTGATCCAAAAAGCGGATGGCTTGTTTCAGTTCCCTCCAACTCTCCCGAGAACGGAGGCCTTGTTTCCGGCCCGACTATGGATCATGAGATCATTAAAAGCCTTTTTAAATCATGCATTGAGGCATCCCGGATCCTCAACACAGATATTCCCTTTGCAGATTCATTAAAAAAGATCCTGCCGGAAATAGCCCCATACAAAATAGGTAGATTTGGGCAGCTTCAGGAATGGATGGAAGATATCGACAATCCTGAAAATAAGCACAGGCATGTTTCCCATCTCTGGGGTGTTTATCCCGGGAAGGAGATCAATGTCGAAGAAACTCCTGATCTGATGGAGGCTGCAAAAGTCTCGCTTATCTCCCGCGGTGATGAAGGTACAGGCTGGAGCCTTGCCTGGAAAATAAACTTCTGGGCACGGTTCAGG
This sequence comes from uncultured Bacteroidales bacterium, assembly GCA_963831935.1. GTDB lineage: Bacteria > Bacteroidota > Bacteroidia > Bacteroidales > VadinHA17 > LD21. The sequence goes on from CAWHSH010000004.1 coordinate 185,195, forward strand.
GACGGAAACCATGCATGGCAAATTGTACGGATGCTTCTGAGGCCGGAAGGTCAGGGAACTGTCAGAACAACGGGGGATGGGTCGTCAGGAGGCGGTTCATATCCGAATCTTTTTGATGCACATCCGCCTTTCCAGATCGACGGTAATTTCGGAGGCGCAGCAGGTATAGTCGAAATGCTGATGCAAAGCCATCTGGATGCAATAGATATCCTGCCGGCATTACCCGAAGGTATCCCCTCCGGTTATATAAAAGGAATCAGGGCACGGGGAGGCTTTGAGCTTGAGTTTGCATGGAATGCGGGGAAACTGACATCATTAAAAGTTATATCATCAAAAGGATTCCCACTGAAATTAAGATATGACGGCAAAGAATTTTCGACTTCAACAAAGAAAGGGGAGGTACTTGAATTTGATGCAAACCTTATGAGGATTTAGATATTCCCCTGTGAACTTCTATGGAAGTTTTTGGCTTCTTTCAGTTGCAAAGAGATCACAGAGAAGACACAGAGAAGAAACAGGATTTTTTTAGTGCCATTTGAATATTTTCAGCCCGGCGCCGAAAAAGACAATACCAACTGATGCAAGAATCACTATAGGCATCGCAACCTCGTGATAGCCGGCCCCTTCATTAAAAATACTGCGGATTCCGTCGGTAAGCATTGTAAGAGGAAGCAGCTGGATCACTTTTATACTCCAGTCGGGGAAATTATGATAACTGAAAAATATTCCGGATAATACCATCATAGGCATAACAACAGCATTTATCAGACCATTTCCTACCTCGGTGTTCGAAGTGTGGGATGAAGCAAAAACTGCAATTCCTGCAAATGCGATATTTCCGGCAAGAAAAAGCAGGATCATTGCGGAAATGCTTCCCTGGACTGTCATCCTGAAAGCGATAAGTGAAAATACAAGTAACGCGATTGCTTCAATAAAATTCATTGCGACTCTGACTGTTATCAGGGCAATGAGAAAATGTGACTTCCTCATTGGAGTTGCCACCAGACGGCGGAGAAGTTTCTTTGACCTTTTTTCAATAATCCCGTAGCTGATTCCCCACATACTCGACATCATCACCCCCATTGTAATCAATCCCGGAACCAGAAAGTCAATATACCTGGTTCCCGTTACAGTCATCGGGACGATTTCAGCATCGGCTGCTGAAGGGACAATCTCTCCTGATCCGATTATGTTTCTGAGTTTAAGAAATGTAAGCTGAGCATCAGAATTAATAGGATCAAAATGATATTCGGTCTTCCCGTTTTCGTCCTTAAGGATAAGGTTGACAGTCCCTCTTTTGAGCATTATCATTGCATTGTCCCAGTTAAGGTTATAAAAGAAGAAGACAGAGTTACCGAGTTTTTCATCCTTCAGGGTATAGCTCCACTGGTAATCATCCTTTTTTACAGTAATGTTTTTTTCACAGCGCTTTTCAAGGAAACTATTGATTGCTGAAGTGTTAGTATTAGAATCTTCGGAGGATTTAACGATGGCAACCTTTCGGACAATATCTGCTTTTTTTGTGAATGCAAGGCCAAGTCCCACTGACATAAGTATTGGAAACAATATTCCCCAGAAAAGGACCCCCGGTTCACGTACAATTTCATTAAAAAGGGCAAATACAAGTTGCCACAATTGTTTTAGCCGGATAAGTTTATTCATAGATCCTCCTCCCGGTTAATGAAACAAAAAGGTCATCCAGGTTCCTGACTTCTGAAAGCAGCTGAACAGTGGTTCCTTCCCGGAGAATGATTCCATTATCCATGATTACAACATAATCGCAAAGTTTTTCAGCTTCTTCCATATAATGAGTTGTCAGGATCATCGACGTTTCAGATTCCTTCTTCAGCCTTGTAAGTATTTCCCATATCTCCCGCCTTGCGTTCGGATCAAGTCCTGTTGTTGGTTCATCCAGCAGGAGAATAGCAGGAGTATTAATAAGAGCTAATCCAATGGCAAGTCTTTGCCTTTGTCCTCCTGAAAGATTGACCACAAAGGATCTTTTCTTTTCCTCAAGACCAACGATTTCAATTATCTCATTTACTCTTTCCTTTCCAAGGTTAAAGAAACTGGCAAAAAGCCTAAGGGTTTCAGACACTCTCAGCTTATCTATAAACCTTGTCTCCTGCAATGATAGCCCAATGATACGGTGGAGTTCATCTTCATTACCCTTCCAGTGTTTCCCCATAATAGTAATCTCCCCGCTGTCGGGTTTCTGAATGCCTTCAATCATCTCAACCAGCGTGGTTTTGCCTGCCCCGTTTGGCCCCAGGAGGGCAGTGAACTGGCCTTTGGGAATAGTGAGATCTATCCCTTTTACAGCCTGAACTGTTTTGAAGGATTTCCAGACATTCTTTACCTCTATGACCGCTTCATACATAAGATATTATTCCAGGGGTGCTACCTGAAGTAACAACAGGATCAATAAAATGTTAATCGAAAACAGGACCCTAATTTAACAAAAATGTTTGCTTGGGATTTGCTATCAAAAGGAAATCATGTTAGCATAAAATTTGATTCTCCTTGACAAAAGAGCCTAAAATTTGTAACTTTAAAGAAAAAATGGATCAGGTGAAAACTTTCATTCCTTTACTTGTAATAGCATTGTTTCTGGGCTGTAATTCCCCAGAATACAGGAAAACAGTCAGCACAGCCTCTGGAAAAGACCAAAACCAATCTGAAAGGCAGTTTTTCAATTAGCGGAGCATATGCACTTTATCCGTTGATAACTAGGCTTGCAGATGAATTTATGAAAATTAATCCTGAAGTTAAAATAGAAGTTACTAAAATGGGTACAGGTGAAGGGATTACGGCCCTTCTTACAAAAAAATGCCAGATCTTGCCATGATCTCCAGACCTCTGACTGATGAAGAAATTAATGCAGGTATCTGGGTAATCCCTGTTGCAAAGGATGGCGTGGCACCAATAGTAAATCAGAAAAATCCTTATCTGGAAACTCTTTTAAACCAGGGTCTGAGCCCTCAGGAGTTTTTGCAGATTTTTACTTCCGGCAAGCAGCTGACATGGGGATTTGTTCTTGGCAGCTCAGCCAGGGAAAAAATCACCGTCTACACAAGAGCTGATGAATCGGGGGCGGCTGACATCTGGGCTGACTTTCTTTATAAGAAATCATCTGATCTTAAAGGAATCGGTGTGACCGGCGATGATGAAATGATCAAAAGCATTCAGGCGAATCCGCTGGCAATAGGCTTCTGTAACTTTTCCTATGCATTTGATATCACTACAGGTGAAAGGATAAAAGACATTCAGATTATTCCGTCCGATCTGGATTTTGACAATAAAATTGACAAGGTAGAGATCCCTTTCAGGAACCTTGAAGAAGCTCACCGAAGTTTATGGCTTGGTTTCTACCCGGATCAGCTCTGCAGGGAACTGACCCTGGGAGCTCTCGGTAAACCTGCTGATCCGGTTGTGGTTGGGTTTCTGTATTATGTTTTGGGTGAAGGTCAGAATAGCGTTAAGAAATCAGGTTTCTGCCCTCTGAACAGTGTTTATGTCAATTATTCTTTGGATCTTCTAAAATAACTTCTTTTTTTTAGGAAGTCCGGTAATATTTATAATCTGCAATCCCTTTGAATTATGAAACTACCCGGTTCAGGCCGGTGGAAATGAATTTTTATTTAACTTGGAGGACTTTAACGCATAACACGGCCAAACTTACCGTATATGAGCGAACCTATTCTGCGTGCATTAATGCAGCTTTTCGCACTTATTAGTGATATTGGTAACATAAATGAGATCTCAAGCAGGGAAAAAGACGTGGTAAGATCTTTTCTGAGCCGCCACCTGAACAATGAACTGGTTGAAAAATATTTAAAGATTTTTGATGATTACCTCGATCTGTTCATAAACAGGGAAGCAATCAAAGAACCTACCGGAGATTATCAGATTGCGGATCTTAAGGCTTTGAGAATTAAGAGAATATGTGAGGGTATCAACAAAGAGCTCCGGCAGAAGCAGAAGATCTATATTATAATCCAGCTGATTGACTTTATCTCATATGGCAAGGAAATAACTGCCAATGAGCTTGATTTCCTTATGACAGTTGCACTTGTCGTTAAATATACCTGAAAATGAATACAGGAATATAAAGAGCTTCATTATTGATCCTGTGTCAAAAGTACATGAAAAGGAAAAGCTTCTTCTCATCAACAGTAGCCCGCTCAGCTAAGTACCGTAAGAGTAAAACATATATATAATCCCAATCTTTCCGGGGACTTAATGTTCCTGAACATTCTCAGCACCAAAGCGTTCATACTGAGGTATACAGGAGGCAGGAACCTATATCTTAATGGTCAGCCTGTTTATCCGAAACAAACCTATCTTTTTGACAATGGTTCGACTGTCAAGGGGGAGGGATTAAATACTGTTTATTATTCAGAAGTTTTCGGATATTTTAATGATTCAAAATCAGAATCAAAAATTTCTCTTACAGCTAATGAAGTGACATTCCGTTTCTCGGACAGCGAAAACGGGATCCAGAATTTCAGTTTTTATGAGGAATCCGGACAGCTTATTGGTATCCTGGGAGTTAGCGGAACGGGCAAATCAACGCTCTTAAACCTGTTGAACGGGAATATAAAACCCGACTCCGGGAAATATTTTAATTAACGGATACGATATACATAATGTTAAGGAGAGGATCAAGCTTAAAGGTGTTATCGGGTATATTCCCCAGGATGATCTTTTGATTGAGGAACTTACAGTTTATCAAAACCTCTACTATAATGCAAAGTTGTGCCTGAGTAAATTTCCCCTGACCCGGATCAAAAAGGTAGTAAGCAAGATCATGTTTGATCTTGACCTGTGGGATATAAGGAATCTGAAGGTCGGCAGCCCTCTTGATAAGGTAATTAGCGGAGGGCAGAGGAAAAGAATAAATATTGCACTGGAACTGATAAGAGAGCCGAATATACTTTTTGTCGATGAACCTACTTCAGGTCTTTCTTCTGTCGATTCTGAAATTGTTCTGAACCTCCTTAAGGAACAAACATATAAAGGAAAGCTGGTAGTTGTAAATATTCATCAGCCGGGTTCTGACCTGTTTAAGCTGTTCGATAAGATTATCATACTCGACAAGGGAGGTTACCAGATTTACTATGGTAATCCAAATGCGTCAATAGTTTATTTTAAAACTCTCAGCAAACAGGCAAATCCTGAAGAGGATCAATGTACAAAATGCGGGAATATTAACACCGATCAGGTTTTACAGATTGTTGAGGCGAAAATTGTTAATGAGCACGGCAAACTAACCCAGACAAGGAAAGTTTCCCCAGAGGAGTGGTCGGATCTCTTCAAAATAAACTTCAGCAATCTGACCAGGAACACTGCAGTACAAAGAAAAAAATTACCGGAGAATTTCTACAGCATCCCGGGAAAGTTGAAACAACTCAGGATATTTTTTACGAGGGACTTTTTATCAAAACTGGCCAACAGGCAATATGTTCTGATTGCATTCCTTGGTGCTCCTCTGCTAGCCCTTATTTTAGGCTATTTTACAAGATATGTAAAGGGCAATTCGTACCAGTTTATGGAAAATGAGAATCTGCCTGCTTATCTTTTCATGTGTGTAATCACCTCCCTGTTCCTTGGTCTTATAATCAGTTCGGAAGAAATACTGAAGGACAGAAAGATCCTTAAAAGGGAATCGTTCCTGAACCTGAGCTGGTTCAGTTATATTAATTCCAAGGTAATGATGATGTTTTTAATATCAGCAATCCAAACGATTTCATTTGTTCTTGTGGGAAATTCGGTCCTGGGCATAAAGGGAATGACATTCCATTACTGGCTGGTGCTATTTACAACCAGCTGTGCTGCCAACCTGATCGGATTGAATATTTCTTCAGCGTTTAATTCAGTCATTACAATATATATCCTGATTCCCTTTATAATTATTCCCCAGCTTTTGTTCAGCGGAGTGCTTGTAAGATACGACAGGTTGCATATAAGTGATAGATCCTCCAGGGAATATGTTCCCTTGATAGGTGAAGTTATGACAGCCCGGTGGTCATATGAAGCCCTTGCGGTGGAACAGTTTAAAAACAACAGGTATGAAAAGAGGCTGTTCCCATATGATGTCGATATAAGCCGGAACCAATGGTATGCTTCATTTCTCACAAAGATCCTGGATGAAGATCTTCAGGAATGCCGGAGAGCAAGATCCGAAAATGATACGGTCAGAAACAATATCAGGAAACTAAACCTTTATATTACACAAATGTCGCAGGAGGCTGGATATAAGGTGCCTGCCACCCTGACAAATGCATTTAAGGAAGGACGCATTGATTCTGTAACCGGAAATTATGCAGTGTCATATCTTGACTTTTTATCGTTGTATTTCGGAGGTAATGCCGGAGACAGGTAATAAAACAAAAAGATCGGGCTTATCCTGATATCGATAAAAGCGATAATGAATTGAGGGAATTTACCAGGCTTAAAACTGATTACTTTAATAAGAGGTTGGCAACTATTGTTTTAAATGAAGATGTTACTGAAAAGTATATAGAAAAACCAAAGACGGATAATCAGGAAATTTGAGCCCGTGTTTATGTCGCCAACGTCATACTATGGTCGTGCTCATTTTTATGCCCCTGTCAAGATAATCGGGAATCTGGAAATTGATACTTTCTGGTATAATCTGATGGTTATATGGGCTGTATCACTTTTGCTGTATATTGCCCTTTATTTTACTATTCTCAGAAAACTGGTCTCCGGATTTGAAGGCATCCGGACCAAAAGATCCGATTCAAGCTTTTTAATAATTAAAGAAATCTCTTCGTGGTGAACGAGCGGGGAAAGCATATAATTATTTGAATAAAGCAGGATCGAGTGACCTGAGATTGTTTTTGAAAGCCACCAGAAAAGCATCGGGATAACCTTCTTGTTTCACAGACTTCTGAAGGTAAGCTGCCTGTGCAAGAGTACTGAATTCACCAACACATGAACGGTATGCGCCATTGTACAGATATTCAAAAGTCTTATACGTCTTTCCGCCAAAAGTAATTTCATAACTTCCCTTGGGTTTTGCGTTTGATGAAAACTGAACACGATAAACTACAGCATTTGCCGATGTTGCAGTTTGTTCTGCGGTCGGCTTTGCTTGTTCCTTCTTAATTTCAGCAACTTTCTGAGTTTGGCAGGTTCTGTTACAGGCTTATTACCAGCCAGTGTCTGAGATTCTGATAATTGATTGTAACGATTCGGTTAACCTTTTATTGTTTCTGAAAGCAACTACAAAGGCATCAGGAAAGCCTTCGCGTCTCAACGCAGTCTGAAGGTCGGTTGCAGGAGCAGGAGTGCTGAATTCACCGGCACATGAACGATAGGCGCCATTGAACAAATATTCAAAGGTCTGATATGTTTTACCGCCTATATTTATCTTATAGCTTCCTTTGGATTTTGAGCTTGAAGAAAACTGAACACGGTAAATAATTGCATCACTGGGTGTTGATGCTTCCGCGACCGGAGGTTTCGGAGGCTCTTGCTTAATTTCCGGAAGTTTCTGAGGTTGAACATTTTCTGTTGGAGGCTTCTTCTCGGTTAGGTTGCCTCAGCCTTTTTTTCTGCAGCCAGATTATCTGTTTCGGCTGGTGTAAGGTTGGCCTGAGCAATATATCTGAGTGCATTTGACAAATTTGTAAGCTTATTAATGGCATACTGATCCCTGAAAGTGACTCTGAATAACCTTGGTGCTCTGTTACCTTTCTTGAAATCCCTTGTAAAAAATGCCAGCTTTCCGTTTACCCGGCTGATGGTAAATGCCAAATCATCATCCGGCGTATTGATATATTGTGTAAGGTTTGCCGGCTGCGACCATCCGCTTCCTGTATACCTGCATACATAAATATCATATCCTCCGTAACCGTCACGGTAATCGGAAGAAAAGAAAAGGTTATTATCCTGGTCAAGGAAAGGAGATGTTTCGTTACCGGAAGTATTTATTTTATTTCCGAGATTTATTGGAGCAGACCAGTCATCACCCTCTTTATATGTAATGAACAGATCCAGCCCTCCTAAATTTCCCGGTGCATTACTCACAAAGATCATTTTCTCTCCATCCGCTGTCAGGGCAGGATGAGAATAACTTGAATTATCGCTGCAAAAGCTTAATGGTTTTGGAGAGCTTATCCAATCCCTTTTCCCGTTCTTAACAAGTTGAAAACTGGCCTGATATATTTTTTCCGGGATCTTCTTAGTAGGCGGTTTGGAAAAATACATCTGTGAATAATCGTTATTGAAAGTCATGGCATCACATGGAACTTCATTAGGGAATGAATTGGAAAAGATATTATGAATACCGAAGGAGGTATCAGTACAGGTTGCATAATAAGTTTCGATATTTCCAAACGAAGTGTGACTTTGAATCATTTTATCCTCTGTTTTGGTGTTTGACAGAAAAACTATGCCATCCCTGTAAAACTGAACACCCAACGAAGGAGGAATTATGTCAAGTATAATGCTGTCAATTCTGATCAGGGATCTGACATTTACGGTGTCGGAAAAATACGTGGCATCTTTTATTGGTTCAGATGCCGTTGCAATACATTTGATATCGGTGCTTGCCATTAAAGGGCAGGCCGCGATAAATATCAGAATTAATAAGTATAGTTTTCTCATTTCAGGCTAAAAGGTTTTTTACCACTGTGAAGATCTAAGATAACCAGATTTGTTACGCGACAAATTAATCCCAACAGTAATTTCTGCGGTTAATGATTTTTTATAGAACGGGGACTTTTTCGGTATGGCTATAAAGGTTCCGACATAAAACTTTGGATATCTGTACTGGAAAAAGAAAGAAAAATTGCTGTAATCACTGAAATAAGTTCCGAGACAGAAGTTACCTGCATATAATTTCAGCATAGGTTCGATGTTCTCTTTAATGTTGAACGAGCTCGTATCGTCCATAAATATAATTACTGATGGTTCCAGAACCAGATTAAGAGGGCGGCTTAAGACGAATTTATATCCTGCAATAAAGTTGTATTGCCTTTGTACGGGTATGTGGTAATTTATAATTGTATCAGGGTCGGCAGGAGGGTCAAGGAAGTTGGTAGCTGACAGTCCGGCGTAGGCGCTTGGGCCGTACAGATAAATGCCAAAATCGATATTCGGGTAGTAAAATTCCTTACTGTCAATACCCAGGTCAGAATTTCCTTTACGGAAATGGTACAAACCCTTTATGGAGGCTCCGATCGACAAAAATGACAATCTTTTCTTATTCAGGGGAATATGATATGCAAGTGCAGCACTTATACCAGCACTATGCGACGAATCAATACTATTGAAATCATTAAATGCCGATCCCCCGATTCCGAAATTCGTAAATGAATAAGTTTGGCCGGACCGAACGTATTCCTGTGCTTTTCTGGTGATTCTTGTATTCCCGCTTATAATTTCCGAGTATGATTTGTTTTTAAAACCCGCAATCATATTAATTGAAAAGAAATCTTTGCTTCCCGCAATTGCAGGATTAATAATGAAAGGAGTGAAAACCCTGTATGAAATAGGATTCAAAGGCATCTGCTGTCCCAATGACATTTTACAGGAAATGATGATTATCAGGACCAGTGTAAATTTCTTAAATACCGACATAAAGTACTTTAATCAAAATTTGTATTCTTAAAAATCTTAAAATCCCTAAAGCTGATATTTTGGCAAATTAGCCAGTGTAAAATTAATGATTATTGCAGTTATTCAAATTTATTATTCTTTTTTAGGTATGCTTTAGACCTGAAACTTTCTTCAGGATTATTTAATTTAACTGAAAAACTTCAGGACAGGTTCAGAAATAAATACCAGTTCCTCTATTAAATTATAAATCTGTTCCTTAAAATTTTCATGTTTCAGCCCGATCTCTTTTTTGTAATTCCTTAACAGTTTAGAGTATTTGTTTCTGTCAAATTGTCCATATTCAAACTGAAATGCCAGATCCTTCAACGTGCCCAGTAAAAGAAGATTGCTATCGGCAATAATTCTTTTCGCGCTTTCTGCTATTATGTAAAATTCAGAAGCAGGTTTATTGAAAAAAGAAAAAACAGACATATAGTTTCTGGCCCATCTTGATCTGTTTACCAGACCATCCGGATCTCTGAGCCAATCCATAAAACAATCCGTTACGAACTCATAATAATGATTTAATGAATCATCAGGAAAATCATAATCTAAAAATCCCGGCTTCCCTTTTAATCTTCCCTCTTTTTCAAGTTCTTTCTCAACCCGGGTGTCAAAGTAAGGCCGCAGTTTCAGGAAACTGACAGGAGTGTAACCATCACCACAAATTTGTTTTAAGAAATCAAGATTGTCATTTAATGACCTGAAAGTCGTTGCAGGCTGAAAAAGCATAAATCCGTAATCAAAACCTATAAAAAGCTTTTTGAGGATATCTATTCCTTCCAGACTTTTAGCGACAGTCATTTGTTTATTCAATTGAATCAGACCTCTGTCAGTGCCATCATCGATCCCTAAAAAAGCCAGATACAATCCATGGTTTTTCATCATGGCAAAAGTGTCAAAATCTATTTCATCGGGACGACAGTTTATCTTCCACATTAATTTATTACTTAGTTTTTTGCGTTTCAGCTCTTTGCAAAAAACTTCAATCCATTCCGATCCGTTGCTGGTTTTTACCGGGAAATCATCATCCTGAAACAGGAATACAGAACAATTCATCTTTCTGTGCAGGAATTCCATTTCTTCAACAACTTTTTCAGGTTTTCTTGTCCGTTTAATCGGACCTGAAGATTGCCTGTTATATTCCCTGTTATTGCAGAACGAGCAACTATGGACACAACCCCTTCCCGCAATGATAGTTGCGAATTTTTTGCCAAGAGCATATTCTTTAAGCGGTGAACGAAGAGGAAGTGGGAATTTATCGAGATCTATTTCATTAGGGCGAACCGGATTGGCTTTTACTCCGCCACCATTCTTAAACGCTATACTTTTGATCTTATGCCAGTCTGCTCTGTTGCGGATACAATTAACCAGTTCAAGAAAAGTATATTCCCCATCAAACCTTACAGCTGAATCAAGTGATGGAATCAGTTTAAATAATTCTTCATATCTCAGGCTTGCATAATACCCTCCGGCAGTAAAATGGCATTCAATGCCTCCTTTTCTAAGATAGCCTATTAAATTCTTAAATTCATGAATATGATACTGAAAGATCACTGAAAATCCTACAATCAATGGTTTCAACCTTTTCAGAGTTTTCAGTATCCCGTCTTTATTCCCCGTGAGATCAATTATTTGTATATCATATCCTGCTTCTGATAACAAAGAAGCAAGGTAACCTATACCAAGGTTATCAAATTGCTTAAGTGCAATAAAAACTACCGGATGTTTACCCATAAATAATTGATAAAAACTGACAGGCTATTAGTTTGAGTAAATTCAACATCCTGCAGGAATAATCCTGAAATGAAATTTTCAGTTAATTTTCGTTCGGTGTTAACCTGTGATTTTTTCCCAATCTTCCCCAAGAGCTTTTTTCAAATCATCTTTTAATTTGGAATTTGCACCCTTGATTGCTTTGGTATGATCTTTATATGCTTTTACAACTGATCTTTTTTTATCAGCATCTTCGGCGATAATTTCTGATAGTTTGTACAGATAACTATTGCACTTAGGATTCCATGGTTGTGGATCCATCATATAGTCTACCGGGAGTTTTACTGGCATAGTTTTAAATTTTTGGTTTAACATATTTTGAGACCTGTCTGTTTAAATCATCTAGTTATCGGATATTTTAGGATAAGTTCTTTGAACCTGGGAATTTCGTGCAAGGGTGTCCAGACAGGATCAAGCTTTAATTTTCCTGTTGAAAGACTTGAAGGTCCGCTCAGCAGCTCCTCAAGCAGGTCTAATGCTTTACTGTATTCTTTAACCATTACGTATATTTGAGCAAGATCCACCATCCTGTCCGCTTTATCAGGTGCATTGTTCCTGGATAAATTTACTGCATTCTGGCCCCATTCAATTGCATTAATCCGGTCATTCAAACCTGCAGCTGCAATACCTTTAAAACTTAATGCTGCAATATCACCTGGATAATCTGCATATTTTTTGCTATAGAATTCAAATGCTGATTTGTAATATTCCCTTGAAAAACCGAGGGTTATTAAGGCAACTGTAGATTTTAGCGAATAAAAGATCCTTTTCACCCTGATTATAGTCTTTGCTAAGATCAACAAAACCAGCTTTAAATAAAGCTTCATCAACTTTTCTATTATACAGATCAATAAGAATTCTTGTATCCTGAAGCTGCCTTCCCGAAGTGTTGAGGAGAGCCGTATCCATCACAGCCTCTGCTTCACGGGTATTGCCATCCCTTGATATCAGTGATTCAATTTTGTTATCATAAGGACCAGTCCATCGAGGCATTATTTGTATAGCCTTATCATGGTAATAAATGCTGTGTCATAATTGTGGAGACTAATCATAGGACAGACCGATATTTGTTAAAACAAGGGCATCCTGGGGATTGCAGTTTACCTACTGCCGTCATGAGACTTTGCGACTGCTTCCAGTCTTGCTGGCCCTCATAACCAGAGCCATGTAATATTTACACTGCCAGTCATCAGGCTCTTTTTCACGTACTTTTCTGAACCATTCCAGAGCCTTGTTGAAGTCTTCTTCAAAATAATAGTAGTAGAACCCTGAAGCAATCCAGCTTCTGTCAGTGCTTTGTCAAGCATCACAGCATGTTCAGCATCATATCTGCACTTTTCCATGTCTTCTTTTGAAGTGAAATGTCCGGCTCTGCAACCCCATGACCTGGTTATTGAGCGTTTGGCAAATGCAAGTGCAAAAGTTGAGTCTGCTTTAATAGCTTTATCATAAAATTCTATCGCCATATCAAAACTGGTGGCATCTGAAAGATCTTTAAAAATACTGTCTCCCGTTGATACAAGTACAATACTGTTATGAGCATCGTCCTGACTGTTATTCCCTTTAACATAATTCATATAAGCTGCTGCACTCCGGGTAGGATTATTTTTTATCTTTCTTTTTGTTTCAGGTGTGAGAGATACAAGTAAATTTGTGCAATCTGAACCGGAATTTCAGTCAATTTTTCAAAATCAATTTCATCATCCCGGTCAATGGGATAATGATCCGCCCAGATAACTTTGTCTTTTTTTAGCCCTGATCAGATTTACATTTAAGAGGATATGATTCTTACTCTTAATCAGTTCTCCTGTTACAACAAAAAATACTTTAAGCTTTCTTGCAATCTCAGGGTTAGATCTCTTTTTCGTCTTAAATTCCAGTACGGAACTTCGGGAGCGCACAGACAGTTCGTCAATTTTAGACAATTCGTTTATGATTATTGATGTTATTACATCACTTGTACTCGTAAGATCTTCTCCTGTGCTGAGGTTATCAAAGGGCAGAACCGCAATAGTTTTTTCGGACTGTCTTATCTCTGTAGGCTTCAATCCTGCTGCTGATTACATTGAAAAGTACAAGACCAATGATCACCATTATACTGATCATCGTGGCACTTTTCCATGTTCGTAATTGTGTCTGAAAGTAGTAGCTCTGCTTTTATCACTTAATGGTTTTGTCCTTTCTATTCCCCCGGGAACTATTTCATAGAACCAGGAAAATATTGCAGCAACCGGAAATCCAATGCTAATATGATTACTAACAATCGTTGTTGTCCAATCAGGCAGGAATAAAGCCGATTGAAGGGTAGGAACCAACTGGATGATCGTAAAGGCAGCAGCAGCATACACAACAATAACCCTGTCCGTCTTGCGCCGTTTTAGCTCTATCCAGAATTTGGAGAATCTATTGGCAATCCCAGACATTTCTTCGGCTGTATGTTATTTAATTATATAAAGTTATGCCAACATTTATTTAAATGCAATTTTTTTTGGATAGGCCGGAAGTGTAATATGTATTTGGGATCCAAAAAAAAAAGAGGCTGTCTCAAAAGTATCATTGTGACAGGATTTACCTTTGTGCACCTTTGTAGTTCCATTTTATTATAAGTGCTTCGGATTATTTTTTAAGCCACATCTCAACAGCCTGAGGACTTAAACCTGCCAGTCCAAGCTTGTTCTTCTTGTTGAAACCGTTCAGATCGTTAGCCAGTTTGCCCGCCTTTTCGACTTCCCTGAGCTTTGCCACTGTCGTATATCCCAGTTTCTAAGAGGCTCAATCCATTCTTCAGGTATCCCCATCTCCATATACTCCTCCTTTTGACTTTCAACCTGAACCTTTTGACTTATTGGTTTCATCTGAGGGAATAAAAGCACATCCTGTATTGAAGGTCTGATTGGTTAGCAGCATCGCAAGCCTGTCTATTCCTATTCCCATCCCTGATGTCGGCGGCATCCCGTACTCGAGTGCCCTTACAAAATCCTGGTCAATGAACATAGCTTCATCGTCCCCCTTTTCCGAAAGCCTTAACTGATCCTGGAACCTTTCCATCTGATCTATAGGATCGTTAAGCTCAGAATATGCATTTGCAATTTCCTTGCCGTTGATCATAAGTTCAAACCTTTCCACCAGGCCCGGCTTGCTCCGGTGCATCTTGGTCAATGGAGAAGTTTCAACCGGATAATCAATGATAAAGGTGGGCTGTATGTAATTATGTTCACATTTTTCCCCGAAAATTGTATCAATAAGCTTTCCTTTGCCCATTTCCGGTGTATGTTGAACATTCAGCCCGTCGCATACTTTTCGCAGACCGGCTTCATCCATCCCGGAAATATCAATGCCGGTATGTTCCTGTATTGCTTCAAGCATGCTTATCCGCTTGTAAGGAGGATTAAGGTCGATAACCTTGTCACCGTATGTAATTTCAGTTTTCCCATGAAGATCAAGTGCGGCCTTTTTAACTATCTCTTCTGTGAAGCTCATCATCCAGTTGTAATCCTTGTAGGAAATGTATATTTCCAAAACGGTGAATTCAGGATTATGATTGCGGTCCATACCTTCATTGCGGAAGTCTTTTGCAAATTCATATACTCCTTCAAATCCTCCAACAATAAGCCTCTTGAGATAAAGCTCGTTGGCAATCCTCAGGTAAAGTGGTATGTCAAGAGCATTATGATGGGTGATAAAAGGTCTGGCGGCTGCACCGCCGGGTATTGGCTGGAGAATGGGAGTTTCAACTTCCAGATACCCGCGGGAGTTGAATAATTCACGCATCGACTGGATGATCTTTGTTCTCTTCCTGAAGACATCCCTGATCTGGGGATTGACGATCAGGTCAACATAACGCTGGCGATAACGCATTTCCGGGTCAGTTACTGCATCAAACAGGATCCCGTCTTTTTCCTTGACGATCGGAAGAGGCCTTATGGACTTGGTCAAAAGTGTAAGCTCATTTACATGGATTGTTACTTCACCGGTCTGTGTTTTGAATACGTTTCCTTTGACTCCGATAATATCACCAATATCCAGGAGATGCTTAAAAACGCTGTTGTAAAAAGTTTTGTCCTCCCCTTGGCATACATCGTCCCTCCTGACATAAATCTGGATTCTCCCGGATGAGTCCATAATTTCTGCGAAGGATGCATTCCCCATGATTCTACGGCTCATAATACGGCCGGCAAGGCAAACATTCTGAAAATTGTTCTTATCCGGACTAGTAATTTTCAAGGATCTCTTTCGCGAATACATTGGTCTTATATTCAGCAGCAGGATATGGATCAATGCCAAATTTTCTGAGCTCAGACAAAGAATCTCTTCTGATCTGCTCCTGATCACTTAAAGCCATTCTCTTTCCGTATTAAAAATTTGTGCAAATATATGAAAATCGATTTAAACGGGCAGGATAACTAGGTATGTTTCAAAGCACAGATCTCATCATTAAACCTTTCCCTGATTATCCTGGTAAGAGGGCCTGGTTTTCCGTTCCCGATAATCAGATCATCAACGGCAATTACCGGAGTGACTTCTCCCGAAGTATTGGATATGAATGCTTCCCCGACTTTCTTCAGCATCTCTTCGCTAACAGCTTCTTCTTTTACCGGGATTCCGGCTTTTCGTGCAATCCGGATAATATTTTTCCTTGTAATACCTGAAAGAACCCGGTTTGTTTCAGGATGAGTAAACACAACCCCGTTAATTACAAAAAAGATATTTGAATGGGAACATTCGGTAATTATGCCGTTTTTTACAAACGCACACTCAAAGAATCCCCTGTCAAGAGCTTCCTGAAAACACAAGGTATTCGGAAGGAGGGCTACCGATTTAATATCACATCTTTCCCACCGGATATCCTCTTTAAGCATAATCCCGATGCCTGACTCCTTCCCTGAATTTTCAGGAATAAAATCGGTGGCAAAGGCATACACGGTTGGACTTACATTCGGGGAAGGGAAGGAATGAGTTCGTTCCGCAGCGCCCCTGGTAACCTGGAGATAGATGAGAGCCGGCGATTTCCCGATCTTATTCTGACTGATAAGCTCACCGGCAATTGAAGGAAAGGAATCTTCCTCCGGCCACAGGATCTGTATTTCCCGGAGGCTCCTTTTCATTCTGGCCAGATGGCCGTCCATATCAAAGAAAAAGTTTTCGTACCACCTCACTACCTCGTATATACCTTCTGCGAAAAGAAATCCGCGATCGTCCGGACTGATCTTTACTTCATCCTTCGGCATATAATGCCCGTTAAAATAGACTATTCCCATTATAATAGAATTATTTATACATAACAGATTTTGTTCAGCTAATGTTTTACAATCAATTCTCTTTTTATAAATCTTTCCAATTTACTTTCTTTTTTCACCCCCAGCCCCTGCTCTGATCAACATGAACTCACCCCCAAATCCCCTCTCTGCTTCGCAAAGAGGGAGCTTAATAAGGAGGCTCCCCTCCATGTGGGGGTTGAGGGGTTGACTATCCCAGGGAGGGGTTGTGGGGGCTGACTCCCTTCCAGGGGCTGGGCAGTGGACCTTCTTCAGGGGCTTTGTATGGTCAAAATTATTCAGGTTCAATAGTTTCTGTTTTGTAATTAATAGCCGAACGAGCTTCTCCGGGGGATGAAAAATTACCGCATCCGACCTGAACAAAAAATGACGCACCGAGCACAGTCGTTTCCTTCTGATCAATTATTTTTATCGGAACCCCTGTGTAGTCAGCCCTTAACCTGTTCCATAACCTGTTCCTTGAACCACCTCCGACACATAGAATACTTTCTGTCTTAAAGTCACCAGCTTTCTCAAGGGCTTTTTTACCTTCTGCAAGCCGCTCAGACAACGCCTCCAAAACTGCTCTGAATATTTCATCACGGGTGGATTCCATTGTCAGACCCGATATCTGGCCTCCCGGATCTTTCCCTGAGCTCTTCATAGAATTTCGGGATTACTTTGACTCCATTGCAGCCTGATGGTACCTTTTCAGCACCCGATATCATTTTTTCATATACATCCTCCCCGATATCACCGTAAAGGTTTCTGCGTACCCATTCAATAATTCCTGAAGCAATCCATTGATTACCTATATTATATAATCCCGGCATCGCATCCAGTTCAGTAGTGATGCCATGGTTAAGCTGTTCCTTTCCTGATTTGAATTCTTCAGCCCTTACCATCAGTATTTCCCATGTACCGGAACTTAACACCGGCTGATTTTTTTCTGCACCTGAACCAAAAATTGCGAACTGGGTATCATGTCCGGTGGCTACAACAGGCACATTCCGGGGTATTGATGTTTCTTGAGAGGCTTTTGAAGTAACTTTCCCGATCATCGTTCCTGCTTCAGTCAGGTGTCCCATTAATTCCAGTGGCAAACCGATCTTCCTCAATATATTTTCCGATAATTGTCTTGTCTGCAGATTCGTCATCATTGATGTACCTGCCATTGTAACATCATTTATCATTTCCCCCGACAGAAGAAACAGGAAAATTGAAGGCATGAAAAGAAACCTGTGACTTTTTTCGATTGTTTCCGGTCGGTTTTCATTTAGCCAGATAAGCTTATTTATAGTATTGAAGTTAAATGGTAATACTCCATTCTCCCTGTACAGGTCAAATAAAGGGATATACTTACCAATATCTGACATTACCGGTTTTGTTCTCTCGCATTGCCAGGAAATCACCGGGTAGAGCATCATGCCGTTTTTGTCAAACAGTGTACCATCAACACCGAAAGTTGTAACAGTCACACCCAGAATATCCTGCGGTTTAATTCTGGAAATGGTTTCCCGTGCAGCCTGGCACATTTTGGTCCAGATTTCGTTAATGTCCCAGATCCTGTATTCAGGATAAAAGGGATCGGGATGTGTGATATTCGCTTTGGATTCGGAAGCAAGGATTTTCCCCTTGCTGTTAATTGCTATTACCCGGACGTTGGTCGCCCCGCAATCAAATACTATCACTACGTCGCGGCCGGACATATGTCACATGCCTTTCAGAAATGACATTGATGCTCCTGCTGCCAGCAAGGTCACAAGATATATCGATAAAACCACTATCACCATGATCCCTATATAGGTAAAATAGATCCTGAGATTCCTGAATGCTTTCTCAAGCTTTCTTTTGTCAAGGGTCTGGATTGCATCGCGTGTATTTCTTGAAAAGCGGAACAGAAAAAAAACAGGGAAGAAATAAATAGCAGCAATCACAATCAGAATGATTATCATCAATGATTCCGGTATGCCGAGATTTGCTTCCTGAGTTTTGAATGCCGACAGAAATGTACTTGTTACAACGCCCGCAACAATAAGCAGTCCCAGAAATATAAAGCCGAGTATGGAAAGGAACATGGTCCATTTCCATGCAGAATTCAGATGGTTAAGGGCTTCAGCCCCAATTTCTATTTTTCTTTCTTCGGAAGGAGTTTCCATGGTATGTCAGTTAATAATTATTATAAAGTGCCCCGTAGGTTTGGCATGCCCTGTAATCTGCTCCCTCTTTATCCATCCCGAATGCACTCCAGGCACTTGGACGGAAAATATCCTTTTCGTCTGCATTGTGCATGCAGACCGGTATCCTCAGCATTGAGGCCAGTGTGATCAGATCGGCTCCGATATGTCCATAGCTTGAAGCGGAGTGATTAGCTCCCCAGTTTGCCATCACAGAGTAGACATCGGTAAAAGGTCCATTGCCTGTCAGCCGGGGTGAGAACCAGGTTGTAGGCCAGCCCGGATCAGTCCTTTCGGTAAGGATTTTGTTCATTTTTTCGGGAAGGCCGACTGTCCATCCTTCAGCAAGCTGCAAAACTGGTCCGATGCCCTTAACAAGATTTACCCTTGAAATTGTAACAGGCATCACATCCACTGTAGTGAATTGCGATGAAAAGCCTCCGCCCCTGAAATATCCGGTGTTGCCCGGGGACCAGAGTGTGGCTTTAAGACAATCTGCAGCATCTTTTGCAGTGATCTCCCAGAAAGGCTTTATGCAGGCTTCTCCGTTTTTTCTCTGCCGGCCGGAAAAATCAAGTGCAGAAGCACCGGAGTTTATCAGGTGGATTATACCATTGGCAGCAAGCCCTACCGGTTTAGTACCGGTCACTCTTTTAATTGCAGCGGGACTCCAGTATGTGCGGATATCGGAAAACATCTGCGCTGTATTTGTCAGAAGATACCCGAAAAGCATAGGTACTCCGTTCATGGCATCATTTTCGGTAGCTACCAGGTAAGGAGGCCTGATCCCGTTCCAGTCGAAGGAGGAACAAAGAATCGCTTCAAGAAAATCTCCATTGGGCATATGATCGGTCCACTGACGCTGTCCCTGGAAACCGGACAGAAGCGCATTGTGACCATGAGATTCTTCACCGTATCCCAGTTTCCTGAGCTTTGGATTGCCTACCATCAGATCACGTGCAATAATTGCCATTTTTACCACTATCTCCCACTCTTTGTCTTTCCTTGCTCTGGATGAAGGTTTAGCATTCAGGTCTTTCCCTTCCTTACAATATTTTTTTGTCCATGCCAGTGCCTTATTGTATTCATCCTTATCGTAAATCTCCTCATTCAGTCTTCTTGTATATTCGCTCATATCGATGTACTCGTTTCTCATTCCAAGGTATTCCTGAAAGAAATCTTCTCTTACAATCGATCCGGCAATGCCCATGGAAACAGAACCCATCGAAAGGTATGATTTCCCCTTCATAAATGCCAAAGCAAGCCCTGCCCGTGTGAACCTCAGGATCTTTTCACTTACATCATCAGGTACTGAAAGATCGCCGACATCCTGAACATCATGTCCGTAAATGCCAAATGCCGGTAAACCTTTCATTGTGTGCCCAGCCAGAGCGGCCGCAAGATACACGGCTCCCGGTCGTTCAGTGCCGTTAAAGCCCCAGATGGCTTTAGGAATGAAAGGATCCATATCAATGGTTTCACTCCCGTAACACCAGCAGGGAGTAACGGTAAGGCTGATTCCCACGCCCGATTTCCTGAACTTTTCAGTGCAGCTCGCAGCTTCAGCCACCCCGCCGATACAGGTATCTGAAATAATACATTCTACGGGCTCCCCATTTGTGTACTTCAGGTTTTTACCAATAAGACTGGCAGCTGCTTTTGCCATATTCATGGTCTGCTTTTCAAGCGATTCCCGCACACCTCTTTCACGGCCGTCAATAACCGGACGTATGCCAACTTTGGGAAAATCACCAACAACCGTCTGGTAGTTACGATTTATTTTAAATTCATTTTCAGCCATTGTATATTTTTTGATTGTTTTTGAAAATTTAACCGGTTAACAAATATAAAATTTTTTATTTTCAGTTTAATGTTTTCTAAGAGGGTAATCCTCATTTCCTCTGTGATTGTCGACCTCACCCCAAGGGGCTGTTTAAAAAGTTGCTTCCTTACTTTTCACCCCTAAATCCCCTAAAGGGGACTTATTGGTTTTCAAACACTTAATAAACCCCCTTTAGGGGGAAGGGGGTGAAAAAAAGGTGAATTTGACCGTATTAGTGACTTTTTCGACAGCCCCCAAGTAATTGAGTTTTTTCTCCCCTTCTCTCCTGGGAGAAGGGGCTGGGGGATGAGGTAGACTGTTTCACAGATGGTTTGCATAAATTTCGTACCTTTGCAAATCCAGAAATCAAGATATGCAAAAAGGGAGACGGTTACCGGAATGGCTGAAAATGCAGAGAGCAAGCGGGGAGAATTATTCCAGGGTGAAACGGCTCATCGGGGAAAATCATCTTAACACAATTTGCACGAGCGGCAATTGTCCAAACATAGGCGAATGCTGGAATGCAGGTACAGCAACATTCATGATCCTGGGGAATATTTGTACCAGGGCTTGTAGGTTTTGTGGAACAACAACCGGAAAACCACTGCCCCCGGATCCCGGAGAACCAATGCGGCTTGCTGAATCCATCAAAACACTTCGGCTTAAGCATTGCGTAATAACCTCAGTGGACCGCGATGATATTCCTGACAAAGGATCGGCATTCTGGGCAGAGACTGTTAATTGCATAAAAAAAATGAATCCGGAAACGACCATCGAGACACTAATTCCTGATTTTGACGGAAAACAGGAAAACATTCAGAAAGTTATTGATGCAAACCCGGATATAATGTCGCATAATATTGAAACTGTCAGGCGACTTACCCCAATAATCAGGACCAGGGCAAAGTATGAAACGAGCCTTGAAGTCCTGAAATATATCTCCGCGAAAGGTAAAAAGGCTAAATCAGGCCTGATGCTGGGACTGGGTGAAAATGAGGATGAAGTAATTCAAACAATAGAGGATCTTTTTAGGGCAGGATGCAGAATACTTACCATGGGTCAGTACCTCCAGCCTAGTCTGAAACACATGAAGCCTGTCAGTTATGTTGCTCCGGAAAAATTCGGAAAATACAGGAAAATAGCTTTGGATTCAGGATTTGAATTTGCAGAATGCTACCCGTTGGTGAGATCTTCTTTTCACGCTGAAAAACACGTATTGACTGGATTAAATTAACTATATTACCAACGTTTATGAAGAATATTTCCGTTTGAGTTATAGTGTTATATATCAGGATATTGGGTTGAAAGACTACAGGGAGGCGTGGGATTATCAGGAGAAGATATTCAGAAGGCTTGTCGAATATAAATTAAACAACGATCAGTCAGATTCACCAGGCAAAAATACCGGTCCGGGTGCCTTGATCTTTGTTGAGCATCCCCATGTTTACACACTCGGCAAAAGCGGATCAGAGAATAATCTTCTGGTTGACTTTATTCAGCTTCAGGCAAAGAATGCAAAATTTTTTAAAACCGACAGGGGAGGAGATATCACTTATCATGGACCCGGCCAGATTGTAGGATATCCGATTTTTGACCTTGAGAAAATAAAAATTGGCCTTAAGGAATACATTTACAGGCTTGAGGAGGCAATAATAATGACAATTTCGGCATATGGGATATCGGGATCAAGACTTGACGGTGCAACCGGAGTATGGCTTGATCCGGAAAACAAGTCTAAAGTGCGGAAAATATGTGCAATCGGAGTTAGGGCCAGCCGGTTTATAACTATGCATGGATTTGCGTTTAATGTTAACACTGATCTTACTTATTTTAACTATATTAATCCCTGCGGATTGGCTGATAAGGGAGTTACTTCCCTTGAAAAGGAACTTGGTGAAAAACAGGATCTTGAGAAGATTAAACAGCTGGTAAAAAATAATCTTCAGGTTGTTTTCGACCTGAAATGGACAAATTAGGCTGAGAATGGAAAAGAAATGGGTAATCAGGGAGAAAGGGGATGCAGCCGTTGTCAGACAGCTTGCCGGTGCTCTTGGCATATCGGATGCACTGGCCAATCTTATGGCGCAGAGGGATATTACAACACCTGAAGAAGCCAAAGCGTTTTTTGAACCTGACCTTGGTTATCTGCATGATCCTTTTATGATGAAGGACATGAATGTCGCGGTGGAAAGGATCTCAACTGCAGTTAAGAAAAATGAAAAGATCCTGGTTTACGGCGATTATGATGTTGATGGAACGACTGCGGTAGCCCTGATGTATTCTTTCCTGAAAGAACAGTATTCCGGTGTTGAATATTATATTCCCGACCGGTATAAGGAAGGTTACGGAGTTTCATTCCAGGGCATTGATTTTGCATTCCAGAAGAACTGTAAAATTGTAATTACGCTCGATTGCGGTATAAAGGCTGTTGAGAAAGTAAAATATGCCAGATCCAAAGGCCTTGACGTGATAATTTGTGATCATCACTACCCCGGTGATGAAATTCCGAAGGCTCTTGCAGTTCTCGATCCCAAGCAGCCTTCATGCAATTATCCCTATAAGGAGCTCTCCGGGTGCGGGGTGGGATTTAAACTTGTGCACGCCTATTCACGTGTTCATGGAATACCTTTTGACAAAATAGCACATTATCTCGACCTGGTTGCGGTTAGCATTGCTTCAGATATTGTACCATTGACAGGGGAGAACAGGGTTCTCGCATATTACGGTCTGAAGCAGCTTAATGAATCTCCCAGAACAGGGCTGAGGGAAATTATCAGGGAAGCTGAGATTTGCCGGGCACTGACAGTAGAGGACGTGGTCTTTAAACTCGGTCCCCGGATAAATGCCGCAGGAAGGATGGAAGCAGGCAGTAAGGCCGTCGAACTGCTGATATCAAACGATCCGAAGCTTGCAGTCGGGATCAGCAAAGAGATCAGCAGCTTCAATGTGGAAAGGAGAAATGTCGACCGGACAATAACCACGGAGGCTATGCGCATGATCTCGGAAGATCAGCGAAGCGTAAATGCAAAGACAACTGTTCTTTTTAACCCTTCCTGGAAGAAAGGTGTTATCGGAATTGTTGCTTCTAGGCTGATTGAGACATATTACAGACCGACTGTCATACTAACTGAATCGAACGGTTTTGCGACCGGATCAGCACGCTCGGTACAGGGTTATGACCTGTATCAGGCTATCGAAGCTTGCAGCGACCTCCTTGAAAGCTTTGGCGGACATATGTTTGCCGCAGGACTTACCCTCAGGAAAGAAAATATAAAACCCTTTATGGAGCGGTTTGAGCAGTTTGTTAATAGTACAATAACCGAAGATCAGCTTGTACCAAGAGTGTTTGTGGATTCTGAACTCCTGTTTTCGGAGGTTAACGACGAATTCTTCAACTTTCTGAACAAATTTCAGCCTTTCGGTCCGGAAAACATGTCACCTGTTTTCGTTTCCCGCAGTGTATTTGATTCAGGAGCCGGAAGAATGGTCGGCTCGAGCGGAGAACACCTGAGGCTTGATCTGTGCCAGGAATCAGCCGGACAAAAAATATTCCCCGCCATTGCATTCGGTCAGGCAGATCATTTCGAATATATAAGGGGGGGAAACCCGATTGATATTTGCTATTCGATCGAGATGAATGAATTCAGGGGAAGCAAAAACCTTCAGCTTAACATTAAGGATATTAAGATTGGCAGTGATAAACTCCGGAACTGACTTTCTTAAAACCTTAATCCCAACTGAATCTTTAATTCTTCATTTGACTTTGAATCACCGGAACTTTTCAGGTCAGTTACAGCATATTTGATCCTTAAATCGATAAACTTGCGGGCTTTAAAGGAGACCATGAGATAACTCCGGCACCCTTCTCCTGACAATGCAGGGATGCTGAAGCTGTAAAGAAGATCGTTCTCGTATGCATATAACCTTGAGTCCCAGTCATCAGTCTTAAAGATACAGTACCGGAACCAGATTGACACCGGGATTTCCCCGAAACTGTACTTCAGGTCCTGTAAAAGAAGCCATCCCCTGCTTCCTTCATGACAGGCCACTTTATAATCAAGCCGCATTCCGACCTTCAGATTACTGGTAAGAGAATAATTAATGGTTCCTTTAAGTGTTTTGCTTACAACATCTTCCTGTTTTTCAGTTCCGTATGTGTCCTGAGAATTAAGCATCGTAAAACGGTAGCCATAAACGGTCTCAAAGGCAATCTTTTCGGATGGGAGATATTTAATCCTCACCTCCCTGCTTTTCGCCATTGAAGGGGCACTGCACCTGTATTTCACCCATGGGTAATACCTGAGATCACACCCTGCACTGACAAAAAGATGCCTGGCTGCCTCAAAGGTGAAATTGCCAAATATGCCCCTGACATTGTCCCCTCCGGAACTGCTGAAAGGGCCTTTCCCGTGGAAAGAAGTAAAACCCGGGTCATAACCTCTGTAAAGTAGGTTGACGCTAAGCCTGTCAGCAGGTCGGAATGATAAGCCCTGAACATATGCCAGTCTTTTATCGGGATTGGCTGAAACCTCACCATAAAGTACAAGTTTACTCACGACAGCTTTATAATAAACTGAAAATGTTGAATTTCTGTTCCCCTCGAAACCAAAGATATCCATGGGATCCGGACTTTTCAGTTGAACGGGTAGAGAGAACCTCATTTCTGACCATAAAATGCCAATCTTTGAGTTTTTCAGATTATATGCAAGGTTCAATCCATAGCACGATTCTGTTACAACATCTTTCCTGCTTACAGAAGATGGTTTGTCATGAAGTCCCGAACGGTAGAAGGAGGTAACATAAAGATCAGGTGATCCCTCGGATGGGCTTAATGTTCCGTCAACTTTGTTTAAAGAATAAAAAACGGATATTCCAATCCTTCCCAACTGAAGCTGGGCAGCGACTCCCCGAAGGAAATTATTTTCATCAGTGGATGTATAGGATCTTATTTCTTCACCTCCCGACAGGTACCCCGATGCAGTCAGCGATAAACCGGTTCGGAGGTTTGTATTGATGTTTGTGCCCATTCCAAAGCGTGCCCCGAAATCGCCGATAACTATTTTCCTGACAATACCCTTACCTGACCAGGCAAGGCTTGTTGCAAGAAAATCAGGCAGATGCAGTTTCCCGGTGAATAATTTTTCACCGTTGTCTTTTTCTGCAGTCAGACTTCCCGAGAAACCTCCGGCTGTGATTTTATACCTGGTAAGCAATTTAAACGGAGGGCCAATGATGGAGGTGTCTGAGCATGGGAATCTGACTGAAAAATTGGTAAGTAAATTTTGTCTTATCCTCACAGAATCGGATTGTGTCCTTTTTTCAAGGTTGACTGAGATAAATGGAGTAATTGTTTCAACAAGTTCGCGGTTAAAACCCGGGATATTTGCAATTTCATAGATTGAGTAAATGTTGCCTGAAGAATGCACATAGTCAGCAAGGGCTTTAATCTGGAAATCTGTGAGGAAGAAGAGGCGCGATAGTTCTTCTTCATCGGCAGAGTTAAGCTGAACAGGTTTTTCATTCAGGTCATACAGCTTTTCAATGAATAGTGACACGGCCTCCGGATCGGTTTCATCATCGGCCAGCTCTTCAGCAATAGAGGTTATAATTTGAGTAACGTTATCATCCTGAGCAGAAGAATTGACCCCCGTCAAGATAAAAACCAGAATGAAAAACCAAATTATTAGTTGATTATAAAATTCCTTTTTAACCGCAAAGGACGCAAAGATTTTCGCAAAGGACGCAAAGCAACCTGATAATAAATCTATTCTGAGTATGATAGTTCTGTTCAAGTTCATATCTTATTTACCAATCTCTTAATGCCGTTTTTTAATAAAAAGACGTTAAAATTAATAAGCAAACCAAGTTTATAATTGCCTAGTTTCATGTATGGTAAAGTCTGGGCAAAATGAACTTCATTCAAAGATTCGACACTTTTTGTTTCTATCACAACCTTATTCTCTACCAAAA
Organism: uncultured Bacteroidales bacterium; assembly: GCA_963831935.1. Classification (GTDB taxonomy): domain Bacteria; phylum Bacteroidota; class Bacteroidia; order Bacteroidales; family VadinHA17; genus LD21. The sequence goes on from CAWHSH010000004.1 coordinate 211,825, forward strand.
TATCAATCCGGTATCCGAAATCAATTTTGATATCTTTATAAATCAATGGCATTGGTTTTTCCTTTTCGACTGAAAAACCTTCCTTTTTTAGACTGTAATAAAGACATTCTTTGTAAGCACTTTCAAGCAATCCAGGTCCTAAGGAATCGTGAATCTCAATTGCTAATCCAATAATTCTGTTTGAAAGCTCATTCTCATTCATATGGTTCTACTATAAAATTTTTTGTCTTTTACTTTGCGTTCTTTGCGTTTTTCCTTTGCGTACTTTGCGGTTTTTTCTTCGAAGCATTTAAGATCCTCTGTGACAGCTCTGTGCTCCCTGCCTACCGGCAGCCAGGTCTGTGTAAGTTTTTAAAATCCTTCTTTATGATCTTTGCGTTCTATGCGTTTTCCCTTTGCGCACTTTGCGGTTATTTCTTCATGGATTTTTTATTTTTAAATGTTAAAGATGCAGAAGAAGTAACTCCCAGTGTTTCATGAGTTGCAAAACCCAGGTCGATCTGAACGAATTTTACCATGTACCCGATCCCGAAACTGAATGAAGTGTTTTCACTGCTGAACCCTCCCCGGAACCAGAAATTCTTCAGAGACTCATACTCCAGCCCCATCCTGACAACCGGATCCCTTCCTGTAATCATCTGAACTTCTGCCCCCGCAAACAGAACTTTACTAAGGTAAATACCTGCGCCGGCCCTGATTGAAGCAGGAAGGAATCTTCTTCTCAACGAGTTCGGAACCGGATTATATAAATGTATCCCGATATGGATTTTTTCAGCAGGTATGATAAAAATCCCTGCTTCGAATGTAAGCGACTGCATTTTATAATCTTCTCCGGATGCCTTTTCAGCCAGGTAATCGATTTGGATTCCACCCGATATCTTTTCGGAGAATTTTAATCCGCATGCAAGACCTGCACTCTGCCGCCTGAAATCCCTGTATCCGAAATTACTGTAAAGTGCTGCCAGGCATGTCTTTCCTGCTGGTACTATCAACCCTGCAGTTCTTGTTCCCAGCTCGCTGATATTGAACCTGTTCTCGTAATTGACTCCAAATGAAAGTGAGTTATAAAATGGAAGTGTTGCCTGATTATGAAATGCTGACCAGAATCCAGGTTTCATTGCGCATGAGTAGCTCATCCCTGTTTCACCGGCCCCGGCAGAAAAAAACCATGGATCACCTGCGGAAGCTGATGAAAAAAGGAAAATAGCCAAAACCGAAACAGATATTTTGTGCAGCGAGAACAAACTGTTTCATTTTACATCTCTAAAATATACAAAAAAATCCGATCTGCAAAAATTAGATCGAATTATTTTCTTCTTCTCTGTGACCCTCTGTGTTCACCCCCCTGACTTATTTTTACCTCACCCTAAATCCCTCTCCCTTGGGAGAGGGACTTTAATCGATTGATAATGTGCTTTTTACTCCCCTTCTCTCCTGGGAGAAGGGGCTGGGGGATGAGGTCGACCAAACCTTGGGGGGGTGGGGGGTGATTAATTGGTTTTAAACGGATATTTTACATTCTTCAGCTCTTCATTGGCATCCACTATCTTTTTCTTCAGCCCATCTTTGTATTTTATCACCGCTTCCATTACCTCTTCATCTCCGGTCCCAATGATCTGGGCCGCAAGAATTCCCGCATTCTGAGCAGCATTTACGCCAACCGTGGCAACCGGTATTCCGGGAGGCATCTGAAGGATAGACAGGATGGAGTCAAGCCCCTCAAGCGAAGATTTTATGGGAACCCCTATTACCGGAACAGGTGTCATGGATGCTATGACTCCAGGCAGATGAGCAGCCATTCCGGCAGCAGCAATAATAACCTTTATTCCCCGCGACTCAGCTTCCCTGGCAAATTTCCCGACTTCCTCCGGTGTCCGGTGTGCTGAAAGAGCATTCATCTCGAAAGGGATCTTCAGATCATTGAGTATCTGTGCAGTCTTTTCCATTACAGGCAGATCGGATGTGCTGCCCATTATTATGCTTACAACGGGTTTCATTCAAAATATTTTAATTTAACTTCCTGATAAGGACAAAAATAAGTTATTATTTTCATATTTTCGCAGCGGTTCATAATTCAAACCTGAGGCAATGAAAGAAATACAGATCCTGGATAAGAAATTCAGGGAATTTATTCCCGAACAGGCAATTCAGGACAGGATCAATGAACTTGCTCTTCAGATAAACCATGATTTTGAAGGCAGGGAGGTAATGTTTATCGGTGTTCTGAATGGTGCCTTTATGTTTGCTTCCGACCTGTTCAAAAAAATCGATCTCAAAGCCTGCATAACATTCCTCAAACTTTCATCATATTCCGGAACATACTCATCGGGAGCGATAAAGGAGCTAATAGGATGGAATGAAGATCTGAAAAACAAGCCTGTTGTTATTGTAGAAGATATAGTTGATACAGGTGATACTCTGGAACATACAATTAATGATCTTGCTGGCAGGAGTATCTCGGAAATTAAGGTCGTAACACTTCTCCTTAAACCGGCTGCGTACAGGAAAGAAATAAAACTGGATTACATCGGATTCAAAATACCAAACGATTTTGTGGTTGGTTACGGGCTTGATTATGATGGTTTCGGACGTAACCTGCCATCCGTTTATAAAATAGTACTTTAATAAACTTGTTTATGGTTAATTTTTTAATTTTTGGTCCTCCCGGTTCAGGAAAGGGAACACAGTCGGTAAAGCTGGCTGAGAAGTTCAATCTGACACATCTCTCGACAGGTGACATGCTTCGTGCGGAAATTGCATCAGGAACTCAACTTGGTAAAAAGATGAGCTCAATAATGTCAAAAGGTGAACTTGTCCCCGACGAAGTTGTTATCGAGATGATAGCTGCCAAAATCGACAGCTCAAAAGATTGTGCGGGATTTCTGTTCGACGGATTCCCTCGGACAGTTGCTCAGACAAGTGCCCTTGAAAAAATGCTGAATGACAGAGGTATGAAGATCGACAGTATGCTGGTCCTTGATGTTGAACATGATGAACTTGTTAAAAGGCTGGTTCTCAGGGCTGAACAGTCGGGGCGACCTGATGATAAGGATCCGGCGGTTATTGAGAACAGGATAGATGTTTACAAAGCCAAAACTGAGCCGATCATCGAATACTGCCGGGAAAGAGGTATCTATCAGCCAATTAATGGTATGGGAACGATTGAGGATATCTTCGCAAGGCTGAGCATTAGTATGAAGAAATTCCTGTAATCCCCTGTGAGGTTCACCCCCCAACCCCCCTGAAGGGGGGCTATTTGACTGCCCCGAATTTACCCCCCTTTAGGGGGGCAGGGGGGTGAAAAAATATACAGGGGGTGTGAGTTATGCCAACCGAGAAATTCAAGTTTATGTCCGGATCGAATTTTGTTGATTACGTAAAGATTTATTGCCGCTCCGGGAACGGAGGGTCGGGATCAGCGCACCTGAGGAGGGAGAAATTTATCCCGAAGGGCGGCCCCGATGGTGGTGACGGAGGCAGGGGTGGACATATCATTTTAAAAGGTAATAGCCAGATGTGGACCCTTCTGCATCTGAGATACAGACGGCATATATTTGCCGGTAATGGTGAACCGGGAGGAGCGCAGCAGTCTACCGGAGCCGAGGGAGAGAATGTGGTCATTGAAGTGCCCCTTGGAACCATCGCCAGGAAAGAAAATTCGGAAGAGATCCTTTTTGAGATCACCGATCATGGTGATGAGAAAATACTTGCGAAAGGAGGCCGGGGAGGAATGGGAAACACTCATTTCAAATCGGCCACCAACCAGACGCCAAGGTATGCTCAACCAGGGGAGCCAGGAGTCGAGGATGCATTCATACTTGAACTTAAGATCCTCGCCGATGTCGGCCTTGTGGGATTTCCGAATGCCGGCAAATCGACTCTTTTATCTGTGGTATCAGCTGCAAAACCAAAAATTGCCGATTATCCCTTTACCACACTCGTACCGAACCTCGGGATTGTACCATACAGGGATGATAAGTCCTTTGTAATGGCCGATATCCCCGGGATCATTGAGGGAGCACACGAAGGCAAAGGACTGGGAATAAGATTCCTCAGACATATTGAAAGGAATTCCATGCTTCTTTTTATTATTCCCGCTGATAGTAAAAACATCACAGAAGAATATGGGATCCTGGTTAACGAGCTGAAAATGTATAATCCTGAACTCCTCGACAAGAAACGGTTGCTAGCAATATCCAAATCCGACCTGCTTGACGATGAGCTTAAACAGGAAATCAGGCTTGATCTGCCTGACATCTCCCGTGTTTTCATTTCCTCGGTTACCGGCGAAGGAATCAATACGCTTAAAGATATGATCTGGAAAATTCTGAATAGTTAATGTTTTCCGTACCAGTACATCTTGACCAGCAGCTTTTCTTATTTCTTAACTCAGCTAACTCGCCTTTCTGGGATAAGGTGATGTATACCTTAAGCATGGTGGTTGTGTGGGTCCCTCTTTATCTGGCAATCCTCATCTGCCTGGCATTAAGATATAAAAGGAAGTTTCTGATTATAATCCTGTTTATAATTATTGCCGTTACTTTGACTGATCAGATCGCACTGCTCATTAAAAACTCTGTAGACCGGCTGCGTCCGTGCCATGAGCCTTCACTTACAGGACTTGTGCATCTTGTGAAGGGCAGGTGCGGAGGGTTATACGGGTTTGTTTCATCCCATTCGGCAAATTCATTCAATGTTGCCTTGCTGAGCCTTATGTTCATCCGGAAAAAATGGTTCACGATAAGCATCATCATATGGGCTGTAGCGGTAGGATACAGCAGGATATATCTGGGTGTCCACTATCCGGGTGATGTAATTTGCGGAGCAATTCTCGGAGCATTTATCGGTTGGAATATGTACAGGCTTTATGATTTGACTGACAGATATTTTCTTCAGCATCGCAGATACTTCAGCGATCTGCCTTCTGCAAACATCAGTCAATCCCCCCAACCCCCCGAACCCCCCAGGAGGGACTACCCCCCCCACCCTAAGGGGGGGCTAACTCCAAACCTTCCAGGAACGGCTACCCCCCAACCCCCCAAGGGGGGGCTAACTCCACTAATATTAAAAAATAGTACTTTTAACTTTATGCTTTACATCAATCTGGAATCCACTGATCCGTTTTTCAACCTTGCAGTTGATGAGTACCTTCTTAAAAACAGAACTGAGGATTTTCTGATTCTTGGGATAAATGACAGATCGGTGATAATAGGCAAGCATCAGGTAGTACACAGGGAGGTTGATACCAGGGTTGTAACAGAACATAATATCCCGGTAATAAGAAGAATCTCAGGAGGCGGAACCGTGTTCCATGATAACGGGAATCTGAATTTTTCCTTTATAATGAAAAGTGAGCCGGGAAAACAGGTTGATTTCAGAAAATATACAGCTTCCTGTCATTGAATTTTTATCATCTCTTGGAGTAGATGCAAAATTTGAAGGAAAAAATGATCTGAAAGTCAATGGATTTAAAGATTTCAGGTAACTCGGAACATGTATACCACGACAGGGTGCTGCACCATGGTACCCTGCTATTTGATACAGACCTTGATATGCTTAAAGATTCGATCCGCAATGATGCAGGGAAATATAAAACAAGGGCAGTCAGCTCAAATCCATCTCCCGTGATCAACCTGATCACCGTATTAAAAACCGTATTAAAAACCGTATTAAAATACGGTGATGATATTCATGAATTCAAATCTCTTATGAAGGAGTGGTTTTTAAAATATTTCCCAGGTTCCGAAACATATACTCTTTCAGCAGATGAAACAAAAGAGGTGGAATCACTGGCGTGGTTAAAATACAGAACATGGGAATGGAACTATGGATACGGGCCTGAATATTATTTTAATAACAGGTTTGTGCTAAACGGGAAGGAAATCTCCTGCCATTTGTTTGTCAGGGACGGATTGATAAAGGAATGTGATTTCAGGGGATCCTATGAACTGGAGCATATCGGCAAGAGACTGATCGGCTGCAGGCATATGGTAAACGATATCAGGGAAGCGCTCGAAAAAGAAAATATTTTAAACAGGGGATTTGATGTTTATAATTTATTTTAAACTGCATTATATATTTTTCTCTCTGTGTAACTCTGTGATTTCTCTGTGCGGCAATCGACCTCATCCCCCTCCCCCTTCTCCCTTCGCCTTCGCGTAGCCGCTACGGCGGAGCAAGGCAGGGGAGAAGGGGTGTAAGAAGCTGATATTAAAAGATATAGCCCCTCTCCCTCGGGAGAGGGGCTGGGGTGAGGTCGGCGGCAAGTGGAGCCACAGAAATACACGGAGGTAGAAAATTAAAATTGTACGTTTGTAACATGGATATTCTGAAATCAATATTTATCTGGATTGAGGGTATTTTGTTTATCATAATCTTCTTCCCGATAACATGTCTGGCCTGGATCCTGGTTCTGCCCTTCGACAGGGAAAGGAAGGTCATGCACTGGATGTTGATTTATCAGGCTTATCTTGTTTCGATGATATTGCCGATCTGGAAAATAAATATTGAAGGCAGGGAAAAGGCTGACAGGAAATCCACTTATGTCATTATCTCAAACCACCAGTCAATTCTTGATATCCTTATTATTAACTGCCTCAGGTACCAGATTCAAATGGATCTCCAAAATCGAGGTTATGAAAAGGCCGGTACTTGGATGGTATCTAAAAATGGCAGATTACATCACCGTTGACCGTGGCAACAAGGAGAGCAAGGAAGAGATGATTGAGAAATCATACCGGTGTCTGAGGACGGGGAACTTCAATCATGATGTTCCCTGAAGGGACAAGGTCGTCGACAGGGAGATAGGGTTCTTCAAAAGAGGGGCATTTCAGCTTGCAATCAGTGCCAGAAAAGCCAATTCTGCCAGTACTGATCGACGGTACCGGCGAAGTTCTGCCAAAGCATGGATTAATTTTCGGAACCGGCCATAAAGTAAAAGTCAGAGTTTTTGACCCTGTTCCACCGGAATCATTTAATACAGACGACCCGGATACCCTTGCCCTTAAATTCAGTACCTTTATGACCAGGGCTCTGAAAGAACTGAGGGAAGAAACTAATTAAAATGCCACATAGCGCATCATACCGACGGATCCTTCATAAAATGGGTTATTATAATTATCAGCGCGGACTGATATATCATCACCTGGATGAAGAAGGGAGGCTGGAACGACACATTTGAAAAATTGCAGGAATTTCATTCTTAGGTCACTCGATTTTTATACAGCCTTCGGTTGTAACTGTTCTTGGAAGCGGCTGGCTTCTTGATCTTCCACTCAGGGAAATGGCTGATCAGGGCATCTGAAATAAACCTTGTTGATATTGTTCATCCTCCCGAAGTTAAGAGCCAGGTCTCTGAAATGAAGAATGTTGTGTTAAGGGAGGAAGATATTTCCGGAGGATTGATCTCAGAAGTGTGGGACAAGGCAGGAGGCAAAGATCTTTTTAATAAGCTCCGGTCACTCGATGATATTAAAATACCAGGTACCAAGCCGCAGTTTGAAACCGGGTTGATAATTTCGCTGAATATCTTTACCCAGCTTGAAGTGCTGCCGGTTGAATTGCTGAAGAAGAAGGCAATTTCCGATGAGGAGAGTTTTGTACGGTTCAGGAAAGAAATCCAGCAGAATCATTTATCATTTCTTAAAAATCATGAATCGGTTCTGATAACAGATCTTTCCGAGGTAATAACTGAGAAATCGGGCAGAGTACGTGAAATCAGTTCAGTTCTGATCGATCTTCCGGAAGGAAAGCTGAAGGAAGAATGGACATGGTATTTTGATCTCAGAAATTCGGATTATTACCGTAAAAAATCAGTATTCAGGGTTTCAGCAATTCTTTTTTGATATGAACCGCGAGAATATCAGAAAAACTTACACAGATCTCAGGAATAAAAATGAACTGATCCTTACCGGCATGAAACAGAAGCAGTTGCTTATCTCGTTGCTCAGGCTTCTGGTATTTGTCGCCGGAGGTATTCTTACGGTGTTCTGCTTCAGTATTTCGCCAGCTGCCGGAATCCCGGTTTTACTTCTTGCCATCTTTTTGTTCCTTCTGCTTGTGAAAAGATTCACAGAGTGTTCCGATAAAATTACGATTACTGAAAACCTTATAAGGATCAATAGTAACGAATTAAATGCCCTTGATGGTGATTATTCTGCATTTGATGGGGGGAATGAATGGGTTGATCCCAGTCATGATTTCTCAGGCGATATCGACCTTTTCGGTGAGGATTCGGTATTCCGGTATCTTAACAGGACAGTCACAGGTCCCGGAAGATCATTACTGGCAGGCTGGCTTGCTGAACCATTCGGTCTCTGCGGAATGATCCCGGAAAGGCAGGAAGCTGTCAGGGAACTTGCAGGGAAGCTTGACTGGCGACAGCAATTTGCGGCTTACGGGCTAGATAAGCCGCTTGATGAAAAAGAGATTAAAAGCCTGAACATATGGTTAAGCGGGAAGGATAATTTTTTTTCTTCTCCGGCTATGAAACTGATAGCTTTTATTTTACCGGCTTCAGGAATCATTATTCTTTTACTGGTCATCGCAGGAATCCTGCCACTGATTGTTTTTCTCCTTCTCTACTGTTTCAATCTTCTTCTTATCGGTATGTTGCTGACAAGGATAAACAGGATACATGAGATGGTATCGAGGAAACACGTGTTTCTTTCATCTGTTGAACAGCTGGTAAAATCTTTTGATAAAGAACAATTCAACTCCCCGGTTCTGACTGCCATCCAGGAAAAAATACTTACTAAACAGGATTCAGTTGCAGTTAAAATCAGAAAGCTTGACAAGTTAATCCGGGCTTTCGACAGCAGGCTCAACCTGTTCGTCGGATTTATCCTGAACGGCCTTTTGCTATGGGATTTCCATTGCATTATGCGCCTGGAAAAATGGAGGAAGTCGGCTGCGTCCAGTCTTCCGGTATGGCTGAATCTGTTGGGAGAGATCGACGGTTTTAACAGCCTTGCCAACTATTCTTACAATAATCCCGGTAACTCTTTTCCGGCTGTCACTAATGCCGGACCTGTTATCGAGGCTATAAGAATGGGGCACCCGTTACTGAGTGATGAAATAAGAATTGATAACGATTTTTCGGTTGAAAGCCGGGGGAAAGTATACATAATAACAGGCGCCAATATGGCAGGAAAGAGTACTTTCCTGAGGACTGTTGCGGTAAATATGGTCCTGGCTATGACCGGTGCCCCGGTTTGCGCGGGGAAAATGATGTTCTCTCCGGTAAAGCTTTTCACAAGCATGAGGACCACTGACTCACTCAGTCATAATGAATCATATTTCTATGCAGAGCTTAAACGGCTTAAAACCCTTAAAGAAAGACTCGAAGAAGGTGACAATATCTTTTTTATCCTCGATGAGATCCTGAAAGGGACTAATTCGACTGATAAAAGCCTCGGTTCAAAGCTGTTTCTCAGACGGTTAATTGAACTGGGAGGAACAGGTCTGATCGCCACTCACGATATATCACTCGGTGAAATGGAAGAGGAATTTCCCGATAATGTTGTGAATAAATGTTTTGAAATTGAGATTAACGGGGAAAACATAAGCTTTGACTATACTCTCCGCGACGGAATAACCCGTAAAATGAATGCTGCCGTTCTGATGAAGCAAATGGGTATTGCCTGACAGCTGATTTATTAACATTTTCAGGCCTGATATAATTGTCAATTAATCAGATAAATATTTTGGAAGCCTGATTTTTGTCACTTTCCCACGGTTAATAATTGCAGCTATTGTTGAAAAATTGACAAGACAGACCTTCCTTAAATAACTATATTTGCGCAAAATTCTTAAAAATGTCAGTTGTCGGATATTCTGAAGAACATATAAAGACCCTTGAATGGCGGGAGCATATCAGGCTGAGGCCCGGTATGTACATCGGGAAACTGGGTGATGGCTCTTCGCAGGATGACGGTATTTATGTTCTGATAAAGGAGGTAATGGATAATGCCGTTGACGAATACATGATGGGATTCGGGAAAAAAATTGATGTGGCCATCAACGGGAATGAGGTAAGGATCCGTGATTACGGACGGGGCATTCCTCTGGGAAAAGTTACTGAGGCTGTTTCGCGGATGAACACGGGAGCAAAGTATGATTCAAAAGCTTTTAAAAAATCTGTCGGACTGAATGGCGTTGGTGTAAAAGCCGTTAATGCTCTGTCCTCCAGTTTTGTTATCAGGTCGATCCGCGACGGGCAGATTAAGATAAGTGAGTTTGAGCACGGAATCATTATAAAGGACCATCCCTTAAAACCAACCCAGGAAGAAAATGGTGTTGAAGTGATTTTTCAGCCCGACGAAGCTAATGTTCGGCAATTATTACTACATTTCAGAATACGTGGATTCAATGCTGAAGAACTACGTATACCTGAATTCCGGGCTGATAATAAATTTTAACGGGAACAAGTTCTTCTCAAAGAATGGCTTGGTCGATCTGCTTAACGAAAACATGAGCAAGGAAGGACTTTATCCGATAGTTCATCTTAAAGGTGAGGATATTGAGATTGCATTTACCCACGGATTACAATACGGCGAGGATTACTACAGCTTCGTAAACGGGCAGAACACCACTCAGGGAGGATCACATCTGCTTGCATTCCGTGAAGCGTATTGTCAAAACTATCCGTGATTTTTATAAAAAGGATTATGATCCTTCTGACATCAGGTCATCAATAATTGCAGCCATCAGCATTAAAGTTGAAGAGCCCATCTTTGAATCCCAGACAAAAACAAAGCTGGGATCAAAGGATATGGGACCCGAAGGCCCTTCGGTCAGGAATTTCATAAGCGAGTTCATTAAAAAGCAGCTGGATGATTATCTTCACAAAAATCCTGAAACCGCAAGGATACTTCTTAAACAGATCCAGGATTCGGAAAAGGAGAGAAAAGCAATTTCTTCTATTCAGAAGCTTGCAAGGGACCGGGCAAAGAAAGTAAGTCTCCATAACAAAAAACTGCGTGATTGCCGGATACATTACAACACCAATGATGCAAGGAAACTCGAATCGACAATTTTTATAACAGAAGGAGATTCCGCGAGCGGATCGATAACCAAAGTCGAGGGACGTTGAAACCCAGGCAGTTTTCAGCCTCAGAGGCAAGCCACTTAACTCGTTCGGACTTACGAAAAAGATTGTTTATGAAAATGAAGAGTTCAACCTGCTTCAGTCGGCATTGAATGTTGAAGACGGAATTGAGGATCTGAGATACAACAATATCGTGATTGCCACGGATGCTGATGTCGACGGGATGCATATAAGGCTGCTTCTGCTGACTTTTTTCCTTCAGTTCTTTCCGGACCTTGTAAGAAAAGGGCACGTTTACATTCTGCAAACACCGCTTTTCAGGGTAAGGAACAAGAAAGAAACAAAATATTGTTATACGCCCGATGAGAAAGCAAAAGCTATTAAGTCTCTCGGACCTAACCCTGAAATAACAAGGTTCAAAGGACTCGGGGAGATCTCTCCGGATGAGTTCAGCCATTTTATCGGAAAAGACATGCGGCTCGAACCTGTAAGAATGAAGAAGAACGATGCAGTTAACGGGTATCTGGAATTCTATATGGGAAAGAATACTCCTGACCGCCAGGATTTCATTATTGAGAACCTGAGGGTTGAGGAGGATCTTGTGGAGCAGGGGGAAAAATAACCAGGTTATCAGGGAGGAAGAGATAAATAATGGAAGATCAGGATTTTGAAATAGATAAGCCTGAAGGGAAAGAAGATATCCCCCAGGGTCCGGTTGCCCTGCATTCAGTGACAGCCCTCTCGGGAATGTATCAGGACTGGTTCCTGGATTATGCTTCATATGTAATCCTGGAACGTGCAGTCCCCCACCTCGACGACGGGCTGAAACCTGTTCAGCGGCGCATCCTGCATTCCATGAAGAGAATGGATGACGGCCGTTTTAATAAGGTGGCCAATATTATAGGCCATACCATGCAGTTCCATCCCCACGGTGATGCTTCGATCGGAGATGCACTCGTACAGCTTGGGCAGAAAGACCTTTTGATTGATGCCCAGGGAAACTGGGGTAACATTTTGACAGGCGATGGTGCCGCTGCGCCGAGGTACATCGAAGCGAGACTCTCAAAATTTGCCCTCGATGTTGTGTTCAATCCTAAAACAACAGAGTGGAAGCTGTCGTATGACGGCCGGAACAAGGAACCTGTAACCCTGCCGGTAAAATTTCCGCTTCTGCTTGCAATGGGAGTGGAAGGTATAGCTGTTGGACTTGCTTCAAAAATACTTCCTCATAATTTCAACGAACTGATAGATGCTTCTATAGATTATCTTTCAGGTAAGGAATTTGTGCTTTATCCCGATTTTCCGACAGGTGGAATGATTGATGTCTCAAGATACAACGACGGGCAAAGGGGAGGAGTTGTAAAAGTAAGGGCAAAGATCGAGAAAATTGACAAAAAAGCTTTGGTAATCACTGAGATACCATTTGGAAAGACAACCTCGACACTTATCGAATCGATTATTAAGGCCAATGAGAAGGGGAAAATAAAAATCAGGAAAATTGATGATAATACTTCTGCAAATGTTGAAATTGTAATTCATCTGGTGCCTGGAGTCTCCCCTGACAAAACAATTGACGCCCTCTATGCACTTACCGATTGCGAGTATTCAATCTCACCGAATACATGCGTTATTGCAGGGAGCAAGCCTTCCTTTATGGGAGTGAGTGATATTCTCAGGCACTCGGCGGACAAAACGGTAAAACTACTCACTACCGAGCTTGAGATCAGACAGAATGAGCTGGGTGAGGACTGGCATCTGTCAACTCTCGAAAAAATATTTATAGAAGAAAGAATTTACCGGGATATTGAGAATTGTGAAACATGGGAATCGGTCATTGAAACTATTGACAAGGGGCTGAAGCCTTTCAGAAAAAGGTTGCTCAGGGATATTACCAGGGAGGATATAATTCAACTTACAGAGATCAGGATAAAGAGAATATCAAAATATGATTCGGGAAGGGCTGATGAACATATAAAGGCGATTGAAGCTGAACTGGAAGAGGTCAGGAATCACCTCCGGAATATTATTCCTTTTACCGTAAACTATTTCAGACAGATTAAGAAGAAATACGGAAAAGGCAGGGAAAGGAAGGCCGAGATAAGATCTTTTGACACTATCCAGGCAACAAAAGTTGTTGCTAACAATGCCAGACTTTACATTAATTACAAGGAAGGCTTTATCGGGACAGGCCTGAAAAAGGATGAATTCGTTTGTGATTGTTCCGATATAGATGATATAATAGTTATCAGGAAAGATGGCGTATACCTGATTACTAAGGTTGCAGAAAAAGTTTTTGTCGGGAATGATATTCTTTATGCCCAGGTTTTTCTGAAAAATGACGAACGGACAATTTACAATATTGTGTACCAGGATGGCAAGGACGGCCCGTTGCTCGTTAAGCGTTGTGCCATAACGGGACTTACACGGGATAAGGAATATAATCTTACAAGGGGAACTCCCGGATCAAAAATTGTTTATTTCAGTGCCAATCCTAACGGGGAGGCTGAGGTGATCAAAGTTCATCACAAGCCTAAGGCAAGGCTGAAAAAACTGGTCTTTGAATTTGATTTCGGCCAGCTGGCGATAAAGGGAAAATCCTCAATGGGAAACATCCTGACAAAAAATGCGAGTACATAAGATCAGCCTGAAAGAAAAGGGTTTATCAACCCTTGGAGGAAGGAAAATATGGTTTGATGATGCAGTATTCAGGCTGAATGTAGATGGGAGAGGCCTGTTCCTTGGAGAATTCAGCGCTGATGACAAAATTCTTGTTATAACCAAAAACGGATTTTTCCGGATTACGGGATTTGACCTGTCAAATCACTTCGAAGACAATATACTCATAATTGAGAAATACCGTCCCGGAAAGGTTTATTCGGTCGTTTACTGGGATGAAGAGCAAAAGTTCTATTATGTGAAAAGATTCACAATAGAAGAATCCGAAAAACCCCTGTGCTTTATTAATGAAGATCCCGAATCAAAGCTCATAAGCATCACTGAAGTTGAATACCCGCGCTTTGAGATAATTTTTGGCGGAAAGCACAAAGCACGTGAAAACGAGATTATTGAAGTTGCAGAATTCATTGGTGTAAAGAGTTATAAAGCCAAAGGGAAAAGGCTGAGCAGTTTTATGGTGGAAAACATTCATGAAATTAAGCCTGTAGTGAAAAAGGAAACCGTTTCCACCGTTGAAGAGGAAGACGATGATGAGCCGAAACATCCGGATGCAAACAATGATCCGGCGCAGATGAAGCTTGAACTTTAATGTACCAGCACAGTAAAATATTCCTTATCGGGTTCATGGGTAGCGGTAAATCGACAACAGGAAAAAAACTGGCCTCCCGTCTCAACTGGTCATTTATTGATCTCGATAAAAGAATTGAACTGGTGGCAGGGATGAAGATTACTGAAATTTTTTCCGAAAAGGGCGAATCTTATTTCCGGACCATCGAATCTGAAACACTGAGAGATCTTGCACCGGAATCCAATGTAGTGATTTCCACCGGAGGAGGAACTCCGTGCTTTAACGATAATATGGATTTCATGCTCGGATCCGGGCTTACAGTATATCTGCGGCTCACAACCGGACAGTTAAAGGACAGGCTCGTTAATTCATCAAAAGCACGACCTCTTATTACTAATATTGGTAAGGACGAACTGGAGGATTACATTCACAAAAAACTGAATGAAAGAGAAAAGTGGTATACAAAAGCAGAGATTACCGTGGATGGATATGAAACTGATATTCCTGCTCTGTATTCGCTTGTTAAGAAATGGATTCAATGATATTTATTGATCATTATTTCTTAAATTAGAATAATTATTTAATTCAGCCGGTTTTATGGGCAAAAGGCCAATTTCATTTACCCTGCAAAAAACGGATAACCTTGAGGAGTCAGCCCATTGGGAAAACCTGAAAAGCAGGTTTTCAGGCAAAACGTTATTCAGGTCAAATCTTTACCATCTGGAGACCGGGAATCTGTCGTTGCTTGAAGTTATCAATAACAAGTGGTTCCTTGAGGAGCTCTTCACCTACGCCCTGATAAAGCATGACATTAATCTGATTCCTGCACTTAAAAAGATTGCCGGAGCCGGACGATTTGATGAAAGCGTTCGTCAGCGCGCTTCGGAAATAGTGGAGATTATCGAGGAAGATACTGTCAGGAAGGAAAGCCGGGATAGATCGGCCCCGGGAAGTATTGAGGAGGAAAAGATTGAGAATGCCCGTAAAATGCTTGCCGATATTAGATCTCCTCATACTACTGAGGTGCTGAAACTTCTGAGGGATAAATCGGTTGAGCTTAAAAGGCAGGCTTTATTCCTTATCGGGAGATTCAGAATGACCGATATGGTACTGGAGGTTTGCGATTGTCTTAATACATCAGGGTTGAAGGAAGACGCATTTTCTGTTCTGGTGACGTTTGGTAACACAATCAGCAAAGAAATTACCAGCTTCTATCTGGTTTCTTCCGGGAATATTAACCTGAGCAAGACAATCCTAAGGCTCTTCTCCCAAACCTGTCCAGAAGAGAATATGTCGTTTATCCTTGAACGGTTATGGTCAAATTCACGACCAATAAAGGAATTGGCCCTGACCGCACTGATACGCTGTAACTACAGGGCAAACGAAGATCAGAAGGAACGTTTGTATAAAGTTATCAATGAAACATTCGGAACTCTTGCATGGATCATTTCGGCAAAAGTATGTCTGCATGCAAGCAATTCCATTCTTCTGCAGGAATTTGAAAAGGAATACAACCGCTGGAAGGCATACCTGAGGAACCTACTTATCCTGGCTTTTGATAATGCCGAAATCACCTTAAACAATGAAGAACAAAATAAACGGAATAGCAATCTCAGATATATACCGGACCTGGCGGAGATCATCTTTGGCAATTCAATAAAGCCGCTTCAGGAAAATATTCCTGACCCGGCAGCAGATAAAAAGCGGTTAAAAAAACTTCAGCGTTATTTTCAATGCGGGCAGCCCCGGTATAGTGACCTGCTTGAGGAAATAATTAACTGTGATTATAATCTTCTTAGTATCTGGACCAAAGCATGTGCGCTCAGGAGCATCCTGAATCTCGGGAACGAGGAACTGGGGGAATCGGTTGTTGCTCTGCTTTTCAGTCCTGACGAATTGCTTCGGGAAGAAGCCTCAAAATTAATCGGGAGAACATCCCGGGAACTCTACCGTATCGCCTCTGAAAGAATTCCCGAATCTGACAGGAAAAAGCTTGATAGAATAATTTCAGGAGATACAGATGATAAAGAACTTATCTTCGAAAAAACCAGGTTCCTGTCTTCATGTTTCAAGGGAATTGCTGAAGAGGAGCTCCTCTTTCTGGCAGAGAGAATGTCATTCCTCAGGGGCGACCAGACCGGGATTTATTCACAGCCTTCGGGTACGGTACTGTGGTCCTTTTCAGACGGCAGCCAGAATCTCAGGGTTTTTGTAAATTTCAATGAAAATACTGACCTGAACAGTGTCCTGAGAGATTTGAGAACCTCATATTCTTTTTGTTATGTACTACCTTTAAATAGTGTCAGGGAGTTTAATTTCCTATATCCTCAAAACTCGTTTACGATCTTTAAATATATTGATGACAACGAAGAATAATTTTTGATTACTTATGACGCCTGTAATTACAAAAGATGAAGAATTCAATCCTTTCCCCGGGTTGAGGCCATTCACATCAGGGGAAAGCGAATATTTCTTCGGACGGGAAACCGAAAGTGAAGAGATTACCGGCAAGATAACAAGGAACCGATTCCTTGCAATTATCGGAGCTTCCGGAAGCGGTAAATCTTCGCTTATACAGTGCGGACTGGTGCCAAAGATCAGGGATTTATCCTTAAATGGCCCGCCTGTCTGGATGGTAATAAGTATGAAACCAGGCAATGATCCTTTCGGAAGCATGGCCGATGCTTTTGCGGAAAATCTTTTAAGCACCGACAAAAAAGGGATAAGCAGGGAGGAGATCTTAAAAATCCTTAAAGAGAACCCGAATGGCATTGATGAAGTTATTAAAAAACAGCCTTCAAAAACAAGCAGGAAGATCCTTCTGATCATTGATCAGTTCGAGGAGCTTTTCAGGTATGGATCACCTGAAACCGGAAAAGGAACAGGCGATGCAACTCCCGGATTCATAAACCTTCTTACTCAGGAAATCACAAAGGGCAATCAGGATTTTTACCTTGCCGTGGCGATCAGATCTGATCTTCTTAATGAATGTGCCCGTTACAGGAGCTTTACAAATCTGCTTAACAACAGTAACTATTTTGTTACGGGGATGCAGAAGGAGAGCATCTGGAAAGCGATCGAAGGCCCTTTGAAGAATACTGGTGTAAAGATTGATCCTGAGCTCGTCGACCTGCTTATAGGCGAAATCGGTGAACGGAATGATCAGCTTCCGGTATTGCAGCACGCACTTATGCGGATCTGGACCCGGTGGAAAGAGTTGAATGAAACTGAAAGGCCTATAGGATTCTCAGATTTCAATGCAATAGGGACAATAAAAGATTCCATCTCACGTCATGCCGATGAAATTTATGAGAGTCTGGGTCAGGAAGGGAAAAACATATGTGAAAAATTATTTAAAACAATAACCGGCAAGGGTTCTGATAATAAAGGGATCAGGTATCCATCAAATGTCAGGACAATTAAATCGGTTATACAGTGCAGTAATGAGGATTTATTCGGTGTTATTGAGAAATTCCGTGGTCCTTCAATTTCACTTCTGACTGCATTTCCGGATCAACTTACCGAAGATACAATAATTGACCTGTCGCATGAAAGCCTGATTCACCTGTGGGATCGTCTGAAGAAATGGGTCGATGAGGAATCGGCTTCAGTACAGATGTATCTGGAACTCTCAGAAGCTTCAGCATTGTACCAGCAGGGCAAAACAGGTCTTCTTGGTCAGCCTGAGCTTCAGAACGCTTTAAAATGGCGCGAACAGAACAAGCCAACTCTCTGGTGGGCACAGAAGTATAATCCGGCTTTTGAAAGAGCGATGGTTTATCTCCGCACAAGTGAGAAAAAATATATCGAGAATGAAGAAAGAAAAGCCAGGCTTCACAAATGGAGATTAAAAAGAATAAGGGTCATTGCTTCGGTATCCGGAGGAATTGCACTGTTAGCCGGACTGGCGATGGTTGTGGCCTTTGTTTCGAAATTCAACTCTGACAGCAGGAGGAAAGCAGCCGAAATGCTAAATAGTGAAATCCTTGCACAGAAAGCAGCAATTGAGCAGTATGCTACAGTGGTTGTAAAAAAATCAATAGAGGCTGATTCAAATGCAATTGCATCTGCCCGGAGGGAACAGCAGGAGAGGTTGCTCAGGGAAGACGCTGAGACCCGGTTCCGCATAGCTTCCAGAGACGTATTGGAAGCACGGATACAAACAGATTCAGTAAAACGGAACATCTTAAATGCAGAAATGAACGCCATTGCTGCTGTGGAACAGAAGAATGAAGCCCAGAGAATGAGAATGATATCACTCGCAAAATCAATGTCCCTCAGGTCACTGCAGACAAAGGGACAGAAAGATCTTCAGGGTCTTCTTGCTTACCAGGCCTACCTTTTTAACAGTGCTAACAAAGGGTTTTCAAACGATGCCGATATTTACATGGGACTTTATAATCTGGCAAAACAATACGGCAATGCTAATTACAGGACATATTCAGGTCATGATGGCGAAATAAAGAGTATTGCCTTTGTACCAGGTAAAAAGCAGTTTTTTACGTCCGGGACTGATGGTAAAGTCCTGAAATGGGACCTTGATAATGCAGTACAGGGTTTCCAGGTAATATATTCAAATTCAGAAGTAATCGATGTCCTGGCAGTAAGTCCGAAAGCCGACTTTCTTGCATGCGGAACAGGGACTGCAGCAATAAAAATGATCCCTCTCGTCGGAAATACCCAGGGTTATGAGTTAAAAGGACACACCGGAAAGATAAAGTCGCTTATTTTTTCATATGATGGCAATTATCTGTATTCGGCAGCCCTTGACGGGAAGGTTCTTAAATGGGACCTGAAAGCAAGAACATCAATAAATCTGGCTACAAATACAGTACAGATTACGTCGATTGACGTTTCATCTTACGGCAGATACATTGCCGGCATCAGCGACCAGGGAATAGGACTGGTCTGGAATCCTGAACAGACCTCTGATAACTTCAATATAGGATCACCCGGCAAGACAATAAAAAGTATCAGGTTTAAGCCTGATGATGCGCAAATTGCAGTTGGGTATGATGATGGGGTGGTTGAACTGTGGGATGTTGGCTCGAAGACCAAAGTTTCAGAAATTAAGGCTCATCCGGGAGAAGTAAATGACATACGCTTCAATGACAAGTACCTGCAGATGGCCACTTCGGGCAATGACGGTACGCTAAAGCTCTGGGATATGGGGGATCTGACAAATCAGCCGGTAAGCTTTGACGATAACGGGGGTCCGGTTGTAGCTTTCGGATTCAGTCCCGACGGGGAAATGATCCTGTCGGCCGGTATTGAAAATAAGCCTGTGGTAATACAACGTCCAACCATGGCCGATACATTCGCAGCTGACGGATGTTCTTATGTTACAAGGAACTTTACACCCGATGAGTGGCTTGCATACGTAGGAAAGGACATAACATACGAAAAAACCTGCCCGGGAGTTGATTTTAAAATCAGGATCAGGGAAATCAGGTAGGAATTATATTTGGGCTAAAGCCCGGAACCCATTTGGCTGATATAAAAGCTTATTGATGAGCTCCGTGGATCTCTGTTTTTACTCGGTGGACCTCTGTATAAGTTTTTAAATTCTTTGCGAACTTTGCGTTTACTCTTTGCGACCTTTGCGGTTATTAGGTTTGACTTTTAGACATGCCCCTATTCTTTTTCCAATTTCTGGTACTCAATTAAACTAATACTAAAATTTAATTATTTTTGCCCCGGAAATCAAACAGGTTTAGTTTACGGGATAAACACCCCTCTGTCCCGCTTTGCGGGACATCTCCCCTGAAGGGGAGAAAATCCGGTTATATAACTGGGTTTCATTTCCCCACCTTGGGGGGAAAAAGAAAGGGGGTTGTTAATCAGGGAATGAACTCTTATAATAATCTTTTTGTTAGGATAGCAAGTATTAATGTGATTTAATTGACATATGAAAAATAAAAAAACGTTTTTAATGATTCTTGACGGCTGGGGAATTGGTGACGGATCAATTGCTGATGTTATAAGCCAGGTTCCGACACCTAACCTCACTTCCTTCAAAAAGAATTATCCTAATAACCGGCTTCATGCATCGGGAGAAGATGTTGGTCTGCCCGACGGGCAGATGGGAAACTCTGAGGTCGGGCATTTGAATATTGGAGCCGGACGAATCATTTATCAGGACCTTGTCAAGATAAACAAAGAATGCAAAACAGGAGAGATAAAAAAGAATAGTGTTCTTACGAAGGCTTTTACCTATGCAAAGGAAAAAGGGGCACAGGTTCATTTTTTCGGACTGCTTTCTGACGGTGGGGTTCATTCCCTTGACAAGCATCTTTATGCTCTCTGTGATATGACCGGGGAATATGGTCTTGACAAAGTCTTTATTCACGGTTTTGGAGACGGGCGGGATACTGACCCGCGGAGCGGAATTGGCTACATGAGAAACCTTATTGATCACCTGAAAAACTCAAACGGAAAAGTTGCTTCTTTTGTAGGAAGATACTATGCGATGGACAGGGACAAGAGATGGGAGAGGATCAGGGAGGCATATGATCTGATTGTAAATGGGAAGGGTACTCCGGCTGCTGATATCTTAAAGGCCATGCAGGACTCATATGACAATGAAATCACAGATGAATTCATGAAGCCAATTGCGGTGGTTGATAAACAAGGGGAAGCAATCGGCAAAGTGAAGGAGGGTGATGTCGTTGTGTTTTTCAATTTCAGGAACGACAGGGCAAAAGAGCTTACAATTGTTCTTACACAAAAAGACATGCCGGAATTCGGCATGAAAACAATCCCGCTTTATTATTGCACAATGACACCATACGATGCAACCTTCAAGGGACTGCATATCATTTATCCCAAGGAGAATGCCGATAATACACTTGGCGAGGTACTGTCGGATGCAGGGAAAACCCAGTTAAGGATTGCCGAAACAGAAAAATACGCACATGTTACTTTTTTCTTTTCGGGAGGACGTGAGGAAGTCTTTAAAAACGAAGACAGGATACTGGTTCCTTCACCCAGGGTGCCTACTTATGATCTGCAGCCGGAAATGAGCGCTTATGGCGTAAGAGATGCTGTAATAAAGGCCATTAATTCAGAGAAATACGATTTTATCTGCCTCAATTTTGCAAATGGCGACATGGTTGGCCATACAGGTGTTTATGAAGCAATAAAGAAAGCGGTTGCCGTTGTTGATGAATGTGCAGGAGCAGTGGCGAATGCTGCAAGGGCAAAAGGATACGATGTGCTTATTATTTCCGATCACGGGAACGCAGATAAAGCGTTGAATGAAGACGGCTCGCCAAACACAGCGCATTCACTAAATCCGGTGCCATGTATACTTTTAAGTGACGATTACAAATCGATTAAAGAAGGGATCCTGGCCGATGTAGCACCGACACTTCTTACGATAATGGGTTTGAAGATTCCGGTGGAGATGACCGGCAAAGTACTGGTTTAAGACCTCACCCCCTCTTATCCCCCGCTCCCAGGAGAGCGGGGGAAGATTATTATTGACTAGTTTTAAAAGTCCCTCCCACCTGGGGGAGGGATTTAGGGAGAGGTAAAATTAAATGCTCCGTATCGGCGACACAATTTTCAGTCTCGACATTCTTGAAAAAAAATTCAAATGCAACCTCCCGAAATGTTTCGGAAATTGCTGCCGTTATGGAGATTCAGGAGCCCCTTTGACTGCTGAGGAAGCAGATATTCTGGAAGAAATATGGCCCAATGTAAAACCTTATCTGCGAAATGAAGGCATCGACCAGATTGAGACAGTTGGAACCAGCACGATTGATTTTGAAAATGATATTGTTACGCCACTTATCGGGAATGCTGAATGTGCCTATACCATCCTCAGGGACAATGTGTTTATGTGTGGCATTGAACTAGCCTGGTCGGATGGGAGGACAACATTTCAGAAGCCGGTTTCATGTCATCTTGTTCCCGGTAAGGATTAAAAAATATTCAGGTTTCCTGGCGGTTAACTACCAGGAGCTTTCAATCTGCCAGCCTGCCCTGGAATGCGGAAATGACGAAGGCGTTTATGTTATACGAGTTCCTGAAGTCGCCACTTACAAGAGCGCTTGGCGAAGATACATATAACGAACTTTGTGTGGCTGCGAAAGAATTACGAAACAAGTAACGAGCAACCAGTAACCAGTAACCTCCTGTATTCATTTAGAATAATGGATACTTGTACTTATCCGACTTTTTTTTGATTGATTTTCAATAAAAAAATCTTGTTTTTTTGTTTTTTTAAAAAAACCGGTATCTTTGGCAGGTTAAATACAAACCTAAAACTAATTTCTATGAAGAAACTATTTCTGTTGTTTGTTTTGTTTGTATATATAGGGGTTACAACTCTATTTGCACAAACAAAAGTCATTACAGGTACGGTTACCTCAGCAGTGCAGGGGGAAGGAGCGATTCCCGGGGTAACTGTTCAGGTAAAAGGCACTACTGTTGGTGCCCTTACCGATGTGAATGGAAAATACACCATTAACGTACCACAAAACGCAACTACCCTGATTTTCTCATATGTCGGGATGAAATCACAGGAGGTTCTGATCAGCGGTCGTTCAGTAGTTGATGTAGTAATGGAATCCGACATCCTTGGACTTTCTGAGGTCGTTGTAACAGCATTGGGTATTTCAAGGGAGAAAAAAGCTATTGGATATTCAGTGCAGGACCTTGGCGGTGACAAGCTTGAAAAAGCAAAAGTTTCCAACATTGTCAATGCATTTCAGGGAAAACTTTCAGGGGTACAGATTTCGAACTCTGACGGGGGTGTTGCTTCCGGTGTAAGAATACTTATAAGGGGTGTTAATTCACTCGCTGCCGGTGGCAACAACCAGCCATTATTTATTGTCGATGGCGTACCTATAAGCAATGCTACTTCTGAAACAGGAAACTATGGAGGAAGGGATTATGGAAACGCTGCCAGTGATATCAACCCGGCAGATGTGGAGAATATCAGTGTTCTGAAAGGAGCAAGCGCAGCTGCACTTTACGGTTCAAGAGCTGTTAACGGTGTTGTCCTTATAACCACAAAATCAGGTAAATCACAGCTTGGCAGACCCGGCCTCGGAGTAACATTGGAAGAAAACGTCATGTGGGAAAGACCCCTTGTTATCCCGAAATACCAGAACCTTTACGGCCAGGGATCCGCAGTTGATCCGGCAGCCGGTATATATGCCTTTGATTATGTTGATGGTAATTATGGTGGCATTAATGATGGTGTTGATGAGAGCTGGGGTCCGCCATTGGACTATAAAGTAAAGGCTGAAGATGTGGCACCCGGCGGGAAATTATACTGGACGCAGGATCCGTTGGGTGAATTGGATATTGATATAGATCCTATTCCTCAAACAGTGGGTCAGACCCTTGTTCTTCCTCAGTTCGACAGCCCTTATGATCTTGAAACCGATCTGCGCACAGCAACACCGTGGATTTCACATCCTAATAACGTAAAGGATTTCTTTGAAACCGGAATGCGTCGCACAACAAGCCTTGCTATTGCAGGTGCAAAACAGGGAGCTGATTTCCGTCTGTCGCTGTCCAACCAGAAGATCACCGGGATTATGCCAAATACTGACCTTACCAGGAACAATGTTACATTAAATGGTAATCTTGCCCTGTCAGACAAAATTACCTTTGGTGGATCAGCATCATACATCAGTAACAAAAGTAACAATATCGCTGAGAACGGTTATAATGGTGGTAATCCCATGCAGTCGATCGGTGAATGGTTTGGACGTCAGGTCGATATGTCTGTCCTTAAGGAAAAATGGAACACCTTAGATCCCAAGACGGGACTTCCATTCAACTGGAACCACAGCTATCATAACAATCCTTACTGGAACATGTATAAAAGTACCAATTCAAGGAACAGGGACAGGATGATTGGTAACGTGAACATGGCTTGGGAACTCACCAGCTGGCTTGCATTCAAAGCCACGGCAGGGACTGACTTCTCCGTGGAAGATATTGTCGAACGGGTACCGGTAGGTGACGTTGGAATAGGTTCACCGAAAGGTTCCTTCGCAAGTTACTCAAACAGGAGGCAGGAAATCACCGCCAACGCAAGGTTGGAATTTAACAAATCTGTCGGCAGCATTGGGATCAACGCAAGTGTGGGAGCTGAGTACGACCACTATAATGGCCAATATCGCAGAATTAATGTTGCTGAACTGATTGTGCCTGATCTTTATACAGTAAGTAATGCAGCAGTTAACCCTACAACGACATTAAGCGAAACGCATCAGGAGCTCCAGAGTGTTTTCGGAACAGTTAATTTAAGCTACAAGAACTGGCTTTTCCTTGACCTTACCGGAAGGAATGACTGGTCTTCAACTTTACCATTAGATAATAACTCATATTTTTACCCGTCTGCATCGCTTTCATTTATTCTGACAGACGCCCTGGGCATAAAATCAAACTTTCTTTCATTCCTGAAATTAAGGGGAAGCTATGCTGAAGTAGGTGGATCTGCAGGTGCATACGCACTTCAGGGAGTATATACTGCAGGTAATCCGTTTAACGGAAGTCCATCACTTAACTATAATGGCACTGATGGTTCAATCCCACCATTGGGACTTAAACCTCAGAGAAAACGTTCAAAGGAAATTGGTATGGAAGGAAGATTCTTCCAGAACAGACTTGGGATTTGATATTAGTGTTTACAGGGAAAATACTATAAACCAGATAATGCAGATTGCCATTTCCAATACAACCGGCTTTGGGAGCAAATATATCAATGCAGGTAACCTTCAGAACTCAGGTGTTGAGCTTACAGTTGAACGCGACTCCGGTTCAGACAAAAGATTTTTCGTGGGATATTACTCTCAACTGGTCTAAAAACGTGAACAAGGTTGTTGAACTTTACAAGGATATGAAATATCTAAGCCTGTATGCTTTAGGTTGGTCAGGTTATGTATATGCATTTCCCGGTAAAGATTATGGAACAATATATGGATATGCTATCGTGCGCGAAAATGCAAAACCTGTCTATTATGACGAAGCACAAAAACAGCTCGCATACTATGAGTACTCGGGAAGACCGCTGGTTACCACGGCAGGCAATTATATCCGTTCAGGTCAGAGGACACCTCTTGGTAATATTTACCCCGACTGGTTTGGCGGTGTCAACAACTCTCTTACTTATAAGAATTTCAACCTGAGCTTCCTTGTTGACTTCAGGAAAGGCAGTAAATTATTCTCTATGACCAACATGTGGGGTATCTATACAGGAGTACATGAGGAAACAGCAGCCATTAATGCAAACGGTAAGAATATCAGGGAGGCGCTTGCAGATGGTGGTGGGAAGCTTATTGAGGGAGCTGTTTATGGCAAGGTGAACGCCACAACCGGCGCGATCGAATTTCTTGATGCAAGCGGAAATCCTAGCACTTCACCCGTTGAGAACACTACTTACACTACTGCCAATGACTGGGGTTACAGCTACTATCCTAAACACGAACTTTCAGTATACGACGGGAGTTTCGTCAAGCTGCGTGAAGTTTCACTTGGCTATACATTCAATAAACTTAGTTTCCTGAACAAAGTCGGAATCAGGGATCTAAGTCTTTCACTAGTTGGCAGGAACCTGTGGATAATCCATAAGAACCTTCCTAACCTTGATCCTGAGGTCAGCTCCAGTGCAGGTAATTCAAGTGTTGGTATGGAAACCAACGCAATACCTTCCACCAGATCCTTGGGATTTAATATCAGGGTCAATTTCTAATCTTAAAAGCATTGTAACATGAAATACTTTAAAAATTCACCAAAACTGTTTCTCGGATTAACTTTGGCTGCAGGTTTGATCTGGTCCTGTACCAAGGATTTCGAAGAAATAAACACGAATCCGAACAGTCCTGTTGATGTTCCTGCAATAAATATCCTCACCAATGTACAAATAAATAGTGTTAACCTTCAACTTGGCGGTTGGATGCAGAGCTACTATCTTGGCAACTGGTGCCAGCAGTGGTCCCGTGTACAGTATATTGAGGAGGACAGGTACCAGGTACGCGACATGTCGAGCTATATGCAGGATGCCTATACCGGCGGGCTCAAGAACCTTATTATTATAAATAAAAAGGCTGTCGATGAAGGAAATAAAGCTCTGGAAGGCGCTGCAAAAGTGATGAGAGCATGGATATTCATGTATCTTACTGATATATGGGGTGATATTCCTTATTCCGAAGCTTTGCAGGGTCTTGAACCCGATGGAACTTTGACTCCAAAATATGACAAGCAGGCTGATATTTATGCAGATCTGCTAGTACAGTTGGAAGAGGCTAATCAGCTTCTCGCTACAACAACAATCAACTTTGGTTGCGGGGATCTCTTTTTCGGTGGCGATCCCGTTAAATGGAGAAAATTTGCAAACTCCCTTAAACTGAGGTTACTCAACCGGGCTGCGGGTACTCCATGGACATTTACTTACACCATGGCTGGTACACAACCCCCGGTAACAACAACTCCGGGAGCTGCTGCACTTGCAACTGCCGATGCACAGATTGCAACAATCCTCGGGAATTCAACCCAGTATCCTATCTTGGATTCAAATGATGACAATGTCTTTTTGACTTATCCCGGGATTGCCATACAGAAATCCGATATTCGACGGATTGTATACCAGGACTGACTGGGCAATATCTGAAACTATGGTTGACTGGCTTAAAGCAAGAACTGACCCTAGACTTCATATTTACGGGCAGCCTACACCAAACTCTGTTGATGCAGGTTCTATTAATTATGTTGGTTTCCAGAACGGACGCGGTATAACTGCTGCTTCTTTCCCGACGATTTCCCTTCTGGGTACAAAAGTCGGTTATACTGAAACTGCACCGCTTTATGTAATGACCTATGATGAAGTCTTATTAACAATCGCTGAATACCAGATGCGTAAAGGGGATGAGGCTAGCTGCACAGGCAGCCTATGAGGCCGGTATTAAAGCTTCAATGGCTAGATGGGGTCTTGCCGACGGTTCAACAGTTTATCCGACATGGGGTAAAGCGAACACTTTCACGACTGGTACAACAGGCTATCCGGTAAGCTATACCACATATCTTGCTAATCCGCTGGTTGCCTGGGGTGGAACTACTACTGAGAAATTCCAGAAGATCAATGAGCAGAGATGGGCAGCTATGTTCGGAGAAGGAGTTCAGGAGTACTCTGATGCGAGAAGAACCGGTTTCCCGGAGAGAATGTTTGAATATAAGCTTGAAGGAGCATATTACCCTAACCTTGGTCTTCCGATCAGACTTCAATATGCGCTGAGCGAAGATACATACAATACAACTAATGTTTCTCAGGCAAGGACAGATCAGAAAATCGAACAAACCAACGAAGGTATGTTCAGCACTGTCGGCATTCAGAGCCAGGTATGGTGGCACACCAGAAAGAATCCGATTCCTACTGAAACTGATGTACATTAATATTTAATTACTTTATTGAAAGGAGAGCCCGGCGGCTCTCTTTTCTTTTTTACGTTTATTGTATTAATTAATCTTGTAACTTTATTGGTGCGATTTTTGTGCAAATAGCTTATGGCATTCAGAGAAGATGGGAAATTTCTAAACAGCCATTAATAATCAGAACATGAAAAAAGGTGTTTTACTTGCCGTAATAATGTTATCATTTGTTTTTGCTGATACCATTACAGCGCAAATCAGCTGCCGGGTTCTTCTACCGGCTATTTCCCAGAGCTACATTGGTGATTGCAAACACGGATTGGCAGACGGGACCGGGCAGGCAACCGGAGATGATTTTTATAAAGGTGAGTTCGTCAAAGGATTGCCTGAAGGACAAGGGACTTACATCTGGAAAAGCGGAGCTACCTATGAAGGAAAATGGAAAAAGGGAATGAGGGATGGCGAAGGCATTTATATACATAAATATGAAGGCAGGGATTCAATTCTGGATGGCGAGTGGAAAGAAGATAAATACCTTGGGAAAAAAGGCCTTCCACCATATATGGTTGAATACCGGAACGGAATCGGAAGAGTATCATGTATAAGAACCGGGGACAGGCCGTATGTAAAATATGTATTTTCCCGGAACGGGAGCGAATCAAATAATATAAGCGGCCTGATGATGCAGGGTAGCTCAGGGACAGAAAACCAGTTACCTGCCTTTACCGGTTTTGAATACACCGAATTCCCATTCCGTGGGATTGTTAAATTTAATGCACCCAATAACTTCTATTCAGCCATAATTACATGTGAACTCAGGCTGACCATAAATAAACCCGGCGCCTGGGTTGTAACAATATTTTATTAATATATTACTTAAATGAAACATTTAAAGAAAGTCGTCGGCTTGCTGATAACAGTAATCCTATTGGATTTTCAAATAATTACTGGTCAGGTGGTTCCGGATGGTGGATACAGGAGTACTATAGAAAGACCTGATATGGAGTTATTGAGCAGACTCAGACTGAACAGAACAATGAGTGGCATCGAAAAGGTTAATTATTCAAATATCCAGGGAGATCCATTTCTCTTTAAGGATTTTATTCCCGGAAGCATCACACTGAAAACAGGTGAAGCTTTACCGCTGTACCTCAGATACGACATCTTTACTGATGAAATGCAGTTCAGGCAAAAGGATGAGATCTATGTACTTATTAATACTGAGGATATATCCCTGATAATGATGGACACTCTAAGATTCGTTTATACCAGGTATATGAAATCACCCGGAGATATCAGTTCGATCCAGAATTCCTGGTTCCTCCTGAAAGAGGACGGGAAATGCAGGTTGCTGATTAAAAAAAATCTGCGGCTCCAGAGTGCTGAAGATGCGAAACCATATCAGCTGGCAAAACCTGGGAAATTCATCCATACTAATGACTCCTTTTACCTGCAGCCTGAAGGGCAAAACGCACTAAGGGTAACAAGCAAAAAAGATATTCTCAATATTTTGTCGGACAAGACCAGTGAACTGAATAAATTCATTGATTCCGGCAAGCTTGGAGCAAAAGATATAAATGACCTGAGAAAGATCGTAGCATTCTATAATGCACGTTAATAATTCATTCAACTACCTTTATTTCAGGTTCAATTATCCAGGCTCCCTTCGTTCCCCGGTTCCAGTTATAAACTCATCCCCCAGCCCCTTCTCTTAAGTCTAAGAGAAGGGGTGTAAAATCCATGGCTGCAACTATTTAGCCCCTTCCCTTAAGTACCTTAAAATTGATTTGTCATTCCGAACGAAGTGAGGAATCTCATTCATTTATTGACAATTACATTCAACTACCGGAATATTAAAAGATGTGTATAAAGAGTAAGCTGGGGGAGGGACTGCCTTCGCCGAGCTCGTCCCGCTAAACAGGACTCGGTTCAGGGAGAGGTTTATTCAATCTTCAGATTCACCAGTTCCAGCCTGGTAGGTGTTACCCTCAGTACCCTGAAAACAAAGTGTCTTGATCCTGATAACTTCATTATTCACCGGAATACTGCCGTGATAATAGATTATCATTCCTGCAAGTGTTTCATAATCATCTTCTTCGGGCAGATTAATATGGTATTTTTCATTTAGGTAATCTATCTCCAGACGGCCCGAGAAAACATATTCCCTGTTATTGATTATTCTTTCAGTGAATTCATTAATATCATGTTCGTCCTCAATATCACCCACTATCTCCTCCAGGACATCCTCAATGGTTACCATGCCGGATGTGCCACCGAATTCATCAACAACAAGAGCAACATTTTTCTTTTCATCAAAGAATAATTTAAGGAGCTTGTTGGCAGTCATGGTTTCAGGAACGATAGCAAGCTTTCTCACACATGACATTATATCGGGAGGATCCCTGAAGATTTCCTTAAGCTCGAAATATCCTATAATATTATCAATTGAGTTTTGATAAACAAGAATCCGCGAGTGACCGGTTTCAATGAATCTTTCCTTAAGTTCGGCAACGGAGCTTCGGCTCTCAATTGCATCAATCTCAGTCCTCGGGACCATGCATTCCCTCAGCTTAACGTTTGAAAAATCGAGCGCATTCTGGAATATCTTTATATTACTGGGGTAAGGTTCAGTTTCTTCAGTAACCTGCTTGCTGAGATTTACAAAATGATCAAGGTCAACTTTGCTGAAAACCAGATCCTCCTGTTCCTTTTTATTATTGCTTTTTATTCCGAAGAATATCCGGATGAAGAGATTGGATGCGGCAAGGGTGAACTTGCTGACAGGATAAAAAAGGTAATAGAAAAATATAGTTGGAAGGCTCAGGGCTTTGAGAAACAAATTAGGTGATATTATAAAAACGGTTTTGGGCAGGAATTCGGCCACCAGCAGTATGATTGCGGTGGATATAATTGTATTAAGAATAAGTACAACCACGTCTGATCCGATCAGAGGGGTAAGTACGGGTCCAAGCATCCTGGAAAAGAACAAACCATAAACAACAAGCGCAACATTGTTGCCAATAAGCATTGTTGCAATATACTGACCGGGATTATTCGAAAATATTCCCATAGACCGTGATCCGAAAACACCTTGTTTCCTGTCAAGTTCAATCCTGAGCTTGTTGGCAGTGACAAAGGCAATCTCCATACCGGAAAAAAAGGCTGAAAAGATAATTGTAAGAATTATGACCACGATTCCATTCATAATTCAAAATTAGCTATTTTTTCAGTGTCATAACTGCAAACAATAAAAGTGAAAAATGATTTCATTGATAATAAAGGACTTACTGCTCGTTCTTTAAATAAATAACAGCACTCAGGTTTTTAATTTTCCTGGTGGAAAGCCTGGGATCCGATTCCAGACCATATCCCTGTATTATCTGGTCCTCTGTTGTGATTTTAACAAACCTGTCAGTATAGATAGTATCTTTTTTCTGATCCCAGTACAGCAGTTCTGTTTCCAGTTTTTCCCCTGCTTCGTTTATGGCTATTACACTATCCTGAAGTTCCCAGAGGTTTTTGCTATCAGTGTATTTTGCATATTTGGCAGTAACAGAGGCTACCGGTTCTTTATGCCCGTCGTAGAAAAGTACCCTGATGCCTGATTTGAATTCAGTATAAGGGATTTCGCTCCTGTTATAGCTTTCCATTAACGGAGCAGACAATTCAAGCTGCAATAAGACCTGAGTCGGTGTAAACTGATTTGAAGTTTTTTGCAGTAAGTGAGCGGAAGAGTAAGAATATCGATTGTTGGATAATTGCCTGATTTCTTCTCGCACGATACAAGACCAATGGCAATGGCCATAATAGTGGCAACGGCATTAAGTCTGTTTCGCATTATATTCCAGAATATGATTAAGTCCGTCAAGGACCAGGTCGGGTATATAGCTGACTTTATGATCGATCTTGTCTTTCAGATACCCGCTGTCTCCTCCTGTCAGGATAACTTTAAAATCGATGTTTTTTTCTTCAAACGTACGTATATACTCATTTATTTCATAGATCAACCCGTTGATAACGCCGGCGGTTATCGCATCAAGTGTATTGGTACCGGGAGATGTAAATTTTTCAATAGTCGAACCAAGCGGCAGTTTTCCCTGTAAATCTATGCAAAGCCCTGAATCTCATACTCAAACCAGGTGATATATTTCCTCCCTTGAAAGTCTTGCCTGATAAATAATCATATGTGACCGCACTTCCCGGCATCGATTATCAGAACATTTCTTCCCGGGAACAGATAATAGGCGCCTGCAACAGCGGCAATCCGGTCAGTTCCAAGTGTTTCAGGGGTTTCGTATTCATTCCTGGAAAGGCAGTTTTGTTTTATGCGAAAGAATGTGTACATAAGGAATTCCGAGTGTAGCCATGTCAATTATAAATTCAGGCGTATCCCTTACTGTTGAAACAATTGCCCTGTCAAGTTTTTCCTGATAAGGTGAACATATTTCGTGCATCCTTTCCCAGCTATATTGTTTGGTACGGAAAGAAGTAATTTTTTCATCCCCCTCATAAAATGCTATCTTGGTAGCAGTGTTGCCAATATCGAAAATAATGTTCATGTAATCTGATTCTTGTACAAAGGTAGTAAAGGGGATTCAAGAAAGAAAAATTAAATTTTTATTACCCCCTCCCCCCTAAAGGGGGTTTATTAAATGTCCGTAAACCAATAAGTCCCCTTTAGGGGATTTAGGGGTAGAAAATAGTCAGGTTACAACTATAAATCCGGACATACGTAGAAATGTCCAAATTGGACGCCTTTACTTAACCATTGCTTCATTGAAAATATTCTGCAGTACTTCGATCGCGATTTGACAGTTCTGATTTCAGCTATTGTCAGGCTCAGCTTTGACTCCTTCTGTCTGACAGACATCCTTTTCTGATGCTGGTTCACATAGTTCATTATTGAAACAAACAAGGAACTCCTGTAAAATCCTGAATCAGGATCAGAAATAAAATTGGCAATGAGGAGATTATTTTTAAGCATAATTTTTTCAATGCCGAGTTTAACTGCAATCCATTTGATCCTGACAATATCAAGAAGGGCGGAAGCAGGGGGAGGAACGGGCCCGAACCTGTCAACAAGCCTCTTTTCGAAAGCTGACAAGGGATTCTTCTGTATCTGATTTCATTAAGTTCCTTGTACAGCCTGATCCTTTCAGAAATATTTGAAATATATTCATCAGGGAACATTATTTCGAGATCAGTGTCAATTTGAAAATCAGATACATAGTCTTTCCCCTTTTCTTCTTTAAAGGCTTTGTCCGTTTCTTTCTGCTCATCCGAACCTCCGGTGAACTCTGATTCCCGTAACTCTGCAATTGCTTCGTTAAGGATCCTTTGATAAGTGTCAAAGCCAACATCAGCTATAAATCCGCTCTGTTCTCCTCCCAGCAGGTTACCTGATCCCCTGATGTCAAGGTCCTGCATGGCTATATTAAAACCGCTGCCAAGTTCTGAAAATTCTTCAATCGCCTTTAGTCTTCGCCTGGCCTCATGAGTCAGGGTGTCAGGAGGAGGGGCAAGAAGATAACAGAAAGCCTTCTTGTTTGACCTGCCAACCCTGCCTCTGAGCTGATGAAGCTCTGAAAGACCAAAATGATGGGCATCGTTAATAAATATTGTATTTGCATTAGGGATGTCAAGCCCTGATTCAACAATTGCGGTTGCAACAAGAACATCATAATCTCCCTGGATAAAATCGAACATTACATTCTCAATGTCACGGCCTTGCATCTTTACCGTGAACAATGCTGTTTTAACATTAGGACAGATACGATTGATTTTTTCCTTTATCTCGTTAATATTCTCGACCCTGTTATGGATAAAAAATACCTGGCCGTTTCGCGATACTTCATATTCTATCCCCTCTTTTATTATTTCTTCATTAAAGCCATGGAGTTCTGTAACAATCGGCATTCTGTTCGGGGGGGGTGTATTAATGATAGAAAGATCGCGGGCTCCCATAAGTGAAAATTGCAGTGTTCGCGGTATAGGTGTTGCAGTAAGTGTAAGAGTGTCAACACTTGCTTTAAGCTTTTTAAGTTTTTCTTTCACTGAGACACCAAATCTCTGCTCTTCGTCGATGATCAGCAATCCCAAGATCCTTGAATTTCACATCCTGGCCAACAAGTTTATGTGTGCCTATTATTACATCGATCTTCCCCTCGGCAAGCTGCCTGAATATCTTTTTCTGATCAGCAGGCTTCCTGTGACGGCTAAGATAATCGACATTACATGGATAATCCCTTGAGTCTGGAAGAAAATGTTTTGAAATGCTGAAGGGCAAGAATAGTAGTAGGTACCAGTATTGCAGTCTGCTTGCTGTCGGCAGCTGATTTGAATGCTGCCCTTACAGCGATTTCGGTTTTCCCGAAGCCTACATCGCCGCACACAAGCCTGTCCATTGGATGCTCTGCTTCCATATCCTGCTTTACAGCCTGTGTGGTGCTTAACTGGTCAGGTGTGTCCTCATAGATGAAAGATGCCTCCAGCTCTCGCTGAAGGTATGAATCTGGAGAAAATGAATATCCGGGCGATGACATTCTTTTTGCATAAAGATGGATCAGGTCCCTTGCAATATCTTTAACTCTCTTTTTGGTGCTTTGCTTAAGTTTCTGCCATGCTCCTGAACCAAGCTTGTAAATTCTTGGCTCGGTGTTGTCCTTACCCCTTGTATTTTGAGATCCTGTAAAGAGAATGAATGCCCACATAAAGAATATCATTGTCTTTATATACGAGCTTTATTGCTTCCTGGATCTTACCGTTTACTTCAATTTTTTCGAGTCCTCCGAATTTCCCGATGCCGTGATCAATATGGACAACATAATCTCCCGGATTAAGCCCTGTAAGTTCTTTTACAGAAATGCTCTCTTTCCTCGAAAAATAGCCTCTTATCCTGAATTTATGATATCGGTCAAATATCTGGTGATCGGTAAATAATGAAATTCTCAGATCGTGATCGGTAAATCCGCCGTGCATGTTCAACAGTATTGGGGTAAAATGCACCTCAGGATTAATTTCAGAAAAAATATCCCTGAGCCTGTCTATTTGTGACTGGCTCTCGGAGACTATAAAGGTCTCATACTCGTTCAGAGTATTCAACAGCAGCTTTTCTGAGAGAAGTTCAAAATTCTTGTTGAAAACCGGCTGTGGTTCTGTACGGAAATCAATTGTATGTTTGGCTTCAAATATTGATTGCTTTCCAAATTCAACAGTTCTGAATTTTTCGCAATCCGTCATGATCCTGTTACCTGTCAGGACGAGATCCGTCTTTCCGGTGATATCTCCCGATTCTTCCCTTTGAACTGTCAGGGAATAAATATTATTTATTCTCTCCTTTATGAAAGATGGCATTTTCGAACCAGATTACTGCCGACGGGGGAAGAAAATCTGTGAATGAATCATTTGTCTCCTCAATGGAAATATCCTGGATATTCGGAATGATTGAAATCTGGTTTTGAAGGCTTACTGAAAGCTGGTCATCGGTATTGAAGGTTCTTATGGAATCCACTTCTTCGCCGAAAAAATCAATTCGATATGGCAGGTCGGCAGAATATGAAAAGACATCGGCAATGCTTCCTCTGATTGAATACTGACCTGGCTCATAAACAAAATCCACTCGCTGGAAATTGTATTCATGAAGCATCTCCTCAAGAAACTCAAGTGACAGCTTATCGCCTTTGTTAACCAGGAAAGTATTCTTTTTCAGGTTTCTTTTGCTGATCACCTTTTCCATAACCGACTCAGGGTAAGTAACGATTATCCCTTTTCTTTTACCGGATCCGAGATGATTCAGCACTTCTGTGCGAAGAACAATATTTGCAGGGTCAGTTTGCCCGTACTGCACTGAGCGTTTATAGGTTGAAGGAAAGAAGAAAACGGATTCTTCCCCGGTTACAGAGACAAGATCATTATAAAAGTAAGCAGCATCTTCCTTTTCAGGGACCACAAACACATGAGTAGTCTGGAATTTGTCGAATACACCTCCCAGTACAAGCGCCTTTGATGAGCCTGACAATCCTTCGAGACGAATCCCTTCAGCAGAATCATTACTGAGGTATTCTATGAGCCTCAATAGTCCCGGATGGTTTTTATAGAGTTCTGCTAATTCGTTTCTTTTCATCTGATTTTATAATGCCTGCAAATTTAGCAAACGGCGATAAATCAGCAATGAAAATAAATTGAAGATCCCCGGGAGCGTGAAGTCTATTCGTTGTCAATGGCAAGAAATTCTTCAATTTTCCTGACCATATTCTTTGATCCGGTGTAAAAAGGCGTGCGTTGGTGAAGGGACTCAGGGACAAGGCCGAGGATTCTCGCTTTTCCATTTGAAGCTGCCCCGCCGGCATGTTCTGCAATAAATGAAATAGGATTGCACTCATAGACAATACGCAGTTTGCCGCTGGGCGCCTTTGCATTGGAGGGATACATAAATACTCCGCCCATAAGGAGATTCCTGTGAAAATCAGACACAAGCGACCCGATATACCTTGATGTATAAGGCCTTCCTGTCGCTTCATCCTTTTCCTGGCAATACTTGATATATTTTTTTATTCCAGCCGGGAAATTAATATAGTTTCCTTCGTTGACGGAATAGATCCTTCCGTCTTCAGGAGTGGTAATACAGGGATGTGAAAGACAAAATTCACCAATTGAAGGATCAAGTGTGAAACCGTAACACGCCATCACCCGTCGTATATACAAGCATTGTTGAAGATCCATATACTACGTATCCTGCGGCCACTTGTTTTAAACCTTCCTGAATGAAATCTTCATCACGTACATTTTCTCCACGGGGTGTTATCCTGCGATAGATTGAAAATATTGATCCAACTGATACATTATAATCAATATTCGAGGATCCGTCAAGCGGATCCATGCATACAACATATTTACCCTTTCTGGCAAATTTTTCGGTAAATACTATTATATTCTGGTTCTCTTCGGTTGCAACTCCGCAACAATCACCGCTTGCCCTGAGAGCATCAATAAACATCCTGTCGGCATAAACATCCAGTTTCTGCTGATTTTCTCCCTGTATATTTACCGAACCTGAACGACCAAGGATGTCCACCAGTCCCGCCTTGGTTATTTTCTTATTTACTATTTTGGCAGCTGTTCCAATGTGGCTGAGAAGGTTTGAAAGTTCCCCTTTTGCGTAGGGAAAATCTTTCTGCTTCAGGATCACAAAATCATTAAAGTGGTAATTTTATAGATATTCATAAATATGACATCGATTTCAGATCTGTATTAATATCCCGGATTTAAAATATCCATTTTTTTAACAGTTTCGGATAACAAAAGTTCTTCGCTGCAAAATATTATTTAACTCAAGTTGCTGGCTGCTGGGTTCTCGTTTCTGGTTAGTTGTTGATTTATAGAACAATATGCGGTTTTGTAAAAATGTATTCAATATGCTTAAATTAATCATAATGTCTGTTTTCAGAAACAAGGGACCAGCAACAATCAACCATAAACAAATAACCAGCAACCCGGGTTAAATAAAAATTATCCCCGTGATGAATTGAATTGTGGGAGTGAACTCCTAAATTTGGCGCAAATTTCCAGGTATGAAAGTTTACAAATTCGGAGGCGCTTCTGTTAAGGATGGTGAGGGGATAAGAAATCTTGCCAGGATAGTGTCGGCAGAAAAAGAGAATCTCGTAATTGTCGTTTCAGCTTTTGACAAAACTACCAATGCACTTGAAAAAGTGCTGAAAACCTGCATGGAAGGAGAGAATATGTTCAGGGAACTGCTGGATGATATTTACAGTTATCATTTGTCTGTTGCTGAAGAGCTGTTTCCCTCAGGTAATTCAGGGAAGAGCAAAATTGATATTTCCTTTGCCAGGCTTGAGGAATACCTCATTTCATCAAAAAAGAAAGATTATGACTTTGAGTATGATCAGGTAGTGTCGTATGGGGAGATCTGGTCGACAATTATTGTTGCGGAATACCTCAGGATAAGTGGCCTGAATGCTGAGTGGATTGATATCAGGGGCACCCTGATTACTGATGACAGGTTCCGGGACGCTAATATCTTATGGAACGAAAGCAGATCGAGGGTTCAAAGTACTTTCAATTTTAAGGAAACAAATCTTTATGTCACACAAGGATTTATTGGAAGCACTATTGCCGGTCAGACAACAACCCTGGGCAGGGAAGGTTCGGACTATTCGGCTGCTTTACTGGCCAATATACTTGATGCAGAGGCAGCAGTTGTATGGAAAGATGTTCCTGGTTTGCTGAATGCAGATCCAAAATGGCTTTCAGATGCGAGGAAACTTGAAGAGATCTCTTACAGGGAGGCTGTCGAAATGACATTCTCGGGTGCAAAGATCATCCATCCAAAGACTATTAAACCGCTTCAAAACAAAAATATTCCGCTTTACGTAAAGTCCTTTCTTAATCCGGGAGAAAAAGGAACAGTTATAAAAGCTGAAACCAGTGTAATGCATGGTCTGCCGGTTTTTGTAAGGAAAGAAAATCAGATTATGATTTCAATATTACCCAAAGATTTTTCATTTGCGATGGGTGAAAACCTGAGCAGGATATTTTATTCATTTGTAAATCATGGAATTAAGGTCAACCTCGTTCAGGCCAGTGCTGTAAGTATCAACGTTTGCATTGATGATGAGCGGCCGAAATTTGCATCGCTCATTGATGATCTGAAGACTGAGTTTGATGCCGTATATAACGAAAATGTAGAATTACTGTCAATTAGGCATTATACACCGGAGGCGATTGACAGGATAACCAAAGGAAGGGAAATCCTGCTTGAACAAAGGACACGGCATTCGGTAAGGTTTGTGGTTAGAAAGGCATAAAGGCACGGCTGCCCCTTTGTCGATCGACCTCACCCCAACCCCTCTCCCAAGGGAGAGGGACTAAACCATTATAAATCTGTCTATTACACCCCTTCTCTCTTGCCTTGCTCCGCCGTAGCGGCTACGCGAAGGCGAAGGGAGAAGGGTCGGGGGATGAGGTGGATTTTGTCATTTCCTTTCAAACTTCAACTTCTGTCCCCTGTAGTTGTCATTTATTACTCCATCATCATAAACTATCGTTCCATTCACAATTGTTTTGACGACTTTCGATCGGAATGTAGTTCCTTCAAAAGGAGACCATCCGCACTTATAAAGAATATTATCTTTTGAGACTTTCCATGAATTGTCGGGATCGATCAGGGTAAGATCGGCTTTGTAACCTTCCCTTATGAATCCCCTTTCCTTTATATTAAACAGTATTGCAGGATTATGGCACATCTTTTCCACGATTTTTTCGATTGAGATCATATTCCTGTGCCATAGTTCAAGCATTGCCACAAGCGAATGCTGAACAAGAGGTCCGCCGGAAGGTGCCTTGAAATAGCTGTTGTTCTTTTCATCGATGGTATGCGGGGCATGATCAGTAGCCACAACATCAATCAGGTCATTTATGGTTCCGTTAAGAAGAGCATCCCTGTCAAATCTTGTCTTTATTGCAGGATTCCATTTAACGAACATTCCCTTTTCGTCGTACGATGTCTCATCGAACCACAGATGATGAATACACACCTCTGCTGTGATCCTCTTCATTGCCAATGGTATTTCGTTGCTGAATAAGCTTAATCTCATCAGCCGTAGAAAGGTGAAGAATGTGAAGCCGGGTGTTATATTCTTTTGCCAGGTTCACGGCATGCGAGGAGGATAAGAAGCATGCTTCACGGCTGCGGATCATCGGATGCATTCTGGCAGGAACATCTTCACCGTATTTTTCCCTGTAAATTTCGCTGTTTCTTTTTATTACGGTTTCAGATTCACAGTGGCACGCTACAGGGATTAATGCCTGTGAGAACAGGTCTTTCAATGCTTTCTCATTATCAACAAGCATGTTACCTGTTGAAGAACCCATAAAAACTTTTATTCCGCAAACCTCAGCGGGATCTGCGCTGACCACTTCATCCAGGTTGGTGTTTGTTGCTCCTATGTAGAAGGAATAGTTGGCTATTGAGTTTTCAGATGCCTGTTGAAGTTTCTCATTTAAAAGCGATTTTGTGATAGTCTGGGGAATAGTGTTTGGCATGTCCATGAAGGAGGTAATGCCTCCTGCAACCGCTGCCCGTGATTCGGTGAAAATAGTTCCTTTATGAGTCAGACCCGGATCCCTGAAATGGACCTGATCATCAATCACGCCCGGGATAAGCAGCAAACCTGAAGCATCAATTGTATTTGTATATTTTGGAGCATTTATCTGATCGGGAGATGAAATGGCTGATATGAATTCATCCTTTATAAGCAGTTCCCCTTTGAAAATCCGGCCCTCATTGATAACTGTGGCGTTCTTGATCAGAATGCTGCTCATAAACAAAAGTTAATTTCGTTACGTGCCTTCCTAAGCTCCTTAAACCCTTAAATCCTTTCAACGAATTAATCACTCTGTGTGCTGAGCCCCGAGCCCTGTGCCCCGAGCTCTGCGCCCTGTGCCTTGTGCGAATGAAACCCACCCCTAGCCCCTCCCGGGAGGGGATCCAGAAGTATATTATTCCTTTTATACCTTATAAAGAGACTCCTCAATTTCATCCTGAGGACACCCCACAATGCTTCGTTGAATATACCGCCCGACATTTTCGAAATTCCCAGTCTTCTATCAGTAAATATTATCGGTATTTCAACGATATTATATTGAAGTTTCCATGCTGTAAACTTCATCTCGATCTGGAAACAGTAACCCCTTGATTTGATCTGAGCGGGTTTGATATTTTCGAGAACTTCCTTTTTATAGCACACAAACCCGGCCGTAGCATCCCTGATCTTCATACCCGTTACCGTCCTTACATAAACCGATGCAAAATATGACATGAGCACCCGTGAAAGCGGCCAGTTTACCACATTAACACCACTTATATATCTTGATCCGATTGCAACATCGGCACCGCGATCATTACAGGCAGCGTGCAGCCGTGTCAGATCATTGGGATCATGAGAAAAATCAGCGTCCATTTCATATATATAAGTATATCCCCTTTCCAGTGCCCATTTGAAGCCTGTTATGTACGCTGTCCCAAGACCCAGTTTGCCTGCCCGTTCTATCAGGTGGACATTTGGGAACACTGGCTGGAGGTTTTTAACGATATTCCCTGTTCCGTCAGGGGAGTTGTCATCGATAATCAGAATGTCGAATGGAACCGGGAGGCATGAAATGGCTTTGATAAGAGTTTCAATGTTTTCTTTCTCTTTGTAAGTAGGTATGATTACAACATTCGACATATCAGATAAATATTTACGAAAATACATTTTTCTTTGATAGCAGAGGCGTTAACAGTTTTATTTATTGACGTTCGGAAAAATTTTACCTTTTTCTTTGCAGGAAATTTTTGAAGCATTATCTTTGACGTCCCAAAAGTAAGGGAGTTCAGAACTGTTGGAAAAGACCTCTTCCGTTTTCATACCTCGATTCCCCTGATGCTCCTGACGTTTTGGTCAGGATCTTTGATTCGGTCAGGGCAGGCCTGATGGGGACTTATTGATTTGCAAATGTATAATAAAGCCTCCTGAGGGAAGAGGGCAGAAAACGGAGAAAGTTGAGAAGAAGCGAAACTTTTTCAACAGTCGTGAAAAGTTCTTTGAAATTATGAAGTAGCAACCAGGCGAGAGTAAAATCTCGCTTAATAGAGAACTTGTTAGTATTTAGAATTGAGCGAAGGATGATTGATCTTTGAAAAAGACAATTAGGAATAAATTTTTACAATGAAGAGTTTGATCCTGGCTCAGGATGAACGCTAGCGGGAGGCTTAACACATGCAAGTCGAGGGGCAGCACGATGTAGCAATACGTTGGTGGCGACCGGCGCACGGGTGAGTAACACGTATGCAACCTACCCTGTACAGGGGGATAACCCGGAGAAATTCGGACTAATACCCCATGATGATATTATGAGGCATCTTATTATATTTAAAGTTTCGGCGGTACAGGATGGGCATGCGCAACATTAGCTAGTTGGCAGGGTAACGGCCTACCAAGGCTACGATGTTTAGGGGACCTGAGAGGGTGACCCCCCACACTGGTACTGAGACACGGACCAGACTCCTACGGGAGGCAGCAGTGAGGAATATTGGTCAATGGGCGGAAGCCTGAACCAGCCATCCCGCGTGCAGGAAGACGGCGCTATGCGTTGTAAACTGCTTTTCCAGGGGGTGAAACGTTCCGATGTATCGGGACTTGACGGTACCCTGGGAATAAGCATCGGCTAACTCCGTGCCAGCAGCCGCGGTAATACGGAGGATGCGAGCGTTATCCGGATTTATTGGGTTTAAAGGGTGCGTAGGCGGACAAATAAGTCAGTGGTGAAAACCTGCAGCTTAACTGTAGATGTGCCGTTGATACTGTTAGTCTTGAGTGTGGTCAAGGTAGGCGGAATGTGTAATGTAGCGGTGAAATGCTTAGATATTACACAGAACACCGATTGCGAAGGCAGCTTGCTGGGCCATTACTGACGCTGATGCACGAAAGCGTGGGGATCGAACAGGATTAGATACCCTGGTAGTCCACGCCGTAAACGATGATCACTCGCTGTTGGCGATACACAGTCAGCGGCTAAGCAAAAGCATTAAGTGATCCACCTGGGGAGTACGGCCGCAAGGCTGAAACTCAAAGGAATTGACGGGGGCCCGCACAAGCGGAGGAACATGTGGTTTAATTCGATGATACGCGAGGAACCTTACCTGGGCTTAAATGTAGAGTGCATGAGTGGGAAACCATTCTTTTCTTCGGAACTCTCTGCAAGGTGCTGCATGGTTGTCGTCAGCTCGTGCCGTGAGGTGTCGGGTTAAGTCCCATAACGAGCGCAACCCTTATCGTTAGTTGCCAGCGGGTCAAGCCGGGAACTCTAACGAAACTGCCGGTGTAAACCGAGAGGAAGGTGGGGATGACGTCAAATCAGCACGGCCCTTATGTCCAGGGCTACACACGTGTTACAATGGCCGGTACAGAGGGCAGCTACCTGTTGACAGGATGCGAATCTCGAAAGCCGGTCTCAGTTCGGATCGGAGTCTGCAACTCGACTCCGTGAAGCTGGATTCGCTAGTAATCGCGCATCAGCCATGGCGCGGTGAATACGTTCCCGGGCCTTGTACACACCGCCCGTCAAGCCATGGAAGTTGGGGGTACCTGAAGTCCGTAACCGCAAGGAGCGGCCTAGGGTAAAACCAGTGACTGGGGCTAAGTCGTAACAAGGTAGCCGTACCGGAAGGTGCGGCTGGAACACCTCCTTTCTGGAGAAGATTAATCAAATTCTCGTCTGGTATACTTCATTTATCATATTTTTTGTTGCAGGTTGCAGGTTGCTTGTTGCAGGTTAAAAAACGACCAGCAACAGGTAACTGGTAACCGGCAACCGGATATAGTCCCGTAGCTCAGTTGGTTAGAGCGCTACACTGATAATGTAGAGGTCCTCAGTTCAACTCTGAGTGGGACTACTGTTCGAGGCTTCGGTGTGCGAATTCTCAATCAAAAGGTAACAAATTCGGGGAATTAGCTCAGTTGGCCAGAGCACCTGCTTTGCACGCAGGGGGTCAAGGGTTCGACTCCCTTATTCTCCACAAGTTGATTTTGAAAATTGACTAATTAGTTAATTTGAAAATTAAATTCCTTCAAATTTCAAATTGTCAAATTTTCAACTTGATAAAGTTCTTTGACATATTGGCAATAAAAAGTTAGTAAGATTATATTCGAGAAAGTAAAAAAGGGCGCATGGTGAATGCCTTGGCTCTTGGAGGCGACGAAGGACGTGACAAGCTGCGATAAGCTGCGGGGAGGAGCAAATATCCATTATATCCGCGGATTTCCGAATGGGGCAACCCATCAGGTTGAAGGCCTGATACTCTGACGGTAAACGTCAGGGAGCAAACCCGGAGAACTGAAACATCTTAGTACCCGGAGGAAAAGAAAACAAAGAAGTGATTCCCTAAGTAGTGGCGATCGAACGGGGAATAGCCCAAACCGTAATTGTTTCGGCAATTAGGGGGTTGAAGGACCTCGATATTTGTTATTAACCGCGAAGCGGAAGTTTTCTGGAAAGAGGCACCGAAGGAGGTGAAAGTCCTGTACGCGTAAAGGTTAATAATGATAGGGGCATCCTGAGTAGGTCGGGACACGAGAAATCCTGATTGAAACAGCCAGGACCATCTGGCAAGGCTAAATACTTCCAAGAGACCGATAGTGGACCAGTACCGTGAGGGAAAGGTGAAAAGCACCCCGAACAGGGGAGTGAAATAGTACCTGAAACCGTGCGCTTACAACCTGTCGGAGTGCTGACGAGAGCAATCTCTGTCAGTATGACGGCGTGCCTTTTGCATAATGAGCCTACGAGTTACTCCTCACTAGCAAGGTTAAGACTTAAAGAGTTGGAGCCGAAGCGAAAGCGAGTCTGAACAGGGCGCACTCCTGCCGTGGCAGGAATAGTTAGTGGGGGTAGACGCGAAACTTTGTGATCTATCCTTGGTCAGGCTGAAGTTCCGGTAACACGGGATGGAGGGCCGAACTAGTAAACGTTGAAAAGTTTTTGGATGAACTGAGGATAGGGGTGAAAGGCTAATCAAACTGAGAAATAGCTCGTACTCCCCGAAATGCATTTAGGTGCAGCCTCGGAAGGAGTCTTGCAGAGGTAGAGCTACTGATAAGGCTAGAGGGCTTCACCGCCTATCGATCCTTGACAAACTCCGAATGCTGCAAGATGCTCTCCGGGAGTGAGCCTGCGGGTGCTAAGGTCCGTGGACAAAAGGGAAAGAACCCAGATCATCAGCTAAGGTCCCGAAATATATGCTAAGTTGCAATTAAACGAGGTGCGACTGCTTAGACAGCTAGGATGTTGGCTTGGAAGCAGCCATTCATTTAAAGAGTGCGTAACAGCTCACTAGTCGAGCGGTTGTGCGTGGATAATAAACGGGCATAAGCATATTACCGAAGCTATGGACTACTGATGTAAGAGTCAGTATTGGTAGGGGAGCATTCCAGTCGGCGTAGAAGAAGTACTGTGAAGTATTTTGGAGCGT
Organism: uncultured Bacteroidales bacterium; assembly: GCA_963831935.1. Classification (GTDB taxonomy): domain Bacteria; phylum Bacteroidota; class Bacteroidia; order Bacteroidales; family VadinHA17; genus LD21. The sequence continues at coordinate 256,531 of CAWHSH010000004.1, forward strand.
CTGGAAAAGAAGATGTAGGCATAAGTAACGATAATGCCGGTGGGAAACCGGCACACCGAAAGACTAAGGTTTCCTGATCAACGCTAATCGGATCAGGGTTAGTCGGGTCCTAAGGGTAAGCCGAGAGGTGATCTCGATGGACAACTGGTTAATAATCCAGTACCACCGTGTACTGCGAAGGGGAGACGGAGGAGTGAAAGATCCGCGTACTGACGGAATAGTACGTTAAAGGGTGTAGTTAAATCATGGGGTTAACAGCTTTGTGATGATGAACCTGAGAGTACCATGAGCCTTCGGGCAAGTGGATAGTGATCCTAAACAGACTTCCAAGAAAAACCTCTAAGCATCAGGTACATGGTGCCCGTACCACAAACCGACACAGGTAGTCGAGGAGAGAATCCTAAGGTGCTCGAGTGATCCGTGGCTAAGGAACTAGGCAAATTAGACCTGTAACTTTGGGAAAAAGGTCTCCTGTCAGTGATGATAGGACGCAGATAAATGGCCCAGGCGACTGTTTAGCAAAAACACATGGCTTTGCGAAATCGAAAGATGAAGTATAAGGCCTGACACCTGCCCGGTGCTGGAAGGTTAAGAGGGGGGGTTATCCTGAGTAATCGGGAGAAGCTCTGAATTGAAGCCCCAGTAAACGGCGGCCGTAACTATAACGGTCCTAAGGTAGCGAAATTCCTTGTCGGGTAAGTTCCGACCTGCACGAATGGTGTAACGATCTGGGCACTGTCTCAGCCACGAGCTCGGTGAAATTGTAGTTCCGGTGAAGATGCCGGATACCCGCAACGGGACGGAAAGACCCCGTGAACCTTTACTATAGCTTAACATTGATTTTGGGTAAGTAATGTGTAGGATAGGTCGGAGACTATGAAGCGGTTTCGCCAGGAGTCGTGGAGTCAACCTTGAAATACGACCCTTTATTTGCCTGGAACCTAATCCTGACAATAAACGTCAGGAGACATTGTTTGGTGGGTAGTTTGACTGGGGTGGTCGCCTCCAAAAGAGTAACGGAGGCTTCTCAAGGTGCCCTCAGCACGATTGGTAACCGTGCGCAGAGTGCAATGGCATAAGGGCGCTTGACTGTGAGACATACAAGTCGATCAGGTACGAAAGTAGAGCATAGTGATCCGGTGGTTCCGTATGGAAGGGCCATCGCTCAAAGGATAAAAGGTACTCCGGGGATAACAGGCTGATCGCCGCCAAGAGCTCATATCGACGCGGCGGTTTGGCACCTCGATGTCGGCTCGTCACATCCTGGGGCTGGAGAAGGTCCCAAGGGTTCGGCTGTTCGCCGATTAAAGTGGCACGCGAGCTGGGTTCAGAACGTCGTGAGACAGTTCGGTCCCTATCTGTTGTGGGCGTAGGAGATTTGAGAGAACCTGACACTAGTACGAGAGGACCGTGTTGGACAGACCTCTAGTGTACCTGTTGTGGCGCCAGCTGCATCGCAGGGTAGCTATGTTTGGAAGAGATAAGCACTGAAAGCATCTAAGTACGAAGCTCGTCTCAAGATGAGATCTCCCTTAAGGGTCGTTGAAGACTACGACGTTGATAGGCTGTAGGTGTAAAGGCAGTAATGTCAAAGCCGAGCAGTACTAATTACCCGAGAACTTTCCGGGTAGGGTCTTATTAACTTGCTTGCCGGTATGTCAAACAATATTTTGAAAGACGGAAGTCAGAAGACCGAAGACAGAAGACAGAAGTCAGGAGAATAGATTCTTCAGACTTCAGACTTCGGACTTCAGACTTCAGAAGATCTTAAGGTGACTATAGCGGCGGGGTTCCACCTCTTCCCATTCCGAACAGAGAAGTTAAGCCCGTCAGCGCCGATGGTACTGCGTCAGTGGGAGAGTAGGTAGTCGCCGACTTTATAACAAAGCCCTTCAGGAAACTGAGGGGCTTTTTGCTTTAAAATCTATCACTCAAAAATGAAAAAACTTTCACTGAGTTCCACAGGGAAAACACGGAGGTTCACAGAGGTATATAATCCAAGGTTGGTTTTCCTCGGTGATTACCGTGTCTCCTCCGGATTTACTCTGTGTAACAGTTTATTGTTTTGAAAAAGACTATATTTGATGAATCACACTTCATGCAATGAATATACTTTCTGACAATGAACTGGGAAAAACTGCGAAACTCCATATACCAGAGGGAACAATCATTGCTGAAACATTGCTGCATATTATCAAATACAAAAGACTGAACAGAGTCTATTCTGAACTTCATGACAAAGATCCCATACTGCTTATAAACTCCCTGCTCGACGAATTGGAACTGAAATACGATATCCCCGAGGAAGATCTTAAAAATATTCCATCCGAAGGAGCTTTCATTACAGTTTCAAACCACCCATACAGGGGTATCGATTCAATGCTGCTTTTCAAGCTTATTTACAGGAAGAGGAAAGATTTCAAACTGATGGCAAGCCACCTCCTGCAGGATATTAAAGCTCTCCATGATATAATATTGCCAGTCAATACTTTTGAATCAGATAAAAATATTAAATCCTCATTCAGCGGGATCAAGGAAGGTATTAACCATCTTAAAAACAATTGCTGCCTGGGAATTTTCCCGACTGGTGAAGGGTCAGCACAATATGAAGTATCGAACATCATCCTGGATAACGAATGGCAGGTCCCGGCAATTAAATTCATTAAGAATGCAAAAGTTCCTGTTGTACCTGTCTATTTCCACGGTACAAACTCCCGGCTATTGCATATCGTGCGGAAGATCAATCCTCTGCTGAAAGATACTGCACTTCCTTCAGAGATACGGAATAAGAAAAACAGAACTGTGAGGATCAGGATAGGATCGCCGATATCCGTCAGGGAACAATCGGACTTTAAAGATATTGCCCAATATGGACGTTACCTTCGGGCCAGAACCTATTCGCTGGGTTCAGCACTTGAACCATTGAATTTTTTCGCATTGAAAACAATCAGGATTAAACCGTTTCCCCAACCAGTAAATAATCCGGTCCCGGAAAAGCTGCTGACTGAAGAATTCAACAAAATAAGGTGCGAATATGAATTGTTTACTATTAAGAATTATTCCATCGTTTGTGCCCCTACCTGGGTCATTCCTGAAATTATTAAGGAAATCGGGAGACTAAGAGAGTTGACATTCAGGGAGATCGGTGAAGGAACCAACAAAAGTGCCGATATTGATGAATACGACCTTTACTATAATCATTTGTTTATCTGGGATACTGACGCCAGCAGGATAGTCGGTTCCTACCGTATCGGAAAAGGGAAAGATATAGCGGCCATTTATGGCCTGAGAGGATTCTATATAACCTCACTCTTCAGGATCAAAAAAGGGTTTTTGCCGGTATTGAAGGAATCACTTGAACTGGGTAGATCATTCATCGTAAAGGATTATCAGAAAAAAGCAATGCCCCTGTTCCTGCTGTGGAAAGGTATTATGCTTTTCCTTCTGCGCAACCCGGATTACAGATACCTCATTGGTCCGGTCAGCATAAGCAACGAATTTTCAAGATTCTCAAAAAGCCTTATTGTCGAGTTTATAAGGACTTATTTTTTTGATACAGACAAGGCAAAATATATCGTGCCAAGGAAAGAATTCGTTGTGAAACAGGATAACATTATTGACCGGAAGGTCTTTATTGATGTTGCCGAACGTGATATCAATAAGATTGAAAGGATCATTATGGATATAGAACCCGGTTACAGGCTTCCTGTTCTTTTAAGGAAATATCTTGAGATCAATGGAAAGATTATAGGCTTTAATGTTGATCCCAAATTCAATGACTGCCTCGACGGGCTGCTGATACTGGATCTTTATGATGCTCCCCCCGATTATTATAAGAATTTGTCGAAGGAATTCACAGATGATTCAATAATTACTGAAAGATTCAGGTTTTAAAATAAGAGTGACAGTCAGAATCCTATATAATAACTCTGCTAATAAAATTTGTATCTTTTGTCAACAATATTGGCATTTTTACGAAGAGCTTCGTACGCTTCGTAACTTCCCCTCATCTGGTATGTGGCCAGTAGTCTGTCTTTCAGCATTTTAATGTCCTCTTCACTATTGGGAGAGGAATTATTGACTGTCAGCATAAATACTCCGTTATCGCCTTTTACCGGACCAGCCAGGATTCCCTGTTTGGAAGCTGAAGCTGCCGCAATAAGTGCAGGTTCAACTCCGGCACCCGGAACGGAATATGATCGGAAATTGATCTGCGTAGCCTCCTGTACCGTAAGTCCCATTGTATTTGCAATATCATCAAGATTTTTTCCGGGCTGGTCGTTTTTTACAAATTCAGCAGAAATTATTTCTGCCTTCTTATCTTTTGCCAGGATGAACCTTATATCATTTTCTACATCTTTCACCGGTGCAATTCCTTCCTCCTGAGCCTTGGTGCAGTAAGCTACAACAAACTTATCTCCAATCTCAAAAACAGCCTGCTGACTGTTGTCCAGTACAATATTTCCGAGCTTGGTCTGGAACAATGAAATTATCAGGCTCCTGGGATTATCAAGTCCAGGCAGGGTTTTTTGCTGCGGGGTGACATCAGTAGCTACACGCTTTGTAAGCCCCTTTTCAGTTATCCCCTGGTTGAACTTATCATAGGTGTTGTAAGTTCCGGCAAACTGACTTGCTTCACTGTAAATCCTCTGGTTGGTTGCTGAGCCAGGAATGATCTTCCGGTCGATAATTCCGATATTGTATTTACGGATATTTTTCGATTGGGCAAGAATTTCAATTATATGTACTCCGAATGAAGTTTCAACAGTAACAATATCGCCTTTCTTGCCTGAAAAACATGCATTATTAAAGGGAACGACCATTCTTCCTTCGGGAAACCATCCCAGATCGCCACCCAATTGAGCCGAACCCTGGTCGTCAGAATTAGTCATTGCCATCGCTGCAAAAGAGGTGCCCGATTTAATTAGTCGTATAAGGCTGTCAGCCTGAGCTTTAGCTTTTTCCAGAGATCTTGTCTGCCCTACCGACAAAAGAATGTGGCGAGCATGAACCGAATCTGGTCTGTCAGCGACTGCCAGCAATTTTGCCAGCTTAAGGGAGCCACCTTCCGTATATGGTCCATAAACGGTTTTCAGATCTTCTTTTTTTACGAAGTTTACCAATGAATCAGGAACCTCACTTATCGGAACAAAAAATCCAACATAACGCGTATCGGCAGTTAGATTGATAAACTGGACCGGATCGGGCGCCTCGCTGAATTCAGTTTTTGTTTTATTAATCCACTCTTCAGCCTGGCGGATATCTTCTTCTGAGGGAGTAACATCAAAGGTGACATATTCAACATCCCGCAAAGCATTTCTCCTGAAGCTTTCCTTGTGCTTTTCATAATAAGTTTCTATTTCCGATGAATTTAGCTTAACCAGTGAGTCCGGCACAGATGAATAGTTTTTCATGACATAGCTGAAATCAACAGTTGAAGCGGACAGGTTCTTTTCAAATTCTGCCTGTTTGGAAGTAACAAACAGGCCTTTTGAAACCAATGAGTTATATTTAGTGCTCATCCTGTCGTTAACAATTTCATTTTCAAAGAATAACCAGTACTTTTTAGCTGTTTCGTCAACCTCGGTTTGTTTAAGGAAATTCACAAGGAATGCTTTATTGAAAGAATTTGTTTTCTGATCAGTAAATAATTGTAGTACAATCGGGTGGGGGTTGTTACCCAGGACAAGTTCATCAACTTCTTCATTACTAACACCGATACCGAGCTTTTTATATTGCTTGTCGAGAATCTTTTCCCTGATCATTTGCTGCCAGGTTTGTTCCCTTATCGATTCTGTAGTAGATTCATCAATGCTTGAGTTTCCTGATAATTTGTAGATCTCGAGCAGGTTCTGCACCTTCTGCTCAAAGTCCTGATAGGAGATTATTTCATCACCAATTTTCCCGATTTCATAATATTTCCTGGCTTGCTTCCTTTGACTCCTGCCGTTTCCAAAGAAATCACTCACAACAAATATGAATAAAGAAAGACCAATGAGTCCTGCAACAAATATTCCTGCTTTTTCCCGTAAAAATTGAATTGCTGACATGTAATACCGGCTTAAATAGTTATGAAAATGTAACCTTTTTAAATTCAGGCGACAAATATAACAAAATTCTGTAAAATAAATCAGAAGGAAATCCTTGTATGTATTATTAAGCATAGATGACCGTAAATTGTAACAGTTCATCTCTTCCAAAGCAGGGGGTATTGTCTGAAAAACTATGAAAAGGATCATATTTATTCATTAAATAAGGGGGTATATCAAAAAAAATGCACCTTTTTATCAAAATATATGTGTTTAAAGAAGGGTGGATTAGATTAAAACCATATTTTTGCAGAAAATCAATATAAAATTATTGAACATGGCAGAATTAAGATTTAGCGCATTGAGGGAGGTTTTCAACAGGGAACCTGTTCACACTGTACCACCCCCCGGTAATATTTCTCAGTATTTCAGAATGAATGTTTTTGACCTTCATAAAATGGAGCATTATCTTTCAAAGGAAGCATTCAAGGTTGTCAAGAAAGCTATTGAAGAAGGGAAATCGTTAACCAGAGCTGAAGCTAACCAGGTGGCAATAGGATTGAAAGCTTGGGCACTTGAAAGAGGCGCCACACATTTTACGCACTGGTTTCATCCCCTGACCGACGGAACTGCTGAGAAACATGACGGTTTCATTGAGATTGGCGACAACGGACACCTGGTTGAAAATTTTTCTGGTGAAGTCCTTGTCCAGTCTGAACCAGATGCATCAAGCTTCCCGAGCGGCGGAATCAGAAATACTTTTGAAGCGAGGGGATATACTGCATGGGATGTATCATCACCAGTATTCATAGTCGGTTCGACACTTTGTATTCCTACCATTTTCGTTTCATGGACCGGTGAAGCCCTTGATTACAAGGCACCTCTTCTCAAAGCATTGTCGGAACTTGACAGGGCAGCAACTGACATTTGCCAGTACTTCGACAAGGATGTCAAAAAGGTGATCGCGACCCTGGGCTGTGAACAGGAATATTTCCTTATCGATGAGGCACTATATTATGCACGGCCTGATTTAGTTCTTGCCGAAAGAACTCTTATGGGACATCAATCTGCAAAAGACCAGCAATTGTCCGATCATTATTTCGGAGCAATTCCCGAGAGAGTGATGTGTTTTATCGAGGATTTTGAATGTGAGGCACATAAACTTGGAATTCCTGTTAAAACCCGTCACAATGAGGTAGCTCCGAACCAGTTTGAAAGTGCTCCGATGTTCGAGGAGGTTAACCTGGCAGTCGATCATAATCAGCTTCTGATGGATATAATGAAACGTGTCTCAAGAAGACATAAATTCCGGGTTCTATTTCATGAAAAACCTTTTGCCGGAATTAACGGTTCAGGAAAACACAATAACTGGTCAATGGCAACAAATACTGGCGTTAATCTTTTATCCCCGGGAAAAAATCCAAAAACAAATCTGCAATTTCTTACTTTCCTGGTAAATGTAATTAAAGCCGTTCATGACAGCAATGAGCTTATAAGAGCTTCAGTAATGAATGAATCCAATTCATGGAGGCTGGGTGGACATGAAGCACCGCCTGCAATAATATCGGTATTCCTCGGGACATATCTGATTAATACTTTGAATGAAATTACACGAAAAGTGACAGATAAGAAAATGACTCCTGCTCAGAAGACTGAACTTAAGCTTGGAATTGGCAAAATACCTGAGATCTTTCTTGACAATACCGACCGGAACCGAACATCTCCATTTGCCTTTACGGGGAACAAGTTTGAATTCAGGGCTGTGGGATCATCAGCTAACTGCAGTGCTGCTATGATCACCCTCAACGCCGCAGTGGCCCGACAGCTGGTAAAATTCAAGAAAGAAGTTGATTCCATTATCAGGAAGGGCAAGAACAAGGATGAAGCAATATTTCAGGTTCTGAAAAAAACTATCATCGAATCGGAAGATGTTCTGTTTGAAGGCGACAATTACAGCAAAGAATGGCAGATGGAAGCTCAAAAAAGAGGATTGACAAATATTGAGAGTGTTCCTGAATCAATAAGTTGTTATTTAACTCCGAAATCCAGAGATGTATTGATCGGATCGCATATTTTCACAGATAAAGAACTTGAAAGCCGTGTGGAAGTTGAATATGAAAAATTTACCAAGAAAGTTCAGATTGAATCCAGGGTTCTTGCCGATCTTGCGATAAACCATATTGTACCAACGGGAATAAAATATATGTCTTCGTTGCTTGATAATGTGAGAGGTATAAAAGAGATATTTAATGAAAAAGAATTTGAAAAGCTTGCAGGAGCCAGGAAAGAGGTGATTTTAACTATTTCTGATCATGTTTCATTGATCAAAAAACTGGTCAATGATATGGTAGAGGAAAGAAAAAAAGCCAATGTTATCGAGGATGCCTGTAATAAAGCAATCGCTTATGAAAAGCATGTAAAGCCCTACCTGGAGAATATCCGGCAACATATTGATAAGCTGGAATTGATTGTTGACGATGAAATATGGCCGTTGCCAAAATACAGGGAACTGCTTTTCACCAGATAAACAACGTATTGCAATTTAATAGCGTTTAAACAGAAAAGGGGCATCATTTTTGAGGCCCCTTTTTCGTAATAATAATATTGGTACCTCATTTGATATTATAACTTTCTGCTTAAATTAATTACTTTTACGGTCAAATTGAAAGGGATATTATGAAACGACTCATCTTTCTCATCATATTGTTGATTATTGCAGGGTTGCAGGATTTGCCTGCTCAGAAACGGAAGTCAGAAAGAGCCTTCGCTTCATTCAAAGCGGGAGAATATTATGATGCAATCGATAAGTTTAAGGATGCATATTCAAAATCGAAAAAAGCGGACAAGGCAACAAGAACGGAGCTTGGATTTATGGTTGCGGAATGCTATCGTCTGACAAATGATCCAAAAAATGCTGAGACCTGGTACCGGCTTGCGGTAAAATCCGCTTTTTCGAAGCCTGAAGCACAATACTGGCTTGCAGAATCCCTGAAGAAAGACGGTAAATATCAGCAGGCAATCGAAGAATTTAAAAAATTCAAACAGGTTGCTCCTGCTGATTCGAGGGCCGACCAGGAGATACGTGCATGTGAACTGGCGCTCGACTGGCAGAGGAATCCGGAAGCTTATAAAGTTGATGAACTTAAGGATCTTAACTCAAAGGAATCCGATTTCAGCCCTGCCTATGGACGGGACGATTTTGGCGTTATTTATTTTACATCCGCACGAGATGATGCCGCGGGCAGCAAGACACATGGAGCAACCGGCCAAAGTTTCACTGATATTTTTGAGAGCCGCCTTGATAAAAAAGGAAAATGGAGTACTCCGGTTCCTGTGGAAAACCTGGACAGTGATTCTGAAGATGGAACGCCGTGCTTTTCTGCCGACTATAAAGAGATATATTTTACCAGATGCGAAGCAGGAAAACGTGAGAAGAAAGGCTGTGTGATAATGAGTTCCAAAAGGACTGGTGATAAGTGGAGCGACCCGAAAGACATTGGAATCCTTCCTGACTCCCTGGTTGCTGCTCATCCTGCTTTGTCAGCAGATGGTCTTACTTTGTATTTTGTTTCAGACATGGCTGGTGGATATGGCTCAAAGGATATTTATGAAGTCACAAGATCGGGTGAGAATGATCCATGGTCAAAGCCACGCAATCTTGGTCCGGATATAAATACAAGCGGGGAGGAGGTTTTTCCTTATATCAGGGGGGATGGTACACTTTATTTTGCATCTGACGGTCATATCGGCATGGGCGGCCTTGATATATTTAAGGCAAAGGCTCAGCCCGATGGTTCATGGATCGTCACAAATATGAAATATCCAATCAACAGCTTTGCCGATGATTTCGGGATTGCATTTGAAGACGGAAATGAGCGTGGAATATTCAGCTCCACACGAAAAGGGAGAGGGAATGATGACCTTTATTCATTTGAGCTTCCTCCGCTTAGATTCAACGTTACCGGACTAGTTAAGGATGAAAAGACAGGAGCCCCTATAACAGCATCTGTTGTTCAGTTGATTGCCAGTGACGGTTCAAACCTTCAGGCAGAAACCGGGGCCAGCGGTGACTTCAAATTTGCCCTGAAACAGGATGTTGATTATATATTTCTGGCTTCCAAAAGGGGTTATCTCAACGGTAAGGAAAGAGAAACCACCAAAGGACAGGATAAAAGCCGTGATTACATGGTTACAATCATGCTGACTGCAATTGACAAGCCGATCGAACTGCCTAATATCTTCTATGATTTTGGCAAATGGGATCTCAGGCCGGAATCAATGGTTTCCCTCGATAAGCTTGTTGAAACCCTTACCGATAATCCGAATGTGACGATTGAACTTATGTCTCATACCGATTCACGTGATACTGAAGAATATAACCTTGATCTTTCCCAGAAAAGAGCCCAGTCAGTTGTGCAATACCTTATTGAGAAGGGAATTGATCCTGTAAGGCTTTCACCAAAGGGTTACGGAGAATCAAGTCCAAAGGTTGTCGATGCGGCTATTGCTGCTCAGAATCCGTTCCTGAAACAAGGTACAGCACTTACAGAACAATATATTAATTCACTTGCAACCGAGGAACAGAAAGAAATAGCACATCAGATAAACAGGAGAACAGAGTTCAGAGTGCTCAGAACAGATTATGAGGCTCCAAAAAAATAACCATGTACTCACCCCCTTATGTTCCCCCTCTCTACTTGCGTAAAGAGGGGGAAATTATTTGTGTACAGAGAATTAGCCCCTCTTTGCGCAGCAGAGAGGGGTTTGGGGTGAGTACTTGTAAATAAAGAAATGGATTAATTTTTACTAAATTAGCAAAACGATAAATATTTTGTTCCCTGCTATGAAAAGCCTCTTATCCTCATTATTCTTAGTTTTTCATACTATAACAGTTCTTTTTGGTTCTGAGCCCACCAAACCTATCCGTGTTCTTGTCGTCACAGGTGGCCATGATTATAAAAAAGAACAATTCAACCAGGTGTTTGAAAGCATGGCACCTGAAATCTCATATGAGGTTGTGGAATTCCCTGCAGCTTTCAAAATGTTTCAACCTGAGAACCGGGATAAATTTGATGTTCTTGTTTTTTACCATATGTGGCAGGATATTAATGATGACCAGGCAAAAATATTTGCGGAATGTATCAGTGAAGGAAAACCTGTTGTTGCTCTTCATCATAGCATATGCGCTTTCGATAACTGGCCCGAATACTGGAATATAATTGGTGGTAAATATTTTCACAAACCCACTTCCTTTAAAGGAAAAGATTATCCTGCTTGTTCATACATACACGATCTGAGGTTCAATGTAAAGGTTTCCGATGCCGGAAATCCTGTTACAAAAGGAGTAAGGGACTTTATGGTTTTCGACGAAACATACAAAGGCTTTTATGTGGAAGAAGGCGTCACCCCCTTGCTTACTACCGACGAACCCAGCAGTAATCCACTTATAGGTTGGTCAAAGAAATATGGTAAAGCCAGGATAGTGGTACTCCAGAGCGGGCATGATGTACCGACATTCGAAAATCCAAATTTCCGGAAGCTGCTTAAACAAGCTGTACAGTGGGTTTATAACAAGTAACACTCTGTCTATCTCTGAATAATCACCCCCCTGCCCCCCTAAAGGGGGGTAATTCGGAAATAAAATTTTGCCCCCCTTCAGGGGGGTGGGGGGGTAAATTACACAGAGGTCCACAGAGGTTTCACAGAGATCCACCGAGGATTAACTTTTGTATATTTGTGACAATTTCCAACCTTTCATGTCTACTGAATCGAAATACAGCAAAAGAGGCGTTTCCTCATCGAAGGAAGACGTACACGAAGCAATAAAAAACATCGATAAAGGGCTCTATCCCAAAGCATTCTGCAAAATTGTGCCAGATCTGCTGGGAGGTGATGAAGAGTATTGCAATATTATGCATGCCGATGGAGCAGGTTCAAAGTCATCCCTGGCTTACATTTACTGGAGAGAGACTGGTGACATGTCGGTATGGAAAGGAATAGCTCAGGACTCAGTGGTAATGAATACCGACGACCTCCTGTGTACCGGAGTATTTGACAATATTTTACTGTCGTCGACAATCGGAAGGAATAAGAACCTTATCCCGGGCGAAATCATCTCAGCAATAATTAATGGTACTGAAGAAGTTCTGGAAGAGTTGCGTGGTCTTGGGATGGGGATCTGGTCTACAGGAGGGGAGACTGCCGATCTGGGTGACCTTGTCAGGACTATTGTTGTGGATTCGACTGTCGTCGCCCGTATGAAAAGATCTGATGTGATTTCCAACCATAATATAAAGGCAGGTGATATTATTATCGGACTGTCATCGTATGGGCAAACAATCTATGAGAAGGAGTATAACAGCGGCATAGGCAGCAATGGTCTTACTTCTGCACGCCATGATGTTTTCGGACCATATCTTGCTTTAAAGTATCCCGAGAGTTTTGACTCCTCGCTTCCGTATGACCTCTTCTATTCTGGCAAATTGAAGCTGACCGACCCTGTTGTTATCAATGATCTCACAATTGATGCCGGTAAGCTTGTTCTCTCGCCAACCCGCACCTATGCTCCTGTTGTAAAAAAGATCGTTGAATCCGTTCGTACCGGGATTCACGGGATGATACACTGTTCGGGCGGAGGTCAGACAAAAATATTGCACTTTACGGATGATCTTCTGATTATAAAAGATAATCTATTTCCTCTCCCGCCTCTTTTCCGGATTATCCATGAACAGTCAGGCACCGGCTGGAAAGAAATGTACCAGGTATTCAACATGGGTCACAGGTTTGAGATTTATACAGAGGAAAGATATGCGGATGAGATCCTGAATATTGCATCCGGATTCAGTCTGGAGGCAAAGGTTATAGGTCATTGTGAAGCATCTGACAAAAAAAGACTTACAATAGTTACTGAAAATGGGAAGTTTGAATACTGACCTGTTAAAGGTTTCACAGAGGTCCTCAGAGCATCCACGGAGATCCACGGAGAAAAACTTCAATTGTTGAATACAGCGCCTGTAAAACATTATACATTATACATTGCCTTTGGCCCTTGTGCCGTTGCGCCATAAAGCCTTTTTTATTACCTTTGCACCCGGAAAATTTAATCCAGATGGCAAATAACATGATACTTGAGAAGCTTGAGGGTGTAAAAGCCAGATTTCTTGAAGTTGGTGACCTTCTCACTCAGCAGGATATCCTGTCGGATATGGACAGATATATTAAGCTAAATAAGGAGTACAAGGATCTTCAGCCCATAATTGAGGCTTACGAGAAATACAAGCTCGCTTTGTCGAATATATCCAGTACAAAGGAATTATTATCAACAGAGAAAGATGAGGAGATGAGAGAGATGGCGAAAGCTGAGCTTGAACAGCTTATCTCAAACATTCCTGAAATGGAGGAGGAGATCAAGCTTCTTCTTATCCCTGCTGATCCGGAAGATGAGAAAAATGCTGTTATGGAAATAAGAGCTGGTACCGGAGGTGATGAGGCAAGTATTTTTGCCGGAGATCTGTTCAGGATGTACACCAAGTTTTTTGAACAGAAAGGGTGGAAAGCCGAAGTAAACAGTTATTCGCCCGGAACCGCCGGAGGCTATAAAGAGATCGTTATGAGCGTATCGGGCGAAGGAGTGTATGGGATAATGAAATACGAATCAGGCGTTCATCGTGTGCAAAGAGTCCCCCAGACCGAAACACAGGGAAGGATCCATACTTCTGCGGCAACGGTTGTTGTGCTTCCTGAAGCTGATGAATTTGACGTTGAGATAAGGAACGAGGATATCCGTAAGGACACTTATTGCTCTTCCGGTCCGGGAGGACAATCGGTTAACACAACTTATTCAGCCATTCGTCTTACTCATATTCCGACAGGCATTGTAGTAACCTGCCAGGATGAAAAATCACAGCTTAAAAACTATGATAAAGCATTGGTCGAATTAAGAACGAGACTCTATAATCTCGAGTACCAGAAGTACCTGGATGAAGTTTCGCATAAAAGGAAGACAATGGTCTCAACAGGCGACAGATCAGCAAAGATCCGTACTTATAACTATCCGCAGGGGAGGTTGACTGATCACAGGATCAATTATACCATTTATAACCTTCCGGCAGTGCTCGACGGAAATATCCAGGAGATAATTGATAAGCTGCAGATGGCGGAAAATGCAGAACGACTGAAGGAAAACAATGTTGAACGATAACTAAATGAATCACGAACAGTTATTCCGGAATATAGTAGCAAAGAGGTCATTCCTTTGCATCGGACTCGATACCGAAATTGAAAAGATCCCCGCTTTCCTGCTTGATTCCGAAGATCCTGTTTTTGAATTCAACAAACGGATAGTTGATGCAACAAACAGATATGCAGTAGCTTACAAGCCCAATATAGCGTTCTACGAATGTTACGGCAACCGGGGATGGAATTCACTTAAGCTTACGCTTGAATACATCAGGGGAAAGTACCCCGAAATATTTATTATCGCCGATGCAAAAAGAGGAGATATCGGAAATACTTCAAAAATGTATGCAAAAACCTTTTTTGAAAACATGTCATTCGATGCAGTCACAGTTGCTCCATATATGGGTGAAGATTCCGTCACTCCTTTCCTTTCACATAAGGACAAATGGGTGATCCTGCTTGCGCTGACTTCAAATAAGGGTGCTGATGATTTCCAGTATCACAGCCAGGACGGTGTAAGGCTTTTTGAAAGAGTGTTGACAGTATCGCAGAAATGGGGTACGCCGGACAACCTGATGTATGTTATCGGTGCTACCCGTGCCGAAATGCTGGCAGAGGTCAGAAAGATTGTACCCGGGCATTTTCTTCTAGTTCCGGGTATAGGAGCACAGGGCGGAAGCCTGAAGGAGGTTGCAAAATACGGATTTACTGATAAATGCGGTCTTTTAGTCAATTCTTCAAGAGGAATAATTTTCGCAGACAATACCGAAAAATTCGACAGGATTGCAGGAGAAAAAGCCGGGGAAATTCAGGCTGAAATGGAGCAGTACCTTAGCGAACGTAACCTTATCTGATCAAATAACTCAAATTCATATTTCGACTCTGTGAAACTGCGTAATCACCCCCCTACCCCTAAAGGGGGTTAATAAACCACCGCAAATTAGCCCCCCTTCAGGGGGGTTGGGGGGTCTAATTAACAGAGAAGAAGAATCTAAAAAATACTTACTTAAAAAATACAAAAGATGCCTTATATGAGCACCTTTTTTGTATATTTATATTCTCGCTGATATTTTAAACCTGTGCTGAAATGAAAGAGGAATTTCTCCATTATCTTTGGAAATATAGTCTTTATGATGCTGATAATCTGTTTGATAGCGATGGAAACAAGATAACTGTAATCCATCCCGGGGAGTATAACAGTAATTCAGGACCTGATTTCTTCAATTCAAGAATAATTATAGCAGATACTGAATGGGCCGGGAATGTGGAAATACATAACAGGGCCTCCCACTTTAACAATCATGGACACAACAGGGATCATGCCTTTGATAATGTCATTTTACATGTTGTTGCTGTAAATGACAGGAAGGTTTTCAATTCGAAGGGTGAGGAATTGCTTACTGTTGAAATTAGATACAACCCTGTTCTGTATGAAAAATATTCAAACCTGGTAAATAATCCATATATAATTGCCTGTCAGAATGAGATCCAAAGGCTCGATGGCTTCTATATCAGGCACTGGCTTCATTCCCTGTTGATTGAGAGATTGCAGGTAAAATCAGATGCAATACTCAAAATATTTTCAGAGACAGGTAATGACTGGGATGAGACATTTTACAGGATCCTTTCCCGTTATTTTGGCTTCAGGATCAATACGGAACCATTTGAAATGCTTGCTGCAGCATTGCCTTTCCGAATAATACGCAAGCATGCCGACAACAGGTTCCAGATCGAAGCACTGCTTTTCGGAACTGCAGGCATGCTTGATGAAGGGTTGTTCAAAGAGGCTGTTTCAGATACTTATTATAAAGACCTTATCAGGGAGTATAAAATTCTCTCAGCTAAATATTCCCTCCAGCCTGTTCACGGATGGATATGGAAATTCTGCAGGCTGAGGCCGGTGAATTTCCCTACAATCCGGATCTCCCAGCTGTCTGCGTTGCTGTCGGCAGCGGGAGGATTATTTTCAAAAACCCTGGATTGTGATGATATTAAACAGCTTAAAAAAATATTTGAAGTTACTGCTTCATCTTACTGGGATGATCATTATGTTTTTGGAAAGAAAAGCAAAAGAGCCTCAAAAAGAACTGGTTTCCAGGCTGCTGATATATTCCTTATCAATGCCGTCATACCTATGATATTTGTTTATGGCCGGTTCAGGGACAACAATGAAGTGTGCGAGAAAGCACTTACTTTCCTGGAAAAAATTCGTCCCGAAACAAATTCTGTAATTGACGACTGGAAATCAGCAGGTATTGAATCGGATTCCGCATTCCAGACTCAGGCCCTTATCCAGCTTACCGAAGAGTATTGCAGAAAAAGAAGATGTCTGGAATGCCGCATTGGTTGTAAGATAATAAGTGTAGGAAAAACACTTATCAATGAGAATGAACTTATGCTCGAACCATGAAAAAACAAACTTAATAACTTTGTTAATTTGTTGATAACTTGTTGAATTATCGGAAAAAAGGACGCAACGTTTCAGGGTAACTTTACGTCTTTATTACAAAGCCGGCAATAATTTTCTTTAGCTGCCGTTACAAAACAAAGAGAGGTTTAAATTGGTCTTTTAATAAATAAGAAATCACGCCGAAATCGATAATAAAATGATTGATTGAAGCATATGAAAAAAAAATATTTGTTTATCCTTATAAAAAAATAGTCAATTGTTTGATAATTTACATAAAAAAGCCTTATTTTTGCGTTCCAAAATTGGAGACTCAATTTATTTATGGATTAACAACATATTAATTAAAGACATGTATTTGACCGCAGAAAAGAAACAAGAGCTTTTTAAATCGTTTGGAACATCGGAGATTGATACCGGAACAGCAGAAGGGCAGATCGCATTATTTTCATACAGGATATCACATCTTACTGAACATCTCAAAAAAAATAAAAAAGACTTCAGTACCCAGAGAGCTCTTATCAAGCTTGTCGGAAGAAGAAGGAGACTTCTGGACTATCTGAAAATCAAAGATATCGAGCGGTACCGCGAGATCGTCAAAGCTTTGAAATTACGTAAATAGAGAATAAGGCAATTCAGAATTGCCTTTTTTCTTATTAATCTTATGTAATTTCACCAATTAAAAAATAATCATATAATGTTTAATGTTAAAGAGAAGAATATTGATCTCGGAGACGGGAGAATAGTTACACTGGAAACAGGCAGATTAGCCAGACAAGCCGACGGTTCAGTACTGCTGAAAATGGGGAAAACGATGCTGCTGGCAACTGTTGTTGCTGCAAAGGAAGCAAAAGAGGATACTGACTTTATGCCTCTTTCGGTTGAGTACAAGGAAAAATACGCATCATCAGGCCGTATTCCAGGCGGTTTCCTGAAAAGGGAATCACGTCCCTCAGATTATGAAATACTTATTTCAAGACTGGTCGACAGGGCATTGAGGCCTCTGTTCCCGGACGATTTTCACGCTGAGACTTTTGTTACAATAAATCTTATTTCAGCCGATATTGACATAATCCCGGATGCACTTGCAGGACTTGCAGCATCAGCTGCTCTTTCACTTTCGGATATACCTTTTAAAGGACCAATGTCGGAAGTCAGGGTTGCAAGGGTCAACAATTCCTTTTTAGTGAATCCGACTGCAACCCAGCTTAAGGATGCTGACATTGATCTCATGGTTGGTGCAACATATGAAAACATCCTGATGGTCGAGGGTGAGATGAAGGAAGTTTCGGAAGCTGATATGATTGAAGCTCTGAGAGTTGCACATGAAGCTATTAAAATCCAGTGCAAGGCTCAGATTGAATTTGCAGCTGAAGTCGGGTCAACGGTGAAGACGGGAATACAGTCATGAGGTAAATGATGAGGATCTGAGAAAGAAAGTCTGGGATGAGACATATGCAGAAATGCTACCAGACAGCAAAAGCCCTTATCACCGACAAACATAAAAGAGAAGAGGCTTTCGAGGCAGTTATCAATGAATTTCTCTCACAGTTTACTGAGGAAGATGAAGTTGATGAAACTCTTGTAAAAAGATATTATCATGAGGTGCATAAAGAAGCAGCACGACGGCTTGTTCTTGATGAAAATGTACGTCTCGACGGCAGGAAAGCCTGACCAGATCAGGCCGATTACCTGCGAAATAGATCCCTTGCCGGCAACTCATGGTTCAGCATTGTTCACCAGAGGAGAAACACAGTCGCTTACGACAGTAACTCTGGGCACAAAGCTTGATGAAAAGATAATTGATGATGTTCTGAACCAGGGGACAGAGAAATTTACCCTTCATTATAATTTTCCTCCTTTTTCGACAGGGGAAGCAAAGGCACGCAAGAGGCATAAGCAGAAGGGAAATAGGACATGGTAACCTTGCCCACAGGGCACTGAAAAACATGATGCCACCTGATGAGGAAAATCCTTATGCCATCAGGGTTGTTTCGGATATTCTGGAATCAAATGGTTCGTCTTCAATGGCAACAGTATGTGCAGGTACACTTGCCCTTATGGATGCCGGAATCAAGATACGCAAACCTGTTTCAGGTATTGCAATGGGACTTATAACCGATAATGAATCAGGCAAATATGCAATTTTATCCGATATACTGGGTGATGAAGACCATCTTGGCGATATGGATTTTAAGGTTACCGGCACACGTGATGGAATTACTGCCACACAGATGGACATTAAAGTTGAGGGATTATCATTTGAAATGCTGACAAAAGCACTTGAACAGGCAAAGGCAGGAAGGCTCCATATTCTTGATATTTTACTTGAAACCATATTGCGGAACCTCGTCCTGAGCTTAAACCTCATGCTCCAAGGATCGAGATGCTGACAATACCGAAAGATATGATTGGTGCACTTGATCGGTCCGGGCGGAAAAGTAATACAGGAAATACAGCGCGAAACAGGTACAACAATAATAGTTGAGGAGATTGACGGTCATGGTGATGTCAATATCTTCGGTGAGAACAAGGAAGCAATAACTGCAGCACTCGACTGGGTGAGGAAGATTGTTACTGTTCCTGAAGTGGGACAGGTTTACAAGGGAAAAGTCAAAACTATTGTCCAGTTTGGTGCTTTTGTTGAAATTTTGCCAAACAAGGACGGTTTACTTCATATTTCAGAGATTGACTGGAAAAAAATCAAGACAGTTGATGAGGTGTTGAAAGAAGGCGACGAGGTTGAAGTAAAACTCATTGATATTGATCCGAAGACCGGTAAGCTGAAACTCTCGAGAAAAGTTCTTCTTCCAAGGCCGCCACGACAGGAGGGAGAGCAAGGCAGGCATGATGACCAGAAAAGATAACCACATAAGGGCGTTGCGTGCGACGCCCTTGTCGTTATTTTATATTGCTGTTTCCAATCCAATTCCTAAATTTGGAATAATATCATCTCCCGATGGAATTCAAGTACAATTACCTGGTAATTGAAGGCAATATCGGAGCCGGAAAGACAACACTTGCGACCCGTATAGCAGAGCAGTTCAACGCCAGGTTGATCCTTGAACAATTTGCAGATAATCCATTTCTTCCCAAATTCTACAGCGACCCTGAAAAATATTCATTTCCCCTTGAGCTTTCCTTCCTGGCCAGCCGTTACAAGCAGCTTAATGAGGAACTGAAATATCACGACCTCTTTAAAACATTCACGGTTGCCGATTACTATTTTATGAAATCACTTGTTTTCGCCTCCTCAACACTTAAGGGCGATGAGTACAATCTCTACAGGCAGATCTTTTATATTATTTACAGTTCATTGCCTAAACCTGATATCTATGTTTACCTGCATATCAGAACCGGGCGTCTTCTTGAAAATATAAAAAACAGGGGCCGTGAATACGAACTCACTATCACCGAAGAATACCTTCAGAAAATACAGGATAGTTATTTTACCTTCTTTAAACAAAATCCCGAAAACAGGTACCTTATCATTGACATCAATAATTTAGACTTTGTTATCAATGCAGATCACTATAACAAAATTATCAGTACTATTTTCTCGGCTGATTATGCTAACGGCCTGAATATGGTGATTTTATGAAGAATTTAATTTTTTTTCTGATATTGTTACTATTTTTTATAATTTTGCAAATAATTCAGAAGGTCAGATTTCGTTTAACAGTTGAACAATAAACCAAGATCACAAACACAAATAAAAATTAGACTATGAAAAAAATCAGAAGCTTTTTTATCCTTATCCTTGCAGCTTTCTTTCTGGCAAGTTGCAGCGGTCTGAATAAGATGAAAAAAGAAGCCGGCGATATCAAGTATGAAGTTACCCCAAAAGTACTTGAAGCACACGGCGGCATGGTAAATGTTACCATCAAAGGCACATTCCCGGAAAAGTATTTCAACAAGAAAGCTACTCTCGAGGTCACTCCCGTTCTGACATATACAGGCGGAGAGACAGCCTTTGATAAAGTACAGGTTCTTCAGGGCGAAAAAGTAGCGGCAAATAATAAAGTGATTACCTACACAGGGGGTGATTTCACTTATACCAGTGCAATTCCCTACAAGGATGCTATGAAAATGTCTGAGCTTGTTCTGAGAACAAAGGCCAGCGTTAAAAACAAAAGTCTTGATTTTGATCCCATAAAGCTTGCTGATGGCGTTATTGCAACATCCACCCTTGTTGAAAAACATGCCATGCCAATCTATATGAAGGATAATTATGTCAGGATAATCCCCGAATCAAAGATGGCCGATATCTATTATGCTATTAATCAAGCTAATATCCGCCCATCGGAATTAAAGGCAGAAGATGTTAAGATGCTTAAGGATTTTATCGCAAAGGTGACCACCGATCCTAATCGTCAGTTGAAAGGTACTGTTGTAAGTTCATACGCCTCACCCGACGGAACAATGGCCATTAATACGAAAACTTTCCGAAAAGAGAGGTGTAACTGCTGATAAATTCATCAAAAATGAGTTTAAGAAAGTCGAAGCTGCAAAAGCCGAAGGTTTCTTTAATGAGATGACCACTCCCGAAGACTGGGAAGGATTTAAAACTGCAGTTGAGAATTCAAATATCCAGGACAAGGATCTCATCCTCCGTGTTCTTTCAATGTATTCCGATCCTGACGTTCGCGAGAAGGAAATTAAGAATATGTCGGCAGCATTTGAAGTACTTAAGACTGACATTCTGCCAAAACTGAGAAGGTCAAAGATGATGGTCAATGTTGACAACATTGGGCGTAGAGATGAGCAGATCCTTGCACAGATGAAATCAAATCCCAAGGTTCTGGGCATTGAGGAAATGCTTCGTGCAGGTTCACTTGCCACTGATGCCAATGAGAAACTTGCATTTTATCAGGCTGCTGCAGAAAGTTTTCCAAAAGAGATCCGTGCTCATAACAATGTCGGATGTGCTTACCTCTCGTTAGGCAAAACCTGATGAAGCACTTGCCGCTTTAGATAAAGCCAGGGCAATAGAAAATAACGATGTTGTTAAAAACAATACGGGTTTTGTTTACCTGGTTAAGGGAGACCTCACCAAAGCAGAAGAGATCTTTAACTCGATGTCTGCTGCTACAACCGAATCAAAATGGGGCCTTGGAGTTATTGCAATAACTAAAGGTGAATATGACAAAGCGGTTAACTACTTTGGTACCGAACCATGCTTCAATCTTGCTCTTGCCCTGGTTCTTAAAGGTGATGTTAACAAAGCCAAAGCAACCCTCGACAGCATGAAGGATCTGTGCAAATGCGGCAAACCTTCATATCTGAAAGCAATTGTCGGCGCACGGCTCGACGACAAAACGTATATGCTTAATGGTCTGAAAGAAGCCATAGGTTTCAACGCCGACTGGAAAGCTTATGCAAAAACTGATCTCGAGTTCGCAAAATTCTTTGCTGATGATGCTTTCAAAGCTCTAGTTCAGTAATTGAATAGACTAAATATTAAAAAGGTTGCCCCGACGGGCAGCCTTTTTTGTTTTGCCGAACTCATCAAACGCTGTGATGACAACTACAATGAGATCTTTCTGTTCATCTCCCACAACACAATCCCTGTGCTGACTGCAATGTTGAACGAATGCTTTGTTCCGAACTGGGGGATTTCAATGCACATATCGCACTGGTCAATTACCTCCTGACCAACGCCATTGACCTCATGCCCGAATACAAGTGCATATTTTTGACTTTTATCAACAACCACATTCCTGAGATTGATAGATTCCTCAGTCTGTTCAATGCCTGCTATAATGTAACCTTCGGCCTTCAGTGCCTTGATTGCATCTGTTGTGGTCTCATAATAACCCCATTCCACCGATTCGGTGGCGCCAAGTGCTGTTTTTTGAATTTCCCTGTGGGGAGGCTTTGCAGTTATTCCGCAAAGACAAATTTTTTTTGTCAGAAATGCATCAGCAGTGCGGAACACCGACCCTACATTGTAATGACTTCTTACATTGTCGAGTACAATTACAAATGGTGATTTTACCGAGTTCCTGTACTGATCAACATTCTTTCTTCCAAGTTCCCTGTTCAGAAGCTTCCGCATCCTTTTTTGTACGAAAATAGCCAAAATATCCTTTTATTTTTCTAATTTTCCATCAATGACGACCATTATTAATAGAAGGTTGGTTTTTAAAAAATAGAAGAATGAATATTCATGAATACCAGGGTAAATCACTCCTCAGAGCATATGATGTTGACATCCAGGAGGGATTTGTTGCAGAAACCGCCGATCAGGCAATAATGATAGCAAAGCAGCTTCAGGAAAAATTTGGCACTCAATATTTTGTAGTTAAAGCTCAGATCCATGCCGGTGGAAGGGGAAAGGGCGGAGGCGTTAAACTGGCTAAATCGGTGGAGGAGGCAGGGGAGATTGCAGGGCAAATGCTTGGGATGACTCTCGTGACACCACAGACCGGACCATCGGGAAGGAAGGTTAACAGGGTTTTGATAGCCCAGGATGTTTATTACAAGGGACCAACTGAACCTGAAGAGTATTATGTCAGCATACTACTGAACCGAAAGGTTGGAAGATATGTGATTATGTATTCTCCTGAAGGTGGTATGGATATTGAACAAGTAGCCGAAAAATCACCGGAAAAGATTTTCACTGAGGAAATCTCACCTCTGACCGGTCTTCTTTCATTCCAGGCAAGTAATATAGCTTTCAACCTGGGTGTCAAGGGGAATGCATTGAAAAGCATGAAGAAATTCCTGAAAGGGATTTACGATACTTTCACCAGCTGTGACGCCCAGCTTCTTGAAATCAATCCTGTACTGAAAACGAGTGATGAAAGGGTTCTGGCTGTCGATTGCAAGATCGTCCTCGATGATAATGCACTCTTCAGGCATCCTGATCTTGCCAATATGAGAGATCTTAACGAGGAGGATCCTGTTGAGGTTGAAGCAGGAAAATACAATCTTAATTATGTAAAGCTTGAAGGAAATGTAGGATGTATGGTCAACGGGGCAGGACTTGCAATGGCAACTATGGATATAATCAAGCTTTCGGGCGGATCGCCTGCAAATTTCCTTGATGTTGGCGGAGGAGCAAATGCAAATACGGTTGAAGCAGGCTTCAGGATCATCCTTAAAGATCCTTCAGTAAAAGCTATACTCATCAATATTTTCGGAGGCATAGTAAGATGCGACAGGGTGGCTAACGGAGTTGTTGAAGCTTACAAATCAATAGGTAAAATCAATATTCCTGTAATTGTAAGGTTACAGGGAACCAATGCTTTGGAAGCAAAGGAAATTATTGACAGTTCCGGATTGTCTGTTATTTCCGCAATCTCCCTGGGTGAGGCAGCAGAAAAAGTGAGCCAGGTCCTTAAAGCCGGATAAATTTCTTACCGGGCTAAGACATCAAAGGAGACTATTTTCTGTGCGAACTGTCGCAATAGGGCTTATTGCCTGAATTCCCGCATCTGCAGAGGTACACTTCCCTGCGATTCTCCTGGATATCTTTCTTCAGATCTTTTAATATGATCTGTCCCTTAATTTTCAGAGGACCTCCATCAATGATCTCAACTACAGAAGTTGGTTCATTTTCATCGTTTCTTTCCATTCTCTATTTGTCTTCAAAACCTATTTTACGGTGCGATCCGTCGCAGAATGGCATATGAGTGCTGGCGCCGCAACGGCATAATGAAATAATTCCATCCTTAATTTCTTTTTTATTCCCGCTGTAAACAAAGGTGAAATTCCCTTTCAGAACTATAGGGCCATCGACCATTATTTTTACAGAAACCGGATTTTGCATATCATCCGGTTCCTTAGATTCCAAAAGTTCCGGTCTCTTGAATATAATGTGATTTGTCTGATCAGGACTTATATCCTTATTCTTCTCCTCATCATTCCATTTCCATGTAAGAGCTTCAGTCGGACACATATTCACAACCTCAATAATTCTGTCTGTCAGAGCTCCGTTCATATCAACCCATGGTCTCCTTCCCGGATCAAACACCTCAATAAGCTCCCTGTAGCAGTACGATGCATGTACGCAGGCGCTGGGTTTCCAGTAAACTGTTATATCTTCGTTCCGGTATTTTCTCCCTCCCGCAAATTGACCATTTTCTTTTTCCATTTATTCGTCAAATTTGTTCGCAATTTAGTATTTTTTGTGCAATAATTTGTGAATTTAGAGGAGACAAGTAAGAGGCTAATAGTTATATTTGCTGGATATTCACAGATTGAAAGTTAATTAGAATCTTGAGTCAAAATTATAGTGTCATGGCAGGGGATGGTTTTCGTATTGAAACCAGGCGGAACCGGTGGGTTTTCTATTTAATTTCTTTTGCACTACTTGTTCTGTTTTTACCGCTGGAATTATCTGCCGGTGGATTTAATGATATTATTTTACAGTCAACAGCTTCTACTGCTTTGATATCAAAGTCCCTGATCAATTTTATTATCACTATGCTCGGAGCACTGGTTATCATATGCATTCTGATAATAATTTTTTCTTCCAAGCTGAGGAAAGCCAACCGGGAGTTAAGGCGAAGAAATAAAAAGATTGAGGACATGAATTCTGAATTGCAGAGAGCAAATAAAGACCTCGCATTTCAGAAAGAAGCTATTACGCGCGAATACTCCCACACGGAAATGTTCTACAGGATGCTCGTCCAATCGGCCGATGACGGTATCTCTTTTTATGACCGTGACTGGAAGCTGAAATATGCAAATGCTGCTTTCTATTCGATGGTCGGCCTTGATAAGGAACAGTATGATACACTGAGCCCAAATGAGCTGATACATCCTGAAGACCTCGATTATATAAAGAACAGGACAAATGCCCTTAATACAAAAGGGTTTTACGAAGCTGAGCTCAGGCTGAGGCATAAGGCGGGCCACTTTGTGAATCTGTCGACCAGGTCGGTGACTGTGAAAAATGAAAAAGGAGAGCTCATCGGAGCTCTCACTATATCAAGGGATATTACTGCCCTGAAAAAGGTTCATGAAGACCTCGTAAAGGCAAATATTGAAGCAGAAGCAAGTAACAGGCTTAAATCAAGCTTCCTGGCAAATATCTCACATGAGATCAGAACTCCCCTTAACAGCGTAGTCGGTTTTGCCAATCTTCTTCTGGCGAACGATATCACAAATGATGCAAAGGAAGAATACATTGAACACATTAATCACAACAGCGAAAAGCTGCTCCAGATAATTGGTGATATAATAGACCTCTCGCGGCTCGAGAGTTCACAGATTGAAATAACGTACGAGGAAGCATCTGTTAACAGTATCATAAATGAGATTGTGGAAGAGGCGCGTAAAATTGTTAAACGAAATGAAAAGTCTATTATCATCAATGTCATGAACCTGCTTGAAGACAACAGTGACCTGATCTTTACCGACAGGATCTGGCTGAAGAGGGTTCTGAACCACCTGATGGATAACGCAGTGAAATTTACGCTCGAAGGATCAATAAGGCTCTCTTATGCAAAAGAGGAAGAAAACCTTGTCTTCAGAGTTAAAGATACAGGGATTGGCATTAACAAGGAAAACCTCGATCATATATTTGAGGAATTCCGCCAGGAAATAGATGGACACCACCGTCCGTTTGAAGGCCTTGGTGTTGGCCTGACTCTTGCCAAAGAAGTGATCGAAAGGATGGGGGGTAAAATTTTTGTGCAGTCGGAGAAGGGAGTAGGTTCTGAATTCAGCTTTTCGATCCCGTACCGGCCAGCCGGAGGTAGTGCAAAAATCAGAGCGCAGATCATCAGTAATGAACATAAATCCTCTGTTATAAACTGGAACAACAGGAAATGTCTGCTTGTAGATGATAACAAAGATATCCTGCTTTACCTGAACAGGGTCCTGCTCGATACCGGCATTGAAATCCTGACAGCCCGTTCAGGGCTCGAGGCAATTGAAAAGATAAAGAACACGCCTGACATTGATGTTGTTCTTCTGGACATGCAAATGCCTGAAATGAATGGCATTGAAGCAACAAAAGAAATCAGGAAAATCCGGAAGGATATTCCAATAATTGCGCAGACAGCTTTCATCTTTGAAGACGATAAAGACATAATTCTGGAAGCCGGATGCGATGCCTGCCTCATCAAACCCATCAGGAAGGACCACCTCCTGACAGTTATGTCAAGTTTCCTGAAATCAAACTAGTTTCTTATCTTATACCCAGCTAATACGGATGATGAATAATCATTTTGCTGATATTATTCTGCCTTTTGCAGTGAAGGGAATCTTCACTTATAGCATACCTGAGAAACTGCCTGAAAGGATAGTCCCCGGGATGAGAGTATTGGTGCAATTCGGAAACAGGAAACTCTATTCGGGAATCGTGTGCAGAATCCATGATGAATCACCTGTCGGTGTTAAACTCAGATCAGTTATAAGTGTTCTTGACATCAGTCCGCTGACAAATGAATTTCAGTTAAAATTCTGGTTCTGGATTTCCGAATATTATATGTGTAGCGTGGGAGAAGTGATGAAAGCTGCGTTGCCGTCAGATCTTTGCCTTGAAGGTGTGACATCGGTTCCCGTCGCGGAAAAATACAGGCCAAAAGAAGAAACCTTTATAAAGCTCGCCGCCGGCATTTCTGAAAAGGAGTTAAATACGATTCTGGATAAACTAGCCAGGGCTCCCTCCCAGGCAAAGGTGCTTGCTGAATATCTCGTCTTAAGCGCATATGCGGAAGGATCGGAGAGCAATCCTGTCAAAAAATCTATCCTCCTTAAGCAAAGTGGATCCTCACCGGGGATCATTGATGCACTTATCAGGAAAAAAATATTTTCACCGCTTTCTCTGGAAACGGGAAGGCTTAAAGATATTGAATCTCCTTCCGAACCTTTAAAAGAGCTCAGCAAAGTCCAGGTCAGGGCATTTAATGAAATTTCAGGCCTCTTTAAGGAAAGGGATGTTGTTTTACTTCATGGAGTCACTTCGAGCGGCAAAACAGAAATCTATATTCATCTTATCGAAGAGCAGCTCAGACAGAAAAAACAGGTCCTTTACCTTCTTCCCGAAATAGCTGTGACAGCCCAGATCATCAGGCGTTTGCGACGACATTTTGGTCAGGTTACAGGTATTTATCACTCACGGTTCAGCGATGCTGAAAAGGTTGAAATATGGAACCGTGTCTCTGAAGAGAGCATCGGCAAGAGATACAGTCTGATAATCGGAGTGAGATCAGCAGTATTCCTGCCATTCAGAAACCTTGGGCTAATCATAGTTGACGAAGAACAGGACGGATCATATAAGCAGCACGATCCTGCCCCAAGATATAATGCACGCGATTCTGCAATCGTTCTTGCCGGCATGCATAAGGCGAAAACTATTCTCGGTTCTGCATCTCCATCCATCGAAAGCTACAATAATGCAGTTTCGGGGAAATACGGACTTGTCGAGCTGAATGAGAGATACGGACAGATAAAATTGCCTGAAATTATCCTTGCAAATTTCAGGGAGGCTTACAGGAAAAAGCTTATGGTCTCGCATTTCACCCCAGAACTGCTTGAAGCAATGGATGAAGCATTGGGGAAGAATGAACAAATAATTCTTTTTCAGAACAGGAGAGGTTTTTCTCCTTATATCGAATGTCCGGAGTGCGGCTGGATACCCAAATGCATCCAATGCGCGGTCAACCTTACGTATCATAAGGGTATAAGCAGGATGGTTTGTCATTATTGCGGATACTCAACAGAAATCCCTTCACAATGCGGCAACTGTCATTCTACCGGGCTGGTAACAAGAGGCTTCGGGACAGAAAAAGTTGAGGACGAAATTAAGATAGTGTTTCCTTCGGCTAGGGTTGCCAGGATGGATCAGGATACAACAAAAGGGAAAAACTCTTTTGAAAAACTGATAAGAGCTTTTGAGGAGAGGCAGACAGATATTCTGATAGGTACCCAGATGATCTCAAAAGGTCTTGATTTTGAAAATCTTACAGTAGTAGGAGTATTGAATGCAGACAACCTGCTTAATTTCCCTGATTTCAGGGCTCACGAAAGGAGTTTCCAGCTGATGGAGCAAGTGAGCGGCAGGGCCGGGCGAAGGCAAAAACCAGGTAAAGTCATCATCCAGACCTCCGATCCGTGCAACAGGATTATCAGACTTGTCCTTCATCATGATTTTAAGAATATGTTCAGGATACAGGCAGAGGAAAGAAAAACTTTTAATTATCCGCCATTCTGCAGGATGATAAAAATAATAATAAGGCACAAGGACCGGTCTATGCTCAATACCTATTCCGAGATTCTTGGCCGGGACCTGAGGTCAGCATTCGGTAAAAGAGTGCTTGGTCCTGAATTCCCGTTGATCTCCCAGGTCCAGCTATGGTATATCAAAACGATACTCATTAAACTTGAAAGGGAAAAGCCGGTTGTCGCGGCCAAACATACAATCATTGAGGCAATTGGAAAACTTGAAAAAGAAAAGGGAGCTTCATCGCTGAAGATTGCCGTTGATGTGGATCCGTATTAGAAATGAAGTTTTTGCTCCCCTTCTCTCCTGGGAGAAGCTACTCTTTATACACATCCTTTATCCTTAACATTAATAATTTGATTATTAGTTTTTTAGCCACGGTCGCACGGAGTTAACACTGAGTTGCGCTGTTTACTTTTCGGATAAATTTACTCTGTGATTTACTCCGTGAACGGCGAAGCCCTCGACGAAGTCAAATTCCGGGTAACTCCGTGGTTTTATAGATTTTATTATTCTTTTTAATTTTTACCTGTTTTAATATCCTGACTTATTATCAATTATGAATTGTGTATAAAGGGTAGGGGAGAAGGGGATGGGGGATGAGACGGCCTATTTGTTCCTCGTTAAAAAGTTCCTAATTTTGGTAACCAAATAATCAAAAAATGAAGATTGAAATTTCAAATGGCGAAATAATCGACAAGCTTACCATTGTGCAGATAAAAATTGAACGGATCAGGGATAAGGAAAAGCTTGAGAATCTAAGAAACGAACATGATATACTTATCGAGGCTTCTTCTTCAATTATGAGCCAGGATGAACCTTTATACAAATCACTTTATAAGGTTAACAGCGAGTTGTGGGATATTGAGGACCGGATACGGGATTTTGAGAGAAGAAAGGATTTCGGACAGGATTTTATTGCAACCGCCCGGGAAGTTTATCTGAAGAATGACAGGAGATCCGAAATCAAAAGGCAGATAAATATTAAAACCTCATCAGGGCTCATTGAGGAAAAATCATACGGGAAATACTGAAATGCATATCCTTATCATACGGACCTCTGCCATGGGGGATGTTGCTCTTACGCTTCCGGTTCTGAAGAGCATGAGAGAGCAATATCCTGAAGTTGAACTTGTTCTGCTTACCAGGTCCTCTTTCAGGCCGTTTTTTTCATCTGTTGAAGGACTGAAGTTCTTCTTTCCTGACTTCGGAAAGCGTCACCGGGGAATACGGGGACTTTTCATCCTGTTCAGGGATCTGACAAGGTTGCACCGGATTGACAAGGTTATTGATCTGCACGATGTTATACGATCGAAGGTTCTGAGATTATTCTTCATAATAAGCGGGGTGAAGGTTAAAACAATTGACAAAGGCAGGCGTGAAAAAAAATTGCTTGTTGAGGGTAAAAAGAAAGTACAGCTCAAACATACTGTTGAAAGGTATCTGGACGTATTCGAAAGTGCCGGATTCAAAATCACACTCTCTTCATCCGGACCATGGATTAATCCCTCATCAGAGGCAGTGAATTCATCGGTAAAGATATCAGGAATCACAGAAGGCCTCAATATCGGAGTGGCTCCCTATGCAAAACACTATCTGAAGGTATGGCCGGAAGAAAATATGGCCGCATTGCTGAAAATGATCTCTGAAAAGGTAAATGCAAAATTCTGGCTTTTCGGAGGACAGGAGGAGTCGGAAAGACTTATTTCTTTTCAGAAGAAAGTTCAGGGATCTGTTTATCCGGGTGGTGCAATGAATCTTGACGGGGAACTTGCTTTAATGACCAGGCTTGCCTTTATGATCTCAATGGACTCGTCAAACATGCATATGGCTGCGCTGACAGGCGTAAAAGTCATCTCAATATGGGGGACGACCGATCCTCTTGCAGGATTCGGGGCCTGGAAACAACCTGCTGAGTATTCTCTAAGGATCCCAGTTGATCAGTTAACCTGCAGGCCATGCACTGTTTATGGTGCCGGTAAATGCTGGAGGGGAGACCATGCCTGTATGGTATGGCTGACTCCGGAAATGGTTTTTAGAAAACTGGTTGAATTGAAATTACTTTAATAATTTTTTTAATCAGCAGGATTTTATAATTTCAGTCTGATATTGATCCTGGCAAGCAGTGCGGTGAGCCCCACCATCAGAAGTGCCCAGACAATCGATCCGGCAACAACAACAATCGGTTCTGTCGATTGCTTGTAAAAAAGAACCGGGATACCCGTCATCCAGATCAGGTAGTAAAGGATATCCGGAGCCAGATATGTAGTCAGTGAGTTTTCACCGGCAGGTTTCAAAAAAACTGCCCAGCCAGTGAATTTCTTTACATCTAGAATCCAGTAAAACAGGATGAATACCAGGAAACTTATCCCGTTACAGATCATTCCCCAGCTAGGGGTTGCCTGAATCTTTGAGATAATGAACCATTTTCTTAGAATAAATCCTGAAAAAAGACAGAACAGGCCAAGACCGATAAATAATGGGATTACTTTTCTATATTCCGCAAGAGGCAGTTTCTTCAGGATCAGGCCTCCGAGTAAACCGGATAGAACTATAAACGGCACATTACCCTCAATAATAATTCCCAGGAAAGGTTTCACGGGATTGAGATAATCGAGCATTTTCAAACCAGAGAAAATATTCAATGCCAGAAAGAAAATTGTCACTGCTGCTGTTTTAAAAATGGAATCGCGGCAAACGACATAGGTGAATGCTGAAACAAGATATCCCCAGCCGATCAGCCCGAGGATGCCCCACCATCCTGTTATCAGGGAGCCATTGTTCTCAGGTTCCCCGGATCTGAATTTAAAAACAAGCAAGGTAAAAATGCCCAGTGCTGCAATTTTGAATCCTGCAACCGTAAAAATCCTTTTTTCCTGGTTGCGGTAATCATTCCAGAAGAGAAACACAGCGAGGTACATCAGCAAAGCCCACAGGTTTCTGCCAATACCAGTCAGTTCGGGATTCACCCTGCCGGTGTTCAGCATCAACACGCCGATAATAAGAAGGCTTAACGATCTCGTTACAATATGACGGCTGATGTTGTACATTGAATCTCCTCTTGAGAACCTCTTTGAAAATGCAAAAGGGATAGCCATTCCGACAATAAAAAGAAATCCGGGAAATACCCAGTCGGCCAGTCCCATACCGTCAAAATCAGCTTTCATATGACCCAGCCACGCCGGGGCCACATCCATATTAAGGTCATTTACAAACAGCATCAACAGAAGGGTGGCACCCCTCATGATATCGATCGAGTAAATCCTGTCGGAAGACATTTTATTTTCTATATCAGATATTACCAGGGTGTTAAGGTATAAAAAATAATCATAAATAATTGGTGCCGGGCTTCTGATTCATTTCGTTGAAAGGTTTTAAACATGCCAAAATATTACTATTTTTGCCGGCATAACAAAATAGTCCGCCTTCGCTCAGGCTACGGCGGACAAAGCGGGGTGTGGCGCAGTTGGTAGCGCGCTACGTTCGGGACGTAGAGGCCGGAAGTTCGAGTCTTCTCACCCCGACCAATTTAAAACGTAATTAACTATAAATATGTTGATTACGTTTTTATTTTCAAACTAGTTTCCCCACATTTGTTCCATATTTCTTAAAACTGACCAAAAAATAAGTTTTCCGGAACGCATCAAAAATGATGATGTTGTAAAATATACCGAGCATTGTACTAATAAAGTAGTGGCAAGATTTAATAATAAGTGTATAATATACACTTATAGATTGCCTTTGAGCTATAGTTTCCTAGTTTAATTGTAAAAATGTATCAGTATATATCTCACACGAAATATTTAATATTTGAGCATTTACAATTAGTTATCTTAAGAAGGTATGCTTATTTAGATGCGATTTAAAATCGAGTTTTCCCTGCAGGAAGGGCAGGGGGTTAATTTTGCAGATAGTCTATCGCGCACAGAAATATCTGTAAATAGGGAACTTATTGCAAAAGCCGGCTTTGTTGACCTCATTCGGCCAGTCAGATTAACTTTAATATATTTATATATATATCAGTGATTTAACTCTGGCAAAGGATGGTAAATTAGTTCCGGCGAAAGGTGGTCAAGACCACTGGCTTTTCCACCCTATTAGTAATAAAAATTCCTTCGGAAAACCTGGTTTTAACATGAAACAATTTTCTCCAGGCAATTTATTTATTAAGAAAACCATCATGAGGAGTATGGTCGACATTGTCGAATAAAAGAACTATTCATGCCTGATCGATTCTATTGGCTTGAGATCAGCTGCTCTTTTTGCCGGGAGATAACCAAAGGTGATCCCAACAACTACTGAAAATCCGAAACGCGATGAAGATCGAGTAGAGGGTGAGACTGGTTTTAACCTCCGTAAAAAGCGCAATTCCCAGCGAAAGGAAATATTCCAAGGAAAACTCCGATCAGACCTCCGGTGATGCTAATTGCCATTGCTTCAGTGACAAACTGGCCCAGGATGTCGGATCTCCTTCCCCCGACAGCTCTTCTGATACCAATCTCCTGTGTCCGCTCCAGCACTGAGGCAAGCATGATATTCATTATACCTATACCACCTACTATGAGTGAAATTGCTGCAATTGATGCCAGCAGCAGGTTGTAAATGCGACTTTCACGTTTCTCCTGCTCCATCAGTTCATAAGGGATAATAATGCTGAAATCATCATTGTTGAAATGGCGCCGCGAGATAATGCTTCTGATAACTGCAGCAGACTCGATTAGCCTTTCAGAACTTTCCAAGTTTAACAGTTACCTGCTTCAATTCGCTTGTAAGTATGTTTGTTTTTGGAATCCTTTTTCCGAATGTCGAAAGGGGGATATAGACATCATTGTTAAGGTCGCGGGCAGCCAGCTCCCCAACAGTCTCTGTAAAAAGAGCTTTTGTCTGAAGTACTCCGGCAACTTCGAACCACTGGTCTCCGAGTTTGATATTTTTACCCAAGCGGGTCTTCATAACTGAAAAGCTCTTGTGCAATATTTGCCCCGAGAACACAGACCTTAAGATGCCTGTTATAATGATCCTGGTCTATGAAAATCCCCTTATCCATCCTGTAGTTCAGGATATTTGTCACTTCAGGAGTAACACCGATAACTGTGGCCTTGGAGGATTTATCCCCGTACATTGCCTCAAGCCTAGCCTCTGATTGCGGCGCTATTCCTTTCACTCCCGGAACAATTTCAGTTATTGCCTTTGTGTCGTCAAGGGACAAACCCTGAGAAAATTTTATCCGCATCTGTTCAAGATCGGCATCTGTAAGGTCTTTATCGCGGATAATGATATTGCTTACCCCAAGGTCCTGGTATTTGGCCATAGCCTGCTTTTTCGCACCTTCACCGATCGATATCATTGTAATGACCGATGCTGTTCCGAATATTATCCCGAGCATTGTAAGAAATGACCTGAATTTATGGTCGCGAAGTCCATAGATAGCAACCCTTATGTTTTCTTCAATCTGCATAGCTAATGTTTTTTACCTGGTTAAAATATTTTCCGGAAGCTCAAGTGCCTGTCCCGGCTTCAGATCTCCTGAAACAATTGTAGACATGTTATTTGAGGGGCCTGTCTTTACTTCGGTCTTTCTTATCTTTCCTCTCTTCCTGACAAAAAGATAGAAGTGTTTATTTTCCTCCAGGAGACAGTTGTTCGGGACATACATTTCATTCTCACCTTCATATGTGATGTATTCGCAGCTGACTGTCATTCCAGGTTTTAGTCTCAAATCAGATTCTGATATTATCACCTCAGTCAGGAATACATTTTTGTCATCCCGTTCAATGCACACCTTGCTTAATGCTATTTATCTTTCCATGAAAGGGGACAGATGGGAGAGCATCAAGCCTGATAATAACGTTCAAACCTGATTTTATTTTGCTTATATCATTTTCCATCACAAATCCCTTTACCTTCATGGTCCGGATATCAGGGATCATTGCAACCGGGGCACCCAAGATATACTTCATCACCGACTTTGATAGTCTGGCCTGTTCTCCAGTTCTGCTTCAACCACGAAAATTCCGTCAAGCGGACTGCTGACAATCAGTTTGGCCAGGTCATTCTGTGCAGCTTTCAGCTCATTCTCTTTCTGGATTACCTTTATCTGCTGGATCTCGGAAATCGAGGCTGTCGAGTCTTGGCCTCAGTTCAAGGTTTCTTTTTATTTTGTTAAGTCTTATTTCAGCCTGACGGAATTCAAGTTCTATCACTTTTCTTATACCTGCCGATTCAAAACCTGACCTGTCCACTCCCAAGCTTTTTTATATCGAAAGAGGCCTGTTCATTTCTGAGCTGTGCCTTAAGTTCCTGCAGGTTGTTGGTGATCTGTGCCTTAAGTTTGTTTGCTGAAGCAATTTCATTTTCAAGAGATTCACTCCTTTCTATAATGAATTTCTGAACCGATGAGGGATCTACTTTTATGACCGGTTCACCTTTATGAACGTTTTTGCCATGTTCAGCAAGCCCGATAATCTTAAAATTGTATCCATATATATAGTTAATCCTCGGCATGCTCAGGAAAGAAGCATTTACAGCCTGTAGCTCTCCGGTTTCAATAACCGATTGCCTGAAATGCTCCTTTCATTACCGAGTATCTGTTGTCCTCTTTCCTGTTACATGAGATAGTGATAAAGGAACAGAACTGTTATTAACAGATATGGTATAAGTTTCTTCTTCAGGATTTTAAAGTATAAAGTATCTTCTTTTCATTTTCTGTTTTCCTGATGGTTTGGCTTTATCTGGATCCTGTTGTCTTATTGTTTCCATTCTCATTCTTTACCTTAACCTCTTATGTTTTAAGGAACGGATCAGAGAGTGCAATTATATCATTCTCTTCAAGTCCTTCGGTAACAATTGCAAAATCGGTATTAATGGCCCCTGTTTTAATATCACGGCGCTTAAATCCTGATCCTGATTTTAAATAGACATATTCCATCCCCTGCTCTCTGAAAAGTGATTCAAGAGGAATAAAAAGTACATCGGGAATTTCACTGACAATGATCTTACAGCTGACTGTAAGACCGGGAAGGAGTGTTTTGCTTTGCCCGGAGATCCTGATCTGAACAGGGAAGATCTTTATTTTTGATTTGTTATCCTTATTCTGAGCCAGGTTGGCGACCGACTCAACCTTACCGGTATATGAGGAATCTGAATAGGCATCAGGCCTGTATTTCAACTCTCTGCCCCGGCATTACCTTTGAAATATCCACTTCATTAATTTTGACTTCAGCTCTCATCTCCGAAAGATCAGGAAGTTCAATGATCTTTGATCCTGAATAAGGCTGGTCACCGACAGCCCATTTCTGTTCTGTGGTCCAGTTTTCCTCCTTGATAGTGATTCCTTTATCAGGACTCACGACAAAAAGATTGTTCATTGAGCTGTTGGCATCCTGCAGAGTTGATGTCAGTTGCTTGATAGTCAGCGATTTCTGAAGAAGATCCTCCCTGTGGATTACTTTCTTGTTTTCGATCTGTTCCTTTGCCCGGTTAAGTGCAATTGTAGCAGATTCGAGTTTCAGTTTTATCTCTTTTTTAGTGACCTCCGGTTCATAAATTGATGTTTCGGAATTTATCTTTGATATCTCCTGCGAAATACGAGGCTAACTCCAGGTCGGCTTCAAGGTCCTCTATCTCCGATTGCTGTGTCGATTTCAGCTTCTCATACTCAGCCTTCGCAATTTCAAGCTGCTGTTCTGCCTGAATGATAGCCCTCTTGATCTCTGAAGGATCGAAGATCATTATAGTATCACCTTTTTCAACCTCCTCTCCGTCTTCGACAATTTTAGCTATTTTCAATGCCCCGTACCGATAGGAGATGGTTGGTGCTGAAACAGAAATTGATTTTACAGCCTCTACGGTACCCTGCTCTGTCAGCTCCTCGATGAAGGTGCCTCTTTTTACTTTGGTTACCTGGATATCAGATGACCTCCTTTCCCTTGCACGATACCAGGATTATAAGTAACAGGAATATGATTTTTCTTATCATATGGTTGGATTCTATTTATTATTATGGTTTTTAATTACTATTCGGCTGTTCTATTTTCCTTTTTTCAATTGCTATCAGACTGTTTGGAGGTTCGGATAAGGCAATTATTTCATCACCTTTCAGCCCACTTGTTATTATTGTATGAGAACTTCCTGATAATCCGGTCTCTACCTTTACAGGTGATGAAGTTGTTTTTCCCTTTTACATATACTACCTTGGCGCTATCCCTTTCAAATATGGCCAGTGTTGGTACAAAAAGAGTATCCCTTGCCTCTTTTAAAGTGATCTCACACTCTGCACTCAGACCAGGTTTCATCTTTGAATGACAGCTGTCAATATCAATTATTACCTCATAAAACTTTACTTTTGAGTCTGAATACCTCTGGGCAGTCCGGCCCATAAGACTCTTCCTGTTTACTTACGCCGGTCGTTGCAAGTTTTTTCGCAGCATCGACAGTTATAAACACTTTCTGTCCCTTTTCAATCTTTTTAAACTCCGCTTCCGGCACTTCGGCAGATATCTGCATTTTGCTAAGATCAGGGAACTGCAATATTGGGTATTCATAAAAAGAACACTTCCTTCCCTTATTATGCCACCAAATTTTCCTGTCCCCGGGCGCCCATCACGGAAAATGTGGGAGATTCAGTTCGCATAACTATTCCATCGCGTGGTGCTATTATAGTCAGGGAATTAACCTGGTCGGCCATTGTCTGTGCCTTTGCTTTCTCCACATTTATTCTGGCATTCATTTGCCTGATTTCTGTCTCACCGATAACCTTTTGTGCAGCAAGTTTTTTCTCAATCTTTTGTTTCTCGATCAGTGACTTTCGCATTTCAAGCTTAAGCAGTTTCCGCGTCACATCAGTAGCAAACTTCATCCGCAATGAATCAAGTGAAGAAATTTCCAGCTGGGCT
Organism: uncultured Bacteroidales bacterium; assembly: GCA_963831935.1. Lineage (GTDB taxonomy): Bacteria > Bacteroidota > Bacteroidia > Bacteroidales > VadinHA17 > LD21. The sequence continues at coordinate 294,217 of CAWHSH010000004.1, forward strand.
TCGCTGGTTGCGAGCTGTGCCTCAAGAAGAGCAATTTTAAGTTTATTGTCGGCTCCTGTTCTTTTCAGCCCTGCCTCAAGAGTTTCAATGCCGTCCTCCAATTGACTTAAAGTCGATTTAATCTCACCTGCTGAAGAACACAGATTGTATCTCCCTTTTTTACATATTTTCCGTCTTCAGCAAGTCGTACAACTGTTATCTGGCTCATTATCCTCTGGGTGGCACTACAGGAAAATTGACTACAGCCTGGACTGTTCCGGTGATATTGATCTTTTCTACATAATCTGATTTGGCTACCCGGAAGGTGATTATACCATTATCTTTATTACCTGTACAGGATAAAAGCAAAAGCAGGAATGGCAGAAAGATAAAAAAAACAGTCTTCATGGACTTAGGATTTTGAAGATTCTGTTCAATGTTTCTAAAACGTGATCCATTGAGATATATTGTTAATTAATTAACAGAAAGGTATTCTGCTAATAATTAAATAAATACAAACCAATGCCGAAGCATCGATAATTCATTACATAAAGTCAGGAATAAATTTAAACCAAAAAAATGGTTTTAACTATAACTATTTTATCTTTTGTACAATTGGTGCCATGATTCTGGTCAGGAATCGTTCCACCTCCTGGCGATCTTTTCAAAGTCGCAGGATCCTGCCTGGTAGCATAATAAAAACTTCCCCTCTATTAACTGATAATATAAGTTAACTAACAAAAGGTCGAGCCAATCCGGCGAGTAAGCTCCTTCGTTAAAATTGGTCATTTATAACCGGAATTAAATATTTGTTGTTTATCTATGTATGTTAAGTGTTATCAGACCTGATTCTGCAGTGGTCAAATAGGGACGGATTGTACAGTGACTCATCAATCCGTTTTGTTGTATACCAGTTCAGAATTTATTAATGGGTGGTGGCATTTAATACCATTTTCTATAATACTAATTCACCCTCCAAATCTGGGCTGGTAAATCCTGAAGCCCCCGGTCCTGATTTCCGAGGGCTTAAATTATTTATAATAAGGTTGAGTTACCCAAACATATTAACCTACATACCAAGAGTTACTTAGCAATATTTATCCTGTTAAATTGTGATTGCTCCGTATCACCTAACTATATACTCATAACAATCACTTACCAGTACAACAGAATTAGTTGTTTTATCAATGACCCTGAAGTGAATATCAAAACCAGTCCCAGTTGGAATAGCTGTGATATCTCTCCATAAACTTTCATTGCCCGTACCCTTATCATCAGTAAGAATGGATTGTGGTGTTAATCCTTTTCCTAATGTAAGCCAACTTGTACTTATACAGTTGCCATCAACAACATTTGCGGGATCCACAGCCCGTTGAAGGAGGTACTCATGGTTTGGCTCAAGATCACGAACCCATGTTTCTAAGGTAACGATTTTAGCAGCGTCAACATCTTGCCGGAATTTTACATGGCCGAATTGGTCTCCTTCGCCGCGCAGTATGACTTCAAGATTAAATGGTGGAGTAGCTGATCTAAAAGAACCTGTGTTAGTTTCTTTTTGTGGCTGCATCTCATAACTGGCTTCTTTCTGACATGAAAGAGCGATAAGCAAAATACCAGGCAGTAAAACCGCATGGAACAAGTTGGTCTTTTTCATTTTAGATGATTTTAATTGTTAAAAAATTAGATTGATGAAATATTAAAACAATCAGAATCACTCTTTGTTAAAGCTAAAGTCAAATTTATTTCAACAAGATTATTTATTAGTCTACATTTATTTTTGCATTAGGATACATAAAGTCCCCGGAGCTAATTTCCGAAGGCTAATAATGGGTTATTATTATTAATGGTTAATTATTCTTCAAACATCGAACAGAATAACCATTCTTATAAATGTTATTGCTTCTGGCAAAAGACTGTATTCGTAGCCCTGTATCGTTACCAGGCACCGATGCATAAACCCACTACAGAAACACCAGTTATTGACATCGATAAGATTGTAGAAGTACCCCTAGGAGTCGCGTCTGCCACATAAATATTTTATTTCTTTTAGATCAATTAAAGCAAATTTTACACAACCTTTATAATCCTGATTTGTTAAAGAATTTATATCATTAGTGTCCACTAAAAATTAAATATCGTTCTTTGAAATCTTGAATACATCTAGGTTGTAGAGTTTTTTGTTAGCGTGACCGATTTGAAATGATATCATACTTAGACTTTGATCAATTTAAGATTATTTTCAATTACCGTTGGCTTTAGCCAACGGTATATCAGCCTCACTATAAAGGACTTTAGTCCTTCATTTGTGGGCTAAAGCCCTACCTTGGGCTGTATCTTCATCCGTTGGCTAAAGCCAACGGTAAATGAGTTCAATCATAAAAATATGCAAATTTTGAACATAACATTATTTTCAAAATATCTCAAAACTAGCTACTTACAAACCAAGATTACCAAGATGTCAAAGAACTAAATTGTATACAGTTGAAAATCAATTATATTTAAGTGGACACTAATGAATTTATATATCAACTAATCCAAATTTAAAGTCTAAATAAAACCATGCTGGATTATTAAAGCCAGCTCTTAACAAAAAAGAGGTGCAAAATGGGAAAAGCAGAAGTAATGAGTTTCGGAAAGCCAGGTGAGATTCGGAGGTTCCCTAATGGACGTCTTAAATTAGTCAAAATTGGTGGTGCAACAGTCGGACGGGCTATTTTTGAACCTGGGTGGAAATGGTCAAATTCGATCCAACCGATTGCAAAGACAAAGAGCTGTGAAGCAGCACACTTTCAGTATCACATTGCCGGAGTACTTATGGTAGTGATGGACGACGGAACAAAGTTTGAGTGTCGACCTGGCGATGTATCCCTCCTTCCTTCAGGCCATGATGCCTGGGTTGTAGGAGATGAACCGGCTATAGTTGTGGATTTCCAAGGGATGGTCGATTACGCAAAGGCCCCATAGTTGAATCAAAATCAGTTTAGGAGCGTTGCATATAAGGGAATCAAAATGCTAAGATCATCGGATTTTACTCCAATATCCTTCTTTTCCGACATCATGTCGTATGACATCAGCATAGGTGCAATGTAAGGGTATATTACTTGAGTTTAGTCCGGCGTTAGGTGGTCAATTTGACCGTTTTTTGCAATTTGGAACAGGTTATTAAGTTAATCTTTATTGTTGGTGGTTCTAATATCTTACAGTCCATATAATTAACTTTATATTCTTTGAATACTGTTGTCTCAGTAATTTATTCATTTATGTACATTGTACAATTTAACTTCAGCTCAGTGGGTTCACAAAATATTCTTAAGATTATATTCCAATTCCTTTAATTTCCATTCACCATATGTGAAAGTCATATCCGGTCTTTGCGAATCAGTTGAAATTTCACAGGGAAGCAGGAATCCATGGAATTTCCTATATTCTTTTATGGGAGTTAACCAGGGATAGCTTTTATAGGTTTTCCCATCAGTTTCAAACCTATCGTTACTTACAAAATTGAGAAGCTTACCTTCCTGGTTGAAAAATAAAGTAGCTCCAATTGTGATCTTGCCATTTGTATAAATTGCCTTTGCGGACAACGGATCTACACTCTCCCATTGAATACTTTTATCAATCAATGTTGAAGGAGCCAGTAAACACATGTCATTTAACACTGTTACCGTCTCACCCTGGTCCATTTGGGGACCTTTAGCATCGACAACTTTAATCAAACCTAACAATTTTATTACCATTGATGCTTTTTGGTTCTTGTATAAATGAAGACCCAGGACCGGAAAACCTGATTTTCTTGCTTTAATATAAAATATCCTTGTAGGACCATCAAAAAAGCTATATTGTTCTGCTGTTAATTTCATCCACCCATCTTCAGGATTTGAACGGATCCTGCCTTCAAAAACCGCCCGCATATTAACCACCTTTTCTTTTCCAACAACACCTGCATAATGAAGGTATTTATTCACAATCGGTGGCAGGTGCTTTAAATCATTTTTCGTAATGATTCCTGGTTGCAATGATTTGGTACGCTGTATCCCGGCAAGAACTTCGAGTTTGAATGTTTTTTTCATTGTCTAATTTTATTAGTATCTACTAAAAAATTAAATATCATTTTTAGAAATCTTGAATAGGACTTTTTATAGCTAATTACCTATCCTATAATGGAGTGTCCATTGAACTTTACGCAAAATCTCAATAGATGAAAACAGATTGAACCAGCCTAATTTTTTTTCATGATCATCGAAATATGTCCATTCATCCAGGAACTTAAAATTTTGACTCCATCTTTCAAAGTAGCGGTTATCAGGAACCCCGAATGTAAATACTGCACCTCCTGTAATTCCAAGTTTTCTCTTGAACTTCCATTTCATCCATGCGTTGTTCATTTTATTTACCCAGTACCGGTTGGTTACTTCACACACAATTTCTGCTTTCCCCAAATCTGACAGAATCCTGTTAAAAAGTTCTTTTATATCCGGTTCAGTCAGATACATAAAAACACCTTCGGCAAGGATAAGATAAGGGCCTCCAGTCTTTACTTTCGAAATCCAAGCAGGACTTAAAATTGAATTCCCGATAAAGGTATGCCGCGAATTTTCCTCCATAAATTGTTTTCGGAGTTCAATTACTTCTGGAAAATCTATATCGAACCAGGTTACCCTTCCGTTGTCTATACGGTAAAAACGAGTATCTAAACCACATCCAAGATTTATTACAGTGCCTTCAGGATATTCGAACAAAAAATCCAAAACATACCGGTCAAAACGTCGGCAGCGCAAAGCCATTGTAACAGCCAGCTTCTGATTGTACTTATTGCTTAAGATTTTTTTATGGATCGGATTATCTGATCCAACAATGGCCTTCTTTATAATTTCAATCATCTCGACCGCTTTTGGATCTTTAATAATAGGATCTGTACTTAATGACTCTCGGGCCCTGGCAAAAAGTGTTATAAGCATAGTTCCCGAAACTTCCGATATTGAAAACAATGGTTCTTTCATTTGTGTTTCATTCCATTATTGATTCAACTTACATGATGAGATACCCTGGAAATGCAAAGATCTCATTTACTGATTTTGCATATTTCTCATATTCTTCGCCAAAAATTCTAAGAACATTTGTTTCTCCATGAATTGAAATCTTAAATCCTATATATAAAACCAAAGAAATAGAAAATGTCAAGCCTGAATGAAAAATGAGTGCCAGAGAGGGGTAGGGTAGAAATAATAGTGCCAATTTTGGTCCGCAACCAAATGTGTCATAGATGTTTTCATAATTAACTCCTTATTATTTGAATTGCCAGTTTGTCGAATAATTTACCGGTCAGTCTCTTTAATGGATTCAGTTTTACTGGATAAAAATAATCTGATTCAAACCATCCTTTATCCCTATAGTATGTATAATCCCGCCAGGTTTCATCAAGCATTTTATGCATGCTGGTTCGTCCCATTCTGAATACCATCAGCCACCATAATGTAGGAGAAGGATATTCGTTTTTTAATAATTGTGCATAGAATTTTTTACTCCGGCTTGCAATGATCCTGTCAATTTCTTTCTGACTTTTTTCTGACATTGGCTCCAGAGTTTTTATACAAAAGCCGTTTACTACATTAAAACCCATTCCCTTCCCAATGAAATTGAGGTATTTTACGATCTCTTCTCCCTTAGCAATACCCTGGGCTACAATACAGGTAAATGTCTTGCAGAAAAATTGTGGGCGATGAAAATTAAATGCAAGTCTGTCGAGGAATATCTTCATTAAAGCTGATACCTGGAAGGAATAATTCGGAGATGCAAATATTACACCGTCTGAATTTCTCATTTTTTCGATCAGTATATCCCTGTCGTCCTTAAAAGGACATAATTCTTCTCCCTTATCCAGGCACAATTTGCATCCCTTGCATGTTTCAAGCTTGTAATCACTTAACATTACTATTTCATAATCAATATTCCCAAATAATTGTAAATTATGTAAGAATTTCTCGGAAGCACTGTAGGTATGCCGCTTCCTTCCACTGCCAATAAATGCTGTAACTTTCATATTATTATATTTTAAAGTTTATTTTTAATTAAGCAAAATACATTTAATTTTTTCCCAATTAACTTTAGCCAAGAGTTGTTAACTTAAATGAAACTTCCCTCTTTTCCGTCTTCAAGAGGGTAATGGCCAGTACCACGATCCATAACAAGTAACCGAAGATATTGACACGCTCCAAAACTCCCAACCACGGTGTAGGCAAGTTTGCCACGAGCTGTGGAGCGTCCAAAAAGGACATAATGCCAAACACAATGAAGATCAGCATTGTGCCGATAGAATATAGGCGGAACTGCTTCCCGAATGCCGTTGCCCCTAATCCTATTGCTGGAAACATGCAGAGAAAAACACCCACACCCGTTAGAAGTGCGTGCATTGTATCAGTAAGCGTTGTCTCTTGTCCACGAATGTGCATCGGGGCGAATAGTGTTGCCGCTAAGCCAAGTACTTCCTTTCCGACAATAAAGCATGCTACGATGCGCAGAACGCGCTTTTGACCAGATGATCTCCAGACACCCAATCCGAATGCAAACATCAATACACTATAGGTAAGGAAAAACGGAACGACGAGTGGTGCCGATGGAGCATTTATAGCGATCAACTCGCTGACGGTCTGAGAGATAGAGCTATAATCCTTCCATCGCATCGCTCCAAGTATGGTAGCGGTAACATAGAGAAGTGAAGAGAAAATACCGCAAACAAGCAATATTTTTTTCAAAGAGACTTTTCCTGAAAATCCAGTTGAATCTGAAATCGTTGTTTTCATTATTACTTCCTTTTTTGAATCCATTATAACTAAAAATAAGTTATCGGATTATTGTTAAATCTTCCGGCCAGTATAGTTTTACTCATTAATCTTAATTCTTAACACAAAGAAGCCAATTTCAAGTTGCAGGGCTACCATTTATTAAATCATGTGCAATTGATTTATGAAAGAACATTTTCTTGTTTTTAAAAATTATTGTTACTGCTATTGCGCAAAGAGCAACTGTAAAAACTGAATACCAGGCGATTGTCTCTACTCCCGTCACAATAGGACCAAAAACAAGCTGGCTTCCAGTAAAACCTGCATGTGTCAATGTTACCAAAAAAATACTAAGGGTTTGATTAAAAATCCACACAGCAATAATTCTGAATGCGATAAGTGCAATTATCCATAGCAAGAAATGTAGAAAATAATTCTCTTTATAGAAGGCAATTCCTCCCAAGAAATCTGCAATAAAATGCCATATTGTGTGAATGAATCCTAGAATAACGGATGCAACAAGAGGTATAAACTTTGATTGAAGTCTTGGCAGTGCAAATCCTGTCCATCCAACCTCTTCAAAGAACCCACCGATAAGGCCGATAGCTATGCCCAATCCGAGTGAAAAATTTGGTGAGAATTTTGGAGAAATAAATGAAAGTACATAAAGTGAAGTTACAAGCACAGCAGGAATTAGAAGAAGCGCCGCTGCATACCATTTAATAGGTACTTTCCAATGTATTATAGAAAGGAACAATTTTTTTATTCCTTCCTTTCCATCGACAAGAGAGGTAAGAAACAGACATGCAATGGCAGGTCCGGCTAGCATTGATACCCATATTAAGACTAATTGAGTCGATAAACCCTGACTTAAAACTTTCTCTCCTGAGAATAACTGAAGTCCTCCCGGACCTAAAGACAGAAATATTCCACCCCACGATATAAAATACGTAAGGATGAAGTAGAATACTAATGAATAAAGTCGTATAACTGATTTAATATTCATGATTTTCACTTTGAAATATATATTTAATAATGAATAGGTTTCTTCATATTAGAATGAATGTCCTGCATGAAAAAAAACCATCATTCCCTCGTTAGAAAATCCAAAGTCCATACCCAGAATTGAATTTTCATTTGTGCCAAAACTAAACCTTGATCCGAAACCCAAACTATGATGGAACCTATTAATTTTGAAATCATTGGCATTTTTTTGAACCTGGCCTATATCATAAAATGCTGTTCCATTAATTATTTTCCAGATTGGGAAACGATATTCTGCCTGCCCATAGATGCCTGTTCTATCAATAAATCGGGATGTATAATAGCCCCTCCCTAAAATACTGCCTCCAAAATCAGGTAAATAGTAATACGGAACATCCCCAAATGCCTGACGATAAAGAAGCCTTGCACAAAAAATATTCCTGGGGACAATAGATATATAACCTCTGACATCAAAAGTTAATCTTCCGAACTGGTTTGTACTTCCCAGATATTTTGGTGAAAATTCTGGTGTTAAAGATATCATTGTACCTTTCCAGGGATTATTCTGATGGTCACGTGAATCATAGATAAAAGATAAACCAAGGATTGTTTGATTGCCTCCATTTACACCGTTTATTGTTGATGGAATAACATCCTCCTTTGTATTGGTTTTAAACTGATCTAACGTAAAAGAGTAAGCTAATTTCCAATACTTGTTCCATGTTGTGGTAGCTGATATATTTTCTTTAAAATTAACAGACCCATATTCTATCTTACTTTCAGGTAAAGTATTGTTCCCTGTACCATAGTATAACCTGTTTAGATTATCAAAATGAAAGGCCGCCTTTAAAGAAGTCTTTTTAATAGGACTTGGTAAGAAAAACTGGAGATTTATCGACCACATATTCCTTGTACTCCACGCTGCATCACTGAAGAGACTAATTCCGGAATGGAGAATATCAAAATTTGTATAGCTGATGCCAATATTAACTTCAGAAACAGCATCATAGAAACCATAAGGAAATACCATTGAAGTCTTTGTCTTGAAATAAGAAGAATATTCCTTAACCAACATTCCTTTTTCGATGATCATATCACCATTCAACATGGTACCTGATATCCGTGAAGATGTTAATCTGCCAGTATCAATTTGTCCTTCATAAAAAACAAGATTTGCCCGATATCCTTTTCTAATGAAACCAATTTCGTTTTCTTTGCCTATCTTTTCTGCTGCATAATGAGTTGCCCCTCTTAATACCTCTATCCTGCTAACATTATTATTTTCCAAAAGATTCATTTCCTTAAAAATATCATCGCCGCAATTTTCACCATATGATGACGGGTAATCTGTTCCAACTACAATTTGAACATTAAGCTCAGCTGCCCGCTGTATTGTTTTTTGCATAAATGGCACTGCTGAAGCAGCATAATGGTCATAAACACTTAAAGTAGGTGTAAATGAAATATTCCTATCCTTGATCTCCATGAATACACTATCTGAGGTTGTCGCAAATCCATGCTCAATTCCATCCACGTTTATCCTGATCATTTCCCTCGCTTCATCTTCAGAACCTACGTGTGCAATTACTTTAAGACCAAGTTGATGAGATTCCTCTACAATCGCTTTTGCAACCTCCAGACTCAAACGAGGGGTGCCACCTTTAATATACCACATCCGGTCGTAAACAATTTTGATAAAATCAACCTTCCTGCTTTGCAAATAATTCTATTTCTTTTTTTGCTTTAGCTACATCATTGACCTGAAAAGTTCCATTAGTTATCAGGTCATGCTGTCCGGTATAGAAAGTACCTGCTGGATGTCCCTTGGGTGCAGTTATCAAAGGCCCTGGATAATAAAGTTCAGGTCCAGTGATTTTTCTATTGGCCATAGCCTTATCAATTTGCTGGTAGCATTTTAAAGGTGCACCCATATCAATTACGGATGTAATTCCATTCATAAGTAAGTTTAAACGATGCTCTGGAAATAGTGAAATACCTTCACTGGCCAGCTTGCCCCAACTATGCTTTTCGATTTCTGAAAGGTAAGGCATTGGCGCTCCCATAAAATGAATATGACTATCAATTAATCCGGGAAGTACTGTAAAATTTGAAGCATCGATTATATAGGAATTATCCGGAATCGGGTAGCTTTCTTCGAATATCTCCTGAATTAATCCGTTATTGATAGTAATTACTCTGCCACTGAGGAACTGGTTACCATCAAATATTCTACCTGCCGTGATATAGACAGTCTGGGCATGCGATTGGAGGAAAAAGTAAATCAGGATGAATATATTAAAGGCTTTGATATTCATAAAATCTTATTGTTTAAATCTTTTTATTCAATTGGACCATTTTGGAATCTTTTTTATTTGTACCAATATTTTAATCAGAACCAACCATCAAGAGGAATAAAAACAGCATAAATTACATTACCGTGATTCTGTGTAAATAATGTTTCATTCATGAATCCAGGTAACCTCAACTTTACGTTCAGGAATACTATGTAAATTGATAGAAGGATAACCAACAGTCATTGCACCATAGCATTTGTGATCTTTCGGGATTTTAAGAAAGTCAGTAAGTTTTGTATATCCTTTTAAATGATCTCCGGCTGCGGCCCCCTGTAACAAACCATTCCAACAAGTACCTAATCCATGCGCTTCCGCATATAGCTGAACCAGGAGCAATGCAGTATCACAATCAGTTTGTGGTGTTGAAGATGCTATCGGAGCATTAAAAAAAATTGCAGCCGGTGCATTGTATATAATCGAATCACGGCCATTTTTATATTCATTAACTCTCATCTCCATGTCAGGTATCACTGATAAACCAGCCTTTGCTGAATCAGAAAATTTAGCTGCTATCTTTAAAAAATTACTTTTAAGGAGTCTCAATAATTTTTGAATATAATCTGCTGTTAAATCCAAGACTACTTTCATGTTGTCCTCGCCATAGACTATTGACACGTTACGGACCCATCCAACCCTGTGGTGCGGGCTTCCAGGAGCATATCCGGCAATCCCAACTATTTTCTCCAGCAATTCAACAGGCGGAGTTGCCTCTTTATAATTCCTTACAGATCTACGTTGAGATAGGAATTCAAAAGTACTTTCAGGTGTTACGGGTCTCTTGTTTTTGATACCTTTAAAATTTTCGGAATTAAATCCACTATGAATAATTGAATTTGTCGGACATCGCGCAGATGCATTGTCCGCAAAGGACACATTCTTCGGGATGATGTGTCGTTGTCCTGGTGGTGGGATCCTCCTTTGATGATCTGAATATGCGAGTCGGACAAGTTCTGACGCATAATCCGCATTCGGAGCATGTGTTTTTATTTACAGTTATTACGGGTGAATCAATAAATCTTTTTTCCATTTTATTTCATTTAAAATTTTACAAATCACCTAACCGGGAAAATGTGCAGTGGAAATCGGCGGGAAAGAACCAGAGGGAGTGTGACCAGGCAGCCTACAAGGACAGGGAGACCCCACATAGCGTGGAGCCAATGAAATTCCTGCAGAATGGCGATTTCGACAATAAACCAGATAGCAAGGCCGCCTAAGCCCAGGCCAGCCAGAAGCCAATCAACCCGGCTCCTGCGCAAGACTGAGATAAAAGCAGTCGTGTTCAGGATTCCCAATCCGAATAGAATTAAGCCGGGGATCAGGAAGTCAATGAAAACGCCGTGCATGATTTCGACAGGCATATCCATCAGTCTTCCATCCGGCGCAGCAACGAGAAGGCTGCCACCCGCCAGGGCACCAAGCCCTTCATAGCCAAGCACGATCAGCAGGGTGATGCGCTGCCAGATCGGCTGGCGGACCATGTTATGTGAATTAATATCCGATTGTTTTTGTTCCATAATTTTTGCATTATGTGAACCTGAAATTGTTGTTTTCATAATTAATTCTTTTTAATTTAATGATTATTTATTTAATATTCTTTATGATACGGATTAGTATACGTCAATCAACGACCAGTAAAAAGGCACCTATACCACTAATGGGTTTATGAGCAGTTGCCTGGCAGTCACTGAAACAACACGACATTCCTTTTATTAATCTGATAACTGACCCGTCTTTGAGTACAATATTCAATTCCCCGTCTAGAAGGTGCATGACGTGGCCTCTGCAGCACCAGTGATCAGCCCTGAACCCCGGAGAATATTCTACCAGTACGATTCTGATGTTTCCCGTTTTAATGGTCCTGGACCAGGTAAATCCGGTTTCTCCGGAGTGTTTTTCAATCGGGACGTTATCCCAATCAATAACTGAATATTGCTCACTGATTATTTTCATTCTTTTAATAATTGAGAAGAGTTAACATTTTATTTTATTGCGATCTCAAATTTTAAAAATCAGAACAAAGTTCGGGCGGTTGATCATCAGGACCTATCTGAATCATAATTCAATATGACGGATTTATAAATATGTCACAGGAAATTATAAATAAGTCAGTCAGGGAATTTGGTATTTCCCAGAATTATGTGACTGGATACAAGGAAAATAGAGTTATTTATTGCGGAACTGAGATGGTGTAAGTCCGGTGAATTTCTTAAAGGCGATATTAAAAGCGGACAATGTATTGAAACCACAATCATATGCAATGCTGGCAACAGTAAGATTATTCATTTTGGAATCGCCCAGCATCTTTTTTGCTTCTTCTACTCTATAGGAATTAATGAAATCGTTGAAGTTACAGGTAAGTTGTTCGTTAATTACCTGTGAAACGACGTGAGGTGTCAGGGAAATACTTTTAGAGAATTTCGCAAGAGTGATATTATGATCTTTATAAGATTCGTTTTTACTAATGTATTCAAGAATCATTGCTTTAAACTTTGAAGCATCTTCTGCCGAAAGTGCTGAAGATTTATATCTGGTCGCATAATTATTAGCAGAAGTTATCCTTTGTCCCCTTAACTCAAAATAAAGGATGAGATAGCTGAGGATAGAGTAGTAAATTGCTTCAATTACCCTTGTTGGGAAATAGAATCGAAAATAGGTCTGGATACAGTACATTGAATATATTATCCAGATAAATGATATTATCAGGACAATATTTCTTGGGTAATAAGGATCAATATTATCTTTTGAGAATTTCTCCCGAATATTCTGTTTTATCAGCTTTCGTGCAAAAATAAATGACACGATAATGTATATCAGAAACTGGATCAGAATGACCGATATTTCTATACAATAAGTCAGGTAATGGGTGGGATTATCAGGTGACAGAGGGAAATTCTTTCGGTTTACGAGGTCAATTATCAGGACAGAAATAAATGGCAACAAATGAAACAGGTGCTTTAATTTGAATTTAAAATCCTTTGTGGATATAGACTTGATATACAGAAGCAGAAACGGACCAATTAATGGAAATGTGGGAATAAAAAACAAAAAAGTTCTGACATTTATACCCAGATTAAAATCATCCTGCAGGTCGTGAAGCAACATTTGTGCAATACGATATGCAGTAATTATCAGAAAAAGAGACAGCAGGGTGCTTGCATAGGTATTTCTGTTCCGTTTAATCCAGATAAAGCAGGCAAAAAAAGCGGCGTTTATTGCGGCCAGACTGCAGAAGCCAATGAAAATCAATTCGCCTGCTTCCATGATAAGTGGTTAAAACATATTATGCTAATATCAAATTTAGCCAAAAAAGTCGTACTGAATTTTTAATATCTTTTCCTCTTATAAACATCCCTTGTTTTACCCCGCCAATTTTTATAAATACCTATTCGGAAATACTGCCGGCCAGAACCTGACCGCTTTGATCTGCAAAGGGTTTCAATCTACCCGGACTAACTATAATTAAGGTGGTTAAAAAAGCATACAGTCACAATAAAATAATAAAAAGCAGCACTAGCTTCATATATTATATTTTACATGGATAGACCTATTTAAAAACCGGTTATTTATTATTGTTAAATATTCCTTCCTGGAAAGAGATACCATGGAAATGGGATGATCTCATTTACAGACTTTTCATATACATTATATTCTTCTCCAAAAATCTTTCTTAGCACGTTCGTTTCCCCGTGAATGGAGATCTTAAATCCGATGTATAAAACCAGAGCGATGGAAAGGGTTAAGCCGGAATGGAAAAAGATTGCCAGGGCAGGTATAATGAATACAATTATAGAGGAATATATAGGATTCCTGCAAAGTGCAAATGGTCCCTTGGTAATCAGTTTTCCGGGCTGGAAGTATTTTAGAAAATATACAGCTGAGTATATCCAATAGATTAATCCCAACCCTAACCAGACAATTCCTAAGACCTTAAACAGTGGAAGATCAAGAAATCTCAGATCGAAAAACTCCGGATATATTATCATTATTACTAAAGAAAGGATTATGTATGGCAGACATAAAAGAGCCAGTTTTGGGCCGCATCCAAATAGCGTCATTGCGTTTTTCATTTTTCTTACAAATTTGATTAAATACAAAGTCTTATTACGATATAATACATTGATTTAAATCGAGATGGATCCTAATTATATAACTCAATTGCAAGTATTTAATTATATCAGGCTATTTTGCCTGATAATAAATAATTTTGTATAAAAATAGCTGGTTTTTATAAAATTGCAAAGGTTTGATTATAGGACTATTGGTGGATTTATTTATAAACCCGCGGATTGATTCGGGGGGCCTTAAAATAATTATTGCTATCAGGAAAATTTAATCCATGACACATCTGATTGAGAATCCGGATTTTTTTAAATAGTAATTTCTTCCTGATACGATTTCAGATGTATTCAGGGATCGATACCAGGCACTCTCATTGAATGTATTGTGTTCTGTGGAAGACCACCACATGCAATAGAATCTTAAACCGAGAAAATCATCGTTAATTGAAAAATATCGTGAGCCGGATGGTAACGCCGTAAAGCCACTTTCGTTTGATGCACCGAGGTTTGGATTAACCCAATGTCTTAGTCCGGTCTCCTTTATCTTCATTCCTGCAACCTCGCTTCCCCCCAGGTAATTTTCAAGAACAGTCCATTCATTATCGGAAGGTACATGCCAGCCAGCAGGACAGATTTTATGCGGATCCGCTACAGTAAACCAGTTATAAAGAACACCATATACATTTTTGTTAAGAGTATCGTTTCCGTAAAAACAATAAGCTCCGTTATTAAGCCTGATCCAGGCTTTAATATCGGTTACATTTTGAACCGGACTTCCATCCTGATAATGTATAGCCCTCAGGTTCTCAGCCATCCAGGTTTGTTCCCCGATATTTACAATTCTGTAAATATTGTTATCCTGATCGGTCACGCTGTCATATGGAATCCATCCATTAAAATTAATTTTGGGCGGAGCGGTTTGAAAATTAATCTCATTCCCATAGCCAGTTCCAAATTTATTAGTGGCATATGCCCTTACATAGTAAGTAGTAAGGCTGTTCAGATTTGTCATGTTGCTCGTATAATTACCTGCCCCACCACCATCGTCACTCCTGTTGTCGGTGATTGCAGGATTTTTCTCTTTACTCCAGCAAACTCCGCGTTCAATTATTGTTCCTGAACCCTCATCCGTTATAGTTCCCCCGCATGTTGCTGTTGATCCTGTGACATTTGTTATTGAGGAGGTTGTTAAAGCAGGTACTTCTTCTTTCTTGCATGAATTCAAAATGACCGGAAAAAAGAGTAGGCCAACTGCAATAACTTTAAACGAGTTTTTCATGGAAGGCTTTTTTTAAACAAATTCCCTTAAATAAAAAGAGATCAAATTCAGGGAACTTGCTTAGCGTTATTAAACCACATATACTTTTTTACGTCAATCTACCTTTCCTCAAATATTGGGCCAATCGTGAAGTAGCCCCGCACAAAAAAAGATAATCTTTTCATCTGTTTATTTTATATTTCAATGGTCAGACGGAATAGTCATGATGTGAAATATTCATTTCGGATAGCGTTTAAAGTATCATGGCTATTTCATGATGTTCAACATAAAAATCGCTAGTTTTAAACATTACATCTATTTGTTCTGTTTTTCAGGTATATAATTAACAAAAACAAACGTCATGTCAATAAAAAATCGCTTTCTGGTAATTTTTATTATTTCAGCTTTCACCGGCTGCAAGGTCGGGAATAACAACATAGGACCTGCATTTGAAAGCATCACTGCCAGTGAACTTAAAAAGAATATTTCCATGCTTGCTTCAGATGATTTCCAGGGAAGGTTTCCTGCAACACCCGGGGAAGAAAAAACTATAAATTACCTTGCTGAAGAATTTAAAAAAACAGGATTAGAACCTGCAAATAACGGATCCTATTTTCAGGAGGTACCGCTGGTAAAAATTACTCCCGATACTTCTATGACCCTTGATATTTCCAGCGGGAAAAGCAGGATTGGTTTAAAACTCCGGAAAGATTTTGTCGGAAATACCTCCCGGATCACAGATAATGTGAAAATTGATAATTCGGAGATTGTTTTTGTCGGCTATGGAATAAAAGCACCGGAATATGACTGGAATGATTATGCCGGCCTCGACGTGAAAGGGAAAACTGTCCTGATGCTGGTAAATGATCCTGGTTATGCAACAGGCGACACTGCGCTTTTTACGGGGAAGGCTATGACCTATTACGGACGTTGGACTTATAAATATGAGGAAGCGGCACGTGAAGGTGCCAGAGCTGCAATAATTATTCACGAGACAGGTGCTGCAGCCTATCCCTGGGGTGTGGTTCAGAACAGCTTTTCAGGCCCGCAATTTTACCTTGAAGACAACGACATTTCCAAATCGGACCTTCAGTTTAAGGCATGGGTAACAACAGAGGCTGCAAAGAAGATCTTTGAATCAGCAGGTATAGACTATGGCCAGTCTTTGCTTGCTGCAGCAAAACGGGGATTTAAACCTGTCGACATGCACCTTAACGCCTCCGTTCAGTTTAAGAATAAGACAGAACATACAAAATCAAACAATGTGGCAGGGATCTGGCCGGGAACCGGCAAACCGGATGAATATATAATTTACACCGCCCATTGGGACCATCTTGGGGTAAACCCTGCGATAAAAGGGGATTCAATTTTTAACGGCGCTGTCGACAATGCGACAGGAACAGCAGCCCTTCTTTCCATTGCTAAGGCATTCACAAAGCTTCCCAAGAGACAAAGCCGTTCGGTATTGTTCCTTTCAGTCACCGCTGAAGAGCAGGGACTTCTCGGAAGTGAATATTATATCGAACATCCGCTTTTCCCTCTGTCCAGGACGGCTGCCGTTATTAATATGGATGCCCTTAATATTTCGGGAGAGACAAAAGATATGACAATTATCGGGTACGGATATTCGCAGCTCGATAATTATGTAAAGAATGTACTGAAAAAATACGGCAGGATTGCAGTTCCTGACCCTGAACCTGAAAAAGGCGGGTATTTCCGTTCCGACCATTTCAGTTTTGCAAAAGCAGGAGTTCCGGCTTTAGACCTTTCGGGAGGGGTTGATAATGTTGAACATGGAAAGGAATGGGGTATGGCTCAGCAGGACAAATGGATAATGGAACATTATCATAAACCTTCTGATAATTACGATCCCGGAAACTGGAGTTTCGAAGGTATGATCGATGATATCAGGGTCTATTTTGAAGTAGGCTACAATCTAAGCATCTCAAAAGAATTTCCCAACTGGACCCTGGGGAATCCATTTAAGCCGCAGAGGGATAAAATGATGAGGAATTAAAAAGTTATGAGATTGATCTGGCTTTAATTCGACGCCTGATCCGCCGGATAATAAACCATACAAACCACGATAAACCCAGAACGATCAAAACCAGTGAAGCCACAGCAATCTTTGCGATTTTTGGGAAACCCCACTTTACTCCGAATTCCATAGGTGCGTAGGTAAATAAAGAATCATCAGCCACACCTGTATCGTAAAAGCTTTTCAGCATGTGTATGGTCGCTGCCGGCTGGACTTTCCACAAATCCCCTGTATGTCCCATTTCTGCCAGGATTACCTGTCTGCCGTTCGGAAGTTCAGGCAACAGCTCTTTGGTGGCAAACACTGCCGGGGTTGAGAAATCAATACTCCCGCTCACGAGCAAGGTTTCCACATTTGAGTTTTGTGTTTTGCGGTACTCTTCAGGGATAGGTGCAGTGGGCCAGTCACCAAGGCTCCATAAAAGCTTGGAAAAGGGAGATCCGAGGATTGAATTCGGGGGATCCATTTCGGCAGCGTAATTGCGCGTTCTGTCAAAGTCGGCACTTAAAGCCTTTGCCGCCAGATCACCCCATGTAATCATTGAGGGAAACATGAAATTATAGGCCAGTGTCATCAGCGCCAGTCCGCTGGGATCTCCTTTTTCGGCTGCAAAATAAGTGTCAAAAACCATGGCAGCCGTTTTTCGGTGGTAAAGAAGTGCGAAAGTTATAATCTTTACTTTGCCCTCATCAACAGGAAATATGAGCCACCGGCGGGGCATTCTGTGAATCACGTTTTTAAAGGTACCGGTCAGATCGGAAGTGCGGGATTTGCATGCGGAGTCGTGTGCACAAAGCTGACTGTAGTATTCAATCTGATGGTCAATAGTATCCGGTTCCCACACAAAACGTCCCGGGGGATTAACCCCGATCATAACTGAACGGTGTATCACATCGGGGTGCTGATATGCATAGATTTGGGCGATCCTGGTTCCGTAACTCTGGCTGAGCAGGTTAATATGGTTGTATTCCAGTTTGGTGCGTGCGGTTTCAAGGTCCCGGATCACATCAATCATGGTGTAGGCATTCAGGTCGATACCTTCAGCCTTCAACCGGTCGGCACATTGCCGGAAAGCAGTACTCAGACCCGAAAGCGACTGGGAACTCAGGATATCACCACCCTCACCTTTTATTGCGCGGTTAACTTCAGGGCAATCAATTTTAACTGATCCATCCACACCGCGGTAACCAACCAGAACAAAGTCATGATTCGTAAGCAGTTCGTCAGGTGGCCTGAAATCCATATTGCTCTGTCCGGGCCCACCCGCCAGATAAAAAAGAGGTTCAGTGGATTTCCCTTCTGTTGCATGAACCCGTATTATCGGGAGGGCAATAAGACGGGAATCAGCTTTATTCAGGCTTTCCTGCACTATAAGGTTGCCACAATCAGCGTTATAACGGCCCGATCGGGTTTCGAAAAGGCATGGCTTAAGTGTAATGTTTCCTGCTACTGACCCTTCAGGCACAATTTCCCGAGGATTGTCCCGGCAGCAAATTACGAGCAGACACAATACAATTGCTACTGGAATCAGGGTTCTTCCCTTCGGGCATTCCCGTTTTATCTCTGAATTACTTCCTGCATCCTTATTCATTTTTATATTGACTTAAGCAGTTTAACAGATTATTCGTCTGAAATTAAAGCAAGGATAGTATCAAATTTACAACATATTACTCAGGTGAATGTCAGTTCGGGATAAGTAAACTATAACCTTTTATACTGCCTGGGCCACAATCTTAATTATTTAATTGTCCATTAGTGTGTCCTGACGCTTCCATTAGCTTTCTGCAATGGACAAAGTTATATTTGAAAATTTGGGATCGTGTTAATGTTTTTAAATCAACAAATCTGAACGAGTCAGTTTATATTGTTTTTATTACATTCAGGGTTCCTAATTAATATGAAAGGAGGCTCATGAGCCGGATCTGTTTTTTGTGCCTTCTGTTTATGCTCATCCTGGTAATAAACGGTAATTCCGTCACTTGTCCAGCCGATCATGAATTTGCCGGACGCAATGAATTACAGCAAGATACAATCCCTGATAATCAAATACTTTACAACGGAAGGATCTGGCGAAATCTATATACCGGTGTGAATGAAAATCAATTTCTTTTTTCAGGGGAGTTTCTGCCAGGGACAGTTACAATGAGGGGCAAAACCTTTTCAAATATCAGGATCAGGTATGATATATTTAAAGATCAAATACTTATACCCGGGAATCCAGAGGGAATCCTTCAGCTGAACAAAGAAATGGTGGACAGTTTTTCTATTCTTTTTCAAAATAAAAATTATCAGTTTATCAGAATCCCCGACGATAGTTTGACAGGACCGGAAGGTTATTACAATGTTTTATATCGGGGGAAACATGCCCTTTATGTCAAGTACAGTAAAAAGATCGGAAAACTTGCTGATGAAGGAAAGTATGATAAGTTTTATCAGATAAGCAGAATCTATCTTTTTAAAAATGGCATACTCCATCAGGTAAACAGTAAAAATAATCTGATAAAGCTTCTGAGGGAGGATAATACTGCTATTCGGAACTTTATCAACATTAATAAAATAAAGATTTCAAAAGAATACCCTGCGAGTTTTATTCCAGTCCTCAACTATCTGGATACTCTGAGGTAAAAGATCTCTCATGGATATCAAAGCCCTCATAATGTTTTTAATCCTGACATTAACCTTTGAAATAGAGGCCCAGGAAAATAAGTGGTTACCTTCGAATTACAGGGATCTGTCATTTAAGGAATTTGTTTCAGTCACTCAACCGCTCCTTAAAGTTAAATTCTTTTATAAAGAAGAGTGGGTGAAAAATCTGAAAATGGGAATTTATCCGGATAGCTTTAGTTTACCGGATGTGCTTAATAATCTTTTTCTGGGAACATCGGTCTTTTATTATATAGATAAGCATGGAAATGTAGTACTTACAAAAAACTTTGAGGTTAAAATCTCAGATGTATCTGATAAAAAGGAGGCTAGTTTCATTGCGCCCTCAGACTATTCAGACCGGGAAGAGAACAGGCAGAAGACCGGAAACACATTTGTGGAAATAGGAAATCCTGCTGACAGGAATAAGCAGGAGAAAGCAACAGTTTCGGGATATATTACAGTAAGTGATACAAAAGAACCGTTGGCAGGAGTTACGGTTTACAATCAGGAACTATCCATCGGAACCGTCTCAAATGAATTCGGATTTTATACCCTGAAGCTTTCCCGTGGGATTCATATACTTCAATTTTCATTTCTCGGAATGAAGGAAAGAACGATTAACCTGAACCTTTATGGTGATGGAGAAATGAATATTGAAATGACCAGCAAACTTATCCCTTTAAAAGAAACGGTAATTTCCGCCCAGAAAAAAATGATTCTTCAGCGGTTTGAGGTTGGTGTTGAAAAGATCAATATTACATCATTCAGGTTATCACCTACAACAATGGGTGAATCCAGCATTGTAAACAGTATTCTTTTAGTTCCGGGAGTAAAATCGGTCGGAGAAGGTTCTGCGGGTTTTAATGTAAGAGGCGGTTCGGCGGACCAGAATTTAATTCTTTTGTACGGAGCACCACTCTATAACTCATCACATTTTTTCGGATTTTTTTCAACGGTTAATCCCGACATAATAAAGGATGCAACTTTGTATAAAGGGGGAATTCCCAGCCGGTACGGCGGCAGGATCTCCTCAGTCCTTGACATCAGTACTACGGAAGGGAACAAAAAAGAATTTGAAGGGAGTGCCGGCATAAGTCCTGTAACAACGCATTTCATGGTGGAAGGTCCCTTGAAAAAAGATACTGTGAGTTATATTCTTTCCTTCCGAAATACTTATTCAAACTGGATTTTCGGGCTTCTCCCCAACAAAACCCTGAATAAAAGCCAGGCATCATTTTATGACCTTAACGGCAAGATAACCTACGACCTTAACAAATCCGATAAAATAGAAGCTGCTTCCTATTTCAGTCATGATGCCTTCCGGTTAGGTTCCGATTCAGTTTACAAATATGACAGCCATATCATCGCTTTAAGATGGCGACACCTATTCAGCAGCAGATTTTTTTCAGACTTCTCAATAAACAACAGCTTTTCGGGATACAATATCTCGAGTCGGAAATTTAAACCAGAATCATTTATCCTGACGCATAAATTAAACAGTGCCAGTATGAAAGCAGATTTCAACTGGTTTCACGGAAGAAGTGAGATTAATTTTGGTTTCAATCTTAACAGCTATGGAATATTGCCTGGTGCATATAAGCCAGCAAATGATTCATCGCTTGTTGCCCGGCATATAATTGATAAGGAGAGAGCTTTGGAAGCTTCATTATATATCGATGATAAGTTTATGCTTACAGAATATTTGTCAGTAAATACCGGGATTAGAATATCCAGTTATTATACTCTCGGCCCATCGGCAGTCATGGCCTACAAACCAGGCTTTTCAAAAACAAATTCCACCATAGTTGATACCCTTAATTTCAGTCCCTTAGAGGTTTCAAAAATGTATGCAGGTCCTGAGCTGAGAATTTCGCTGAACTTCAAAACTTCAGAAAGCAATTCACTCAAGATAAACTATAACAGGACACGACAATACCTTCATCTTCTTTCAAATGCAACCTCAATTTCACCAACTGATACGTGGAAATTAAGCGACTATAACATCAGGCCCCAGGTTGGAGATCAGTTTGCTTTGGGTTTCTACCAGATGCTGGCCAATAGCAGCATTGAGACTTCGGTAGAAGTATATTACAAGATGTTAAAAGACATTGCTGACTTTAAGGGAGGTGCAAATCTTATAATGAATGACAGGATTGAACAAGAGATCGTAAATGTTAAAGGAAAGGCATATGGTGTGGAACTTTTATTAAAGAGAACAGAAGGCAAGCTTCATTTCAGCATAGGTTATACTTATGCCAGGACATTTATCAAAAGCCCGGTTAACATCAGGGAGGAGATCATTAATGAAGGAAATTGGTTTCCTGCAAACTTTGATAAACCTCACGATCTGTTCGTTACTATTAACTATTTTCTATCGCGCCGATTCAGCTTCGCCGGAAACTATACATGGAGCACAGGGCGGCCCATTACATTTCCTATTGCTACATACATTATGTACAATGATGTACTTGTACATTATTCCGACAGAAATAAATACAGAATTCCGGATTATTCGCGTCTTGATCTTTCCCTGAAGATAGGAGGAAGTCTCAGGCTGAGGCAGATTGCACATCCGAACTGGACATTTTCAGTGTATAACCTGCTGGGTAGACAAAATGTTTATTCAATATTTTTTAAAAAGGAGGGTGATATTTACAAGGGTTACAAAATGTCGGTTTTTGCAAGGGCTATTCCATCTGTGACTTTCAGCTTTGACTTTTAAACAGGATATGGAGCTGTACGCTGAAATACTAAACAAATGATTAATATTCTGAAATATACGCATTCACTCAAACAATCAGAAATCAGATACGGGACGATCAAATTACTGCTCCGGTATCTCCTTTTTTCATTAATGCTTATTGCTGACAGCTGCGTTACAGAATATTTGCCTGTTATTAATGAGCAAAAGGAACTGCTTGTTGTTGAGGGATTAATAACCGATCAACCGGGAGCCGATACAATTAAGTTATCAAAATCGCTTCCCTTCGGAAAAAAAAGTGAGGCCAGTCCCGTCACAGGATGCTCAGTTAGTATTTCAAATGATCTTGGAAATACCAGCGTTTGTAAAGAGGTTTATGTGGGTATTTACATTACAGACTCTTCCACCTTTAAAGGCGAAATCGGAAGGACATATACTCTGCAAATAAGAACAGTAAATGGAGAGAATTATGAGTCGATCCCTATGGAGATGAAGCCTGTTCCACCGATTGACAGTGTTTATTATGAAAAAACAGTTATAAAGGAAAGGGAAGGCTTTTATCATGGAATTGACGGTTGCCAGATCTATCTAGATACTTA
Source organism: uncultured Bacteroidales bacterium (assembly GCA_963831935.1). GTDB lineage: Bacteria > Bacteroidota > Bacteroidia > Bacteroidales > VadinHA17 > LD21. The sequence goes on from CAWHSH010000004.1 coordinate 317,613, forward strand.
TGATCCGTCTGATAATTGCAAGTTTTACAGATGGGATTATTCTGAGGTATGGGAGTTCAGGCTGCCGTACTTCGTGGCGAACAGGACATGCTGGATATCAGAATCTTCAGACATTATCAATATCAAAAGTACTGCAGCATTCGATGAGGCACGGATAATCCAACAACCGGTAACTTTTATTACAAACATTACCGACCGGCTTAAGAGGAAATACAGCATACTTGTGAATCAATATTCCCTGAACGAAGACGAATTTATCTACTGGGAGAAGATACAAAATCTGACTGACAATGCGGGTGGCCTTTATGATATTATTCCTTCTTCAATCCCCAGCAACATGATGAGTGTGGAAAATCCTTCTGAAAAAGTTCTTGGTTATTTCAGTGTCTCGGCAAAATCTTTCAGAAGGATTTTTATCAAAGATGATTTTGAAGGTATTATCGACATGTACAACAATTGCATAACAGGCACGGTTTTTACCCCTACTCCGGAAGGATTGGGAGTATCGGTCTGGATACTTGAAGATCATTTAGATCATGCCGTTCCTTTTTGGATCGTAACTGACAAAAAAGGATGTGCAGATTGTACAGTAAGGGGTTCAAATAAAAAACCTCCTTTCTGGGAAGATGATAAATAAAGAACTATTTGAGAAATCTTTTTATGAGAAAAAAGATAAAACCATTGTTTCTGCTTTTTGCTTTTTCACTGATAATCAGGAGTACCTGGTGTCAGATCCCGAATAATGTACCGGATTACATCAGGCAGAAATTTCAGAAGTACACGGCAACGGTTCCATGGGAGGAAATTTTTATCCACACTGACAGGGAAGAATATATTTCAGGAGAAGATCTTTGGTTTAATGTTTATTTGATCGACAGGCAAAGTTTTGAGCCATCTATAAATAGCAGAATAACATATTTTGAGCTGTTGAATGCCGAAAACCGGCCGGTTGCCCAGAAGAGGATCCTTCTTAATAAAGGTTTTGGTCCCGGAGAAATACACCTTCCGGATACATTAAGTTCCGGGACATATACAATAAGGGCATACACAAACTGGATGAAAAATTTTCTTCCTTCCAATTGCTTTACAAAGGATATAAAGATCTATAATGCAATAAATAATAAAAAATTTGTTGAAGGAAAACCTGCTGGTAAACCAGCCGTTAAAGGAATGAATACTAAATCCATTCCATTGAATGCCAATTCCGGGATAACAATGAGAATTAATAATCAAAGGCCGGATATTTTAGAAATATCTGTTTCTGCGGATAAAAATTACAGTGCCGAAAACGGGAATCTTTTTTATCTCGTCATTCAGACCCATGGAAAAATTGACCTTATCAAATCTGAGATGATAACTGAGGGAAATACAATTATCACTTTTCCAAGGGGATCAATGACTCCCGGAATTAACCAGATAACAATTCTTAACTCAAAGGTTCAGCCGGTATTTGAAAGATATACTTTTAATCCTGCCGCAGATAAACTGTCGATTACCCTTCAATCCAAAACCACATTTAACGCAAGGGGAAAAATTGCTTTGGAAATTGACGCCGGAAATTCGGCAGCCGCCGCTGTGAATAATGCTAATATCAGTATATCAGTTGCCCCTGCGATAAACGATAATTATTTCCCGGATCTGAATGACTATATGGTTTTAGGTACCGAATTCGGCTTTATTCCCCAGAATGTTTTAAGATCAAGAAAGATCAGTGAAACACCTCCCGAAATCATTGACAGTATCCTGTTGGATGCCAGAAGCAACTGGATTAACTGGGAAACAATCCTGTCAGGCAATTTGCCTCAGTGTAAATACGCAGCTGAAAAGGAGGATCATTACTTTTACGGAAAGCTGCTGCCCGGCGATAAATCTACTCCAGTTTCATCCGAATTCGTTTTACTATGTATGCCTGGAAGGGAGGCAGGATTTCAGTATGCGAAAACAGATGAGGAAGGGAATTTCACATTTAATATTCATATTGATGAAGATTTGAAGGATTTTGTACTCATGCCGGATGATGCCAGTAAAAAACATAAAATTATTATTGAATCGCCCTTCTATGACCAATACCTCCGGACTGAATCGCCGGTTGATTCGATCATGAGACCGGTTCCTGCTTATATCTCAGACTGGAGTGTCAATTATCAGGTAAGGAAGATTTACGGAGTTTCTGATATTGGTGGCACTTTGGTTCCGTCCGTTTTACCACTTAGGCCGCTCAGGTTCTATGGAAAGCCGGATATTGAGCTGATAATGGCAGATTATGTAACTCTGCCTGAAATGAAGGAGGTCTTTTTTGAACTCTTGCCCCATGTTTCATTGAAGAAGAAGGATTCCGGCTATGAAATATTGATAGCTGACCGTATTTACGATAGCCGCTATGAACTATCGCCGGATTTGTTTTTGGATGGGGTAAAGATCAAGGATCCTTCAATAATAGGTGATCTCGATCCTGCAATTGTTGAAAAGATTGATATTATCAAGGAAGAATATTTAATTGGAAAATATGTTTTCTCAGGTATCTTAAATGTAATTACCAAATCTGCTGATTTCACTGCTGTTTCATTACCTGACTATATGATCAGGCTACCATATATGGTTGTAGAACCGGTCTGGTCGTTTTTTTCGCCCGTATATTCATTACCGGATATGAAGAACAGCACAATTCCCGATTTCAGAAATACTCTTTATTGGAATCCATCGGTAAAGTTCGGTAAAGATGGCAGGGTAAATGTGGAATTCTGGACCTCAGATGTTGTTTCTGATTATATAATCAATCTGCAGGGAATTACCTCAGACGGTAAAATAATTTCTGTCAAAAAATCATTCAGGGTTGAATAATCCGGTAATGCATCACCCTTTGTCGCTCCCGGGCTTTAAAACAGATTCCTGAAGCGGACCCGAATCGCCGAAAATATATTCTTTCAGATCATAACTTTAAATCTGCATGCTTTCCCGCCTCCTCGCAATGATTCAAGGAGTTCAACCTCCACAAGTTTAAAGGTTATCAGTCTTTGAAACATGTACTGAACGTATCCCGCTGAACACTGGCAATAGGTTGGGGAAAGGGTGGCAGGACCATTTTCGATCATCGGACAAAGACAATATCCATCGGATATTTTCAATCCTTTTGGATTGCCAACATAATTGAAATATACTGTATTGTCCTGGCGGTAAATATTTTCCTTTCCCAGCTTTTGCTGCCATAAGACAATTGTTTTGTCAATTTCTTCAGAAGATGCCGGCTTTGTAGTCGTAATCTCTCCATAGGCACCCTTTGCACATGCTGCACCGTTAGCCAGCATTAATTTCTTACGTGTATTTTCATCTATTTGCTGATCCAGTATGTCAAAAAACCGTTTTACCCATTTTTGAGTAAAATCCATTTTTTCATTGCATGGAGTTTCATTCGGATCAGCTGCAGAATCTTTGTGCAACGGAATTACTGATTCAAGCATACCCGTTGCCTGCAAACCGACGACACAGCCACAGGCTAAACCCGGAGTCATAAACTTTTTACAGAATTGTGATCTTTTCATGGCTTGACAGATTTATAGTTACAAATAAGTTGTTGTGTTAATAAGGCCTTTTATTTTAATTCATACGGTTGAAACTTCAAAGGCTTCTTTCATGCTTTCTGAAATAAAGAATTGAAGCTAATTTACTTCAAAAAATTGATAGTTGTGTACTCTTGAGATCGCGCAATGTCTTGCAGGGATCTGACTCCATTATTTTAGCCAGGTTTGCTGGGAAAGCTTTTAAGGACGAAAGCCGAAGTTGTTTCATAAGTTTCGCCCATAAAAGTTCTTCATTTCCGTGTGGCCAAAACTGGTACTTTTATTCGGAAATTGTCACGCAATTTCATTAGCTTTGGCAATAATTTATAAAACCAAAAAAAAAATGAAAACCAGATCTTTTATATCAGTTATTCTGTTTGCGGTATTTATTAATATCAATTTATTTGCCCAGGAGCCGGCATACAAAATTTCACTGGCAGAGTGGTCATTGAACCGTACTTTAAGGAAAGCGACAATCACGAACATGGACTTTCCGAGAATTGCAAAAGAGACCTACGGCCTCGATGCAGTGGAGTACGTTTCCACATTTTTCAGGGATAAGGCTGAAGACATGGATTATCTTACAAAGCTGAAGAATGAATGTGAAAAATACGGTGTAAAAAGCCTGCTTATCATGGTTGACGGCGAGGGGAATCTGGCAGACACCTCTCTGGCAGCAAGGACTAAAGCTGTTGAAAATCATTACAAATGGGTCAAAGCCGCGAAATTCCTGGGCTGTCATTCTATCAGGGTGAACGCTGCCGGCAGAGGGACAATGGGACAGATGCAGGCTGCAGCAATTGATGGTTTAAGCAGATTATCAGCTTATGCGGCCGATTATGGGATAAATGTGATTGTGGAAAATCACGGAGGAAATTCCTCCTACGGAAAATGGCTTGTGGAGATCATGAAAGCTGTCAATAAACCCAATTGCGGAACCTTGCCCGATCTGGGAAATTTCTATGAATATGACCGTTACAGGGGTGTGACCGAGATGATGCCGTACGCAAAGGGTGTCAGCGGAAAAACGCGTGATTTTGATGAAAACGGGAATGAGACTCAGATCGATTACGCAAAGATGATGAAGATCATATCCGATTCAGGCTTCAAGGGGTATATTGATGTTGAGTATGAAGGCAACAAGCTAAGCGAGGATGAAGGGATAAAGGCAACGATAGCGCTGCTTAGAAGGGTTATTGCGCCTTATAACAAGTAAGGCATCCGGCACAGGGCGAAACTTTGACAGCTAAAAAAAGAGCGCTTTCCTGGCGCTCTCTTATTATTACCTGTATCTCTGTGCTTCCTTCGGACGCCTCTTCTCGTGTTTCCTGCCTGACCATTTTGACTCCCTCCTGTCCGGATATCCGCCCTGCGACGGTTTGTCAGTCTTTTCCTGGGCAATGTCCACTGCAACCCGTCTTTCCATGAACTTTGAATTGTTCAATGCTCCGATAAGATCATCAGCATGACCGGCTTCAACTTCAAAAAAGGAGAAGGTCTTTAAAAGATCTATCTTTCCCGATCGGTATTTTTCTGCCTCTTGTGTTTGTGTTTATAAGCTCAATAAGTTGTTCAGGGTAAAAACCGTCAGATTTCCCAAGATTAATGAACAGTCTTGTATAATTGCCTGAGTATTGTTCACGGGGAACCTTTTTTACGTGCCTCTTTCAAAGCTGCGTTCTTTTTCAGGGACAGGATCAATAAGATCATCACCATGACGGTAATCATCGAGAAACCTGTCAAATTCGAGTGAGATTACCCTCTTAAGCAGCTCTTCCCTGTCGAGTCCTTCCAGTTTCAACTTTATTTCAGGCAGGAATTTTTCAATCTCCTGGTGGTCGGTTGCAACAGATTCTAGCTTATTGACCCAGTTGAAAAGCTGTTTTCCGCAGATCTCGCTTCCGGTCGGAATGGACAACGCTTTAAAAGGTTTTTTTACGAGCCTTTCTATCTTCTGAAGTTCCTGTCTTTCCCTCAGGTGGACTAGTGAAATAGATATCCCGGTTTTTCCGGCTCTTCCTGTACGGCCGCATCTGTGTGTATAAATCTCCGGATCATCAGGCAGGCTGAAATTAATAACATGAGTAAGGTCGTCCACATCGAGTCCGCGTGCAGCAACATCGGTTGCCACAAGCATATTGAGGTTCTTTGACCTGAACTTCTGCATTACGGCGTCACGCTGTGCTTGTGACAGATCTCCATGGAGTGCATCAGCATTATAACCGTCATTTATCAGTTTTGATGCCACCTCCTGGGTTTCTTTGCGGGTCCGGCAAAAAACAATTGCATAAATATCAGGTTCAAAATCCGCAATACGCTTTAAGCACTTTATACTTATCTTTTGCATGGACAAAATAATAGGCATGACTTACATTTTCGGCAGATGAATTTTTTGTTCCGATAGTAATTTCAACCGGATTGTTCATGTATTTTCTTGCAATTGATGCAATCTCCGATGACATTGTTGCCGAAAACAGGAGTGTTCTCCTGCCTTCCGGAACCTCCTCAAGAATTTCATTTATGCTGTCAAGAAATCCCATGTTAAGCATTTCGTCAGCTTCATCAAGGATCACAGTGCTTACATTATGCAGTTTTACCGTTCTCCGTCCGATCAGGTCGATCAGCCTTCCGGGTGTGGCAACGATTATATGTACACCTTTTTTTAATTCCCTGTATCTGGTTATCAATGCTTGAACCTCCGTATACTGCAAGTATTTTCAGGTTGCCTGTGTGTCTTGCATAATCGGTAAGGTCACCGGTGATCTGAATGCAGAGTTCACGTGTGGGGCAAAGTATAAGTGCCTGCGTGCTGTTTATTTCTGTATCTGTTGCCTGAACCAGAGGAAGGCCGAATGCTGCTGTTTTTCCTGTTCCTGTTTGTGCCAGAGCGATAATATCACTTTCACCTCCGAGCATCTGGGGGATTACTTTTGCCTGTACAGGCATGGGTTGTTCAAATCCAAGCTCCTGAATAGCCTTCAGAATACCGGGAGTGAATCCCATCTCTTCAAAATTTATCATTAAATTATTTATGGCGTGGTTCCGGGAGCGAAGGATTTGTTATCCCGGCTGAAATGAACTCAAATACAGACTGGGCAAAATGCCTGACAACGCTTGTGGAAATCACTTTGTTAATTAAGGGGGCAAAGATAATCAAATTATCATGATAATAAAATATTTACGTAAATCGGAGTTGGGTTCATTGAAAAGGGCTATATATTGATGATCAGGAATTATGTTAAATAAAATTAATTTATTCAAAATAAATGTATTATTCCGATATTTAATCGTACCTTGCGCCAAATTAATAAAATCACATTATGAGTAAAGGAACAGTAAAATTCTTCAATGAATCCAAAGGATTCGGATTTATTAAAGAGGAGAATTCATCAAAAGAGTATTTTGTGCATTCATCAGGATTAAAGGAAAACATCAAAGAAAATGATGAAGTGACCTTTGATCTGGAACAGGGAAAAAAAGGATTAAATGCAGTAAATGTTAAACTTGCTTAGTTTATCCATTATAATCATTTATAATTTTTGGTCCCGCCAAAAGCGGGACTTTTTATTCAAATTCAAAGAATTATGTTCGAAAAGAAATCAAATATTATTAAATCACCTGATCTGTCAAAACTGAAGGAAGTTATAATTGACCACAGAACAAAAATATATATTGCTCTCGGAGCAGATGTTGAGGAAGCACGAAACCGTTACTTATCAAGGATAATCAAGACGAAATAAATACTGCAACCGCATACTGATTACATGCCTATCGTTTATCAGCAGGTTAACTATGCTGGATAGCACATCTAATCATTTGAGGCTTCTTCCTTAAAGAGTTTAACCTTCATGGCTGAAGGTCCCTTTGGCCCTTTGCCGGTTTCAAAAATGACAATATTATTTTCCTTTACAGGCTCCAGAAGGTTATTTGCATGAAAGAATATACTCTGGCGGGATTCCAGGTCACGGATAAAGCCATAACCTTTTGATTCATTAAAGAAAGTAACAACTCCCTTCCGTACGAAATCAGGAGAGCATTCTCAGGATTGTTTTTGGTTATCTTAAGTTCAATGCTTTCAGCAACGACAACTGTTTTCTTATCCGGATCAGGAGGTGTTGAGGAGATCTTTCCGAATTCATCTACATAGGCGATCATATCATCGAAGCTGCTCTTTTTCCCCTCACTTTTTTTCAGCGCACGCTTTTGCTCTTTTTCTTTTCTTTTTTTCTCTTTCTTGTTTCTTACTTCTTTTTTGCTGAATGTTTCCTGCGATCGGCCCATATGTTTATTAGTCTGGTTAATGAATGAATCAATGATCAGCTATAATACATGATGGTGTGCAGTGATGAACTAACCGGATGTATGATTAGAAGAATAGTGCGCAAAATCGCGAAGCTGATTCTGCAGACAAAGGTACAACAAAATCCCGGAATAACATTCTATTCCTTTATTCCTGTTCACGAATCAATTGTATGTATAAATCCGGACTAATCAGTATTATTTTGATTAATTTTAAAGGAATTTTTCAATTGAAAAAATTGTCTGTCAGATGTATTATTCAACCTTACCAGCCTTATATTCATTAATTCAAACAAACATTATGACATCCACCCGACGAATATTCGTAAAAACAATGGGAGCCGGCGCTGCCGGGCTTGCCATTGGAGCAACTGCCGGTTCGGCAGCTTCGTGTGCTTCACCGGTTGCAAAGAAGGAAGAAGATGATGGTCAGGTCCTTTTCATTGGTGATAACATCGCTCTTGCCGACACTCAATACGGCAAGGTGAAAGGCTACCAGCTTAGAGGCATTTACTATTTTCTTGGAATACCATACGGTGCAGATACCTCAGGACCAAACCGGTTCATGCCACCACGGAAACCAAAGCCCATGGACTGATATTTTTCCTGCAGTCTGGTGGGGAAACAGTGCTCCACAAATAATGGAGAAAAGATATGCAAATGTCTATGCCTCTTTCGCCGATCACTGGAATTATGATGATGTAAGCGAAGATTGCCTTCGTCTGAATGTCTTTACGCCGGCGGTAAATGACGGAATAAAACGGCCTGTTATTGTATGGTTGCACGGAGGAGGTTTTGTAAACGGTAATGGCATTGAGCAGGATGGGTATAACGGTGAAAACCTTGCACGCAGGGGAAACATTGTTTTTGTTTCTGTCAACCACCGTCTTGGACCGCTTGGGTTCACAAATCTAGCCGGTGCCGGAGGAGAAAAATTCGCCGCATCGGGAAATGCCGGGATGCTCGACCTGGTAGCCTCCCTGGAATGGGTGAGGGATAATATCACAAACTTCGGCGGCGATCCGGGTAATGTCACAATTATCGGACAATCGGGCGGGGGTGCAAAAGTTACAACCCTCACCGCAATGCCTTCAGCAAAAGGGCTCATCCACAAGGCAATTGTCCTCAGCGGTGCAGGTACAAGATCGGGTGAGAAGGAATATTCTGAAAAGCTTGGTGCATATATACTTAAGGAAGCAGGATTAAAAGCGACTGAAATAGACAAGCTTCAGGCTATGCCCTGGCTCGACTATATCAATTTAGCCAACAGGGCATCTGCAAAACTTGCTGAGGAATCAGGTCCCGCCCCATCGGGTATGAGGCGCGGATTCAATCCCGTTGTTGATGGCTTTTACCTGCCTCAGCATCCATATTATCCTGAAGCAAGTCCTGTTGCCACTGACGTACCTATGATGATCTGTTCGACAATGAATGAACTGGCACCAAGCCGTACTGATGCATCGCTCGAGAACATCACTCTTGATGAAGTTAAGGAAAAAGTTAAGCTGAGGGCAGGATTCGGTGCAGGATTCGGTGACAAGGCAGGGGAGGTTGTGGAAGCGTATGCGAAAACCTTCCCGGAAAGAAAGCCCATTGAGATATGGTCGATGATCAGCGGTAACCGTCAGGGTGTCGTTACCCTTGCAGACGCAAAGGTGAAGCAGAATGCTCCTGTTTACGTTGCATGGTTTTGCTGGCAGCCGCCATTGTTCGATAACCGGATGAGGGCTTTCCATTGTTCCGATATATGCTTCTGGTTTTACAATACCGACCTTATGCTTACTCATACCGGCGGTGGCGCCAGACCGAGAAAACTATCGGATAAGATGTCGGGAGCACTGATACAGTTCATGCGAACCGGGAATCCCGATGAGGGAGGTTTGCCCACCTGGACAAGATATTCTTCTGAGAAAGGCGAGGTAATGGTTCTGGATGATGTTCCTGAAGTCAGAAATGACCCAGACCGTGAGGCAAGAAAAGCTCTGCCTGTTTTGTAAATCCATAAATTATGAAATGAGCAAAAACTATAAATGTTTTATGTATTACAGGCAATGTTTCATGTTTAAGATCAAGAACTGACACAGAGGAAATCCTGAGAAACACAGAGATACGCAGAGGTTCTTCACTGTGTCTCTCTGTGAATCTTAACCAACCTAAGCTTCGGCGAAGGTTGGCCTCTGTGAGACTCTGTGTAAGTTATTGGTTTCTTTGCGTACTTAATGGTTTAAAAAAATGTGTTTTTAACAATTTATAATTTATGTATATGAAAAGAAAAATCAGAACATTTTCTGTAACATTTGTTACAATTTTCCTGGCTGCAGTCACCGCTTTCGGCCAGGAGCCCGCAAGACCTGCTGCAGCACCTGCTGCCAGACCAGCTTTCAGAATGCCTCCAAGGATCATATCCCCTGAGATCCTCCCTGACAATATGGTCACTTTCAGGGTATATGCAAAAGACGCATCAAAAATCACCGTATCGGGAGAATGGCAGGCCGGATTCGGTGCTTCCGAAGCCCTGGTGAAGAATGATACCGGCTTGTTCAGCCTCACAGTCGGACCTCTCAAACCCGAACTTTATGGTTATACAATTACAGTAGACGGTGTAAGAACGATTGATCCGGGAGATGTTCAGGTGCGACGTGATGGTTCAAACTATCAGAGTTTTTTAATAATTCCAGGACCCGAATCGGACCTCTATTTGCAGAAAACTGGCGTGCCACACGGAACCGTGGCCAAAGTATGGTACAAATCAACTGTTCTGAATATGGACCGCAGGGTATACGTCTATACCCCTGCCGGTTATGAAGGAAGCACCACGAAATACCCCGTATTTTACCTGTTTCACGGGGCTGGTGGTGATGAGGATGCATGGACAAATATGGGACGTGCTGCACAGATAATGGATAATCTTATTGCCCAGGGCAAAGCGATGCCGATGATTGTGGTCATGACAAATGGCAACGCTAACCAGGCAGGGGCCCAGAATGAAGTGCCGCCTATACCTTCAATGGGAGAACAGGGAATGGCTGCTTACCAGCGTTATGCCGGAAAATTTGAAGAACATCTCGTCAAGGACGTTGTCCCGTTCATTGAGAAAAACTACCGGACTTTTACCGGAAGGGATAACCGTGCCATTGCAGGACTATCGATGGGTGGGGCTCATACCCAGACCATCACAAACAATAATCCAGGTATGTTCGGTTATATCGGGGTGTTCAGCATGGGGATCATGAATATGGGCCCTCAAAACATTGATGTCGCAAAGCTTGAACAGGAAAGGATTGCCAAACTTGAGGCCCTTAAAAAAAGTGGCTATAAACTTTACTGGATTGGCTGCGGAAAAGATGATTTTGTCTATAAAGGTGTAGTCACTTTAAGAGAGACTCTCGATAAGGTCGGATTAAAATATACCTACAGGGAAAGCACGGGCGGTCATACCTGGGCCAACTGGCGGATCTACCTGTCAGAATTTGCTCCCCTGCTTTTTAAGTAGGCGGGATATATCCGGAAGTGAACGGCTAGCCAAGCAGTTGTTTTACCTTGGCTGAAATTTCTTTTCCGTCAGCCTTTCCTGCCAGTTCCTTTACTGCAACACCCATAACTTTTCCCATATCTGCAGGAGATTTTGCACCCAGGCGGCCAATAATCTCACTGATGGTGCGCGAGAGTTCCTCATCGCTCATTTTTGCAGGCAGGTATTTTTCAAGGACCTCGGCTTCAGCGACTTCACGATCGTAAAGATCGATCCTGTTCTGTTCCTTGTAAATGGCAGCAGATTCCTTTCTCTGTTTAACCAGCTTCTGGATGATTTTCAGTTCTTCCTCTTGGCTAAGAACGTAATCTGCTCCCTTCTCGGTACGTGCAAGAATAAAAGCAGTCTTGGCAGCCCTTATTGCTTCCAGGGCAGCTTTATCCCGGCCTTTCATGGCATTTATCAGATCGCTGGCAATTTTCTGCGCAAGTGACATGGTTGTGTTGTTTTAATTATTTAAGATGTTATCCGATTCAAGGTGTAAAGATATATAAAAATGGGTGTGCGGTTCACGGTTTTTAAAACTCCCCCTTTGAAGGGGGCTGGGGGATGTGGATTTCTTCATGTTGCAAATTGAAGTTCGGTCAATGTTTTATAGAGTCCGTTGCCGTTGGAAAGAAGTTCGCTGTGGGTACCCTGCTCAACAATTGTTCCGCCATCAAGAACTATTATCCTGTCTGCGTTGCGAATCGTTGCCAGGCGGTGGGCAATAACCACCGACGTCCGGTTGTGCATCAGCTTTTCAAGTGCTTCCTGGACAAGCCGTTCCGATTCCGAATCAAGGGAGGAGGTGGCTTCATCGAGGATCAGTATCCTGGGATTCTTCAGAACCGCACGTGCAATGGCAATACGCTGGCGCTGGCCTCCCGAAAGCTGGATGCCCCGCTCACCGACAATGGTTTCAAGCTTATCCGGAAACGACTGGACAAAATCCCAGGCATTTGCCTGAATGGCAGCATCTATAATTTCTTGTTCACCGGCACCGGGTTTTCCGTATGCGATATTTTCACGGATAGTGCCTCCGAAAAGGAATACATCCTGCATTACAATAGCCATCTGGGTGCGTAATGCTGTTATCGGGAATGAACGGCTGTCACGGTTATCGAAAAAGGATCGATCCACCCGACGGCTCATAAAACTTCAGCAGAAGGGAAACAAGTGTTGTTTTTCCTGCACCGCTGGGACCCACCAGTGCGATCTGCTGTCCGGGTTTAATGCTGAAGCTGACATCCTTTAATACAATGTTTTCAGTCCGTGAAGGGTAAGTGAAATTTACATGGTCAAAAGTAATCTCGCCGTGAATATCATTTACGGGTTCATGCACGTATGCTTCATCAACAGCTTCAACAGGTTCATCCATAAGAAGGAGAAGCTTTTCTGCTGCACCTATAGTCCTTTGAAAACGGGTGTACACACCTGCCATCCCGGCAATATTCCCTGCTATGAAACCGGAATAAATGACAAATGAGAAAAGCTGTCCTGCTTCCATCTGGCCGGTCGAAATAAGTGCTGCTCCGCGCCAGATCACTGCTCCCATTGCCATAAAAAAACCCAGGATAATGAAGGACATCGCAGCCTGGTATTTTCCTCCTTTTATACCCATACTGGCCACTTCATTGGTTTTCTGCCGGTATCGTTTGATCTCAAACAATTCATTTGTAAAAGCCTTGACATTCTGTATCCCCTGGAGGGTTTCCTCAACGATTGTGTTGGATTCTGCGACAAACGACTGGGCTTTTTTTGAAAACCTGCGAACGGCCCTTCCCGAGAAGAAGGCAAAAAGCGCCATTGCAGGAAGTATGGCAAGCATGAACAGAGTAAGCTTGAAAGAGCTTACCATCATAAGCGTTATACCTCCTGTTATGATTATTAGTCCTGAAATGAAATCCGCCAGAGTATAGGTCAGGGAGTCCTGGATAAGGGATATATCCGAAGATATCCTGCTGTTAAGTTCACCAACCCTTTTTTCCGCAAAGAAAGACATTGGCAATTTGATCAGGTGATTATACAGATGCTGGCGTATGGAAGCTACTGTATTCTCTGTTACGTACACAAAAATCCGGGTTCGCATATAGGAAAAAACAGCCTGAACAACCAGTATTACCAGTAAAATCATGCCTGTCCGGCTGATCTCATTGAGCATTTTTCCCTTATTTCCCAAGGTCCACCATGTTCCCGAGAAATTTGGGAAACATAAGGCTCGCCCCGCTGGATATAAGCAGGAAGAACATCCCGAGCGCAAATATCCACTTGTACGGCTTCAGGAATCTGTACAGCTTAAGGAGTTCTGTAAATCCGCTGCCGGTTTTACCATTTTCTTTCTCAGGCATTGAAATAAGAAGTCTGTTTGATAAAAATGCAAATATCAGGAAATTGACGACCTGGTGTTCAACTTCCGGATAATAAATAACAATATTTGGATTACATAGTTGTAAGAAAGTCCCGGTTCCCAGTCTATGCTGATATACTTATTCCTTAACAAAATCTGTTAAACCTTTGAAATCCTTTCAACATTAAATGGATCATATGCTCCCGGAATAAGCTCCGTGGGCTTTGTTTAATAGATTTTGTATAGGGTCATATCATAACTAATTGACCGATTAAATAAAATTGACTTGAACTTTTTGTTGGTGTACCTTTGTTTAAATAATGATTACAGTATACTCTGAAGATTAAAAAGTAATCCAAATATGAAAAAGAAGAGGGCAGATTAATTTTCAGGAATTAATTAGGTTTTGGAAATTTGAATTAAAGTACGGTTGGCTACAGAAACTGGCAATTTGAAATTTCTTTCATGACCGAACCCCCTCATATTGATCACGCACTTATAAGTAAGCTTACTGATATAATCCTTGCTAATTTAACCAATGAAAATTTCGGTGCCGGTGAGCTCGCAAAAGAAGCAGGGATTAGTTATATCACTTTGCACCGCCGATTAAGAGCAATTAAAAATCAGGATGTATCCGAATTTATCCGGGAGATCAGGTTAGTCCGGGCTATGGAAATGATTAAGAACAACGAAGGCACTTTAGCAGAAATTTCTTACAAGGTTGGCTTCAGAAGCCCAAATTATTTTAGCAAGTGTTTTCATGAATATTATGGTTATCCTCCCGGGGAGGTAAGAAAAAGAGAGCTAAAAGGGCTGGAAATAAATCAGGATAATGGACAGAGAACAGGATCTGAAATCGATAGGAAATTAAGACATGAAAAAAGCATTGCAGCTTTTTTGAAAAGCCCAGGTCGTAAAAAAAAGGTGATTATCTCGTCTGCTATTTTAGCCGGACTTTTATTAATTTTTTTCCTGTATGTACTGTTCAGAATGAATCCTGCTGTCTCCCGTAAAATCGAGGGACAATTTCCTGAGAAATCCATAGTAGTAATTCCTTTTGAAACTATTGGTGAAGATCCGGGCAATCAATATTATGCGGATGGTGTTACAGAAAGCATCCTGAATAATCTTGGCAGGATTAAAGAATTCAGAGTTATCTCCAAAACTACCGGTGAACAGCTTAAAGCAGGCACTATGACCTCACCTGAAATTGCAGCTAAATTAAAAGTTAACTACATTCTGACAGGAAGTGTTCAAAAGCAATCAAATAGCATCAGGATTGTTGTACAGTTGATTAATGCCAGGAGCGATCAGTATCTATGGTCGGAAAAATATGACCGCGTTATTCAGGATATATTCGCTATTCAAAGCGATATTGCCTTCCAGGTAGCAAATAAACTGGAGGCAACGCTTTCTACCGGAGAAATTGAACAGATAAATAAAATCCCCACAAAAAATATTGAAGCATATAATAATTACTTGTATGGCAGGTATTTCCTGAACAAAAAAATGGAAATAACTTTCTATAATAAAAGCATAGAATATTTTGAAAAATCTATCAGGGCTGATCCTGACTTTGCTCCGGCATATGCCGGGATGGCCAGGGCTTATCTCAGAACTGCCCATTATGGATTAATGCCATGGGAGGAAGGATGTACCAGGGCAAAAGAGCTTGCATTGAAAGCTCTGAAAATTGATAAAAACCTTGCCGAGGCTCACATTATTCTTGGATCTTTGGCGATGTATGAATTCAAATGGGAGGAGGCAAGAGAAGAATACATATTTGCTATTGATTGTGAGCCAGATAGTCCGGATGCTCATGCAGAATACGGAACACTTTTATTTGCGATGGGGAACATAGATGAAGCAAGGAAACAGACCAACATAGCAAAAGAACTTGATCCGTTATCCACCGGCATATTGTTAGAGAGTGCATTGTTTTATAAAGATGAAGGGAGACTTGAAGATATGGCTAATGAACTGAGGAAAATCCAGGAAATTGATTCAAGCTATACCAACGTGTACAGAATCCTTCAAAATTATTATTTGCTTAAAGGCGATACTCTGAATGAAATCAAATGTCTTAAGAAAGTCTGTGATACTGATCCCAGATTCAATAAATATGGAATTGAACTGATGAACGTTTATAACAAATCAGGTTATAAGCCGGCTTTAGAGTTCTGGCTTAAAGCCGAAATTGAAAATAAAAATCCTGTTCATATTGCCGGATGGTGTTTAATTTTAAATAGAAAGGAGGAAGCATTGACCTGGCTTGAGAAAGCTTTTGAAGAAAGGCATTCGATGATCAGCGGTATTTATAGTTCATGGCCATATAAAAGTTTACGGTCAGAACCCAGGTTCCAGGCGATCATAAAGAAAATGGGACTATCTGAATATCAAAATCCTGAATAATCTGGCAATAGTTGCTTTATATCTTTTGGCAGGAAAAACATAATCGATCAAATATCAGGTTTGTTTGCATCAGCAAGGTTATTATAATAACTATTGCAGGATTTTCACTTTTTGAAATATAATTGAGATTTGCATTTCCGTTTATTGTCCGGCCTTAAAATAGGCTATTCTAAATAAAAATCAGGTATAGCTGAGCTTCGATTTTTAAAAGTTTATTTATAAGACAGAAATCATCAAAAAGCCTCTTTAATAGCAACTTCCCATAAAATGTCAGCAAATTGTAAGAAATGTAAAAAAAATGTAGGAAATTGAAATACCAGTAACAATCTTTTGTTATAAGACAGTCGATCTTAGAGTCGGTATTTTGCTTTGTACCGGCTTTATGAGAAGATCATTCTTTATTTTAAGATTAATCATTCTGGCAGCTTTCGGAATAACCGGATGTAAAAATGAAGATTTGTTTTTTATTACAGTTTGTACAGGTCCGCCATCAGTAGTTACTTTACCGCCGGAAGAAGTGACATCAAACACTGCTGCTCTCAGTGGCTACATTACCAGTGCCGGCATCGGAAATACAATTGAGACCGGAATCTATATTTATGAATCAAGTGAATCTCCTGAACAACAGCTATCTCCGGTCTGGGGAACTGCTGAAAAGATATATTCAGATTTCTTTTCAGAAGGATTATTTTATGTTTATATCACGGATTTAGAACCCGCGACCATTTACTCTTACTTAGCCTTTGCAACAAACGAAACAGGAACTTTTTACGGGGATATAAGAATCCTTGTAACATCTTACGGTACAGTAGAAGACAATAATGGTAATATTTATCAGACAGTAAAGATTGGAGATCAGATCTGGATGCGCGAAAACCTGAGATCGAATATGTATCCCTGTGGAGCCAAAATAAATGAATGCTTTAATTCGTCTGATGATGACAGCCTCGGTAAATATTATAACTGGCAGGCTGCAAACGGATCAGGCTTTAAGCAGGTTCAGGGTGCAGATGCCTGTCCTGCCGGATGGCACATCCCAAGCGATACTGAGTGGCAAAAGCTTTTAACATATATAGGAATTCCTCCCTACCAGCTAAAGACTTTTGGTTTTGTTGGTGATAATCAGGCAGCCATGTTAAAAGATTCAGGATCAAATTACTGGAAGGATGAAGACATAAGTAACAGTACCGGCTTTTCAGTTCTTCCGGCTGGTGTTTATATCAACAAAGGAGACATGCTTGGCCCCATCCCTCTCACTGCCTTTTGGACATCAACACAATATATTTACTATGGTTTCGGCAGAGATACCGAAATGATCATCAGAGGGAACGGCACCCGTAGCAATACTTACCTGTCGGTCAGATGCATAAAAAACTGAAATGAAAAAGAGCTTTAGATAAACGGGATGACAAATGTTAATTCTGTCAGGGCTAGAAGAATTGTGTTAGCAAATTGTAATAAATGTCATAAAGTTGTAAGAAATGTAATAAAGTTGCAAGAAATTGAAATACCAGTAGTAGTCTTTTAGTTTGAGACAGTGGATCTTTGAATCAGAAATTGGTTTTAATCCAATTCAAATAAAGGGTAGATCTTAAAATATTAATCATAAGTTTGGTTTGTTTTTTTTTAAAAGTTACTACCCGGAAAGAAGTGAAGCTCAGTCTTCACTTCTTTGTATTTGAGATATGCGGACAATAGAGTCCAGGTTTCCCCAATACTTTCCATTTTAAAAACATCCTGTATATTATTGTCATACAGGCTTATGCGGTTTATATTTTGTAAGGAAGTAGTAGTAATATCTATCACCTTATTTTTCTGATAAATCCATGAATAATTTCCGGCAATGTACCATTTTCATCAAGTGACCTGATAAATGCGCTACCGATGATTGCTCCATTCGAATAATCACAAGCCTGAATGAAGGTTGCCTCATTTGAAATACCAAATCCTATCAACCTTGGTGTTTTCAGATTAAGATCATTAACCTTTTTAAAGTAGGTTATCTGTGATTCTTCAAAATTGTTTATTGATCCGGTAGTGGCAGATGTGGAAACCATATATAAAAATCCCTTTGAAATAGAATCCAGGTAAGTAATCCGCTCATACGGCGTTTGCGGCGAAATCAGGAAAATGTTATAGACTTTATACTTTTCAAAAAGTGCTTCATATGGTCCCCGGTACTCCTCAACCGGGAGATCAGGAATAATGATGCCATCAATACCAATCTTCCGGCATTTATAAAGAAATTTTTTCATTCCAAATCTAAAAACCGGATTTATATACCCCATGAGAATTAATGGAAGATCTGTTATCTCACGTACCCAGGCTAATTGTTTAAATAGTAGTTTTATGGTCATACCATTAGAAAGAGCCTTTTCGTTGCTTCGTTGTATTACCGGTCCGTCTGCAACAGGGTCAGAAAAGGGCATTCCTATTTCAATCATATCCACACCTGCTTTATCCAACTCCTGAATCGTGCGTAATGTGTCATTGAGTGCCGGAAATCCGGCAGTAAAATAAATGGAAAGTATATTTTGCTTTTTAAACTGAAAAAGTTTCTCTATGCGATTCATTGAATTTGATTTTTATGTTTTGGCTTCAAGATAGGCCTGCATATCCTTGTCTCCTCTACCGGAGATATTTACTACAATAATGTCATTTTTTTTAAATTTTAATTTACCAAGAGCTGCGAGAGCGTGTGCTGATTCGAGGGCAGGAATTATTCCTTCAAGCCTCGTGAGTTCATAGGCAGCAGTAAGAGCTTCTTTATCAGTGACATTCAAATAATGTGCTCTGTCCGTTCGTGCCAGCCATGCATGAATTGGACCTACACCAGGATAATCGAGACCGGCAGAGATCGAATAAGGTTCTGTAATCTGTCCGTCCTTATTTTGCATAACCAGGGTTTTGCTGCCATGGATGATCCCTGTTTCACCGACTGCAATTGTGGCTGCTGTATGACCGGTATTTATTCCTTCACCTGCAGCTTCCACACCTACCAGCCTGACGGTTTTTCTGTTAATATAATGATAAAAAATCCCGGCTGCGTTACTTCCTCCGCCAACGCATGCAAGAATATATCCCGGATTTTCTGTCCTTTCTGCTTCCCTGAGTTGATAAAGTAATTCTTCGCTAATAACCGACTGAAACCGTGCAACAAGATCAGGGTACGGATGTGGCCCTACAACAGAGCCGATGATATAGAAAGTGCTTACAGGATTGCATATCCAATCACGCAAAGCTTCATTCGTTGCATCCTTGAGGGTTTTGTTACCGCTTGTTACCG
Source organism: uncultured Bacteroidales bacterium (assembly GCA_963831935.1). Lineage (GTDB taxonomy): Bacteria > Bacteroidota > Bacteroidia > Bacteroidales > VadinHA17 > LD21. The sequence goes on from CAWHSH010000004.1 coordinate 337,028, forward strand.
GTACTACTCTGGCCCCAAGCATTTCCATCCTCTTTACGTTAGGTTCTTGTCTCACCATATCAGTCTCGCCCATGTAAACTACACATTCCAGTCCCATAAGAGCGCATACGGTAGCAGTAGCCACTCCGTGCTGACCTGCACCAGTTTCAGCGATGATCCTGGTTTTCCCCATATTTCTTGCAAGTAAAATCTGACCGATGGCGTTGTTTATTTTATGGGAACCTGTATGATTTAAATCCTCTCGTTTCAAATAAATCTTTGCCCCATACTTATCACTCAGCCGGTTTGCAAAAAATAAAGGGGATGGTCTGCCCTGCATAGTTGCGTGAGTAATCCGGTAAACTCCTTTTGGAATCCATCAGATTCAATGATCTGGTGATATACAGCCCTTAATGATTCTATATTCTGCCTGAGCATTTCAGGAACGAATGCACCCCCGAACTCACCATAATATCCATTCTTGTCAGCTGTAAATGTCTCGTTCATAATGATTTGTTTTTATTCCGAACGTCGTAAACAAATTTATTCAGGGATTTTAATGTCTTTTAATCCCGGCATAACCTCAAACTTGCTGTTAAGATCAATCCCATAAAACGCCGGGTTGGTAATCTCCAGAATTTTGTAAACATCCCCGGGGGCAATACCTCCACTAAGGAAAAACGGGTGGCCCAGGTTGTATTTATCAAGTGATTTCCAGTCGAATTTATTTCCCGATCCGCCATATTTTGAGGTGGAACTATCAAATAGAAAATAGTCTGTAAAAGGGATATATTTAGCATATAGTTTGAAATCGGTACTGTCATTTATATTGAAAGATTTAATAACGTGGATATCTGATTCACTGAGCTGACGGCATGTTTCAGGGCTCTCATCTCCGTGTAACTGTACCATATCGAGGGAGTATTTACGGATTGTTTCATTTATCTCATCAAAACCAGTATTCACAAATACACCTACTTTTCTAATGTGAGGAGGTAACCTGGTAAAGATTTCAGGATTTAATATTTTGACAGCATAACGCGGGGAAGCCGGATAAAATATGAATCCCATAAGATCAGGTTTAAGATTTGCCACCTCAAGCATATTTTCCGGTTCACGCATGCCACATATTTTTATCATTAAACTCATACAATACTCTTTTTTAAATCCTTCATAAACCTTGCAGCAGTCTTTCCCGGATTTTTCGACCTCATAAATTTCCCACCGATCAAAAAGGCATTATATCCTGTAGTAAATAACTTTGTTACTTCTTTATGATGTCCGAAAACCGCTTTCTGCCACCTTAAGGCAATTCTCAGGCAAACGTGAAAAAAGTTCTCTGGAATTATCCATACTAACCTCAAAAGTCTTAAGATTACGGTTGTTGACACCTATAATCTTTATTTTGTGACTCATCTTTTCCAGATCCTTCTCATCATGGATTTCAAAAAGTACATCCATGCCAAGGTTTAAGGATAATTCAGTAAGCGTACCTACTTCCTTTTTACTTAAGACAGCGGCAATCAGCAAGATTGCGCTTGCTCCGATTCGATTTTGATTCTACCACCTGGTACTCATCCACAATAAAATCCTTTCTTAAGAGAGGGATCTTAACAGAACCTGCCACATTCCGAAGGTCATGATCTGTTCCTCCAAAAAATTCAATATCAGTAAGAATTGACATTGCAGCAATTCCTGCTTCCTCGTACTCCCTTGCAATTTGTTCGACTTCAGCATTAATGTTAATTATGCCATTTGAGGGAGATTTTCTTTTAAACTCCCCAATGATGGAAGGTCCTGGTTTTGCCAGTGCGTCATAAAAGGAAGGCATTTCACGTTTAAAAAACGCCGAATCCTCAAATTTACTAACAGGGAAGCACCTTTTTTTGACTTCAAGTTCACTCCTTTTAAAAGCTATAATTTTATCGAGTACGTCCATTTTCTTAAAGTTCTAAAAGTCTTTTTAATGCATTAAATGCCTTGCCTCCCTGTAATGAACTTTCTGCTATTTCAAAACATTCCGGGATGCTTTTTCCGGGATGAAGCTTTCTCAGGGCCATCCCTGAATTAGCAATTACGACTGCCTTCTGTGCTTCAGAACCTTTACCTTCCAAAATATTTAAAAAGATCTTAACAGATTCTTCTACTGTTACACCACCTGAAAGATCCTCACGAGTAAGTCTTGGTAAACCAACCTTTTCCGGAGAAAGAAGTTCTTCTTCATGATTAGAGATCATCTTAAATTCACTGGTAAGCGAGATTTCATCGTACCCGTCCAATGAATACACAATAGTATAATTTTTATCGGTCTGCTGATAAATGTAATTGTAAAGCCTTGCTGTCTCCAGACTCCATACACCCACGAACTGGTTACGCGGGAATGACGGATTAACCATTGGGCCAAGCATATTGAAAAAGGTTTTCACACCAAGTTCCCTCCTGATTGGGGCAACAGCTTTCATGGCCGGATGAAATAAAGGTGCATGAAGGAAACAAATATTCGACTTTTCTAACTGGTTCCTGAGAGTATCCCGGTTGTTTGTGAATTTATATCCCAGGTATTCCATCACATTACTGGAACCACAGGCTGATGAGACCCCGTAATTGCCGTGTTTGGAAACTTTGCCACCGGCTCCTGCAACAACAAACGACGACAGAGTGGAGATATTAAAAGTATTCTTTCCATCTCCGCCTGTTCCGCAAAGATCGATCGTTTCAAATTCAGAAAGATCTGTTACCAGACACAAATCCAGCAGCGCATCGCGAAAACCAGCCAGTTCGTGAACAGTTATCATACGCATCATAAAAACCGTAAGAAAAGATGATACCTGTGAATTATTATATTCACCCTTTGCAATTTTTTTCAATATATTCCTTGCTTCTTCCCTTTCAAGGGTAAGGTGGGATGTTAATCTTTGGAGAATATCTTTCATTTATATAAAAGTATTAATAAGATCAATTTTGAAATTGTAATTCACTGTAATTCACTGTAAGTTCTTGAAGTCTATTCTTTATATCATACCTTTCTTTCATTGTCTCATTGTCTCATTTTCAAATTTACTTGACTTAATATATTCAACCAGTTAAGTAACATTTGTTTTCCATACTTTGTAAGAACCGATTCGGGATGAAACTGGATTCCTTTAACATCATAAGTTAAGTGTGTTAAAGCCATAATCATTCCTTCATCATCCTTCGCTGTTATTTTGAGACCAGCAGGAAAATTGTTTTCATTGATCACCCATGAATGATATCTTCCGGCTGTAAAACTTACCGGAATCTCCCTGAAAATTCTGTCGTCCTCATCCAGTACAATTATGTTAGTTGCCACCCCATGGTACACCTGGTCAAGGTTAATCAAACTTCCCCCAAAAACCTCTGCTATGGCCTGACATCCCAGACAAACTCCCAGAATGCTCTTTGTGGGAGCAAAATGTCTGATCATTTTTTTCGTAATACCTGCCTGATCCGGAACTCCCGGTCCGGGAGATATTACAATTTTGTCATATTTACTTATAGCTTTCAGGCCGATCTCATCATTCCTGTGGACATCTACAGGTCCCTTGCTCAATTCTTTTAGAATATGAACCAGATTGTAAGTAAATGAATCGTAATTGTCCAATACCATTATTTTCATTGTTGCCGATTTTAAGTTATCATATCCGTGAGGCCATTGCGATAGCTGCTTTCAGGGCTCCAAGCTTATTATTCACCTCATTAAGTTCGTTTTCTTCAACAGAGGCAGCAACAATACCTGCCCCTGCCTGATAATAGAGGGTATTGTTCCTGCTAAGAAATGAGCGGATCATGATTGCATGATTAATATCCCCGTTAAAGCCAATATATCCAAGCGCGCCACCGTAATATCCGCGGTTTCGGTTCTCGAAACTATCGATAAGCTCCATTGCCTTAAATTTCGGAGCTCCGGAGAGAGTCCCTGCCGGAAAAGAATCCCCAAAAACCTTTATGGGATTAAAACACTCCTTAAGTTCGCCTGTTACCTCAGAAACCAGATGAATAACATGTGAATAAAACTGCACTTCCCGATAGGTTTTTACAACTACATTATCCGAATTCCGGCTGAGATCATTTCTTGCCAGATCGACCAGCATGACATGCTCGGCATTTTCCTTCCTGTCATTGGTAAGATCAATAGCCAATTGTCTGTCTTGTTCATCATTTCCAGATCGTTTAAAGGTTCCGGCGATTGGATTTATCCTGGCTACACCCTTCTCAATAATCAGTTGAGCCTCGGGAGAAGATCCGAAAAGTTTGTATCCCCCGTAATCAAAATAAAACAGATAGGGAGAAGGATTAATATTCCGTAAAGCCCTGTACACATTGAACTCATCACCAAGAAACTGTTGACTGAATTGCCTCGACAGAACGACCTGGAAAACATCTCCCAGGAAGCAATGCTTTTTCCCTTTTCCTACCATTTCAATATATTCCTTATCAGTAATATTTGAACTCTCATTATTCAGGGATTCAAATTGAAAAGCTCCAAGACTGCGGTTACGCAAAAGGCTTTTAACCTCTTCATTTCTACTTTCTTCTCCTTCGAGAAGATTTTCGACAAGAAAAATACGGTTGTTAAAATGATTGATTGCTATAATATACCTGTAAAGGCAGTAATGAATATCAGGGATATGGCAGTCTTCTCTTACTGTGTTATTAAAGCGGATGTTTTCGAAATACTTAACTGCATCATAAGTAGTATAACCAAACAGTCCGTTAGCTGATACCCCATTCAGGTCGGTATTCCTGTCGATACTGAAAGACCTTAGAAATGTATTAAATGTATCGGGTAAAGCAAATTTGTCATTAATCCCGATTTGTTTCTTTTCACCATTTGGGAAAAGGATGTCTATTTTGTAATCATCTGCTTTAAATACCGATATGACATCAAAGCAGATGTAGCTCATACTATTACTATTGCCATGATAGTCAGAGCTTTCCAGCAATATAGTATTAGGAAACTGGTCTCTGATCTTAAGGTAAATAGTAACCGGGGTGATAATATCAGCGAGGCCCGGAGGAAAAGGATATAAACTTGTAAATAGTTTTGTTTCTCTCATATTGAATTTATTTGATGACTGGGTCAAAAACAAAACGACCTGCCGAGAGTTCGACAGGCCGTTGATATATCATTACAATATAGCAGTACTATCTTACCTCCCGTATGTCACCGGTAAGATTTGCCACCACCAATTGTTAACCAAAAACCTCATTTCTGTGTCTTTCTTAAAGCAAAGGTAAGAATATTTTTAATATTGTAAAATAAAAATTGAAATTTATATTATGCTGATTAACTTACTGGAAAAGCAAGTAGCCCTGACTACATTACCTCCAGCTTTGTCAGAAACCTTTTTTATTTGATCTTATCGATTTTCGCAGCCATAATAAAATCATTCTCTGAGAGCCCGTTTATGGCATGTGTCCATAATTCGATTTCACACTTGGAGTAGTAAACATGCATTACAGGATGATGTCCCTGTTCCTCAGCAACTGCGGCTACTTTATTAACAAAATCCATGGTATGCTGATAGTTTACAAATAAATATTCTTTTCTCAGTTTTTTGTTTTCAAGCACACTCCAGTCATTTGAAATCTCTTTCTTCAGTTCAGCGATCTTTTCCACGGTAAGAGGAGGTACCTTACCTTCACAGGGTATACATTTTTTCTTGCTTAAGTCCATGATTTTATCATTATTTCAATTATTCCGTGCTAATATTCTGCGTGAATATGAAACACATACAAGTAACAATTTTCGTGGTTTCTTGTTCGTCGACCCTTGAAAATTACATACCCTGGCTATTTAATCCGGAAGATATCAAAGAAACAAAAGACTTACACAGAGCTCCGCAGGGGGAACACAGAGTCCCACAGAGGGAACACAGAGCTCCACAGAGCGAACACAGATCCATGCAGAGCTGGCGCGGAAAATCTCTATTTGTTCAATTTAACAATTTACTCCATGCACTGGTCCGTGCAACTTTTTGTAAATTCGTGGTTTAAGGCTTCCTGGATGAAATACTAATCCCTGTTTTTAATCAATACGACATTTAGACGACAATTTTTAAGCTCAGGAAGCATGATCCCCTGATCCTTTGTCAGAATTGGAAACTGTACCAGGTTTTTACCGGCGGCACTTGAGACAATAATTGACTTGTCCTCAATCAGTACGGGATACAATACTTCCCCTTCATGTGATGAATGTATCATGAAATGAAGCTCTGCAGGCTCATTATTTACCCACAGATTCAGACACAGGTAATTCAGAATGCACTGCTCAATATTATGATATGAAGCCTTGAACCTTGTCGCTTTTGTTGCATCCGTTACTTTTCCTGCAGAATCAGTACTAAAGTAAGTATCCCCGTACACCCTGTCCATAAAACTGTTGTCCCATAATGTTGCCCCATTCACAAAATTATCAAGGAACCGTTGATCGTTTGTAATATGATACTGACAGAGGCTGAACATGTTTCCATAAGCCTGGATCCACCAGTATGTGCCGGCTCCATGATGTGATGTATCTGTCCTGCCGGAAGTGGACAGCCAGATGGCGTTTTTATTGAAAGCACCTGACCGGAGAATTTTATCTGCCAGGAGCTGCCCGGTTTTCAGCTGATCCTCATTGCCCGTAAGAAGATAATTTCTGAGCAGCATCCAGGCACACTCTATATTATGTCCGATGTTAATCTCTGTTTTGTCGGAATTCCGTGGAATATAATTCCAGGCAGAATCAAAATCTTCAAATATCCAACCGCTCTTGTCATCAATCATATTTTTAGTCGTTATCCGGAGGATCCTGTCAATCTGATCAAGATATTTTTTCTCTCTGGTGGCAAGGTAAAGGTAGATCAGGTAACCTGACACAGGAGTTATCTCGGAACTGAACGATTTATTGCTGTCGCTGATGCTCCAGTCCCTGTTCATTATATTATAGTACCCTCCGGCTTTGTTGTCCCATACTTTCATTTCAAGGAGGTCGTTCGATTTTTCAATGTATTCAAGAATGATACTGTTATGAGTTATAAAATAATACATTGCCAGACCGGTGATTGTATACACCTGGACAAATGTTGATTTGGAGGTCTGTGCAGGATTGCCTTCTTTATCAAGTGCATCGAACCATCCTCCATACTCTTTATCCCATGAATGTTCCAGAAGCCATTTGACGGTACTGTCAGCTATCTGCAAATAATTTTCATTCCCTGAAAGCATGTATGCAACTGAATAACTGAACAGATGCCTCGAAATCATACTGGGGTACTTATCCCGGCTTCCAAAGGGTTTCCAGAGGGAATCGAGGTTGGTAAAGAATGCACCTGAAATAGTATCCCGGGCATATTTAGTCCAGTAGGGCATAATATCATTTAGGGCCTGGTTTTTCCAATACTCTCCTGAAAGAACGTCTTTGGCAGCATGGGATCTTATTGATGGAGGATTATTGATACATCCGGTTAAAAATATTATTAATATGAGGAATGTTCGACGGTGCATATTGAATGTTATTGAGTAATAATAGAATTGATGATCAAAACCGTTAACCGCAAAGTACGCAAAGAATTTAGCAAAGGAAGAAAAGGGACTTAAAACTTACACGAAGTTACTCAGAGTTTAACTTCGTCGAGGGTTTCTCCGTTCACGAGGTAAATCACGGAGTAAATTTATCAGAAAAGTAAACAGCGCAACTCAGTATCAACTCCGTGCGACTCGTGGTTAAAAACTAATAATCAAATTATTGATGTTAAGGATAAAAGATGTGTATTTAAGGGTTGCAACTCAGGTAGAAAGGTGACCTGGGGATAAGTACAGGAGATTCACCTGAAATAAACTATCTCCCGAATATTTTGTTTACCCTGGTAATAGTAATTTTGCACAGGATCTTCTCAATGAGAAATAAATACATGGTAAATTCAAAGAAAACAGGTCATCATATAGCAAAGCAGGCTGACAACTCTACCGGGGCTGTTGTGGCGATTGAAGAGGAAAACCAGGAACAAGGTAAAGCTCAGGATAAAAAGATTATTCTTAAACAATATCCTGTAACCGGGATGTCGTGTGCTTCGTGTGCTGCAAATGTGGAATCCAGGCTCAGCAATCAGCCGGGTGTGGTAAAAGCTGCGGTAAACCTTGCTTCCGAGATGGCCACGAGTAGAATTCATACCTTCTTTGGTTCAGCCTCAGAACCTTAAGGAAGCTGTGACATCCATTGGGTATGACCTGATTATTGATGAATCGGAACATGCCAAGGATGAGCTTGAGAATCTTCAGCAGAAGACATACAGGTCAATGAAGCAAAGGACGATACTGGCGATTGTTCTGGCTACTCCGCTTCTGGTGATAAGCATGTTCTTTATGAATATCCCTTATGCCAACTATATAATGTGGGCGCTGGCCACACCTGTTGTGTTTTATTGCGGACGTTCCTTCTTCATTAATGCCTTTAAGCTGATAAGGCACGGAAATGCGAACATGGACACGCTTGTCTCACTGAGCACAGGTATTGCATATTTATTTAGTGTATTCAATACACTTTTTCCGGAATTCTGGCATAAACAGGGATTACATGCCCATGTCTATTTTGAAGCAGCAGGAGTGGTGATTGCACTTGTTTTACTTGGGAAGTTGCTTGAGGGTGGCGCAAAAGCAAATACTTCAGCCGCTTTAAAGAAACTGATCGGTTTGCAGCCCAGAACTGTCTTTAAAGTCCTTGAAAACGGCCATACAAAGGAATTCCTTATTTCGAAAGTAAAACCGGGGGATGTTATTCTTGTGAAACCGGGAGAAAAAATACCTGTTGACGGGATCGTCACTCTTGGCAGCAGCTATGTTGATGAAAGCATGATCACCGGGGAACCTGTTCCTGTAATAAAAGAGCAGGGTTCAAAAATTTTCGCCGGAACAGTGAACCAGAAAGGGAGTTTTCAGTTTGTTGCCCAGAAAGTCGGATCGGAAACCCTGCTCAGCAGTATTATCAGAATGGTACAGGAAGCCCAGGGCAGCAAAGCACCGGTTCAGAAACTTGTCGATAAAGTTGCAGGGATATTTGTTCCGGTTGTTGTGGCAATCTCTCTTGTCACCCTGACAGTCTGGTGGATAGCCGGCGGCGATAATGGCTTCAGCCAGGGAGTTCTGTCCATGGTCACAGTTCTGGTGATAGCCTGCCCCTGTGCACTTGGACTAGCAACACCTACCGCCATTATGGTCGGAATTGGAAAAGGCACCGAGAGCAATATTCTTATTAAAGATGCCGAAGCTCTGGAGATGACGCATAAAATGAATGCGATCGTGCTTGACAAAACCGGGACGGTGACTGAAGGGAAACCATCTGTCAGCAAAATAGAATGGAGTACAGCCGAAGATAAATCAGAAAATATAAATATCCTGTATAGTCTTGAAAAACTATCTGAACATCCGCTTGCTGAATCCGTCGTAAGTTATCTTAATGACACAGCATCACAGGTAGTTATGACGGATGTGATTAGCGTTACCGGCAGGGGGATTACAGGGTATTTCAATCATACAAAATATATTGCAGGGGGACGGAAGCTCATCAATGAGAACAAAATCAATACTGAGGCAAAACTTGAAGAACTTGCCGGCAATTGGGAGGAAGAGGCCAATACTGTAATTTATTTTGCTGATGACAAGAATGTGCTGGCAGTGTTATCCGTTTCCGACAGGATAAAGGAAAACTCAGCAATGGCAGTTCAGAAACTGAAAGATATGGGGATCGATGTTTACCTGGTTACAGGGGACAATCAAAAAACTGCCGAAGCAGTATCAAAAAAGACAGGTATCTCAGGTTACAAGGCAGAAATGCTTCCGTCTGATAAAGCCGCATTTATTACTTCGTTGCAGAAGGAGGGCAAAACAGTCGGAATGGTTGGCGACGGGATAAATGACAGTCAGGCTCTTGCAACAGCTGATGTGAGCATTGCAATGGGCAAAGGCTCTGATATAGCCATTGATGCCTCAAAAATGACAATAATAAGCAACGACCTTGCAACAATTCCTGCGGCAATACGGTTGAGCAGGAACACTGTAAGGACCATCAGGCAAAACCTGTTCTGGGCATTTATTTATAATGTCATTGGTATTCCACTTGCAGCAGGGGTCCTTTTTCCGGTTAACGGATTTCTTCTGAATCCAATGATAGCAGGAGCAGCAATGGCATTGAGCAGTGTCAGCGTCGTAAGTAACAGCCTGAGATTAAAATACTCGAAATGAGGAAGAATCACGGGCTTAACTGAAAAGGCTCCACATGGATAGTAACCGTAAGGTTTTTGTAAATCCCTTTCAGCTCATCTTCAATTTTGTCGCAGTAACTGTGGGCATTTCCCACTGATTCATTTTCAGGTATCTCAACGTGGATATCGATGAACCTGTAATTACCTGCAATACGGGTACGCAGGTCATGGTAATTCACATCCATTTTGTTCAGCCGGCTTTCAAGATCCTTTACTTCCTTATCACCCCATGAAGTATCAAGGAGAGGTGAAAAAGCCCTTCTGAGGAGCTCATATGATTCTTTTATTATAAAAAGTGCAACAAGTATTGCCACAATCGGATCGAACAACTTAATGCCGGTCAACATTATAAGACCAAGTCCGACTGCTACGCCTAGAGAGGTATATACATCTGTTTTAAGATGCAATGCATCTGCTTCAAGGGCTACAGAATTTGTTTTACGCGCAACCTTATACAGCCTTCGGGATACAACAGTATTAACTACCGCAGAAATGAACATTACCACTGCTCCCAGCCAGATTGATTCAAGTTCCATTGGTCCCCCCATCAGCTTTTTGATCGCTTCGATAATAATCCATATAGCTGCAACAAGGATCAGTAAACCTTCTATAACGCCGGAAATATTTTCAACCTTTCCATGCCCGTAAGGATGTCGCGAATCAGGAGGAGTATCCGAAACCCTCACTGCAAAAAATGCAATCACTGCAGCTATAAGATCCATCGACGAATGGATTGCCTCTGATATAATACTCACAGAGCCGCTGATAATCCCGACAGTACCAGCTTCATAATGATAAGAAGGGTATTTGAAGCTACTGAAAGTCTTGCAATTTTAACTTTGGCATTCATCAGCTGGAAGTATTATCTAGTGTAGTGAAATCACTTTAAGTCAAAGGAAGCAAAATATTTGATCAGTGACAATACGTTTAATCAGATACTAACCAATTCATATTCACTGTTCCCAAGTCCGATCTTCACGGCATGTTCGATTCCTGCCTGCCAGAAGGTATCAGGATGGGAGTGGCTGAATTTATCTTTACCCCGCAGATCCTTCTTACTGTGATTATCAAGTATTTTACTTCCGGGGAGGGCAGGAGCTGCTATAACCATATCGGCACATGCCTGATCGAGCGCCACAGGATCGAATGAAGCAGCAATTCCCAGATCAGGTACGATAGGATAATCGTTTGAATCCCAGCAGTCACAATCAGGCGATACATTCATTATGAAGCTGATATGAAATGATGGTTTGTCCTTTACAGCGGCAAATGCATATTCCGAGATCCTCTGACAGGCTTTTTCCGAGCTGCTTTGCCATACCACCCTCGAAGCATCATACTGGCAGACTGCGACACATTGTCCGCAGCCGGTACATTTTTCATAATCGATATGTGCGATTTTGTCTTTTCCGACTTTTATTGCACCATATGCACAATACTTCTCACAGACCCTGCATCCGGTGCAATTCTTCTCGTAGATCTTCGGAGAAGAGCCGGAATGAAGGAATAATTTTCCTCCGACCGATGCACAGCCCATTCCAAGGTTTTTAAGAGCTCCCCCAAAACCTGTAAGCTCATGACCCTTAAAATGGTTCAAGGAGATTATCACATCGGAATCTGCTATTGCAGAACCGATTTTTGCTGATTTGCAGAGTTCAAGGTTAACCTCAATTTCGCGGTAGTCGGTACCTTTTATACCGTCTGCAATTATCACCGGACAATCAGTTGCCAGCGGATTAAATCCGTTTTCGAAAGCTGCCTCAAGATGCGAGGAGCATTTGACCTTCTGCCCCAGTACAAAGTATTGCAGTCGGTAAGAAAGGGAACAGCCTCCTTTGATTTCAGATACTTAACTATTCGTGCGGCATAATTGGGACGAAGATATGCAAGATTGCCAGGTTCACCGAAATGGATCTTTAAGGCAACGATCTTCCTGCTGAAATCAATGCTTTCAATGCCGGCCCTGACAACCAGGTTCTCGAGCTTCTTCAGACAGGTTTACTGAAGGTCTTGTCCGCAGATTCGTAAAATATACTTTCGATTTTGACATTCTTATTTGCTAAACTGATAAAATCCTGGCCAGTTCAACCAGATTGTGATTCACATGTTTATGAAGTTGACAGCCCCGGGCAAACGGCACCAGTAAAAAGCCGCAAAGTTAAAATAAAATTCCAGCCCTGCAAAAAGTTGGAACATCGCTAAAATCAGATGTTTGAGACGTAATCCCGTATATTCTCAATGAGCCATTTCGGGGTTGACGTTGCTCCGCAAATTCCAACTGATCTTTTATTGATAAACCACGATTTCTCAATCTCTTCAGGGGATGAAACAAAATGGGTATCCGGATTTACGTTTTTACAGACTGAAAACAGCATTTTCCCGTTGGAGCTCTCTTTCCCGCTTACGAAAATAATTGTATCATGTTTTCTGGCAAATGCTTTCAAATGTGGTTCCCTGTTAGAAACCTGGCCGCAGATAGTATTATTCACTTCAAAATGCAGGACCGGATCAATTATTCCTCTGTTCCTTCATATTGTTAAAAATAAGCTCCTTAATGTGATTGTATTCTGATACTCCCATTGTTGTCTGCGCAAAACAGGTAAACCGGCCGTGATAAGTCTATCTTACTTATATCCTCAGTTGAGGATATCAGGATTCCTTCATTGTTTGTCTGTCCAAGCAGCCCGACCACTTCAGCATGACCAGGTTTGCCAAAAATAACGACCTGTCCGTTATCCTTTTTGGTCCTGAGCCAGGTTTCGCTGATCTTTGAATGCAGCTTTTTTACGATCGGACATGTGGCTTCGATTATCCTGATGTTGTTTTCATTCAGCAATCCGGTAAGTTTCAGGAGGTTCTCCATGGGCACGGATCAGCACATTGCAGTTTTTGAGTTTCCCGAACTGCTCATGGTTTATCGAAACAAGCCCAAGGGAAGAGAGACGTTCAACCTCTTTGTCATTATGAACAATCGGTCCGAGCGAAAATACTTTTTCACCACGTAAAAGCGCTTTTTCAGCTATTTCAACCGCATTCCGAACACCAAAACAAAATCCTGATCTCTTATCAATCTCAACTTCCATTTATCTTGCTTCCAATGATTTTCATTACCCATTCCATCTGTTCTGCCACCGTCATCCTGCTGTTATCCAGCACAATAGCATCTTCTGCTCTTCTCAGCGGACTTATATCCCTGTTCTCATCAGCAATATCACGGGCAATTATATTTCTTCTGATCTCCTCAAATTCTACTTCAATATTCTTATGAATAAGTTCATCAAATCTTCTCTTTGCCCTTATATCAACCGAGGCTGTCATAAAGATCTTAAGGTCAGCGTCGGGAAATACAACCGTTCCTATGTCCCTGCCATCCATAACAATCCCCTTATAAACACCGATCTGTCTCTGTAATTCAACCATGCGTGAACGTACTTCCGGAATCTGACTTATCCTGCTTACATATGATGAGACCTCAAATCCCCTGATTTCCCTTTCAACATTCTCAGAATTCAGGAATGTTTCATATTCAAGAATATCAGGATTATAGACAAAACTGATATGAATGTCTTTTATATCTGCAAGGATCCCCTCCATCTTAAGACCTCCCTTTACATATCCTTTTCTCAGGCAATAGAGGGTAACAGCACGGTACATGGCTCCGCTGTCGATATAGATGTAATTCATAGCCCTGGCTATTTCTTTGGCAAAGGTACTCTTGCCGCAGGAAGAATAACCGTCAATTGCAATAATGAGCTTTTTATTCATTTTCATATTACCAATAACTGCCAGACGTGAATTTAATCGGCAAAATAATAAACTTCCTTAAAGTTACTTTTTATTTTTCACCGCAAATCCCCTAAGGGGACTTATTGGCCATCAAAATGTAATCAAAACCCCCTTTAGGGGAAGGGGGTATCACTTTCGGAATTTTTTATAGAGGAGGTCGGGACGGACAATTAAGTGAAACATGATTTGAGGATCCGGCAAGATGATATGAAGCACGTCCGAATTCAAGGCTCAGGAGTGAAGTGTTGAGACCGAAACCCCAGGAGAATCCAATGCCTGAAACCTTTGCCTCAGTCTGTAACTCCCTTCTCCTCTGGTAATTGTATCCCAGACTAAAATAGAAATTCTTATGAGGTATAATTTCGGTACCGACAATAACATGTCTCATCATGTTTTCAAGGAATCCCGATCCTGATGGATTATCATTATTATCCTGGGAAGATCCGGAGATATTGATATGTAAGATCAAATTTCTCAAGATGGCGGAAGGTAAGTGAGAACCGGAAAGGAGCATGAGCAAGTCTTACCGAAGCACCGGCCTGAATTTCAAAAGGCAGTTTCCCTCGCGATTCGCCTGCATAGGTTGTAATCTGATAACCAATATTTTTTAAAACAAAACCTGCAGACAACAGATTCTTCCGGTTATGCCATGAAGCCCCTAAATCGAAAGCAAATCCAAAAGAGGTGTAATCCTCCGAGATGTGACAGTACCGGCTTGAAATTGATTCCGGCAGTAAACATTGAATCAATTTCGCGGGAATAAATTATTGAAAAAGCATATTCTGAAGCTGTGAATGAACCGGTGATATTTCCTGATGCATCAGCCTCAGTAAATGATCCATAATTAAGGTAAGTTATACCGCAGGCAAAATTACCTGTTCCCGGCACTGAGACATGAGTACATAGCAAGTCCGTAGTTTATTCCGGCCAGATAGTTTACATAATTGAGAGCCAGGCTTTTATTCATTTCTGAGCTTAGCAGGGAAGGATTATGCTAGGCCAGGTTCAGATTTTTATCAGTCAGCGAAACATTTGCGCCGCCAAGGGATGCGATAAGACCGGAATGAGTCAGGTTCAGGAACTCGTAAATATTATCGCCGCCGGTTTGTGAAAATGATCCTGTGGTGAACAGACTGAGCAGGATCATATTTATAGTTCGCCTTGCCATTTACTGATCTTATTCGTAAAGATATAATTTTTACGGGCAGATCATTATGCAAAACAGTATCGCTGTTTTCTGGTAAACGTGTGAACAATCAGGCAGTTTTTCCTGTCAGGATAAGTGCATCATCAGTCGCTTTCTTCCGGCCGTTCATCTGAGACATGATCAGTCCGCAGATGACCACTATCATACCGACTAAATTCATGACAGTAAGTTTATCACCGAGCAAAAAGAATGAAAAAATCGCGGTTAATATCGGGATGAAGTTATGTAAATACATTTGCTTTTGTGATTCCCATGTTCCTGACCGAAAATGCAAAGAGAATGAATGCACCGCACGAGGCAAAAACAGAAAGCTCTATAATCGGCACAAAAGCGCTGAATGTAAAGGGTGTGTTTAAAAAGGTCTTTAGATCGGCAATCAGGAATATTGGCAGGAAGAGGAACGCTCCGATGGCATTCTGTATCATAACAATGAAAACGGGACTGTATTTCCCGACAAGACGACTGAGGGTAAGGTTATATCCCGACGCAGAGAAGACCGCAAGGGCAAGGAGGCTTAATCCCTTTATATTGAATGATATAGTCCCGTTTTTATTAAGAACAAAGATAATGACCCCGATGAAGGAAAGCAGAATACCGGCATAATTGATGATCCTGAGTCTTTCCCTGAATACTATCCATGCACCGATTGTTGCAACAACAGGGATGGTGGAAATAATCACAGAACCAACGGTGGCTGACACATAGGTCAGACCGAAGCTTTCTCCGATATAATAAAAGAATGGCTCAAATGCTGCAAGCATTAAGAATAGTTTGCGGTCCTCTTTCCTGATGTTTTCGAATTTCTTTTTAATAATAAGGTAGGCCGACAGCAGGATAACCGAAAAGACCAGACGTATGAAGACTATTGCAATAGGACGGAATGTTTCGTTTGCAATTTTGTACCAGATAAATGAGAAGGACCAGAAGATCATTGCAAGAAGCACTCCCCCGTATATCCTGATTTTGCTGTTCACCGTCGGCGAGTCGGATTGATTTGAGGTGCGAATTTATACTTAATAATTGTAAATTTTTGGATACCAAATAAAAAACTTGGGCAGGTAACCCACCAACCCGCCCGAACCGGGTTCAGCCTGGCTGACTTTGAGGTTAAAGATTTTAGGTTTATTAATTGAAAGGATCCAAAATATAATTTCGACTGGCTGATAAATGCCAATTATCAGTTTAAGTTTATTATCTGGATATTAATATTTTATATTATCCAAAAGTTTCGAACAATGAATTTATATGTCTAAATACGGATTTGTTTATGAATCTTTAATTACTATATTTGCCGCCTCGAAGGCAGAAAAAATGGATCAGTAAAGCTTTCAAACCGCAAGATTATTTATATAACTAAAATCCTGATAAACAGATGAAAATTTTGGTCTGTATAAGCAATGTACCGGATACGACGACGAAAATCAGATTTGCTGAAGGAAACACATCAGTTGATACTACAGGAGTACAATGGGTTATAAATCCATGGGATGAATTATCGCTTACAAGGGCGCTTGAGTTAAGGGACGATCCCTCAACCGGTGTGAAATCGGTCACTGTAGCACATGTGGGAAGTGCCGGGTCCGAACCTACGATCAGAAAAGCATTGGCTATAGGCGCTGACGATGCAATTAGGATCAATTCCGAAGCTTCGGATGCATTTTTCGTTGCCGCACAGCTTGCCGAAGCAATCAGGAAAGAACAATTTGATGTTATAATGTGCGGGATTGAATCGAGCGATTTCAACGGATCAGCAGTTGGAGGAATGATCTCGGAATTCCTCGAAATCCCCTCTGTATCTTCGGTTTCAGATCTGAAGGTAGAAAACTCGGTTCCTCTTATCACAAGGGAAATTGATGGCGGAAAAGAAAGTATCAGGATGCCAGTTCCTTTTGTTGCCATTGTCCAGAAAGGAATCGCAAAAGAACCAAGGATTGCTTCAATGCGCGGTATAATGACTGCCAGGACAAAGGTGGTCAGATTGTATGAGCCAGTTCCTGCTGAAAAACTAACTGAGATTACAGGCTTTGAAAAGCCTCAGCCACGTGCTGCCTGCAAATATGTTGATGCGGAGAATCCCGGGTTGCTTATTGAACTGCTTCAGAATGAGGCCAAGGTTATTTAATACAGGTTGCAGGTTGCTGGTTGCAGGTTGCAGGTTGTCAGTAACAACCATCACACAATAAGTAACAGGCAACCATTAAAAAGCAACCGGTAATAAATATTTAAGTTAACATACCAAATATAAACAAGATGTCAGTCTTAGTATATACCGAAAATTGGAACGGGAAATTCAAGAAACTCTCCTTTGAACTTGTTTCGTATGCATCAGCTGTTGCCGGTATGATGAAAATGAGTGTGACAGCTGTTTCAATCGGAAAAGCAGAAGACGGCGAGTTAAAAAAACTCGGAAATTTTGGAGCCAATAAGATCATTAATGTTATCAGTGAACAACTTACAGTGCTTGATAATCAGGCCTATACGAAAATATTGGCAGATATCGCCCGCAAAGAAGGATCGAAAATTATCATCTTTTCGAACAATATTACAGGGAAAGCACTCGCTCCACGGCTGTCAGTAAGGCTGAAAGCAGGGATCGGATCGGGTGTGAGCAAGCTTCCCTTGTCGGCGGAACCATTCACAGTTTATAAACGGGCTTATTCGGGAAACGCATTTGCACATCTGGTCATAAAATCAGATATCAAAATTCTCACTCTTGCACAAAACTCGTTCGAACTTCTTGAAAAGCATACTGGTGCTGCGCCTGAAACAGTTAAGATGGATGTTGATCCATCTTTAATAAAAACAATTGTTACTGATACATTTAAACAAACAGGGAAAATAGTACTTACCGACGCCGATATTGTTATTTCCGGCGGAAGAGGCATGAAATCGCCTGATAACTGGACCCCGCTTGTGGAGCTTGCTTCACTTCTGGGCGGAGCCACAGCCTGCTCCCGGCCGGTATCAGATGAAGGATGGAGGCCTCATGAAGAACATACAGGGCAGACAGGGAAAATAATAGCACCCAACCTGTACGTAGCTGTGGGCATCTCAGGTGCTACGCAGCATCTGGCAGGTGTAAGTTCATCCAAATATATTGTAGCTATCAACACCGATAAAGATGCTCCGATCTTCGAATCGGCACAATACGGCATTGTTGGAGATGCAATGAAAGTTCTGCCAAAACTTGTTGAAGCAGTTAAAGGGATGAAGAAGTAAGAATGTATTTTTCAGATTTTAAATGACCAGACACATAATTTTTACGGTTGTACTTCTGATAACCCTGGGGATATTTTTTTATACCGTAAACAGGTTAATCAAATTCTTTAGCTTTACCAGACCTGCATTCCCAATAAGAGATTTCCGGAAGAGATTCAGCCTTATGATGCGCGTGGCATTCGGTCAGTCAAAGATTTTCAGGAAGCCGGTATTGGGATTCTTTCATGCTCTTGTATTCTGGGGTTTTTGCATAATCCTTTTCGGCAGCATCGAAATGGTCATTGACGGTCTTGCAGGAACAGAAAGGATTCTGAGTTTCCTCGGCCCTGTTTATAATGTTATAATTGCCTCAGGGGATATTTTTGCAGTACTTGTGGCTGTTGCCATATTAATATTTTTAAGCAGGCGCCTGTTTTTTCATATTAAGCGGTTTGAAGGTATCGAAATGAAGAAAAAATCGCATATCGATGCCAATATTGCTCTTTCACTAATACTTCTCCTTATGATATCCTTGCTTCTTATGAATACGGGATATGTGGGATATAAAATTTCAACAGGGGGGGAGATATCAGGCATTTTCCCGGTTAGTACAGTAGTTGCCGGGTTATTTAGTGGTTTCTCTTCAGAAGGCTTCAGGATCATGAATGAAATCTCCTGGTGGACACACATCCTCCTCATTTTCATATTTGCCAATTACCTTCCATACTCTAAGCACTTTCATGTTTTCATGTCAGTGCCGAACGTTTTTCTTTCCCGGCTAGGACCACTCGGAAAACTGACAAATATGGACAGCATTACGAGGGAAGTCAGGCTGATGCTCGATCCGTCCGCAACTTTTGATGCTGCACGGGCAGATGCACCTGTTGAACGGTTTGGTGTTAAGGATGCGGAAGATGCAACCTGGAAGAACTATTTTGATTCACTGTCTTGCACAGAATGCGGAAGATGTACATCAGTTTGTCCGGCGAATATTACCGGAAAGAAGTTATCACCGCGGAAGGTAATGATGGACCTTCGCTCACGGATGAAGGAAAAAGGTCCTCTCATGATCAGGAACGGGAAGGATTTCACTGATAACCGTTCATTGCTCAGGGATTATATCTCTGAGGAGGAACTCTGGGCTTGCACCACCTGCAACGCATGTGCCAAAGAGTGTCCTGTAAATATCAACCATCCATCACTGATAGTTGATATGCGGCGTTATCTTGTTCTTGAGGAAGCTTCTGCTCCGGGTGAGCTCAAAAGCGTATTTAACAATATTGAGAACAACGGCGCTCCATGGCAGTATTCCGCCGAAGACAGGCTGAACTGGACAAAGGACCTGGGATTCGAAGTTCCGGTAATTTCGGAATTGTCGGCACGCAATGAAAAGCCTGAATTCCTTTTCTGGGTGGGATGTGCCGGTGCTTTTGATGACAGGTACAAGAAGGTAGTCAGAGCCTTTGCTAAAATACTTACCAGCCTGAATGTCAGTTATGCGGTATTGGGTAAAGAAGAAACCTGCACCGGTGACCCTGCACGCAGGGCCGGAAACGAGATGCTTTACCAGATGCAGGCTTTACAGGTTATTGAGCTGCTGAAAAGATACGACGTTAAAAAAATAATAACAACCTGTCCACATTGCTTTAATATTTTTAGGAATGAGTATCCTGATCTTGGAGGAAATTATGAAGTAATTAATTACCTCCAGTTCATTAACAAGAGCATTGAAAATGGCAGGATGAAGCCACCTGAAAAAGCATTTAACAATGCCACAGTAACTTATCATGATCCTTGTTACCTTGGAAGGGCAAATGATATATATTCGGAGCCACGATCGATAATTAAATATATGGCAGGGGATTTTGTTGAGATGCACAGGCACAGGAGCTTTGCGCTATGTTGCGGGGCAGGCGGTGCGCAGATGTTCAAGGAGGCTGAAAAGGGAAATAAGGAAGTTTTTATCGAGAGGACCGAAGATGCGCTTGCTACTGATGCGAAAATAATTGCTACCGCATGTCCCTTCTGCATGACAATGATAACGGACGGACTGAAATACAAAAACAGGGAAGAAGATGTTAAAAATCTCGATATTGCCGAATTGATTGCAAATTCTATGGGATTATAATCTCGGTGGATCTCTGTGTGAACTCTGTGGATCTCAGTGTAAGTTTTTACTTTAGCAGTTTGTACTTAACAAATATTAAGAGTACCGAAATGGAAACCAGAAAAGTCTTAAAAAGCGGAGAATTCCTTGTAAGTGAAGTTGAAGCCAGGGATATTTTTATTCCGGAAGAATTCAATGAGGAACAGAAAATGATTGCCCAGACATGCAAGGATTTTCTTGAAACTGAGGTGTATCCCAAAATTGAAGCAGTTGAAAAAAGCGACAGGGAGCTTATGAAAAGCATGCTTAAAAAATCGGGCGAGCTCGGATTGATGGGCATTTCAATCCCTGAAGAGTACGGGGGATTCGGTCAGTCATTTGTAACCCAAATGCTTGCGGCCGAAACTACAGGAGCAGGATATTCATTTTCAGTTGCTTACATGGCCCATTGCGGAATTGGCACACTGCCTATATTGTATTATGGCAATGAGGATCAGAGACAGCGCTATGTAACAAAACTTGCCACAGGTGAACTCCTGGGAGCTTATTGCCTTACGGAACCCGGGGCGGGGAGTGATGCAAATTCCGGCAAAACAAATGCAAAGCTTTCTGAAGACGGAAAACATTACATCATCAACGGTCAGAAAATGTGGATCACAAACGCCGGTTTTGCAGATACTCTTGTAGTTTTTGCCAAAATTGACAACGACAGGGTGCTGAGTGCATTTATAATCGAGAGCAAATATCCCGGGGTTGTTATCGGTCCTGACGAGCATAAAATGGGTATAAAAGGATCATCGACAGCTCAGATATATTTCAATGATGTGAAAGTGCCTGTCGAAAACCTTCTCGGGAAAAGGGGGGAGGGATTCAGGATTGCACTTAGCATTTTGCATATGGGACGGCTTAAGCTCGGGGCTAACGTCATTGGAGCTGCCAAGAAGGCAATTACAGATTCGGTAAAATACGCCAACGAACGCAAGCAGTTCGGGGTCCTCATTTCAACATTTGGAGCAATCAAGCACAAGCTTGCAGAACAGGTCATCCGTCTCTTTGCATCAGAATCAGCCGTTTACAGGGTCAGCAAGGATGTTGATGAGCTGATGGAGAAACTGAAGCCGGAGTGCGGCGATAAGGGCAGAGCGACTATCGATGCGATAAGCCATTATGCTGTTGAAGCAGCAATACTAAAAGTCTACGGTTCCGAAATGCTTGATTTCATTGCTGATGAAACCGTTCAAATACACGGTGGCATGGGTTATTCAGCTGAATTGTCAGTTGAAAGAGGTTATCGCGATTCAAGAATTAACAGGATCTTTGAAGGAACAAACGAGATTAACCGTCTGCTCGTTTCTGATACTGCAATGAAGCGTGCAATGAAAGGTGATTTTAATCTGTTCGGAGAAGCTGAAAAACTATATAACAACCTGGAAAGCCTGGATGGAGAAGAAGCCGCCGGAGAATCGTATTTTGGTGAAAAAAGAAGATACATCAGGAACTTCAAGAAGGTCATTCTTCTTTGCGTGCACGGTGCAACAAAACGTTTTGAAAAGAATCTGGTTAATGAGCAGGAGATTATGAACAACATTGCAGACATGATGATGGAAACCTACCTTTCCGAATCACTTGCATTGCGCATTGAAAAACTTGAATCCCTTAAAGGCAATGGTCAGGTATACAGGGATATGCTTGATGTAAACCTTTACGATGCTGCTGATAAAATCAGGAAATCCGCTGCAGATGCCGTCTTTTCTTTTGAATCCGCTGAATCTGCATCAATGCTGAACAAAGCTGTTGAGGCGTTGACAAAGGTTAAGGGTATAAATGTGAAGGATGCAAGAAGAAGGATTGCAGACAGATTAATTGAAGATAATTCCTACAAGTTTTAGGAACGGTTTTATTATCAGGTTTGTTCCTTAAGGGATTTATGAATTTTGCCAGTATTTCAGGAAAATCTGGTGTTCAGGTAAATAACATTCTGTAAGTTTTTCAAAATCATTACTAAGTCCTCTTCCAGGTTCAAAATGAGGATATCAGGGGTTCGTCTGAATATAAAATGAAAATTTTTTTCAAAATGTGAAAAATTCTTTAAACAAAATATGGCAAATAATCCTCAATTACTGCAGAATGGTTCTTTAAAGAACGGGCAGCATTTCAGATTTTATGGGAATTGAAACAAATATCAGGTTAACTTAATAAAAGTCACTTCATGGAGTGATAAAGATCAATTTTTTACGTGATAAACAGCATTAAATAGAGGTTAAAATATCAGTGTGTAAAATTCTACTAATCAGTATTATCAGATATCTTTGTTAAATAATTAACAATAAAATCAAACATGAAACTGAAAGCTAAGCTATTATGGTCTTCTTTTCCTGCTTTTATAGTACTCGCCGGGATTGTCCTGTTTTCTTCCTGTGAAAAGTATTCTTATGTAACTGAGGTAATTAATCCTGTCGATACTGTACATTTTCAGACTCAGATCCAGCCAATCTTTACAAGTAATTGCATTGTTTGTCATAAGGGAGTCGCGCAATCCTGATCTGAGAGAGGGGAATTCCTATGCATCTCTCAGAACCGGTGGTTTTGTTAACCTGCCTGCCGAAACAAGCAGACTTTACCGGCAGGTCACTTCCTCAAGCCACTACTCCTATACCTTACCGGCTGAAAAACAATTGATACTCATTTGGATACAGCAGGGAGCACTGAACAATTAATGAACCTAAAACCTATTAAAACTTCATAAAATGAAAAGGACTTTTGTATTATTGTTATTGTTTGTATTTGCAGCTTCATTATCAGCTCAGGAAGAAGCCAAGACGGAAGAAAAATCCAAAGCTGTCAGATTTACCTTCGGAACAGGTGTTCTTATTGATAACCAGACTGTTGCAACACCGTATAAAGGTGGCCTGGAACTGCAGATACATCACCGGTTCAGCCTTATACGAAAACTATCATAATCTTTTCGGGATCTATGGAGCAGCAAATACGCGGCTGGGACTTAATTACGGAATAACTGACAGATTAATGGTAGGAGCTGGAACAACCAAAGACTACAAGCTTCAGGATATTCAATGGAAATACCTGATCCTTCAGCAAACTGAAGACAACAGCATGCCGGTATCCCTCTCATATTATGGAAATATTGTATTTGATCTTCAGCAGAAAGAGGCTTTTGGCCCTGTTGAACGATATCGCGATATTCACAGGTTGTCGTATTTTACACAGATTATTGTCGCAAGGAAGTTCAATGATGTTTTTTCAGTTCAGATAGCGCCGTCAGTTATCTATTTCAACGCTGTACCTCAGTATTCGAACGTTTCGCGTTACAAAAACCTGAATTTCGGATTATCAGCCGGTGCAAAAGCAACTGTTGTCGGATCACAATCAATTATTCTTGAGTACGATCAGCTTCTTACAAAACAGGATATTGATGTGCAGCCAAAACCAAACCTTTCGCTTGGCTGGGAAATAGGCACAGCAACGCATACGTTTCAGGTATTTGTTGCAAACTATTCACAGATCATAAACCAGCGTAATCTTTTATTTAATACGAATGATTTTACCAAAGGCGAATATCTTGTAGGATTTAATATAACCGTGAGGTTCTAAAAATTAATTGTTATAAGGAATGACTTTAACAGGATTCAGGTTCCTTCTCTTTTTGTTTTGTGTTTTATCCTCAGCAGAAACTGCTGCAGCGGGATTCGGTTTTATAAAAGAACAGAGTAGTAAACAGGACTCAGTTACATATGTTTCCCCTTTTTATAATGATAATGAGCGGTGTTTTAAATGTCATGGTCAGAGATTGTATGAGTATACAAATGAGAATCTCGGACGCCAGGTAAAGGCTTTGATGTTTTCTGAAAGAATTGTCGACAGGAACATATTTTACCAGTCAAATCACAAGAGCTTCAGCTGTACTGATTGTCATTCGGATGAATACACGAAATTCCCTCATCCGGGCGAATTAAGGATGGAGCAAATGTATAACTGCATCGATTGCCATGGAGGTGATGAAAAATTTGCCAGGTTCCATTTTGAAGAAATTGAGGCTGAATACAAGAAAAGTGTTCATTTTAAACTTGAGGATGAAGGATTTTCCTGCTGGAAATGTCACGGACCACATGATTACAAAATAAGTATCAGGAACAAAACAAACCTGAAAGAGACAATTTTATATGATAATAATATCTGTCTTAACTGCCATGCCAACTACAGCCACTTCCAGCTCCTGTCTGAAAAGGAAGAGATAAACATTCTTAAGAAGCACGAATGGCTTCCAAACCAGGCAACCCATTTTAAGAACGTCAGATGCATTGAGTGCCATTCAGAAATCAATGACACTGTCCTTGTATCTCATTTAATCAGACCAAAAGAAGAAGCGGTTAAAAAGATGCAATGAATGTCATTCACAGAATTCATTGCTTATGTCGACACTTTATAAATTCGAGTCAAAAGAGCAGAGGAAAGACGGATTTTTCAACGGAATAATACTTAACGAGTCATATGTTATAGGTGCTAACCGGAATGAGTATCTGAACATTATAAGTCTGGTGATATCTGCTGTTATAATAATAATAATCGGAGTTCATATTTATTTCAGAGTAACCAGAAAACAAAATTAAATTAAAAGAAAATGTATTTATATCCGGTTTGGGTAAGGTTATGGCATACAGCCAACGCAATTTTGTTCATAATACTGATAGTAACCGGTATCAGCATGCAGTATACGGGTAAATCAGATTATGTTCTTGTTGTAGGATTTGCCAAGGCAGTAAAATGGCATAATATTGCTGCTATGCTTCTTACTTTAAATTATATTTTTTTTATTGCTGGTAATATTCTTACCGGCAATGGCAGATTTTACAGGATCACAAAAAAGAACTTTCTTTCAGACCTTGGTAAACAATTCAAATATTATTCACTGGGAATGTTCAAAGGTGAGAAACATCCATTTCCGGTGACCCTTGACAGGAAATTCAATCCATTGCAAAAACTGACATATGTCCTTTCAATGTACGTAGCTTTCCCGCTGCTTATCATTTCTGGTTTTGGTTTGCTTTTCCCGGAAACGGTCATAAACAGGTTTCTCGGGATCAGCGGAATGATCCTCACTGACATTCTGCATATAACTATGGGATTTTTCCTGTCTCTGTTTATGATAATTCACATATATACCTGTACGCTTGGCGCCAGACCAGCATCTCTTGTTTAAAAGTATGCTTTCCGGTTATCATGAATCGGAAGATCAGATTAAATAAATTAAAAGTTGGGCACAGGATGAAAGAAAAACGAAGAGAAGGATCAGGGGAAACATCCCGGCGCAGTTTTATAAAGAAGATTAGGAGCAGGGATCGGAACTGTATCTATTGGCGGAATTGCCGGAAATTCTCTCGGTTCAGCGGAGGAGGTTAAAATCAGGTGAGAAGGTAAAACTCTTGTCACCTGAAGGGAATCTTGTGGAAGTTGATAAAGATGATATCAGACCTGCCAGGGAAACTACTGCATTTTTAAAAGCAGAAGCAAAAAAAGGATTACCGGGTCATAAATTCGTTATGGTCATTGACCTGGCAAAATGTAAAAATGCAAGAAAATGTGTTGAAGCCTGCCAGGAAGGTCATATGCTTCCAAAGGATCATGAATGGATGAAACTATATCTCCTTCAGGATGATAAGCATACAGCAAAATACTGGTTCCCGCGTCCTTGTTTTCATTGCGACAAACCAATGTGCGTCAGCGTTTGTCCGGTCGGAGCTACCTATAAAAGGGATGACGGGATTGTCCTGATAGATAACCAGAGATGTATAGGATGTAAATTCTGTATGACAGGATGTCCCTATTCAGCAAGGGTTTTCAACTGGAAAGATCCGGAAGTGAAATTGCCGGAAGGACATGTATATGATCCTGAAACAAATATTCCTCCGGTCGAGGGAACTGTCGGGAAATGTGTTTTCTGTGCGGATAATCTTCGGAAGAATATACTTCCGCGTTGTGTAACCGCCTGCCCGATGGGAGTTCTTTATTTCGGGGATGTTCTTGAGGATACAGTAACAAACGGCGAAGAGACTGTAAGGTTCAGCAAGTTGATGCTTGACAGGGCCGGCTACAGATACCGTGAAGAACTGGGAACTTTGCCAAGTGTTTATTATCTGCCACCAACCCAGAGAATGTTTCCCGTCGAAAGAGGCCTTGATGGATATGATGAAAATATAAAGGGAAGATATGAAAAAGCCGGACCACGGTAATAAGTTTCCGAAAACAAATGAGCATGCAAGCCGATAGTAAACTTCTGAAAGACCTTACACCTGAAATTGAGAGCACAAGTACACGCTGGTATATTACTTTCCTTGTGTTTCTGGGCTTTTTCCTTGTTGGGATTTATGGATTGATTCTGCAGATTGATAAGGGGCATATTGTCACCGGGATGAGGGATAATGTTGTCTGGGGATTTTATATTGTGAATTTTATTTTTTTTATGGGACTGAGTTATTCAGGTGCACTTATATCAGGAGTCCTTCACCTTTTCCATACAGGCTGGAGAAAGCCGGTGATAAGGATGGCTGAACTGATTACTGTCATTTCGCTGGTTATAGGTCCCTTTTTCATTTTCTTCTGCATTGGAAGGCTTGACCGCTTATACTTTCTTTTTATTCACCCGAGAATACAATCCCCAATAACATGGGACGTAATCGCCATTTCGACAGACCTCATCGGGTGTTTTATATATCTGTACCTTTCGTTTGTTGAGGATTTTGCGATTTTACGGGACTATGAAAGGCTCAGCGTCCCTCCATGGAAAAAGAAGCTTTATAAAATCCTTTCACTGGGATATGACGGCTCACCAAAACAGGCAAAACTCTTATCAAGCGCAAGGACAATTATGGCAACTATGATTATAGCAATCGCAATTATAGTTTATTCTGTTCTTGCATGGATATTCGGTGTTACTTTACAACCCGGCTGGCACTCAACCATTTTCGGTCCCTATTTTGTCATTGCAGCAGTCTTTTCAGGTACGGGCCTTCTTATAATTCTGATGTGGATATTCAGAAAAGTCTACCACCTGGAAGAATATATAACAAAACGTCATTTTGTAAATGTAGGAGTGTTACTTACAGTTATAGCAGCTTTTTACGGTTACTTCACATTCAGCGATTATCTTACAAAATGGTATGGATCAATAAAGATGGATTCAATACTTATTGATAAACTTTTTACTGAATATTATTCACTTTTTATTTTTGCGAACTATATCGGGATACTTCTTCCGGGGATTATCATTGCTTTCCCAAAATTCCGCACAATTCCTAACATTACAGTAGCAGCTGTTATTGCTGTGCTTGCACTCTGGGTGAACCGTTATATTATAGTAATACCTACACTTGAAACACCTTTTTTACCTATTCAGGATGTAAGACCTGATTGGATTAAATATTCTCCGACCTGGATCGAATGGTCACTTACTCTGGCAGGTGTATCTATGTTTGCAATGTTGTTCATGCTGATTTCAAAAATAGCACCTATTATTTCTATTTCTGAGATGCAGGAAAAGGACTCCAATGAAATTTTAGCATAAATGATGAAGGGGATCCAAATATGAAAATCAGGTTATCAATAGTAGTTGCTGCATTTTCATTTCTGTTAATAAGCTCATTACCATTATTATCTCAGGTCAAAACTGTTATTAGTCCATATATTCAGCTTCAGTATTTTAAAAACAGTGATGATTCAAAATTCCTGCAGACAACACTTACATACTCCTTAAACAGGATGGAGATTCCGCTTCCCGGAATGGAAATCTCATTTTTTTCAGGGGCAGCCGGGAAAGAATTGCTCGGTACAGCTCTGACTGACGAGAAAGGTGTTGCCCGCCTGGAATTGACAAAAAATATGGATCTTAAGTTAAACAGCAAGGGACTGTGGGATTTCATTGCTGAATTCAATGGAAATGATACTATTGAAGCCGGTAATTCTGAACTATCAATAAAGGATGTCAATCTTGAGATGACTCTTCTGGAAGTTGATAGTATTAAAACGATTTCCCTGAAAGCATTTACATCGGAAAACAAGAAAGAGATTCCGGCATCAGGAGAAGTCGTAATGGTATATGTCCCAAGGATGTTCAGCCTTTTACCTGTTGGTGAAGCAACACTTGACGAAAACGGAACTGCAAATCTGGAATTTCCTTCAGATATACCCGGTGACAGTGAGGGAAATATTACCATTATCTCAAAATTTGAGGAAAATCCGACATTTGGAAACGTGGAGAAAAAAGTTGACAAAAAATGGGGGGTTTCATCATCAAATCCGGCACCGATAGCACACAGGGCACTCTGGACAAAAACAGCTCCCAGATGGATGATAATTACACTTTCAATCCTTCTGACAGGAGTCTGGGGCCATTATCTGTTTGCAATAATAAGTCTGATCAGAATTAAAAGGGAAAGTAAGAAGCAGAATAAATTGAAACATTAATTTTGTAGAAAAAATTGCACGATAATTGTATTGTATAATTAAATTTCAAAAAATCGAGAATTATGAAAACTCTTAAAAAAATCTTTATCAGTTCATTAGCGGTAGTTATGGGGCTTTCGCTGGTCACTATGAATGTTGCCGCCCAGCCTAAGCCATGGGATGCCCCGGCAAACTATAAATCTATGAAAAATCCGGTTGCTAAGGGGGATGCAAGCAATAAAGCCGGAATGGCTCTTTACACTAAAAACTGTGCATCCTGTCACGGTAAGGTTGGTCTTGGGGATGGAGTTAAAGCAAGAGCTCTGAAGGATCATCCGGGAGATTTTTCAGGAGCTACTTTTCAGGGCCAGACAGATGGTGAACATTTTTATAAAACAAAATTTGGAAGGGGTGAGATGCCAAAATATGAAGGCAAATTGTCAGATGATGATATCTGGAATATAGTAAATTATATGAGGACCTTTAAGAAATAGGGTAAGGTATCATTCTGAAAATAAACCACACAAAAAAGCCGGATTTTACGATCCGGCTTTTTTTATCCCTTAGAAATTTATATTATCTAGCTTCCTGCTGAATTAAGAGCATCAAGTGAATTCTGCAGCAAGGCTTTTGTATATTTATAATTATGGATACCAAGACTGAATTCCCTCAGGCACAGCTGGAAATTTATCATAGCTCCGATCATTGCATTACTCAGGGAGGGGAATACCGGTAAAGCACTATTGGCATCCTTCTGAGCCTGTGTCCATGAACCCGACGGGGCCGGATTTCTCCACACCCCTCCCGGATTGGATGAGGGATCATAAATATTCAGATAACCATCATAGTTACCGGTTGTAAGCCCGGCCCACAGGTTCGATTCGGCATCGGATTCGCTGTGAAGGATATCTGTTCCTCCGCCGACTGTGTTAATTTTTGCTGCAACATTGTTAAGCAATGTCTGGATTTCTGCTCTCGGAGTTTTCCAGAATGTTGTGGAAGAAGAAGTTATTGCGGTTGAGTGACAACCTGTAACGTTGCATCCCTTGAAATTCCCGAGTGCCGAGAAGGTATGGCCGCCTGCCCTGCCTGATATGTCTGCCATATGGCAATCCTGACATGAGGCAGCAGTAGCGTGGGCCGAATTCTCGTAAGCTAAAGAGCCGGTAAACTGAACTCCTCCCTGACCGGCGAAAACAGCACCGACAGTCCCATAATGTACATGCATTCTGTAGGATGGGATCACTTTATTAGGAGCTGCATTCCCCACTGTGGCATCATAAAATAAAGTGGCAGGATTGCTTGCCAGAGAGGCGTAATCCACTACATCACCGTTTGAGAGTGATGTGCTTGTCGTCAGAGGCCTTGGCTGATGACATTTTACGCAAAGATTTGAAAATCCGTTATCCTGGGTAAGGTTTATGGTTTTAGCTCCCTTCCACATGGTCATCGGGACAGCAGCAGTTGTTGTCAGCGGCATAAAATTCGTAGATTCATACGTCGTGTGCAAACTGCTGTGACATGTCGAACAGGTTATGTCTCCAAAGGCGGCTGAGGCAATGGTAGCATAATCGTTTGAATATTTTCCGGTTGTTGTATTCAGTGTAAATGTTGCCGGTATGTTGTTTTTACATACGTATTTGAAAGCTTCCGATACATGGCATGGTGTGCAACCGGTGTTTCCTGCTTCTTCAAAAGCCACTTCGCCGTAATTATGTTTTGAGAGTTCAAATTCGGTAGCTTTTGATTCAACTACTGTACTGTTATGACAAAGCTTACAGGTTTCATTGGCATCTTTCCCGTTTAGTCCATCTTTCCCGTCAGCTCCTGCCGGGCCCATAGGACCTTCGCATGCTGAAAACAACATGGCTGCTGAGAATAAAAAAGAACCTAATTTCAAAATTTTTTTCATTTTATATTTAGTTTAGGTGATTTTCATGGTGCAATTTACCAATTGCCTTTTGTTAATTTATTAACAGTTAACATGCTATTTGCAATATCCAAAATTGATAGATGTACACCCTGACATTGACAAATATCAATTAAAAGGATGATATTTGCAATTTAAATAGAATTACGTATAAGGTAGACCTATTTTTAATCCCTTTTGTTTTGAAAAATGTCTGAAAAAAACACTATAGTCAGTTGTGAAACATGTCTGGTTCGATGGAAAGGTTTTGAACACCTTTCAAAGACTGAACTTCAGATGGTTAATGAAAACAGATACGAGGCAACATTTAAGCCTGGAGAGATCATGATCAAACAGGGATCGCCGGCATCCAATGCCCTGTTCCTCGCTTCCGGAATGGGAAAGACATATATTGAAGGGATAAGGGGAAGGAATTTCATAATGAGTATTGTGCAATCTGGCCGTCTCATCATGGGCCCGGGAGCATATGTCAACTCAAGGTACACATATTCAGTTGCTGCAATATCATTTGTTCAGGCTTGCTTCATACATTTTGACATTTTCAGGCAACTGGTAAAAACAAATGGAGATTTTGCCGAAGCCCTTCTTGAGGATATAAGCGCAAAATCGCTCCGGTCGCATGTAAGAATGGTCAATCTGACACAGAAGAAAATGCCGGGCCGACTGGCTGATGTATTGCTGTATTTTGCGGATGAAATATTCCATTCCGATGATTACGAAATGATCCTGTCGCGTCAGGAACTGGGCGAAATGACAAATATGGCGAAGGAAAGCGTTGTCAGGATTTTGAAGGAGATGGAGAAATCGGGAGTAATAGATTCAACTTCTTCAAGGATAACCATTCTCGATAAGGATAAGTTGCTGA
This sequence comes from uncultured Bacteroidales bacterium, assembly GCA_963831935.1. Lineage (GTDB taxonomy): Bacteria > Bacteroidota > Bacteroidia > Bacteroidales > VadinHA17 > LD21. Next base: position 368,819 of record CAWHSH010000004.1, read on the forward strand.
TGATCTCAGAAAAAGGCTGAGACAAAGTTTGTATACACTAAATAAGGATAGCTTTTAAGATTATGAAATATCCATGATTAAAGAGTAAAATCACAAACCGAAATGATTATTCATGGATATTCCATCTGACCCTTAAAGAACAAATTATAAACAGATGAAAATTTTTAAATTTCTCTTTTCCCCTGTTTTTATGGGGGTGATGTTACTGATTTTCGCGGTATCAATGGCAGTTGCCACATTCATTGAAAATGATTATGGATCTCAGGCGGCGTACAATTTTGTATATGACACAAGGTGGTTCGAGCTCATTTTACTGCTTCTCGCGGCTAACCTGGTTGGCCAGGTAATAATCTTTAAGCTTTACCGTAGGTCGAAACTTACAATTTTCCTGTTCCATATTTCCTTTATTCTCATGATAATTGGTGCAGGAATTACCAGATATACAGGCTGGGAGGGGACTATACATATACGGGAAGGAGAGGAACAGAACATTTGCCTTTCAAGCGAAAAATACCTTGGTTATACCCTTAAAGATGAGTCCGGAAACATCCTTAGCCAGAGTTCCGAAAAATATTTTCTTGGTACTGCCTCAGCTTCCAATTACAGGAAAGAGTTGAAAATTGATGGAAAGGATTTTGAACTTACCCTGGCGAGAATATTGCCCAATGCGGCTGAAGTCGTTGAAAATTCTCCCGATGGTAAACCTATGATTTCACTCCTTGTCACTGATATGATGAAAAGGGAAACGTTAAATCTGAAAACAGGGGAGATCGCAGATTTTGACAGTATCTCAATCGGATTTAATCCGGCCCGGAAAACGGATATTACTCTCTCGAACGACTCATCTTCATTTTTTATTAGATCGGATTTCCCCTTTGATCAGATGAACATGATGACCCAGGAAACAATAAAAGTGGATTCAGGCCGGACTGAAATTCTTAAACCCATGCTGGTCATTTCGGTAAAAGGAATCAGATTAGTCCCTCAGGAAATGACCGTTAAAGGAGTACTCCGGACACTTTCGGTTGACAGGGAGAACCACGATACCGGCAAAAATGCATTTATTTTCAATCTGAGTGCGGCAAACACCCAGCCTGAAACCATTTATTTATGGGATAAGGTGTCAGAAGAAATTGCCTCGGCCTCAGCAAAAGTTAACGGGAAAATCCTTGAATTAAATTATGGTTCCAGGGAAACCACGCTTCCCTTCAGCATCCGGCTGAATGATTTCGTGCTTGAAAGATACCCCGGATCGAGCAGTCCATCGGGTTATAAAAGCATTGTAGTTCTGAAGGATAAAGCAGCCGGTATTGAAAAGCCTTTTGAGATCTTTATGAATAATATTCTGAAATACAAAGGCTACAGATTTTATCAGTCATCCTATGATACGGATGAAAAGGGCACAATCCTTTCCGTAAATCATGATCCCGCCGGAATGATGGTTACCTATTCAGGTTACGGGTTGCTGTTTCTTTTTATAATTCTTTCAATAATTAACAGGAAATCAACATTTAACAATGTAAACCCAGGGTTCTGGAAATCATCACTTAGAAAAGCCCTGCCTATGTTTCTTGTTCTCTTAATGATATCGGGTCTGGGAAATTTAAATGCCCAGAAACTAATACCCGATAAAGCCTCGGCCGATGAATTCGGGACGGTTCTTGTCCAGGACCAGAAGGGAAGAACAAAACCGTTATACGCACTTAGCAATGATATTTTGCGCAAGGTGGCAAGGGAAAATAAGTTTGAAGGATTAACATCAATGCAGGTTTTTCTGGGTGTGTATCTTGATTTTGACAACTGGAAGGATGTGCCATTGATAAGAATCTCCAACAAGGACCTGCAGAAAAAGATTGGAATCAGCGGCCGACTGGCCTCATTTTCCGATCTGGTCAACTTTGAGAGCGGAGGATCCTACAAGCTTTCGGATGATGTCAATAAGGTTTACTCAAAGGCACCGGGAGCAAGAACGAAGCTGGATAAAGAGATTATGAAGGTAGATGAAAGGGTCAATATCCTATATATGATCTATACAGGAGGATTTATGAAGATGTTCCCGCTCAGGGATGGATCTCATAACTGGGGTTCGCCTGAGGATGCCCTTAAATCGGCCGTCAGCAGGGAGGATTCCCTCTACCTGAAAAACGTAATCCCGATGCTTACGGAAGCGCTGAAATCAAATAACACTGCAACGGCTAAACAGATTATCCGGTCGGTATCCGATTACCAGAAGAAATTTGCCAGGTATGACCTTCCTCCTGAATCGAAAACACGGGCTGAGCTTCTTTATTATAAAATGATGATCTTTGAACGCCTCTTCCCCTTTTACTCCACAATCGGGTTGCTTATGCTTATTGGACTGATCATAAGTGTTATAAAAGGCAATAAAAATGTTTCCTTATTTGTCAGGATACTTGGCTGGATTCTTTTTACAGGATTTCTGTTTCACACCTTCGGTTTAGGCATCCGCTGGTATATTGCCGGTCATTCGCCGCTGAGCAACGGATATGAATCGATGATCTTCATCTCATGGGTTACACTTCTGGCCGGTTTCATTTTCAGCCGCAAATCGGCATTTGCACTGTCAGCTACAGCAGTCCTGGCCGGGATGACGCTAATGGTCGCACATTTAAGTTTTATGGATCCTGAAATTACAAATCTTGTTCCTGTGCTTAAGTCTTACTGGCTTACCCTGCATGTTTCGGTTATCACGGGCAGTTACGGATTTCTTGGGCTTGGAGCAATTCTCAGCATAATTATTATGATCCTTATGTCACTTTCGGATAAAAAGAACATTGTAAGGATCTCGAATACTGTTGATGAGCTTACTGTGATTAATTTTAAAACTCTGGTGCTGGGACTCTACTTTCTGACTATAGGTACTTTTCTTGGAGCAGTCTGGGCAAATGAATCCTGGGGCAGATACTGGGGATGGGACCCTAAAGAGACATGGTCGCTGATCACGATCATTGTTTACACGATTGTTACTCATTCGCGAATGATACCCGGGATGAAAGATATCTACACTTTCAATTTGCTTTCGCTCTTTGCATTTTCTACTGTTTTAATGACATATTTCGGCGTGAATTATTACCTGTCGGGAATGCATTCGTACGCTGCAGGCGATCCTGTTCCGGTACCTGTATTTGTATATGTTGCGGTTATAATACTGATGGCATTGTCGCTGGTTGCATATATGAAATACCGCAAATGGGAATTGAAAAAATAAAACACTTTCAAACGGAGATCCACAGGGAGTGGAAACAAACAGAAAAGGTTGGAGCAAAGCGCCAGCCTTTTTTGTTTGGGGGTATAAGATGGGAATGTTTTCATTAATACTGGTCAAATTGTCATGCTGTTGAGTCTTTAATAATTATTCCTCCTCATTTAAAAGCCGAAATATTTATTATTTTTAATCCTGTACTCTTAATCTGTATACCCTTTTTGTTAAACGAGTCCTATCCTTTTAATAATCATTTATAAATGAAACAATTTGCACCGATTGACTGGGTAATTTTCTTTTCCTATGCCACAATTATTGTGGCTATCGGACTTTGGGTCTCAAGAACTAAAAAAGGGGAACAAAAAACGTCACAGGACTATTTCCTGGCCAGTCGTGCATTGCCATGGTGGGCGATCGGATCAACTCTTCTTGCTGCAAATATCTCGGCCGAGCACTTTATTGCTATGTCTGGATCGGGTTATGCTGTCGGACTGGCAATAGCCTGTTATGAATGGATTGCTGCAGCAGTTCTCATTCTCGTGGCAAAGTACTTTCTTCCGGTCTTCATCGAAAAGAAGATCTACACTATGCCTGAGTTCCTTACACAGAGGTACGACAAGAGAGTAAGTACCAGCCTGGCAGTTTTCTGGATCCTGGTGTACGTTTTTGTGAATATTACAGCTGTAATATATCTGGGAGCGCTTGCAATGGAAAGGATAATTGGGGTCCCTCTCGTTTATGGAGTAATCGGATTTGCATTCTTCTCGGCATTGTACTCACTCTGGGGAGGAATGAAAGCTGTTGCCTGGACAGATGTTTTTAATGTAGCTGTTTTAATAGCGGGAGGTCTTATAACAACTGCATTTGCACTTAATGCCCTGAGCGACGGAAATGGAGTACTTGCAGGTTTTACTCAGCTGCTTGAAAGAGCACCTCAGAAATTCCATATGATCATCGAAAAGGGAACTGTGTCGGTACCGGATGGAGCAGGAGGTTTAAGGGATGCATTTCATGATCTGCCTGGACTTGGAGTGGTGATAGGATCGATGTGGCTTACCAATATCGGATTCTGGGGATTCAATCAGTTTATTATCCAGCGCGGTCTTGCCGGGAAGTCCCTGAAGGAAGCTCAGCACGGGGTAGCTTTTGCCGGATACCTTAAATTGCTTGTACCCCTGTTGGTGGTAATCCCGGGGATTACTGTTTTTGCCCTCGGGGTAAAACTGGGAAAATCAGATGAAGCTTACCCGTGGCTGATCGCCAACATTGTACCGGTAGGGGTTTCCGGACTTTCTTTTGCAGCAATTGCTGCAGCTGCAGTATCATCTATCAGCTCACTGGTCAATAGTACATCAACCATTTTTACAATTGATATTTACAAGAGTTTTCTTAATAAAAGTGCTACTGAAAAACAACTGGTCAGAACCGGCAGGATTGTTGCATTGATCGTTCTGGTAATCTCAACAACTATTGCCCCAGAATTAAGGAGCCTTGACCAGGCATATCAGTATATCCAGGAATATACCGGGTATATCTACCCCGGGACTTTCCTGATATTCTTTTGCGGACTTTTCTGGCGGCAGGCGTCTGCAAATGCAGCATTATGGACGGCAATACTTACAATTCCCCTGGGAATTTTATTCAGGATCATAAACCCTGATATGCCTTTTATTCTTCGTATAGGCTATGTTTTTATTGTACTTTCCTTTGTAATGGTAGGGATAAGCCTTCTGGATAAAAGTCACAGGATCGATAATGTTTATAATGAGGAATCAGCCAGAAAGAAGATCGGTTTAGGGGCAAGGATTATAGCCATAGCAATGTTAATTGGAACCATAGCTGCATTTTTTGTCAGTCAGCTTAAAAACCTGGCACTTGAAGCTGTTTATGTACTTGTAGTTGGATTTATCCTGTTGGGTGTCATAATAATCCTGAATAATTCACGAAAGAAAATGGATGCAAAGGGGATTATTATCAGAGATGGCATTTTTAAAACTACAACAACATTTAACATTGCAGCTATCGGAATATGCGGGTTATTGGCTGCACTATACTATTTCTTCTGGTGATTATTTGAAATAAAACTAAATTTGGTGAAAAACGTCATGGAAGGAGAATCAATAACGAACAAAGTTTATAAAAGTACGCTTCACAAAATGACGCAGACAACGCCGACAGTACTGTGGAACGATTCCTGCTCAATTGAGGAGTTGACATACTCGATCGGCCACGGAGCTCTGGGAGCAACATGTAATCCGGTTATTGTCCTCAATGTTCTTAAACAGGAGTGGGATATATGGAATGTACGTATCCCGCAAATAATCCATGAGAATCCTACCGCCACGGAAGATCAAATTGCCTGGAAGCTTATCGAGGAAATGTCAGTGAAGGCTGCTGCTATTCTTAAGCCGGCATTCGACAGGGAAAAGGGAAAGAACGGTCGGTTGTCGATACAGACAGATCCGAGACTCTACCGTGATGCAAATGGGATCGTTTTACAGGCTCTGCATTTCAGTGAGCTTGCACCTAATATGATCGTAAAAATACCGGTTACAAAAGCCGGGGTAGAAGCCATAGAGGAAGCAACATACAGAGGCATAAGCGTTAATGCAACAGTAAGCTTTACACTTCCTCAGGCCATCGCCGTGGCAGAAGCTGTAGAGCGCGGACTGACACGTCGTGAAAATGAAGGAAAAGATATCAGCACAATGGGGCCTGTTTGTACCCTTATGGTTGGAAGGCTCGATGACTGGCTGAAGGTGGTGACGGAAAAGGAGAACATAATAGCAAATCCCGAGATCGTCGACTGGGCGGGTGTGGCTGTAATGAAGAAGGCCTACCGGATCTATAATGAACGGGGCTACCGCCTGAGACTGTTAAGCGCTGCTTTCCGGCATCACAGGCACTGGTCAGAATTCATTGGCGGCAACGTTGTTATTTCTCCGCCCTGCCAGTGGCAGAAAAGATATAATGCATCGGACGTTAAAGTGGAAAACCGTATGGATAACCCTGTGGATCCGTTGATCATTTCCGAGCTTGAGAAGAAATATGCTGATTTCCGTCGTGCCTATAATGAAAATGGGATGAGAATAGAAGAATTCGATGGATTCGGGGCTACAGTAAGAACTTTAAGACAATTTATCCAGGCAACCTCCGATCTGATTGCAATAGTACGGGATATAATGCTTCGTTAATCAGGGATCAATGAACAGTGATAAAAGATGCCGGCTGCTGGCAAAATCATCTTTGGAAAGCGAAACATACCAGACTATCACTACTGCTGAGGCTGGCTGGAAACACCTGAATTTTATGGCCAGGTTACTAAAAACCGGCCAGAATTGGACAGGGGTAACAGGAAATAACGAATACCTGTTCGTGTCGATGGGAGGCAATTTTCTTGCAAAGACATCAAAAGGTACCTGGGAAACCTCATACGGCAGAAAAAACGTTTTCAGCGGATTGCCTCATGCATTATATCTTCCTTCCCAAACTGAATTTGAAATTTCCCCTGGAGGAGATTTTCTTGACATTGCATGCGGTTGGTGTCTTGCTGAAGAAAGTTTCCCTGCCAGGTTAATATCACCTGAAGATGTGGTAAAAATGGGTATTGAATTCAGGGGAGGCGATAATGCCAGTCGTCAGATAAACAGCATTTTACCTCCCGGATCTCAAAGCAACAGGCTGGTATGTGTTGAGGTCTACACTCCTTCAGGTAACTGGAGCTCATTCCCTGCACATAAGCATGATACAAGAAGAACTGATCCTGTATCCGGAAGATTGCTGGAAGCCAGCCTCGAAGAGATCTATTTTTATAAGACCGATAAACCTCAGGGATTCGCGATTCAAAAGATATACAATAACGATCGCAGCCTTGATGAAATAGCAGAACCGCATAACAATGATGTGGTACTGATACCTGGCGGATACCACCCAGTAGTTGCAGTGCACGGTTACAATATATACTATCTTAATTTTCTTGCAGGTAGTGACCAGAGCCTTGCCAGTACTGATGATCCTGATCATAAATGGATCTACGGGACGTGGAAAGGAATGGATCCCAGAATTCCGGTTGTATCTCTCGAAATGAATTATAAGCAAATTTAACAAGGAGTTTATCTTTATGGAGACTAAGCGATTAACTGTAGGGCAGGCAATAGTAAGGTTTCTGAAAAACCAATATGTTGAACGTGACGGAATTGAAAATCCTTTTTTTGCAGGGTGCCTTGGAATATTCGGTCATGGTATCGTAGCCGGAGTGGGTGAAGGTCTGATGGAGAACCTCGATTTCCGCTATTATATGACGAGGAATGAGCAGGCTTCAGTGCATATTGCGACCGCTTATGCAAAAATGAAAAACCGTCTTGGAGCTTTTGCCTGTATCTCATCCATAGGTCCGGGCGCCACAAATATGATAACCGGTGCAGCATGTGCAACCATCAACAGGTTACCTGTCCTGCTTATGCCGGGTGATATTTTTGCACGCCGGAATGTTGCCCCCGTTCTTCAGCAACTGGAATCACCTTTTTCTCAGGATATATCAGTTAATGACTGTTTCAAACCTGTGTCGAAGTACTGGGACCGGATCAACAGGCCTGAGCAATTAATAACCGCACTGCAAGAAGTTATGAGGGTACTCACATCACCTTCAGAAACAGGGGCAGTAACACTTGCCCTGCCTCAGGATGTCCAGGCGGAAGCATTTGACTTCCCTGAGGAATTATTCCTGAAAAGGATATGGAAAATACCACGCACAAGACCTGATTCCGGTGCTCTTAATGAAGCTGGTAAGCTTATCAGAAATTCCAAAAATCCGGTTATAATAGCAGGCGGAGGAATAATCTACAGTGAAGCCACTGAGATATTAAGAAGAATGGTCGAACAGACAGGAATACCTGTGACAGAGACTTTTGCAGGGAAAGGATCCCTCCCATATAATCACCATTCAAACCTTGGTGCGGTTGGAGCAACAGGGACTCCGGGGGCTAACGAATTTACTTCTGAAGCTGACCTGATTATCAGTATCGGAACCCGTTACAGCGATTTTACAACTGCATCTAAAACAGCCTTTCAAAATCCTGATGTGAAATTTATCAATATCAATGTTGCGGAATTCGATTCGTATAAACATTCCGCCTTGCCGGTCACTTCTGATGCCAGAGTTTGCCTTGAAGAGCTTAGTGTATTATTGGCCGATTACCGGGTTTCTGATAATTATTTTCAACGGGTTGCAGAGGCAAATAAGTCCTGGGATGAAAAGGTAAGTGAGTTTTGCAGACCTTCAGGTTCACTTCCTGTTTCACAGGCTGAAGTTGTGGGTGCTGTCAACGAGTGTTCCGGCCCGCGAGATGTTGTGCTGTGTGCTGCCGGGAGTCTTCCCAGGTGACCTTCATAAACTATGGCGCACACTCGATCCGAAAGGCTTCCATCTTGAATATGGTTATTCAACCATGGGATATGAATGTGCAGCAGGTTTAGGTGCGAAAATGGCCTGTCCCGATCGTGAGATCTTTGTTATGGTGGGTGATGGTAATTACCTGATGATGAACAACGAAATCGTGACGGCCATACAGGAAGGGATTAAAGTCATAATTATTCTATTGAATAACAACGGATTCGGAAGTATAGGAGCACTATCCCAGTCAATCGGATCTGAACGTTTCGGAACGAAATATCGTTACCGTGATGAAAAAACCGGGTTACTGACAGGAGCTGTTCTTCCTGTGAATTTTGCACAAAATGCCCGAAGCCTTGGCGCATATGTAATTGAAGCTGACGATATTAATTCTCTGAAGAAAGCCCTGAAAGAAGCCAGGGAGCAGACTGTAACCACCGTAATCACTATTGAAACCGACCTTTATAAGGGTGTTCCTGGTTATGGCTGGTGGGAAGTCCCTGTTGCAGAAGTAGCGGAAAGTGAATCTGTAAGAAAGGCATATGAAAGTTATCAGGAAAGTAAAAAAAAGCAGCGATACTACCTGAAAGGTACAGATAATAGCAAAGAATAAAAATATAAAATAACAGTGGAACTGAAATTAAAAAACTTCATTAACGGAGAATGGATTGAAAGCAGGAGTTTAAATTACCTTGATGTTGTTAATCCTTCTGACGGGCAACTACTTGGACGGGTCCCTGCGGGATCGGGTGATGATATTGCACTTTCGGCAGGTAAAGCATATCAGGCATATCAGCTGTGGAAAGATGTGCCTGCCAGCCAGCGTATCCAGTATCTCTTTAAGATGAAACAGATTCTGGAGGAAAATGCAGAAGAGATTGCAGAGATCTGTACGAAAGAGTGCGGAAAAACTTTGTCAGAATCGGCGGCTGAGATTGTACGTGCAGTTGAAAATATCGAAGTAGCTTGTGGAATTCCAAAACTTTTGCAAAGTGAATTTTCGGAGGATATCACAAAAGGCCTGGATGAGTTTGTTATCCGCCAGCCTCTTGGTGTCGGCGCCTGCATATCTCCTTTTAACTTCCCTGTTATGATACCATTCTGGTTTATGCCTTATGCGATTGCCTGCGGCAATACCTATATTGTTAAACCTTCGGAAAAAGTGCCGATGACAATGACCCGGATATTTGAACTTTTTGAAGAACTGAAATTGCCTCCGGGAGTACTGAATATGGTGCATGGGGGAAAAGAGACTGTTGATGCGATTCTCCGGCATCCCCAAATACCTGCAATAAGTTTTGTGGGCTCGACAAAGGTTGCAAAATATGTTTATCAGACAGGGGTGGCAAATGGAAAACGTGTTCAGGCACAGGGTGGCGCTAAGAATCCGGTTGTAGTAATGCCTGATGCCGATATTGATACCACCGTAAGGATTATTGCTGACAGTGCTTTTGGCTGTGCCGGACAACGTTGTCTGGCGGCTTCTCTCGTAATGCTGGTAGGGACTGCAGCCGAAACCTTTACCGAAAAAATTATCTCTGCAGCTGCTGCGAAAAAGACAGGAAACGGGATGCTAAACGGCGTTGAAATGGGACCTGTAATTACCAGGGAGAGCAAAGAGCGTATCCACGGACTTATACAGAAAGGAATTGATGATGGTGCCGTTTTGCTCCTCGATGGTAGGAACATAATAGTAGCCGGCGGTGAAAACGGAAATTTCATCGCCCCGACGATTCTTGGAAATGTAAAGGCTGAAAGTGAGATCTATAATACAGAGGTTTTCGGACCGGTATTATGTTTAATTAATGTTGATTCACTTGATAATGCGATAAAGCTTATTAACAGGAGCCGCTATGGAAATTCAGCCTGCATATTTACACGTAGCGGAGCAGCGGCCAGGAAGTTCAGGCACGAAACACTGGCTGGAAATATTGGAATAAATATTGGTATTGCGGCACCAATGGCATTTTTCCCATTCAGCGGGTGGAAAGAGAGTTTCTTTGGCGATCTGCATGGACAATCACATCACGCAGTTGAGTTTTATACTCAGACTAAGGTGGTTATCGAACGCTGGTATGATGAGTGGACCAGAAAATTCTAAATCGGAATATAAATGTTCTTTAAAACTGAATTGTTATGATAAGAATTGCAAATGCCCCGTGTTCGTGGGGTGTCCTTGAATTTGATCTTGAGGGCAAAGCCGCAGGTTTTGAACAGGTCCTGAATGAAATCCGGGAAACCGGTTACGAAGGTACGGAACTTGGTGACTGGGGTTTTATGCCTGTTGTTCCTTCAGAACTGAGAAAAGAGCTTGACAAACGATCGCTGTCAATGGTAGGTGCTTTTGTTCCCGTATTTCTTAAAGACAGGACCAAACATGCCGCCGGAGCCGAGGCTGCTGTTAAAATCGCCAGGCTGATGTCAGATGCAGGCTTTCCTGATTCATTTATTGTTCTTGCGGATGAAAACGGAAGTATAAAGGAACGCACCCAAAATGCAGGAAGAGTGACTTCGTTAATGGGACTGACTGATAATGAATGGAAAGTATTTGCCGAAGGTGCGGATTTGGTTTGCGCGTGAAGTGAAAAGCAAGACAGGATTACGAACAGTATTTCATCATCATTGCGCGGGATATGTGGAAACGCCCGATGAAATTGATAAGCTCCTCTCTTTGACAAACCCTTCGCTTGTCGGCCTTGTGCTGGATATGGGTCATTATATGTTCGGAGGCGGCGATCCGTTTAAGGCTCTGAGAAAACACAGCGACCGGATCTGGCATATTCATTTTAAGGATTGTCAACCCGAAATAGCAGAAAAATCAAGGAAGGAAGGATGGGACTATTTCAAGTCGGTAGCAAATGGTGTATTTTGTGAACTTGGCAAGGGATCGGTAGATTTCAATGCAATTGTCAGGGAACTTAATGCCCTGAAATATTCAGGGTGGATTGTGGTTGAACAAGATGTCCTCCCCGGAATGGGAAATCCAAAAGTATGTGCACAGCGTAACAGGGAATTTATAAAATCTCTTGGCTTATAATTATTTCATGTCCCCAGTTCCTGGATGCTAGTCTCTGGTTAACAAGTAAACAGCAACCAGCAGCAAGTAATAAACAACTCAGACCAGTAAATTAAATAATCTTAAATATCCTTAATATGAAAAAACTAAAACTTGGTGTTATTGGTACCGGCCGTATCGGCAAAGTACATATTGCAACCCTGGTTCAGAATGTCCCGCAGGCAGAAGTAGTGGCTGTAGCTGATACCAATCTGAATAGCGCAAATGAAGTGGCGAAGTCATTTGGAATAACTTCCGTCTTCAGCAATTATATGGATGTGCTGAATCATCCGGAGGTTGAAGCAGTTGCAATCTGTTCGCCGACAGATACCCATGCAAAATATATTGTGGATGCAGCAGAGGCAGGAAAACATATCTTTTGTGAAAAACCTGTGGATCTCTCCCTTGACGTCATAAAGGGCGCTATTGAGGCAGTTCAAAAGGCAGGTGTAAAGCTTATGGTTGGATTTAACCGCAGGTTTGATCCTAATTTTCTTAAAATAAAACAGTTAGTGTCAGAAGGGAAAATCGGCGATCCTCATATACTTAAAATCACATCACGCGATCCTGCGCCTCCTCCGGCAGAATATAGCGCCACTTCCGGCGGGATGTTTATGGACATGACAATACACGATTTTGATATGGCAAGATATATCACCGGAAGCGAAGTGACCGAGGTTTATTCAAAATCGGCAGTACTGGTTGATCCCGCGATCGGCAGGGCAGGTGATGTTGATACTGCTGTTATTACCCTTTCCTTTGCCAACGGAGCCATAGGAGTTATCGATAACAGCCGTAAAGCAGTATACGGCTATGATCAGCGCGTAGAAATATTCGGTTCTAAAGGAATGCTGTGCGCAGATAACAATTTCCCCGAGAACCATCGTTATTTTGCAAGTGACGGAGTACATGGTTCCCTGCCTCTGAACTTCTTTATGGACAGGTACCTTGATGCTTATGCCAATGAAATGAAGATCTTTTGTGATGCGGTTATCAATAATAAACAGCTTCCGGTTGACGGTAATGACGGACTGATGTCGGTTGCTATTGCTCTTGCTGCAAAAAAATCTCATCTTGAACATCGTCCCGTAAAAATAAACGAGATCATTTAATTGAACAGGCATCATTGCTGAACTGAATAAGGACTGACAGGGAGTTTTCCCGAGGTTAATGAACCGGGGTTAGAATTCTTCCTTTCTCAAGTTTAATAATAAGATTGGAATAGCTGGCCACCACAGGATTGTGAGAGACCAGTACAACTGTTCCCCCGTTTTTATGATAATCTTCAATAAGAGACTTTAAAACAGCACTATTACCGGCATCGAGATTACCTGTGGGTTCATCAGCCAGTAAAAGCGGAGGCTTTGATATAATAGCCCTTATGAATGCAGTTCTCTGCTTTTCTCCAACACTTAACTCAGAAGGATATTTGTTCTTCATTGCTGTAAGGGAACATTTTTCGAGATAATAGCTTATGTCCTCCAGTCTGCCTCTTGTCATAACAAGCAAGCCTGATGTTTTCGGAGACAGTCAAATAGGGCATAAGGTGAAACTGCTGGAACATAAACCCCAGATGTTTTTTACGGAATAAATTAATATCCTTGTTGTTCTGCCTGTAAAGGTCATTACCATTATATAATATTGTTCCTGAGTCGGGGCGGATCAATCCACCGATGATATAGAGCAGGGTAGATTTACCCGCTCCGCTGGGTCCGATAACTGAACAAAAATCACCCTTTTTAATTTTAAAACTGATGTTTTCAAGCGCCGTGAAAGTTTCAGTACCCTTCGTGTATTTTTTCAGAATATTGTTTAATTCAACCATATTTCCAGCTTTGTTTAATATTCCTGACTAAGAGTCTTTGCAGCATCGATTTGTGTTGCCAGAAGACCAGGGATCCACGAGGCCAGCATCCAGAGCAGGGGGAAAAGCACAACGCAATAGTAAAGAAGGTACCATAGCGGTTTTATGTCTGATGCTGTAAACATGAATATTTCTTTTCCGAAATATTCTGCCACAAGGCTTCCCGCAAAAAATCCTGCGATACCTCCTGCCAGTCCAAGGATAAATGCTTTGGCGATTACAATGAAAAGAATTTTACCCGTACTGTTCCCCATCGCTTTAAAAAGCCCTATCTCCTTGTTCCTCACTGTGATATTCTGATAGAATAAAAGACCGGTGATAAGCAGGCATGACAACATTACAAAGGATATTAAATAAGCTCCGTATTTATTCATCATAAGGCGCTGGTTCTCACGGGCATCTGCAATACTACTCAGTTCGGTCACATCCAGATCTGAAAAAATAGCCTGAACCTGTTTCCTTGCATTTTTTATTCTACCATCCTTGCAGACACAGCCTAATGCTTCAATTTTGTTGATTTTTCCCTTCATGCCCAGAATTTCCTGCAAGTCAGCAAGGTTGAACGATACACCCTGATCATTTATTCCTCTTCCTTCCTCGAGTCTCTTTGCGATTTCAAAATTGTAAAGCCTGCCATCTGATCCTTTGATAGTAAAAGGATCACCGGATTTTATGTTCTTCGACAGAAGTGAAGCCCACATGAACTGTCCCTTTTTCCACATCAAAACCCATTGTTTCCTGTTTGGGAAGAAATCTCTGCATTGCCTCATCCTTGTATCCAAAAAGCACAATCTGGTGAGTTGATCCGTTTGGATCTGTCCAATCGGGGTATTTGACCTGAAGAATGCCGGTAAGATGCCTGACTGCATCAAATGTCTTTGATTCTGCAAGCTTATCTACATATTCTTCCGGAAATGTACCGGTATTGTTTACTGAGTAAAAATCAATAAGATTGGTGCCTTTCGGAAAAATGTAGAGGTTAAGTCCCTGCTCACGCATTATTTTTCTAGTTTCATTTTCACTGGCCTTGCTGAGGGTATAGATTGTTACAGCGACTGTACTTGCGAGAATAACAGTTAACAGAATAATCAATGAATTTATCCTTCGGTAAAGGAGCTCTTTGATGACCAGCCTGAACGGATTCATAATGAATGATTCTTTTTCTTTCTGAGAATAACAATTGTTAAAACAATAATGACCAGGAAAATTATTGCACCTGTCACTGTAAATGAAACGCTCAGGGAATTGTCTGCTTTCATTTCCTTTTTAACAGGCTGAATGGTAGTGAGTCCATCTCTCTGGTCAGTAAGCCATTTAGGTAATGGTCTGTTTGCCAGAGAGTCATATGTTAATGTATCCTGATCCATTAATGATGCAATAAGGACGGATTATCGTCCAGAATCTTATTTACCAGTGCAGTTGCAGGATTATCCCACTTTTCTGTGAAGAGGATATCCATGCCCGGAAGATCGTCTTTGATCAAACAGCTGCAATCGGCTGTAAGGAAATCGATCATAAGTTTAATATTCTCTTCTGTAATGCCTTTTCCCAGTAATGGCTCCAGAGCCTTGAATCTTCCGAATACACCAAAAAGCATTGGTTCATTTATTCTTTTAAGGTCATCTTCAACATTCAGCAATAAAGATACGAAGTGAGATTCTTCCTTATTATTTCTGCTTAATTCGGCAACAGAAATAATATTTTTAAAGGGTGAGGATTTGAGTGCTTCCTGAATAACCTGTAACCCTTTTTCATCTTTTGCCTTACTGTCAGTGGTAAGGTAAAGCAGAACACAGAGCTTGCCACTCATTATTTCAGCGGCGATTTTTTCACGCAGGGGAGAGGTTGTCAGTCCCCTGAGGTCTTTGTAATCATTGTATCTGCTAAAGAACCTGTTACCGTAATATATACCATAATAAGGCTGCTCAATGTCTTTTCTCTCAATACTTTTGAAATGAATGTTTGCAGGTGTAATCTCCTTGCCAATTAATTCATTCTGCTTAATTATGGCTTCATTTAAGGAGTTTTTATAAAAGTAGATCAGCGTATATTGGTTTGGAAGTGTATTAAGCAAAACCCATTCCGATACTTTTGTGGTACAGGCAAGGCTCACAATTGATGCCAGAATCAAAATCTTAAAATATATTGGCTTCATTTCAGGTCAGTTTATTTAAGAGTTAGCGGTTCCTGAATCAATTCAATTCCCGACAAAATAGTATTCCCTTTTACCGGAACCAGATCAATTTTGAGCGATTTGCCAGCCTTTATTCCTGCAAATGATTTAATAATTTCTTTATCAGTTTTTCCTGCTTCACCGGCTATATCAAAATTTTCAAGAACCGTATCACTTTGCAGTTTTATATTAAAAACACGCTCGCCAGGTTCCATGTTTTCGAGTTCTGAGAAATAGAGGTTAACCCGGTAAGAGGTTTCAGGCACCTCATTCTCTTTTGAAAGTGTTATATCCATCGATCTTAATCCTCCTATTGCACTGGAGCTGATCCATGGCGTGTCTTCCGAAACTACAGATACAGGATCTTTTCTGATTGTGAAATAATTAACAGTATCGAGTTTGACAGGAATTCCCGCAGCAGTACCTCCGGCATTGGGAAATTCAATCCAGAGAACATTTTTATCAGAAGTTCTGTCGCCAGGGGCATTCATGTTAAGCCCCAATTGCTTTATCCTGCTTCCGCTCCAGATATAATTACTGTTGGTCCAGTAAGTCATCCATGGCATGTAGATAAGGGCAAGTGATGTTTGATTCTGGTAGGGGCACTGGCATGTTCTTGTATAATCCGGTGAATTCAGGACCCCATCTGCTGCTATCAGGTTTGTGGAACAACTGGCTTTCCATCCGCCCAGACTGCCGGTACCTTCAAAAACATCCAGATTTACAAATCCTGCAGAAGCGGAGCGAAATGTCAGAAGGTGTTCGCTGGCAGCAACGATCCCGCAACCATATTCTCTTTTGAATGTCCATTTAAGATCTTCGCCGGTTATGGGATCCCTTTCAATAATGGGTTCACCTGTAAGGAGATACCATCCAATACCATTTGCAAATATCTTGTCATTATGGATTATGGGCGGATTTCCATATGTAATAGCTTTATCCCAGATTTTCTCCCTTGTCAGGGTGTTATAAGTTATCATTCTTCTCCCTTCCTCTCCATGAAGCATATCTCCTGAAGGACGTGTCGCCTGAAGGAGAAGCTTGTGTTCAGAAGAATATCCGAGCCAGGTTCCGAATATATCCTTTGTTTCTTCGTAGAGTTTTTCCCCGGTTCTGACATCAAGATAAAGTAACCTCGATCCCTCAGGAAGTGATTCACCCCTTCTTTTAAGTTTAGTTTCAAGATACTGTGGAAGCTTATCAAGGCAGAACAAAATTCCGTCTCCGGCGATTACTGAATTGTGTATAAATCCGTGATTAGCAGGGATACTCCATAACTTTTTACCGGTGAATCGGTCAAGTACTACCAGTTCCCTGCTTGCTGTGAGGTTGAATTTTGTAAATCTTGGATCTTTTAAAGCAATCGAATCAGATTCCATTCCGGGAAAGTCCGAGAAATTATTGCCGAGGATCAGAAGATCTTCATATACGCCTATATAGCCGAGTCCTTCTGTTTTATCATCTCCGGTGGTAAATGTATCAACAAGGTTCCCTGTCTTGATGTCAAGCTGAAGGCATTTATTTCCCTCGATGAGATATACAAATTCTTTTGTGGCGATAAAATTAGTACCGCGTGCATTTGATCCGGGTAAATGAACCTGATTGTACTTTGGATCCAGTGGATCTCCCTCATCATATGTTTCATCATAATACACCAGCCAGGAATCGTCCATGAGTTTTGGAAAAACTCTTCTCCATAGAACTCTTCCTGTATATACATCACGTGCGCTGATGCTTCCAATACCCTCAATAATAAGCCTTCCGTCAACTACCTGTTCTCCCGGTCCGTGTCCGTGCCTGGGCAGGACATCAAGATTTGAATTGCCCCCAAACCACAATATACCCAAAGGAGCTTTGACCATCCTGTCATCCGATTTTACTGTATTTGCAATGTCCCCATAATTATGTGTCCAGTTGTCAGTTCCTTCAAGAGAGCCTGTCCTTGAAATAACAGTGAATTCCCTGTTGAATGCCATCTCTGCGCCATATAGATTTAATCCTTTCAAGACTTTAGCTAAGCCATTTTGTTTTTCTCCTCTGGTTCTTATTAATATTTTGCCATCGTATGGCCGGGCAGATTCATATATCATTCTGAGTATGTCACTGTCGTTCCCTTTGAGAAAGTCAGGATCATTAACAATCGTGAGGGAAGAAAAATACTTCGGAAGCAATGGATATGTTTCGTTGCAGGGAAGGAAACTCAGACGATCAGACTTAATGCCTTGTTTATCAAAATATTCCCTCAGATAAGTTACTCTTAGCTGGTCTTTTTCATATACTATTATTGAAAGCGAGGTTTTCGATATCAGTCCCTGAAGAATCCTTGGGTTCCCGGCTCCGAGAACAAGTGCATAACCCTGAATGGTTCTGGTCAGATTTATTATTTTCTCTGCTCTCGATACACCTCTTTTTGCAGAGATTTCAGGTGCATTAAGATATGAGACACTTGCGACAGGTTTATCGCCAAAAACCTGAATTATCCCGTCGCTGGAAACAGCAATAAGTTTGCCATGAGAGGCAATAAGACGGTCAATATTATACGGAGAAGTATGTTTCCATTTGAGTTCAGGCTTACCATCCCTGCCAATCCTTATTGCACTTATGCCCGTACTATCCGCCGCGTAAAGATAGTTTCCGGCCTTGATCAGGTCGTTTGTAGCACGAATATCGATCGTCCAGAGAGAATCGAGCTGATTTTCCTGGTTGAGCATTGCTGCTTTAATGTTCTTTCCCGAGAAAAAGACCATATTCCCGTTAACAACAGGATATTCACCGGCATCTGATAGAAGTTTGTTTCCTGACCTGGTGTCATACATATAAGTCATTCTGCCGCGGTGATGATTGAAAAAAACCCTGTCATTACCACAGGTGAATGCCCCGCCGGTTTTTCCGCTTGCTGCCAGATGGTAATAAATCTCTTCACCGGTCCTGATATCGAAAGCAGCCGGAACCGAGCGCCCGCCTGCAACAAGAAGTCTGTCTCCGCTTATGGTAAAACTGCCCTGGGGTGCTACATCTGCAAAGGCGGGAGATCTGTGAGGCTGGAGAATATAATTACTGCCCGTGCCTTCATTTTTCCAGATAATTTGTCCATCTTCAGCATTTATTGCATAGATAAAAGTTCCCATCATCGGGAAAATGCTGGCTGCTGTGTATAAAATATTATCTTTAATTACAATACCTCCCCTTGCAGGCCACATTGAGATAAGCCGTTTGTTCCCAAGAAGCTTGTTTTCGGCAGGAGCAAGCCTTACTTTCCAGATAAGAGAACCGTTTTCAGAATTCAGGCAATAGCAATAACCGTCATCGCTGGTAAAATATATTTTACTGTTGCTGGCAGCCAATGGCATTCTTACCGGTCCGTCAGTGTAGAAATGCCAGAGTTCTTTTCCGGAATTGATTTCCAGGGCAATAACTTTATCCTGATCGTTGAATCCGATAAATATTTTGTTATCGACAACAATCGGTTCAAATATCCTGTCGAACTGCATCAGGTTCTGGTTCAGAGGATCGTCCCAGACCGGGATTCTCGGCGAATATCTTATCTGCCACTGCAGGTGCAGACTATCCGCCAGCTGTTCGGGCGTTGATGCTGAACGGTTATGATCGTACCGCCATACAGGCCAGTCGTAGTACTGCGAAAAACCAGCTGAAGATATTGTTAGAAAGACGAATGCAGTAAGAATTTTCATACTAAATCTGAGGTCAGGATGTTTCAAATATAATCCTTTTAATTATTAAAAAAAGTTAAAAAGATATGACAAGTAAAACCTTATGTTTAATTATGCCGTGAAATGATAAAGTCAAAGATCTGATATGGTAAAGACTTTCCATGGTATTTTATGTATCTTACTTCTGGTGGCAACGGCTGATCTGTGTGGACAGACTTCAACTAAGAAAATATCTGGTAATTTGAAAGATACTACTTCAATTTCACATCAGATTTACCAGATTGACTCAGTTAATATTGCAGCACCAAAAGAAAGCCGCAATCTTTTAAAAGAACCATATACGGAGCCTTTTTCATTGCTGCCTGCTATTAGCATTGTTAATATACATCAAATACAAAAACAAGGCGCTGTCAACGTCATAGATGCTATGGCATATATTCCCGGTGGATTAACAGAGACACGGGGCAGGCAGGTAAAACAGTTTTTTTCAGTACGCGGGCAAAAATATCCGTATCCCGATTATGCGCTTAACGGGATATGGCAGCAGGAGTTTGAAGAGCTACCTTATTTCATTTCTGCTTCCGACATCGAAAAGATTGAAATAGTAAGGTCAAGCGCTGCCCTTTTAACCGGACTTTCCGGAATTGAAGGTCTCATTAACATCAGTACCCGTGAATACACAGCGCCTGAAATGGCACTGGAGCTGGAATATGGATCCTTTAACAGCCTTCATTCACATCTTTCAGGGGGGAGTAAAATCGGGCGATTTGCATATGCAGGAGGCGCCGGATTTGACAGGACTGAAGGTCCGTCCGGGAAACATGCAAAGGAGGCAATGGGCACCTTATATTCCCGCTTTAACTGGCAGCTGTCAGAAAAGTTGAATTTGCTGGGTAACCTCTATTTCCTTGACGGTAAAAGGGAACTTACCATTGCAGAACCACCTGCGGATAAAAGATATATCGACATGATCCAGAACTTTGATCCTTACTGGTCGGTACTTTCAAATTTGAAGATGATTTACAGACCTCTTAAATTCAGCTCTTCAGAATTACAGCTTTTCTATTCATACAGGAATCCTAAATTTAATGACGAAGTCACTTCAATTTCAACAAATGAAAAGGATATTGAATGGGGATTGAATTTTATGCAGTCATTCTCCGTCCACAGATCAAACACCCTGAGAGCCGGAGGCCTTTATGATCACTGGCTGGCACCAAACGGTAAAAGATTCTATACAGGAAAAGAATGCAATACTGAAACATTTTCATTTGTGTTAGTGGATGAACAGAGACTGGGCTCAGTTACTCTTGATGCAGGATTCAGATGGACAAGGACCTATTTAATAGATTATGCAGCATTTAATATCCAGGGAGAAGGTGGTGCGTTTAAAAATGTAACACCGGTTCATGATTTATGGGACCCGCCCACAATGCAGGGAAGCTTCGGAGCATCATTTAATACTTCCGGTGCTTTTTCTGTAAATTTCAATTCAGCTGTGGGACAGGTAAAACCAAGGGAAGGTACCCTTGATATGAATTTTAATGTACCGGAAAATGAAACCAGGCTGAAACTTGACCTGGGTGCCGTAAGAAAGCTTGGAAGTTCTGGCAAATTTACCGTTTCAACATTTGCAGTATTTCAGAAGAATGCAATTGCACTCAGCGGGACCATATATACTGATACAGCACTTGGCATTACAAGGGAGTTATATGTCAACCGCGATCAGAACCAGATAGGTGCTGAACTGGAGGTTGTATTTCCAGGGTTACTTAATTCGTTAGAACCCTTCTTTAACATTTCCGTAATGAAATCAGAACTAAGGTCTGAGGGATTTATGGTGCGTGACAGGGAAAATCCTGTTGTAATCACCAGCGGAGGTGTTCTGTTTGATAAGAAGAATTTGGATTTCAATATTTTCTTCAAATATGTTTCTTTGTTTGAGAATGCCAGGTTTGCTCCAAAAACTGCGGGGCCTCAGCCTCTCGGAGATTTTTTTATTGTTGATTTTAATGGTGGTTATACATTTAATGGCAAAATACCTTTAAGGCTCTACTTCAGGATCCGGAATCTCTCAGATAAAAGATATTCCACTGTTGTAGGATATCCCGATTTTGGAAGAATGTTGTATCTTGGAATAAGGTTAAACTTTTCAAAAAAAACAATGTAGTTTGTATTACAATACTACCGCTGAAGGAGTAAAAGTAACGGGAACAATGAATAAAAGCATTTTATTAGTACTTTGTCTTGGTTTCTTTTTTTCAGCATGTCGAAACAATATGACAAAATTAAATCAGGCTGTAGTGGATTCTTTAAAAGTTAATCAGGACTTCAAATCATGGGCAAAGACACCTCCAATGGGTTGGAACAGTTACAACTGCTATGGAGCGGCAGTGATGGAACCGGAGGTAAGAGCTAACGCCAGATACATGGCTGAGAAATTGAAAGAATTTGGCTGGGAGTATATAGTTGTAGATTATTGCTGGTCATATCCACATCCACCGGGAAGTATCCAGAACGATCCGCCCCAGTTCAGGCTTGAGAAAGATGGCGCTTACGTTCCATGGCTTTCTATGGATAATTTCGGCAGATTACTCCCGGATTGGAGAAAATTTCCCTCTTCAGAAAAAGATAACGGATTCAAGCCACTGGCCGATTACGTTCATAGTCTCGGATTGAAATTTGGCATTCATGTAATGAGGGGGATTCCCCGTCAGGCAGTATGGGCTAAATCACCGGTAAAAGGTACATCGGGAATTGATGCTTCAATGATTGCCGATACAGCCTCCACCTGCCCATGGTTAAACCATATGTATGGCATAAATATGAAAGTAACGGGAGCACAGGAATATTATAATTCTCTGGCTGATCTGTATGCTTCATGGGGAGTAGATTATATTAAGATGGATGATATGTGCCAGAAGGATGGTCTTGTTTATTTTGATGATGAAGCTAAAGCCATGCATAAAGCCATTATCCAGTGTGGCAGGCCTATTGTTCTTAGCTTATCACCATTTATGGGATATGATCACAGAGATCACATTAAATCAGTCGCCAATTTATGGAGAATTTCAAATGATTTTTGGGATGATTGGGAATCCTTAAAGCATCAGTTTGAACTGGCTTCTCAGTGGAATGATACCCGGGAACCGGGAAACTGGCCTGATGCAGATATGCTGCAGCTGGGTATGATATCCAGGCGCGGACCCAATGGGCCTGAAAGACAAAGTAATTTGACTGAGGATGAACAGCTTACTCATATGTTTTTCTGGTGTATTATGAAATCACCTCTGATGATGGGGGGAGATATGCCGTCTAACTCAGCTTTTGTTGAAAGATTGCTTACTAATCCTGAATTAATTGCAATAGACCAGGTGTCGGAGAATCCCCGTCAGCTGTTTCGGGAAGATGGTAAGGTTGCATGGTGCTCGGATATTCCAGGATCAAAAGATATCTATTTTGCGTTTTTCAACCTGAATGACCGGGAGTCCGACATTTCCTTAGTACTCAATAGCCTGGGGCTATCTTCGGATTGCAGCATCCGTGATTTATGGGAAAGGAAGGATCTCGGTAAATTTAACGGATCTTTTACTCAGAGGATCAGACCCCATGGTGCAAATATTTACAGATTAATCCCAGGTGATCTTATTGATAAGGATTAATCTTTCAAGCATCGTACAGAAAATCCATTCTTTTTATTGTTGTTGAACCGGTATATGTTACCATCACTATAATATATAAAACGGAACCATGCCCGTGTTTGAGAATACTCTTTTGAAGACCACCAGTAGCTGCTGAAACCGAAGTCGAAGAATTTACCGTCATAATAACGGAAACCTCCGGGAAATGCAGTGAAGCCAGATTCATTGGTAGCTGCTTTATTTGGTTCTACCCAATAAGTTGAACCAGTCTCTTTGAGTTTACCACCGGCAATTATTTCACCGCCAAGGTGAATTGTTAATTCGGTCCATTCCTCATCCTCTGGTGTATGCCATCCCTGTGGGCAAAGCTTCCCTGTGTTTACAGTATACCAGTTGTACAATGCACCGTAGGTTGGTTTAAATCCTTCTTCATCGTTTTTGTACCAGCAATAGCCGGGTGTTGTCAATCCTGCCCAGGCTGCTTCCCCTTTAACCAATGGAATGGTTGTACCATCACTAAACTTTGTGGTTCTGAGGTTCTCGGCCATCCAAGTCTGTGTTCCGATAGTCACATTTTTATAAACGTTGCCTTCAACATCTGTCACAGTTTCATAACCTTTTGTTGAAAAGAAGACATTTCCACCATAGGTAGTATCTCTTTCACTTGTAACATAAGCTCTTACGTAATAATCTGTCCCGGGCTGAAGACCCTCCATTGTACTGAGATAACCTTCCGTACCGGCCCCATCATTTGTTTTATTGTCTTCCAGCGTGGGATCTGTTTTTGTAGCCCAACAGACTCCTTTTGAAACTACAGGACCCCAATTTTTGGTTGTAATATTTCCTCCCGATACTGCACTTGTTTGGGTAATACCTGTAATATTTGCTGTAGTCAGGGTTATGACGGGAGAATTACTTTTACATGAAATAATAAAGGAAACTAAACATAAGGTCTATGATAAAAAATATGCAGTATGCCGGAGAATTCCTCATAATTGTCCCTTTTGATTCAGGTTATTATTTCACCTTTTCGGCCAGCCATTCAGTAACTTTATCTTTGTTTTCAGCCTTTCCTTTCATGATATTCCTGTCTGTCAGGCAGGTATAAACTGTTCCATCAGCACTGAAAGTAACATTGTTACCCCGAATTCTGCCAGCGGTAATCCTTATGGATCTGCCCTCCTTTATTAATTCTCCGGTGACCATCTGAAACTGTTGTGTAAGCTTAAGTTCACCTCCGGTAAATTTCCAGGTCCCGCCGACTTTTGCAGGTACTATCCATAAGTAAGCTGTAGTCCACTCACTTTCAGGATCATAAATCTTAACAATATCATCATATTGCCAGTTCTGCATTGTGAAAGTAGTTGAAACAATACGCGTCCCGGGTTTCATTTCAAGCAGTTTAGGCCGGAGCCTCAAATTTATTTCTGGCAGTAAGAACATTGTAATTACTGTAGCTTTAGAAAAGTCATAACCAAAAAGATCTGCTTTGATAAATTCGACTTTGTCCTTCACCCCCTCTTTGGCAGCGTTTATTTTTGAGAGTTCCACAAGATCAGGGTTATACTCAATGCCGATTGCGTGAACACCACGTTTGGCAGCAGTTATTACGGTACGCCCGTCACCTGAACCGAGGTCGATAAGAAAATCGGCCGGTGTGATCTTTGCCATATCGAGCATTTTATCAACAAGAGCCTGAGGAGTGGGAAACCATCTGACATCCTTCCCTTCCTGTCCTAACTCAGGTTGATATTGTTTGTTTTTAACTTTTTCCTGTGAGAGAAGAATCACCGAAGATAAAGAGTAGTGAAACTGTTATTAATGAGCGGTGTAGTATGCTAATTAATCTCATGGTTTTTTATGTTTTATGACGCTTTGCATGAAAGAAGCAATTTTTACACAGCTGTAAAAATCAGCAGAATTATTAAGGGGCAAAAGGTATAAAAAAAGCGGATATGATTGAAAAGTTTTAACATTTCCATTAAATTGGTTACAAAAAGCCCCGGACTTTCTTCCGGAAAAATTGAAATTTATGAGAACAATCCTTCTCCTTATTTTTATAACAGTAGCTTTTCAAAACTTTATTTAAAGAATTCACCTGATTCATGGGAAACCCTGGTAAAAACGCATTTCAAACCTGATAACATTGGGATCATCATGCCAAATGTGTTGAAATTTTATGATTTGCCGGATATGTTAAATATGATTAATATGATGAAAAAAACCTCTGTGGAATTTTTAAATAATTAGAACATTATTATATCTTTAATGCAACCGAACTAACCCAACATACCTAAGAATTTTCCTGATGATAAGGATCCTCAGATCCAAAACTGATGACAATGTTCTTGCCGGCAGAATAAAAAATGACGATAAGCGTGCGTTTGGCCTGTTATATAACCGGTATTTCAGGAAAATATATTTTTTTTCAATTAAATATCTTCAAAATAAGGTAGAGACGGAAGATCTGGTCCAGTCCGTATTTGTTAGCCTCTGGGAGCACAGGAAATCCCTTGACATAAATCAGTCTGTAAAAAGTTATTTGTACAAAGCAGTTACGAACCAGATTTACAATTGTCTTAAAAGGAGAGCCATCCGTTCAAGATATATTGAATATGAAACAAGGAGATCAGGTCAATATTCAAACCTGACTTATGATCAGGTTTTTCTTCATGATCTTGAAAAATCAATAGATGAAATTGTAACTACACTTCCTGCACAACAGCAGCGAATATTTTATTTGAGCCGGGGTAAAGGTTACTCATATGAGAAAATAGCACAAAAGCTTGATATATCAGTTCGCACAGTTGAAAACCAGGTATACAGAACACTTAAGGTTTTAAGAAAAAATCTTTCTCCCAGGGCTTGATTTTCTCCTGGTTTTTAATCACAATTGTATTAAATCACAATCTAATATTTAAAATAAGCCTGAATTAAAAAAAATCAGGTTATGAGTACTTGTTGTGTCTTGATTGTATTAAATATAAATGAAGCAACCTAAACAATGAGAATGGCCGATAATTCTTACGTTAATATATTATTAGAAAAATATATTAAAGGGAACATTTCTTCGTGTGAAAAACAAAAATTATTTGATCTGATCACCTATAAAGAAACTGAAGGAGAGATAAAAGAGTATATTTTATCACAACTGATCAATTTTGAGACAGATCATAATATTTCAGGTCAGGTTGAGTCGGACAAGATTTTTAACAGGATTTTATCTGAGCTCAGGTCAGGGGAAGAATCAAAGAGATTTTACGCACAAGATCTGTCCCTGATGGAATACGAATGAAGAAGATCATTCTCCGGTCGGTAAGTATTGCAGCTATTCTGGCAATAACATTTATGTCCGGAGTGTTTTATGCACTGACCCGTGAAAGCGGTATTTCAGTAGCCGTTCCTGAGGTAACTTATTGTGAAATAAAGGCTCCGTTTGGCTCGAAATCCGAGGTTACTCTTCCTGATGGATCAAATGTATTACTTAACGCCGGAAGTACATTGAAGATATCGCAATGACTTCAATTCTAGCAACCGGGATCTGTCTCTTCATGGTGAAGCTTATTTTAAAGTGGCCAGAAATCCCGAACTGCCATTTTATGTAAAGGCCGGGAATATCAACATAATGGCAGTCGGAACGGAATTCAATATCAAAGCATATGATGATGAGGAGTTGATAGAGACAACTCTGGTTGAAGGAAAAGTGAAAATTACTATGGAGGATACGAATGACTCAAAAGACAATTTTATTGACCTGAATCCAAATCAGAAAGCTATTTACATTAAGGAGACTAAAAGTTTCTCCCTGGATAAGATCGATGCAACGGACCCTGCAGAACCTGTTCCAACCAAAACAATTTATGATAATTTACTTATTTCCCCAAAAGTCGATGTTAATCAGGTAGCTGCCTGGACTGAGGGAAAACTTGTCATCAGGGGAGATGCTCTGGAAAGCCTTTGCATGAAGCTCCAGCGGAAGTATGATGTCACCTTTATTTTCAAAGATGAGGAGATAAAAAAGTATCGGTTCTCAGGAATACTACTCGATGAGACTCTTGAACAGGTACTTAGCGCAATCAAGCTGACAGCACCTATCGAGTATTCCATTTCAGGTAAAAATGTGTATCTGAACTCTGATAAAGATGAATGGAATGATTTTTCAAAACATATGAACTGATTAAATACCCTAAAGACTAACTAAACCATTAATGCATGAAAAAAACCAGAAATTAAAAAAGGGAAAAACAGTTCGCAGCTGTTTTTCCCATGAAAAGCTCAAGTTAATTCAAATCGTGGCCTGAGTACGCACATAAAGGCCATTCATGTTTAACCCAAACTAACACATTTCAAAATTATGAAAGAAAAACTGTTCTTTTATTTTCCTGACAGGAAAATTTTCAAAATCCTCTTATGTATGAAAATAACAATTGTTTTGACGTTGGTTTTCAGCCTGAATCTTTCAGCAACAGGATTTGGACAGATTTCCATGAATGAACACGGGAAATCCGTAAAAGAGATTTTGAACATCATTGAAAATGAAACAAATTACCGTTTCTTCTATAATGATGATTTGAAGTCAATTAATAGCCTGGTTGACATTGAGGTAACCAATCAGAATATTAACCAGGTGCTTGACAAACTGCTTGCATCAACAGACTTTGATTACAAGATAATGGACAACAACCTGATTGTGATCAAATTAAAATCCGATCAGCAGCAACTTACCGTTAAAGGCAGAATTACAGATGCCTCGACCGGTGAAGGACTCCCCGGAGTTAGCGTAGTAGTAAAAGGTACAACTGTCGGCGTAAATACGGACGCTAATGGAAACTATTCGATCTCAGTCCCCTCAGCAAACTCCACTCTGGTATTTACTTTTGTGGGATATCTACCACAGGAAGTATTGGTCGGAAACCGGACTAATATTGATATTGGACTGGCTGTTGATGTCAGGGCTCTTGAAGAGGTTGTCGTTGTTGGTTACGGAACACAAAAAAAGAGTGACATTACAGGAACAGTCACTTCGCTTTCAAAAGACAGGCTTGAGATGGTTCCCAACCTGAATGTCACCCAGGCTATTCAGGGCGCTGTACCCGGAGTCATGATCGAAACGGCCTCTGCAGGCGCCAACCCCGATCAGTCAATAATGATTCGGGGAAGGGCTTCTATTTCAGCTGATAACCAGCCTCTTATTGTTGTTGATGGAATTCCTTATGGCGGAAGTATGTCCGACATCAATCCAAGAGACATCGGATCGGTTGAAATCCTTAAGGACGCTTCTGCTGCAGCAATTTATGGGTCGAGGGGTTCAAACGGCGTGATCCTGATCACAACAAAAGAGGGTGCATCAGGTAAGACGGTATTTTCCTATGACGGAAAATATGGCGTCAGCCAGTTCATCAAGAAATATGATTTTCTGAACGGCCCCGAGTTCTATGATTTTAAAATGACGAGAGATCCCGCATATGTATATCAGACAGAGACTGATAACTTAGCCGCGGGCGTATCAACAGACTGGTTTAGTCTTGCATTGAGAAGAGGTCAGTCACAGGAGCATAATGTTTCTGTTTCCGGAGGCTTTAAGGATACGAAATTCTATATCGGCGCCGGTCTGACTGATATCAACGGAGTCGCGAGAGGCGACAATTTCAAGCGTGTTACAACCAGGTTAAACATTGAAACCAAACTGTTTGACTGGCTTGCTGTTGGAACAAGAACCCAGCTTAACTATGACGATGCCAGCGGAAATGACGTGAGCTGGTATGCAGCAATGATTGCCAATCCCCTTGGAAAACCGTATGATGATAATGGCAATTACCTGATTTACCCGATTCCTGAAAATATAACCATAATCAATCCCTTGACTGATCTCGCCTATGACGATCTTGATAAATCATACCAGATACTTACCAACAATTATCTGAATGTCGATGTGCCATTTATAAAAGGACTGACATACAGGCTGAATACAGGTGTCAGAACAAGGTTCACCGATGCAGCAAGATACGGCGGGGTTAATACGTATGATGGATACAGGTACCAGGGAGAGTCCAGATCGAGCAACTCGGTCAGCAGCAACGTGGTTCTTGAGAATATTTTGAATTACAACAGGACACTTGGCGATCATACAATCTTCCTGACGGGATTGTACAGTTATGAAACTAACACCAGTAAATCAAATTCACTGAGTGCAGAGCAGTTCCCGAATGATTTCCTTTCATGGTACGGAGTTTCCCAGGCAGCTGTTGTTTCTCCTTCCACTTCTTACAGGAATTCTGCATTGGTTTCACAGATGTTCCGTGCCAATTATTCGTTTGCAAGCAGGTATCTTGCAACATTCACAATCAGGCGTGACGGATTTTCAGGATTCGGAGAAGATACCAAATGGGGTATCTTCCCGTCCTTTGCTCTTGGGTGGAATATTTCCAATGAAAACTTCTTCCCTCTTAAGAATGTCTTTAATACATTAAAACTCAGGGGTTCTTACGGTCTCAACGGTAACCAGGCAATCAGTCCTTATTCTTCTCTTCCGAAGTTTACAGTTGCCAGTATAATGTCGGGCACTGAAGCGCAGGTTGGGTACAAGCCGATGGTCATGGGCGTTGCAGACCTGGGATGGGAATCCGCCAAGACATTTAATGTCGGGCTGGATTTCGGATTGTTTAAAGACCGAATTACCGGTACCATCGACTGGTACAGGAAGAACACATTTGACCTGTTGCTGAACAGAAGCATTTCTGTAATCCATGGGTTAACTGATAAACTGCGAACGGCGATGACTGGACCCATCCTGCTGTTACACAGAATATAGGACAAACACGGAATACAGGAATTGAACTTTCAATTAATTCAAGAAATGTGGTTCGGGAAAAATTCCAGTGGATAATGAACGGGAACTTTTCATTTAACAAAAATGAAATCACTTCACTGTATGGAATTAAGGATCCGGTAACAGGAAAAGAAATTGATGATATCTCCAACAGGTGGTTCATAGGTCAGCCTGTGCGGGTGAATTACGATTATGTGTGGGATGGTATATGGCAGCTTGGCGAAGAAGAGGCAGCAGCAGTTTATGGATTCACAGCCAGGATATGTCAAATTAAAAGACCTTAACAATGATGGTAATTGCTGCGACGATAAGGACCGCCAGATTATAGGTCAGCTGGATCCGAAAATATTATGGGGTTTGACAAACACTTTGATCTACGGCAACTTTTCATTCAGCTTCTTTTTCCATGGTGTCACCGGTGTAACCGCACATAACGACAGGATGACTGACGATGTCCAGGACGATCTTCGCTACAACACGATAAAAAAGGACTGGTGGACGCCGGACAATCCGAGTACCACCTGGTATATGAACAGAAAGATGGCCAATGAGATGTCAGGACACGGTGCAACTCTGTATGAAAGCACGGATTTCATAAGGTTGAAGGATGTTTCCCTCGCCTATGATCTCCCAAAGAACGCCATAAGCAGGATCGGCCTGAGCAATGTTAAAGTATATGTCTCCGGACGTAACCTGCTCACTTTTACCAAATGGAGCGGATTGGATCCTGAACTGGTGGACCAGGACGCCCAGAGGAATATTCCGATGCAGAAAGAGCTTATTTTCGGCCTGAACTTTGGATTTTAGAATGTGATAACAGTAAAATTAAACACGATGAAAATATTTAACTATACTATCAGAGTTATGCTGGTGATCATTTTGCTGGCAGGCTGTTCCAAAGATGTCCTTGAGGAAAATCCGCCCAACATATTGTCAGGGCCGACAATCCTTAAAAACTATAATGGATTCGAAGCAGCATTGAATGGACTTTACAACCTGGCAAGGTATGCCAGGTGGCAATCGGAAAAACTTGAAAATGCCCTTAACGGAGTTGATAACATGACCAGCAATGCCAGACGAAGCGATATTTACTGGAACTGGACCACATCCAACAATCCTTCAGATGACGACCTGTTGCAGACCTATCAATGGTTGTACGAGATGATAAATGCTTCCAATACAATCATCTACTATGCAGATACAGGATGTCGACTGGAGAGGCGGTGCGGATACCCCTGAGAACAATAAGCTCAGAGTTGTTGCAGAAGCCCGGGCCATAAGAGGATGGGCATACAGGCGGCTCGCTTACTCATGGGGAGATGTACCTCTGTACTCACAATGCCTCAGGGCAATAAAGACCGACTGGGAACGTACACCTGTTGCTGAAGTCAGAAAAGCAGTCAATAAGCGATTATAAATGGGCACAGCAGTATATTCCGACGGAAGCTTCATTGCAGGGAAGGATGACAAAAGGCGCTGTTCAGACTCTTCTTGCTGAAATGTACCTTACAGTAGGTAAACCCGACAGTGCCCTGTACTGGTGCAACCAGGTAATTAACAATCCTGCCTATAAGCTTACAACTGAAAGATATGGTGTGTACAGGATCAGATCCGACAGGAAGCGCTTTCGGAGATATGTTCAAGGAAGGCAACCAGAACAGGGAACAGGGTAACAAAGAGGCTCTTTGGGTATTCCAGTTCGAGCTGTTCAACAGCATTGACGAGCAGGGTCATCAACTGTCTCGCTCAGAGGTAGGTACCTACAATAGCATTAAGGTTGGAGGCGTAGCTCCCATCCAGTATACTGTTGAAAGAGGAGGCAGGGGTAAATCATATTTTGCCCCGACAAAATGGTGGATCGACAGCTATGAAAAAACCGATGACAGGGCCCAGAACTATATACTGCGTACATCCTTCAGGCTTCAGACTGAAGCAGAGAATAATATAGGATACACAGGTACAGGGAAATTACCGGCTGATAAACTGCCTGCCGGTTATAACTATGGAGACACTATCTGGTGCAACTGGGACAAGGATATTACAGCTACAAGGTTATAAAGTCAATGACTGGCCTTATTCAAGAAAAGCAGAAGGAACCAGCACAGTTGATGTGCAGGCAGACTTCGCCTGGACTGATCAGATCTATATAAGACTGGCTGATACTTACCTGCTTAAGGCTGAAGCGCAATACAAGCTTGGTGATGCTGCCGGTGCTGCTGAAACCATTAATGTGATTCGAAACAGGTCTCATGCAACTCCTATTACTGAAGCAGATGTGAATATAGATTATATTCTGGATGAACGGTCACGTGAGCTCTTCATTGAAGAGGAACGCAGGATGACCCTGCTGAGGACACATAAATGGTTTGAAAGGACACAACTGTATAATAAATTCGGAGGAGAAAGGATCACATTGCGTGATACGATCTTCCCGATACCACAGGATGTTATTGATGCGAATCTGACCAAAGCCTTTCCCGCAGAATCCGGGCTATTAATGATCTGAATTAAAGACCGGATTTTTTATACTACGGATAATTGAACAGGAATTCATGAGGTTGTCATCAGACAACCTCATGAATTCCAATTAACAAAGTACTGGTAATTCCATTCCTTTACTTAAATCTGTTTGAGATTACCCGGGTAGGATTTCTGCCTGGATAAGAAATCAGGAGAAGAAGACCCATATGTGATCCGATACGATCCTGTGGCGGATCAATTTGTCCTTATTATGATAGAATCGGCAATAATGGATAATTAACCAGTTAACTGCTTAAATGAAACGACACCTTTACTTAGTCCTTGTCCCTATTGGAATTTCAATATTGATTTCCTGCAATAACGGGGAAACCAGCAAATCCTCGGATTCAACCGGAAAGGGAATGTACGTTACAGGTGACTTTCATCAGCATACAACATATTCCGGAGGAGATTATTCAATCGGATATGTAATGGAGGTATCCGACAAGTACGGATTGAACTGGTGGTCAAACAGCGATCATGGAGGTACGCGGGAATTCTGGGGCAGGGCTTCGGGTGACGATCTTGGAACCAGGGTAACCTGGACTTGCGCCGGAATAAAACCACTGGGATCGCCACAGGAAGCAGAAAATACCGGATTTATGTGGCGCTGGCAATCGCTGAAGGATTACAGTTTCCAGGATATACTACTCTGGCGCAGGATCTTTCCCGGAGAAGTTAATCCTCCAGGCTTTTGAATGGAACGTACCCGGACATGAACATGCAAACGTTTCCATTATTGCCAACCAGTTTGATTCGCGGAAAAGAAAATTGCAGTCCCCTGGCTCAGTTCGAATACATGTTCGACGAAGATGACAACGATACAACCGGCGGACTGGAATTCGGATGGAAAAAGAGTCGTTTCACCGGTAAGGAAAAAGCCCTGGAGGCAGTCAAATGGCTGCAGGCAAATTATCCCACTCAAACCTATGTTGTCCCAAGTCATCCTGATAAATCAGGCGATTATACAATTTCGGATTTCAGGGATTTTAACAATGCTGCACCCGATGTTTGTTTCGGATTTGACGGAATGCCGGGACATCAGAGTAACCCATCCGCGGAAGCTACGACCTTGAAGATACTCCTTTTGCGGTTGAGATTAACGGCAAGAAGGGTGCAACATTTGGGGGGGCGGGCATATTTGCATCAAAAATAGGTGGTGTCTGGGATGCTCTCCTGAGTGAAGGAAGAAGATGGTGGATATCAGCAAGTTCTGATTTCCATTCAGTTGATGACTTTTATCCCGGGTGAATACCAGAAAACTTATACATATGTATCAAAAAAGCATGATCCCCAGGCCTTAATTGATGGAATGCGGCAGGAAACAGTTTTATTGTGACAGGTGATCTTAATTACCGGTCTGAGGTTTCGGATCGGAAAAACAACGATGGGACAAACCCTGGTAACAAACAGGAACAAAGTAAATATTGAAATAGATGTTCTTGATCCGGATACTGCGAACTACAATTCATACAGTGATTACACTAATCCGCAATTAGATCATTTTGATCTGATTGCCGGACAGGTCTCAGGCCTTATTCCCCCTTCAAGCCCTGATTACTCAAAGGATAATGTAACAAGCACAAAGGTTATTGCACGCTTCGATGCCACAGGAGGAGTGAAGGACGCAAATGGTCTTGAAAGTATAAAATGGGCCGAATCGGGAAAGGGATGGAAAAAGATCAGGTATCAGACTGAAATAAGTGGGAAAATGTACTTCCGGCTTCGCGGGACAAACCTGGCTTTAAATACTCCTGAAGAATTAGACAGTGAAGGTAATCCGCTGCCCGATATCGGAGAGAACAATAAAGCAAAAGCCTTTTCCGATTTGTGGTTCTATTCAAATCCCGTTTATGTTGAACTTGTCTCCGGTAATGACAAAACGAAGGAAGCTTCAGGTGAACAGATCAGCTCAGTTGAAGAACCAACCAGGGGAAAATGGTATCGTGGAAATACTCATACTCATGCCCGGTATTCTGATGAAAATGATACGAACGATGTGCCTATGATCGCCAGATGGTATGAAGACGCCGGTTATGATTTCCTTGTTCTTTCCGAACATAATGACCATGTGCTGCAGAAGAAAATATTCTGTCATGACGAAGCTTCTGATCCACCACGGTTCATAATGCTAAATGGTAATGAACTCAGTGAAACACGGCATCATTTGGCACTTGGAATTAATAGTTTTATTGGCGGAGAAACTTCATTGCAGGATGGCGTTACCAGGATTCTTGCAGCAGGAGGTGTTCCGATTCTAAATCATCCGCAGGATCCCGTGGTAACTGCTTCTGCATTTATAGCTACGACAGGACTTAACCACCTTGAGGTATGTAAACGGAGGCAGACCCTCAGGACACTCCTGCAACAGAAATTCTATGGGATAGTGTACTCTCGGCACCAAACGGCACGAATAGTCTATGCTGTGGCTGCGGACGATAATCATTACAAAAAAGAAAATGTGGGAAGGGGATGGATAATGGTAAAAGCTTCCTCGCTTACAAAATCAAACATTTTGGAGAGCATCCGTTCGGGGAACTTTTATGCAACAACAGGTGTGATTCTTAATGATTACCAGGTAAATGGCAAATCGATCAGGATTGACTCACAAAATGGCGACACAATTAAATTCATTGGGAAGAACGGTACTCTGCTTAAAACAGGTGTTCGGGGCAAAGCTATATACCGTGCCAAAGAAAAGTGATTATTATGTCAGGGCAAAAATTATAAATGCTGAAGGAAAAATGGCATGGACTCAACCAGTGTTTACAAACCCTCATGGCAACCGTTAATCGGTGGTGAATCTTCAATGGATAAAATGGATTATTTAAGCTGATATCTTTATATGCTTATTATGAATCGGATTAAGATTATGTCTTGTTCTGCTTCTCCAGGTGACTTCCCTGATCGGGCAGAAAAATTTCTCATTTGTTTATTTACCGGATATCCATTTGCAGCCTGATTCAGCAGTAGTGGCAGGATTTGAACAGCTTGCAAAACAAATTAACCGGCTTCATCCCGATTTCGTCCTTACCGGTGGGGACATGATATATACGGCAAAAAATGTAAACGATAATAAGGCTGAAATTCTGTTCGATTTAATGGATAGTGAATTTAAGAGATTCAAAATGCCGGTCTACCTTACAATGGGAAATCATGAAAATGTCGGCATTACGAAGGAAAGCGGCATTGATAGGACAAATCCCATGTGGGGAAAGAAAATGTATGAATCACGTTATACCAACACGGTATTATTCTTTTAGTTATAACGGATGGAAGTTTTTTATACTGGATGGTATAAAGATCCTTGAACGTGAGAAAAACTATACCCAGGGCGTTGATTCTGTCCAGATGGAATGGATCAGGAAAGAACTGGTTTCCACGGATAAAAGTGTTCCGGTGGTTATTTCAATTCACACCCACTTAATTAATCCGCACGCAATTTCAAGTTCGGATTCTCAGGCTCTGTCAGCTAATTCGGCAGCTATTTTGAATTTGTTCAGGGATTACAATCTCAAGATGGTGCTGGAAGGTCATACTCACTTATATATGGACCTCTTTTTTAAAGGGGTCAGTTATATTTCAGGTGGATCTACCGCATATGGAACTGATTCGAAGGATGATGGATTTTTACTGGTAAAGATCAGGAAGGGCATTGACAGCAGGCAATTTATTAAAATTCAGAACTGCTCGAAAAGAAAATAGACAGTACATTTAACTGATTTTTAAAAGGACAGCCTATGAAATAGCCATGGTACATAAAACACCATCCGAAATGAATATTTCACATCATGGCTATTCCATCTGACCATTAAAATATAAAAATATACAGATGAAAATATTGTTTATTTATTCCTGATTCTGATCACTGTTAAAGGATCTTCTCAGGGAGACTACAAACTGTTAATTTTCCCGTTCCCCCTTGATATTCAGGTTCTTGACAGGGAATTTCGAAATCGATTCAAATACATTTATCCTGATTCCGCAGAAAGCCGGCAAACAGGATAATTTCCTTGCCGGTCTTATATCAAATGAGTTTGCAGATAAATACGAAATCCCGGTTATGATAAACCGGAAGCCAGTCCTTTACCGGTACAGATAAATTCATTCTGATAGGTGATATTACAAATCCGCTTGTTAAAATCATATTGTGATCAACAGGGGCTGGTAGACGAGCTTAAAACTCTGGGTGAAGAAGGTTATATTTTGTCTGTAACCTCAAATAATATTGTTGTTGCTGCAAACAGCGGAAAAGGAGCTCTTTTCGGACTTGAGTCACTGAGGCAGCTTATAAGTGTTTCCGATGGTAAACTGGTAGTACCACAGGTTATAGTGAAAGATGCTCCAAAGTATCCGTTCAGCGGTATCAAGCTTTATCTTCCGGGAAGAGAGAATATTACTTTTTTTAAAAGATTTGTCAGGGATTTTGTAGCATACTATAAGTTCAACACCATTATACTTGAGCTGAATGCAAATATGCGTCTCGAGAAACATCCGGAACTGAATATCGGTGCTGTTCAATTTGAACGGATGCTTAATTTCAGCAGGCTTGACAGGCCTCCCGGACAGCATATGGAGTATCAGAATTCTTCTCACCAGGATAATGCTGACGGAGGTATACTTGAAAAGGAAGAAGTAGCTGATCTTGTCAGCTATATGAGACAGTTCAATATTGAGGTGATCCCGGAGCTGCCATCACTGACCCATGCATATTACCTGCTTGCCGGTCACGAGGAACTTGCTGAGAATATGAATCAGCCGGTTCCGGATACTTACTGTCCGCTGAAACCCGGTAGTTACAAGCTTTATTTTGATGTTCTTGATGAATATATTGAAGTCATCCATCCGACAATAATTCATATCGGGCATGACGAATGGAGAATGGAGAAGGATCTCTGTGAATTGTGCAAAGGGAAAGATTATGGTGAACTTTATGCAGCTGATGTCACAAAGATCCATGATTACCTGGCGAAGAAGGGCATTAAGATAGCTTTATGGGGAGATCATCTGCTTGAGTCTGTCACTGAAAAGGAATTTCAGACCTGGAAATCCTCAGCAGGTTACCAGTATAAGATCCCCGGTGCCCTGAGACCGGAGCAGGTACTTAAGCTTATCCCGAAGGATATCCTGGTATTCAACTGGTTCTGGGACGAAATAACAAATGATAAGCAGGTTTCTGACTTCGGTTTTAAACAGGTTTACGGGAATCTCCGTGCTGATATCGATAAATGGGATGAAAGACATAATATAAAAGGTCTGCTTGGCGGGGCACCATCTTCCTGGGCTGCAACAACGGAATTCAATCTTCGGAAAGGATCAGCTTGTCGATTTCCTGGGTTGTTCAAATCTGCTGTGGTCGAAACAATATGTTCCTGTTGATATGCTGGCTCAAATTACCGATGCACTGGTCAGTGACATTAATTTCAGGTTCAGCGGGAAAAAACTTCCCTCTGAGGCCGGAAGCAAAGTAACACCGATCGATCTTTCACCATATTTTAATTCTGCCTTAAAACACGGGATTGACAGCCTTAATTCAAATGATCTTCTGAAAGGAAGGGTAAGGTCAGGAAAAAGACTTTTTGAACTGAATACTCCTTCATGCTGACAATCTGAGGGCAGTTGTTGTTTCAACCCGGAAAGATAATCTTAGGAACCGGATTGCATTCAGGGTATCAAAATAAACCAGGATGTGAACAGCATTCTCTTCCTTCATGCCTGTGCAAGGGAAGGGAATAATCAGAAAGCCTATTCAGCTATCTACGACTTTGATGATACTTCAGAGCTCCTTGGCTGGTATGAAGTTGTATATGATGATGGGTTTGTCGTAACAATTCCGGTCAGGTATGGAGTGAACATTCTGGACTGGAGATGGAAGCAGAGAATTTCTGCATTTGAAAAGCCAAAAGTAAAATACAGCCAGAATCAGTACGCATATAATGCTCCGTCAGTCTTATGTTCAGACGAGAATACAGATCCTGTAACTTTCTTTGCTTTTGAGTGGGAAAATCCAAGATTCGGAAAAACGATCAAGGAAATAAATCTGAGGTCGGTAAACTTCGGATGAAGAATAACACAAATGCCATTATTCTCCTGGCTTTAAGCATCGCTGAAAACTCAAAGAAAGTCCAGTCAAAAGGAACCGAAAGACAATGAAAAAGAATCTTTACATATCTCCTCTGTCAACTTAATTCTTATGACATTGAGTCTATGCCATTTTTATTCTGTTTCTGCATGGATTCATAATATGTGGAAAAGCAGAAATAATTCCGGCAGCCTAATCATGAACAGTTGACTTTAAGCTGACATGGAATGCTACAATCCAATGTACTGGGTTGAGGGTCCTGCAGAAAGATACCATGGTAAACTGACTGATAATCAGGCTGATTCTGATTACAGATGATAGTTTATGCAAAAGGATGGAGGGGTATAACGTTCTGGGGAGCCGACCGGGATGGAGCGAATATGAATTATTACTTTCAAATCACCTTCTCTCGAAAAACAGGAGTGGGCCGTATTTAAAGAGGACAGGCTCTCTCCTCTTGTCAGGGCTGCCCATAAAAAGGGACTAAAAGTAATGATCAATATTGAAGGAGTTAATCCATATCACTGGGAAAAGAATAAATGGACACCTGAGAACATTAAAAGCTGTTGCTGATGATCTTGCTGCTGACAGTGTTGATGCAGTGTTTGAGGAGTGTTTTGAAGTAAAACCGGATGTTTTTATGTCACTTGCAAGAGAACTTAAAAGCAAGGATGTCAATTATATTTCAGGTACTGATCCAATGCTTCTGCGGGAGCCAAATTTTGCCGCATTGTGGCCTGAAACAGGTACAATTGATATTTACAATTATTATCTCAAACGCGATAAGATTTTCAATATAGCCACCCTGGCCCAGCATGGGTCACTGGGTATTCGGATGGGCAAAGTACTGGGGCAAACCTACATCATTGATTTCACCTGTTAACCGAAACTGGGGCATCGCCGGAGATTATTCACCTGCTGTGATCCCATATCTCTGTATGATCAGGGCACTTCAGTTCAGGCTCGACA
The DNA here is from genome assembly GCA_963831935.1 of uncultured Bacteroidales bacterium. Taxonomy (GTDB): domain Bacteria; phylum Bacteroidota; class Bacteroidia; order Bacteroidales; family VadinHA17; genus LD21. The sequence goes on from CAWHSH010000004.1 coordinate 408,238, forward strand.
ATTTTATAATTTTCGGAGGATTTAACACATTTGATCCGATTGCAACACAGAAATGGATTAATGAATATGTTGACAAGCAGGAAAAAGACAGACCCTTGCTTAATATTGTTGTTCTTCTTAAAAAACAGATTGAATATTCGGGAAGTGAACCCGGAGATCCGGGATGGAACCATCTGTTCAACTCAGGTGATGCCATCACTTCAGGAGCAATGAATGCCGGTTATAATATTATTGTCAGCGACAAAGTTGTTCCTGCAGATGCTTACTGGATCTATGCCAGCGGAGGAAACGGAGATAATCTTCCCGATGATGTGGTGGATCTGTTCAGTACTGATAAACCTGTATTCATTCAGTGCGGGACAATATTCCAAGCGGAGAGTAAGATAACTCCAGGATGGAAGACAGTTCTTGAAAAATGCGGTATTGATGGCAGTAAACCATTCAGGAACCGGACAGGAAGGTGAAGGATCCGAGAGGCATCGCTTCCGCCTGACCAGGAGACAGAGATCCCTTATACCGGTTATTATAAAGATGTTTACCTCAGGTTTACCGGATCTGATGTTCAGAGAGGATAGGATCTCCGGACAGGAACTGTAATCCCTGAAGATGCTATCAGCGGTACCGATATATTGTGTACCAAATAAAACATATGGACGGGGACCATATATTATCGGGAAGGACAATAAATATGTTGTAACTGCAACCTCTCTTAACTGGGAGGTTGCATACCCTATTTCTGATCTTCTTTCAGGCTGCGGAATAATGCCATCATCAAATGTCTGGGGAATTGCCGGTAAAAATGTTACAGCACTGCTTGCAATTGAGACAACCGAACTTGAGATCAGGATCCCCGGTCTTGAGGATGGTTCTGAGATTCATGTGGTTGTCTGGGATAATAAGAAAGAACAAAAAATCAGAAGAAACAATTACTTACAAAGCTCCTTTCAGAAAAATGCTTATGGAATATGATTTCATTCTGATCGAGGTAAAATGAAGTCTTTACTCCGAAACCTGAAACTTGAAATTTGAAATCTGAATTTTTAATCTATGGAAACAAAAATCCAAACTGCCAGCCAGCTGAACGACTTGGTTTGCGTTGATGCACTCAGAGGCTTCGATATGTTATGGATAATAGGTGGAGCCGAAGTCCTTATATCTCTGTGTAAAGCATCAGGCATCGGATTTCTCAGCAATATGGAAGTTCAATTTTGACCACAGCTGGGGTCAGTTTCATTTTTATGATCTGATTATGCCTTTTTTCCTGTTTATAGTCGGAGTTGTTATGCCTGTATCATTTCGCAACCGGCTGAAACAGGGTGACAACAAAAAAGAAGCTTTACCGTCATATTATTAAAAGAGTTATTGTTCTTTACATTCTCGGACTTATTGCTTCAGGACATCTCCTTACTTTCGATACCACAAAAATGCATCTTTGGACAGATACTCTTCATGCCATTGCGTGGGTTATCTTGTTAGTTCAATTCTGATTCTTGAGGTCAACAGGAAATGGCAGATAGGGATAACTGCCGGATTATTAGTTCTTTACTGGGTTGTTATGGCATTAATTCCTGTTCCTGGTCATGGTGCAGGTATTTATGAACCAGATTTGAATCTGGCATTATATGTCGATAATGCTGTTTTGGGTCATTGGCAGGAAGGTGCAGGCTGGACATATATCCTTACCAATATGACTTTTATCTGTTCGGTAATGCTGGGAGTCTTTGCCGGACAGATACTTCTGTCTGACAATGAAACCAATGAAGAAAGCCTGGCTTACTGGCACTGATCGGAATCTGCTGTGTTATTGCCGGTAAGGTCTGGGGAATCTGGTTCCCGATCATTCATCACCTCTGGACAAGTTCACTGGTTCTTTTTGCAGGCGGACTGAGTTTTCTACTTTTTGCTCTATTCTATCTTATTATTGATATCTGGGGATATAAGAAATGGGCATTCTTTTTCGTAGTAATCGGCATGAATGCAATTGCAGTTTATGTTGCAACTCATCTTTTTGATTTCAGGGAAATAGGTAATGTGTTTGTGGGAGGATTGCTTAAATGGCTTGGTCCATGGGCAGAATTTGTAGAAGCTTCAGCAGCTCTGGCTGTGATCTGGCTTATTCTTTACTGGATGTACCTTAAGAAAACATTTATCAAAATCTGATAACAAATTTTAACATATAAATATGGTTAAAACACTGAGTATTTATAACTGCCATTTGTATTAGTTCAGTAATAAATATCAGCTGTCGGAATGCAGTAAATGAAACATCCGCAGCTTTTGGAAAAAAAACAAAAGTTCGAAGTTAAACCATTCCGTGTGCTCGTGATAATTGGCGATCAATGGACCGATCCAATGAGTTACAATATTGATCCCTTCCGGGTGAAAGGCGATGATTTTCTGGATGTTGTTACAATGCTCAAGATATGGGGAGTTCCGTTTGATATTTTTCGTCTTGATGAACAACGGCTTCAGATAAACAGGTTTCTGGATTATGCTGCAAAACCTGCTTACGGATGTGTTATCTGGATGGCTGATCCGGATAAGCTGACAGGAATGTCAGCAAATTATGAGACTCTGCAACGTGCAGTAAATGAATATGGAATAAGCATGATCGCACTTTTCGATTATATAAAGACAGATCCGGTTGCCAGCCCTTGTCAGGTATCAGGTACAGTGATGTCAAAAATGTTCAGACTGGGAGGTGGATGGGGATAAGCTTGAAATATACCGGCAAGCCATTTTATCACTGCCGATGCAACTGGGTATAATGCTGCCTGACAGTAAGCAGCTTGCCGGATCAAGTATTCCTGAAGCAAACGGAATTACAGTAAGCAATACTGACGGGGTGAAGGATATTTCAGATATTGGACATGGTAAACTGTTCTGTTTCCGGCGATGTGACTGTTCTCGGGAAAGTAGGAAATACACCTCAGATGGTTGTAAGGGATATTGATGATGATACAAAAACCGTCTGGCTTGGCGGAGGCAGGGACTGGTTCCGTAAATATCCTGTTATGAGAAAGATCTTCAGAAAAGCACTGGTTTATTCAATTGGTTATGGTGTCTTTAACGATAATTTTGAAAATGGCTTCATATTCATCATGGACGATGTCGGTTGCAGCGAACATGCCTGGAGCCTTACCTGGCACTACCCCACACCTGCAAAGGATACTCTCATAAAGTACCTGATCGAACCTCTTGAAAAGTATGGCTTCATGATGGTTATGAACTTAACACCTGGGTTTGCAAATCCGGAAAAGAAACTTATTGAATCATCATGGGATGTCCCTCCATTTAAAGATATTTTTGGCAACTGGCAGGATTATGGCTCCACAAAACAGGGTCTTGATGAAGGTCTCCGGCGCGGAGTTTTCGAAATGCAGCCGCACAGGGCCTGGTCTCACATGAACTGGGATCTCGACTCTCCTCCTGGTCCATGGTGGGGCAGTCCGGTTGACGGGGAGCTTAAAATTACGGACTGGTACAATGAAGTTGTCGATGTAAGACGGGGGCATGCTCCTGTTCCCTCAAATGATCTGCTATTCATTTATAAAAAAGGTATTGAAGCAATTAAGGAATCATTTGGTGTAGTGCCTCTCGCAGCTGAAGTACGTCCCGGTGCCGAGCTGATGGAAGGTACCCACGGAGGTGATGATAATGGTCGTATTGCAGCCATAGCCGGCCTGGGGGTCAGCCGTGAATGCTACGTCGGGATAGACAGAACAATAGAATTCAAAATGATGATGCCTCAGCAGTTTACCTGCCATGACCTCGATCTGACCGCGAAGACAAATGATCCGGGCGATGAAACGGATGCAGGCTGGGATAAGCTATGGAAACTTTCAACTGAGCAACTCGCAGGCTCAAAAATTGCCGGAGGCAGAAGGATTAACCTGCATGATAACCTGGACTGGATCGAATCGAGGAAAGACAAGCACTGGATGGGTTTCAACGAGACATGCGCTTACCTTCATACGGAAATATCAGGATCGGGTACCAATGGTTTTGGAATTGAACTAAGATACGATGACCATTATTGCAGGTACTTTGAAAAGAAATCATCAAAATGGACACTTGAAATATCAGATAATCTCAGGCAAAACCTGGCCAGGGGTTCTTCAGTTTATGTGGATGGTAAATCCGCTCTGACGAACTTGTCTGCCGGCCAGGTAATTGAGATCCCTGCCGGTCTTGGTCTGCATACAATAAAAATAACCAATACAAAATAACTAACTATGAAACCACTGTTGAACAATTCCCGAAAAGTAGTAATCGCATTAACTATTTTATCTTTAGTGACTTATGGTTGTACCAACAAAAGTAATTCTGTAACCCAAACACCTGTAACAACTGATGCGGTAGTCAAAGATAATCTTGCATTAACGCCACCAATGGGATGGAACAGCTGGAATCCGTTCGGAAAGAATGTCAGTGAAAAGGTGATCAGGGAAACTGCAGACGCGATGGTGAGTTCAGGTTTAAAAGATGCCGGATTTACCTACATAGTAATTGATGATTACTGGCAGGGAACAAGAGACACAGTGACAGGGGTGCTGAATTTTAATCCTGAGAGATTTCCATCGGGGATTAAAGCACTGGCGGATTATGTTCACAGTAAAGGACTAAAATTCGGAATATATTCCGATGCAGGAACAATGACCTGCGGGGATCAGCCGGCCAGCTTCGGTTATGAACAGAATGATGCAAAGATGTTTGCAGAATGGGGTGTGGATTATCTTAAATATGATTACTGTTACTGCCCGGATTATGGCTCAGAAAATAACGATTATAAAACTGGCCATAGCCAGGTATAAAACAATGGGCGATGCACTTAAAGCAACCGGACGCCCGATCGTCTACAGTATTTGCGAATGGGGGCCGCGCTCGCCATGGCTCTGGGGAAAGGAGGTAGGAGGGCATCTGTGGCGGATTTCCTACGATGTTGGAGATAAGTGGGATGAACCACGAAATGAACACAGCCAGATTGGGATATTGACAGCCATAGATGCAATGACTGATCTCGAAAGGTTTGTCGGTGCCAGGCGGATGGAATGACCCCGACATGCTTGTTATCGGACTCAGAAATTCAGGTTATATAAAAGGCGGTGGTTGTACGGATATTGAATATCGTACTCAGATGAGCATGTGGTGTATGTTTTCTGCTCCGCTTATGATTGGTTGCGATCTTAATAATATGAGTGAAGAAACCAAAACAATTCTTCTTAATAAGGATATTATTGCGATTGACCAGGACCCTCTTGGAAAACAGGCTTTCCGTGTAATGAGAAAAGATGGGATCGAAGCGTGGAAAAAACCACTTTCGGGGGGCAGGTTCGCAATTGCATTTCTGAACAGGAATTCAAAGGACGCAACTGTTACATCTGCCTTTGAAGAACTTGAACTGGATCCGAAAGTAAAATATCAGGTACATGATGTCTGGAAGCATGAAACCACTAAACAACCTGAGGGAAAACTTACTTCAAACCTGAAATCTCATGAATGCCAGGTATTTGTGCTATCGCCAGTTTAATAATGTTGATCCATGAGAAAGATTCTAATAGTTGTCTTGATTGTTTCTATAAACATCTTATTTATAAAGACTTATGCTAGGCCTTATGATCAGGTTCCTGGTGCAGGTGAAAACAGCAAACCACAGAAATGTATAATGGTTTTCGGTGCCCATGCAGATGATGTCGACGAAATCGCTGGAGGTACTTTTGCAAAATATATTGCAATGGGCTATGAAGGTGTTTATGTTTGTGTAACAAACAATCTTGCCGGCTGCAATCTGGAAAAGACTCCCTATTTCAGTGGACCAGAATTTACTGTTTCGGATTCACCGCTTAAATATCCTGTCGGAGGTTTGGAAACCAACCAGATCAGGTCGGAGGAAGCCAAAGAGGCAGCCGCAGTCTACGGAGCAATCCCTGTATTTCTTGATTTTTGCGAACCTGAAATTTATCTGGGCCGGAAAGTGATTATATACGGAACACAGGATTTTTTGAATTACAATCCGCCGGGAAGAAAGCAGGTAAATCTGGCTACAAGATACAGTGAGGATGTAAATGTAGTTTACAAGTTGCTGAAACAATATCAGCCTGAAATAGTAATCACACATACCCTCGGAGGAGAAAAACTTGATCATGAGGGAACTGCTTATATGATGTATCTCGCCTTTAAGAAAGCTATGGACAATAATGTTCCTGTTGGCAAATTATGGATGACCGTCAATGGATGGCTGCTGGATAAAACTTCCCGTAAGAATGGCAGGGGAAGACCTGATGTTCATATTGATGTCAGAAATTATCTTAAGACAAAATATGAAGCCTTAAATAAACACCTTAGCCAGAATGGTGGTTCAGGCAGAGAATATGTGATAAGAAATCAAACACAACCAAAAGAAGTGATAGAAGAATTTATAACCGTAATTGATAATACGAAATGACAGTAATTCTTCAATTTTCTGTAAAAAAAGATAGTCGCTGCAATGAGAAAATTTAAATTGTTTTATACAATTTTTATCCATTGATCCTGGTTTTTATTACTCATTTAGCTCAGGCCCAGGATACCCCTGTACTTTTAAGACAGTGGGGTGAATTCGGGGATAAACCGGGACAGTTTAAGTTCCCAGCGATGATTGAAACTGATAAAAATTCGAATATCTATATTGTCGATCAGCATAATCACAGGATCCAGAAGTTTGATGATGATGGTACCTTTATTACAATGTGGGGTAAACCTGGAGGTGGATCCGGGGAATTTAATTTTCCCTATGGCATTGCAATTGACTCAAAAGGCAATGTTTATGTCTCGGATATGAATAACAACAGGATACAGAAATTCAGTCCGGAAGGTGAATTCATTTCTTCAGCAGGTTCATATGGTATATCAGATGGACAGTTTAAGTATCCTTATGGCATTGCAATTGACAGCGACGATGTTTTATATGTAATTGATGCTTTTAATTACAGGATCCAGAAGTTCAATACCGATCTTAAATTCCTGGATAAATGGGGAACCCAGGAAAGCATCGGATTCAGGCTATATATGCCGCATGAAATTGTAGTTGCAAACAACGGAAATATTATTTTGAGCGACAGGCAAAATCACCGGATATCTGTTTTTACCAAAGAAGGATCTTTAGTTAAACGGTTTGGGGAATTTGGTGAAGGAGAGAATGCAAAAGGCGGTCAGTTCAGTGAACCGCATGGCATTGCTGTAAATGAAAGTGGAGAAATATTTGTTTGTGACCGTTATAATTTCAGGGTTCAGAAATTCAATTCTGCGGGAGAAAGTCAGATTCATTGGATTACTTCAGGCAGTATGGATGACAGTAAACATTTTCCACTAGGTATTGCAGTGAACAGCGGTGGAAGTGTTTATGTGACTGATCATTATGCACATTGTGTTCAGAGATATTCAATTGTTGAATAATAAACAATAATCCTAATTTAAAACAGAATGAGAAATCAACAATTAATCAGGCATCAGATTATCAACCTGATGGTTATATTCTTTCCCGTTTTTGGTTTTTCATTGAATGCCACAGCGGCAGAAAGACCTCTGATTTTCCCTATTCCTCAGCAAATGCAAATTACAGATGAATCATTTGCCCTAAATGAGACAATGTCAATTATTGTTCCGCCCCAAATGAGCCGGAATGATATATTCCTTGCCCGTTTTCTGGTCAGGGAGCTTAGCGATAAATATGGGATAGCAATCAGCATAGAGCAGCTCTCTGAGATACCCTCAGGCAGGAGAGTGGTGATAATGGGAAGATTCAATAATCCCCTTGTAAAAGAATTCTGTATTGTTAATAAATTAACAATCAATGAGAAAACTCCAGGTCCGGAAGGTTATCTTCTGGATGTGACTTCTGATAAAATTGTGGTAGCAGGAAGTGACGATGCAGGGACATTTTATGGACTGCAATCGCTTCGTCAGCTGATTGAAGCCGGCAATGGGGAAAATGTACAGGGATTAAAAGTCAGTGACTGGCCAAATTTCCCTTTCAGAGCGATAAGGCTTTATGTTCCAGGACCTGAAAATATAGCTTTTTTCAAACGGTTCATGAGAGACTTTATGTCACTTTACAAGTACAATAAGGTAATCATTGAGTTGAATTGTATGAGGCTTGACAAGCATCCTGAGGTCAATGCAGGCTGGATTGAATTTTCAAAGTACATGCAATATTCGCGGTCAAATTCAACAGAGGGAATACATGGTGAAGAGAAGAACTCGAGCCATTTTGATGCCGGTGATGGTTTTATAATTGAGAAAAATGATGTCAGGGAGTTGGTGAGCTATGCAAATGAGAATTTCCTTGAAGTGATTCCTGAAATACCATCATTAACACATGGGTATTATCTCCTTACACGCCACCCTGAACTGGCAGAATATCCTGGCGACAAATGGCCGGATACTTATTGTCCATCCAATCCGGAATCATATAAACTTATGTTCGATGTTTATGATGAATATATAGAAGTTATTAAGCCAAAGATGATCCATATCGGGCATGACGAATGGTGGGGAGCTCCGTTAGGTGCCTGTCCTCTTTGCAGGGGAAAAGATTTTTCAGAGCTGTTTGCCGGGGATATTAATAAGATTTACAATTATATGGCCGGGAAAGGGTATCAGGATTGCCATGTGGGGAGATTACCTGCTGGAAAGTATCCGTGAAAAGGGGCCGCAAAACAGGACTTCTTCAACTGGCGTTAAATATCAGACGCCTGGTGGAACACGCCCGGAAGTTGTGAAAAAATCAATTCCCAAAGACATTTTAATTTTCAATTGGTTCTGGCAGGATCAGGACAAGGAAAAAGAATTACAGGACTTTGGATTCAAACAGTTATATGGAAATTTCACTCCAAATATAAGTAACTGGGAAGAAAGGGTAAAGAAAATTGATCTGGTTGGCGGGGCTCCGTCTTCATGGGCTTCAACAAATGAGTATAATATCGGCAAAGATCTGATTTTGGATTTCATTGGGTGCGCTAACTTTATCTGGTCAAGTCATATAGTCAGCCAAAAAGAACTTGCCGGGATAGTCTCTGAATTAATGCCTTCTGTCAGGTCAAATCTGAATATCAGCAGAATCCCAAGTAAAGATGGTGATGCAATTGAACCTGTTGACATTTCAAATAAATTCAATATCTCAGGAAGTTCGAAATCTTCAATATTAATTTAGGCTCATTGAAATCAGGTAAGCTACAAGATGGTAACAAAATATTCAACCTCGTCAATCCGGAGCAGGCCTCAGGTAATTGTGCAATTGGTGTCGGGGTGGCCAGGAAAAGGAGAAAATCCATTGCCAGCAAGTGTAGAAGGCATAACTGTTAATGAGGATGTCAGCAGTCTGATTTTTTTACATGCCTGTGCTCTTCCATCGGAAAATCAAAAAGCATATTTTAATATCCCGGACTTTTTTGATACTGCAGATCTTTTAGGATGGTACGAAATAGTTTATCAGGACGGTTACAGGATTAATGTGCCTGTTCAATATGGCGTCAACATCCTGGAATGGAATCCTGGTGGTGAAGACAGGCTGGATAAGAGGGAAGGCGAAACAGGATCTCCCCAGAATGTTTATAGTTATCAGGCCGATCCGGTCATATGTTCATTAAGCGCAAACAAAGATCCTGTTACTTTTTATGCTTTTGAATGGATCAATCCCCGGTTCGGAAAGGTGATAAAAGAGGTAAATTTACATGGATCGATAAATTACCAGGCTACACAAACCGATTATGGAAAACCTGTCTTTGAGCCTATGAAAAGCAATGCGATTATTCTGGCCGCATTGAGCAAAGTTAAAAAAAGAGCAGTTTATAGCCCACAGACTTCAGATAAAATAACTTATTGAAAATTAGCATTTTAAAGAATATTTAATACTTATCCTTATGAAAAAAGAAAAAGACTTAATGTTTACCGGCTCTGATACAGAAGGTGGAATAACTTCGGGATATCAGATGAACGACGGGGTCAAACTGAAAGTGCCCTATTCATTCTTCGGATCAATTTATGACAAAATGGAAGAAAAGGCGATTCTTGCTGTTCTGAAGCAGGAGTCCCAGACGATGGGACCTCAGGTCACTTTATTCCAGAGGGAATTTGCAGAAAGGTTTGAAGTTAAACATGCATTTGCCACTTCAAATTGTACCACGTCAATGCATGCTGCTACCCAGGCACTTGGGATTAAGGAAGGTGACGAGGTAATTGTAACGCCCATCACTTTTATTGCAACCTCACTTGTTATCCTGAAGGAAGGTGCAAAACCCGTATACGCCGATATCGATCCAAGGACTTTCAATATCGATCCTAAACAGATTGAAGACAAAATAACCAGGAAGACTAAAGCAATTTATGTAGTTCATTACGGAGGTCAGATGTGCGACATGGATCCCATTATGGAGATTGCCAGGAAGCACAGCCTTTATGTCCTGGAAGATTGTGCTCATGCCCACGGGGCAACTTACAAAGGCAGGCAGGCAGGAAGTATAGGTGACGTTGGATGTTTCAGCTTTCATTCACTGAAAAATATGGTAACACTTGGTGAAGGTGGAATGATAACGACCAGTAATGATGCCCTGACCGACAAGATTCAGAGGATGAGGGTTATGAGCATAACTCACTGGGCTCCTGATCAAACTATATGGGAATTTGGCGGCCACAGGCTCGAAAAGAAAGGCGTAAAGGATTACTGGATACCTTCCCATTTTGATGTGATTGATGACGAAGGGAAATGGGGTAATAATTATCGTATGAACGAAGCTCAGGCTGCAGTTGGAAGAGCTCAGCTTCTAAAGCTCGATATGATGGTTGAAAAACGCAGATTTAACGGTCATTATCTGAATGAAGGGATAAAGGGGATAAAAGGTGTAACCCCAACGTGGGAAGATCCAAATTGTACTCATGCATTTCACTTGTATACACTTTGTGTTGAACCGGAAATTCTGGGAGCCTCAAGAGATGAGTTTTTAAGAGTGCTTTATCAGGAAGAAGGAATCCAGGGCATACTTCACTACCAGCCAACTTATCATTTTACCGGACTGAAGAAAAAGTACAATTATCCTGATAAATTGTGCCATAATGCAGAGAATTTCTTTTATGCACGGGAGATTAATCTTCCCATGAATCCAAGATTAACAAAAAATGATCTTGATTTGATTATTGAAGGTGTGAAAAACACTGCAAAAAAGGTTAGAAAATAAATACAACCAAATTGATACTCAATTATTTTTAATTCAACTGGAACTTTTTTATGAGGAAGATAATCATCTCATGGGTTTTGCTTTTTGCATGTAACCTGATGTGGTCGCTGCAGTTCACATGCATAAAGCTTACCCAGGACCAGGTCGGACCTTACTTTACCGTCTGGGTACCAATGTTGATTGCCGTACTCCTGTTAGCCCCCTTCGTTCTGAGCGATTTTAAGAAAAAGGGTAAAAAGTTTAATGATATCCTGATATTCGGACAACTCGCTTTACTGGGTGCTTTCCCGGCCCAGGTACTTATGACATGGGGAACACAATATTCTCTTGCCAGCAATTCAGCGATCCTGACTCTCTGTCTTCCTGTAATAACAGCTTTGTTCGCTTTCCTTTTATTAAAAGAAAAAATGAACAGGATCCGGTGGCTGAGTTTCATAATTGCTATAATCGGAGTAATTCTTATCTCAACGGGCGACATCAAACAATTGAATTTCAGCTCAAAATATGCTATCGGAAACCTTCTTATTTTTCTGGCAATCGTGGGCAATTCATATTACAATGTGGGTTGTAAAAAAGTTTCAGCCCGATACAGTGAAATCGAGATGGTATTCTATACTTATATAGTAATTGTTTTTTTACTTACTCCACTGGTATTATTTTACGAGCGGGATGTTTTTACCCGAATACCTGATTTTACGATACAGACCTGGACGGGAATGACTCTTCTGACAGTTTTTCACAATTTTCTCTCTATGGTTCTGTTTTTCAAGGCATTGAAGATACTTGACGCGATGCAGGTCGCACTTTCTAATTACCTTATCACGTTTTTTGGCCTGCCAATAGCGGCAATCTGGCTTGGAGAAACCCTGCGCAGTCCCGCAATAGTAGGAGGTATCCTGGTCCTGTTATCTACATTGCTGATAACAATTGCCGATTATAAAATGAATAAAACACAACAATTAAAATTAACCGGGAATAAAATAAATTAAGGAGGATTTGCATGGAAAGAAAAGTCAAATGGGGCGTTATTGGTTCCGGCGGCATAGCCAGGCGAAGAACAATACCTGAAGGTATACTTAAAGCTGAACATGCAAAACTCGAAGTGGTATTTGATATTAATTCTGAAATAAATAAAAGTGTAGCTAAAGAATTTCAGGTACTTCCGGCAGGGAATATCCTGGATCTGATCAAATCAGACATTGATGCAGTTTATATTGCCTCGCCTGCAAATATGCACCTCGATCAGGTAATTGCCTGTGCGGAAAGTAAGAAACATATCCTGTGTGAAAAGCCCCTGGGAATGACAGTCAAAGAGGCTGAAAAAATGATACGGATATGCAGAGGGAATGAAGTAATTCTGGGTGTCGGATTAATGATGAGATTCCTGTCCCAGCACCAGTCTGCACTTAAATTAATTCTGGAAGGAAAGCTTGGGAAACCTGTATATGCCAGAGCACAGCTTTCATGCTGGTATCCGTCAATTAAAGGAGCATGGAGGCAAGACCCTGAGACAGGAGGCGGCGGATCGCTGATGGATATGGGCAGCCATTGCATCGACCTTCTTGAGATGTTTTTTGGCAGGATAAAAAGTGTCAGCTGCTTCATCAACAATATTATACATTCTTATCGGTCAGAAGACAGCGCAGTTGTTTCAATGCTGTTTGAAAACGGAGCAATGGGCACAGTTGACACATATTTTTGCATTCCGGACAACAGCAGTAAAAATATTCTGGAACTCTATGGTTCCAAAGGAAGTATTCTTGCAAAGGGTACGATCGGACAAGGTTCTGAAGGTGAAATGACCGCTTTCCTTGAAAGTGACGATTCCGGTTATAACGCTCAACAGGAGAGAAATACAGGTGAAGGAATGAAAATTGTCCCAAAACCGGTCAATACCTATATGGCAGAAATTGAAGAATTCAGTAATGCTATTCTCCAAAATCGGGAGCCGTCAAATAATTCTGCTCTTGGTTTGAGGAATCAGAAAATACTGGCTGCCTGTTATATGTCGGCCAGGACGGGAAAAGTTGTTGAAATTGAATAAAATATACTGATGGAAAAAATTGTCCTGGCAATATTTGCACATCCGGATGATGCTGAATTTATGTGTTCAGGCACCCTTTCTCTTTTAAAAAATGCCGGATGGGAAATTCATATTGCTTCAATGACACCCGGTGATAAGGGGTCAGCAGTACACACAAGGGAAGAAATAAGCAAAATAAGAAAAGCAGAAGCCAGTGCATCTGTGAACCTGGTTGGAGGAACCTATCATTGTCTGGAATTCGAGGATGCATATATTCTCTATGAGCGTGAAACCATTAACAGAACGACTTCTTTAATCCGCAAAGTGCATTCAGCTGTTGTTTTCACTGGCAGCCCGGATGATTACATGATTGACCACGAAATGACAAGCAGAATTGTCCAGACTGCCTGTTTTGCTGCCGGGATAAGGAACATGGAACTTGTTGAGGAACCTTTTGAGCCCGTACCTTATTTATATTATTCAGATCCTCTTGAGGCTAAGGATAAACTGGGAAATAGTATTGAACCCTCAGTGTATGTCGATATTACAGAAACTATGGACATAAAGGAGAAAATGCTGATATCCCATAAAAGTCAGAGGGACTGGTTACTTGCACATCATAAAATGGACGAATATATTTTCTCAATGAAAAGATTTGCGGAAAAGAGAGGCAAAGAAATACACTCAAAATATGCCGAAGGTTTCAGGCAGCATCTTGGACATGGATACCCACAGAACAACATTCTGAAAGAACAGCTCGGGGATCTCGTATTTGAAAAAAGAATTATGTAAAAATTAAACTGTAAATAATTATGGCCCGGAAACTAAGTATGCTGGCACCTGACTGGTGGGATTTTACAACACTCGACAATGAACTGTTAAATGACGCTGCAGCGCTATCTCCTGAAGATATGCTACGGTTGTCAAGAGATGGTTTTAAGGTAATCTTCTATGATACACTAGAAGATTTCTATCTTGCAGAAGCGCTTGAGTACATTACTTCATGGAGACAGGCTACTGCTGATAATCCTGTTGGAATATGCGGCCCTATAGGTCCCACGGAGCAGCTCCCGCTGGTTGCCAGGATTGTTAATGAATTGAATCTGAATCTGTCGGATGCTCATTTCTGGGGTATGGATGAATGGTACGTTGATGGCAGGGAAGTAGATGTGTCACATCCGTTATCATTTGAAAAGGCTGACCGGGAACTCTGTTTTAACCGAATAAACAAAAAACTAAGAATGCCGGATTCCAACCTGCATTTTCCAAAAGCTGATATTGCGAATTATATAAAGAGCTGGGAAAGCGGTGTGCGTTGCGCTGTAATGCAGGGTGGTCAGGGCGATACCAAGCATTGGGCTTTCAATGATCCCGTGAGAAGGGAAGGTAAATACAGGGAACAACCACCCTCACCCCAGGAGTTCATAAAACTAACTGCAAGAGTTGTCGACCTGCATCCGGTAACATGTATGCAGAATGCCCGTACAAGCGCAGGAGGTGTCGTAACAGGCGTTCCTTTACAGGCACTTACTGTCGGACCTGTTCAAACCTGGAAGGCTGAGAAGGTTTCAATATGGCAGGCAGGAGCTCATGACAATCCGTTCGGTCAGAGGCTGACTGCATTTATGATCGGTAAAAAGATCATTGACAGTTCAGTCCCGATGTCACTTTTAGCAGATCATCCAAACGTCCAGTTCAATTATTTTCGTGGCGGTATCGGAGTATGCGAAACTGAAATGCACTGATAACAGTAAAGTTGAAACCTTAAAGGGAGTATAATCCATGGAGGATAATGATTTTCAAATATGATTTTGCATGAATAGTTCATCAGTTTATGATGTTGCCAGACTAGCCGGTCGGATGGCCATCGATGGCAACTGGGAAAAGCCCGGGTGGCAGAACGCAAAGCCTCTGGCACTGTCAAATTATATGGGTGCATTACCAGCCTTCCGACCTGTTGTCCATACAAAAATGATGTATGATGACGAAAATCTTTACGTAATTTTTCGTGTAGAAGACCAGTTCGTCAGATGCGTCACAAACATGCCCAATGGCCCTGTTTGGGAAGACAGCTGTGTTGAATTTTTCTTTTCCCCCGATATTTATCTTCCTGAAAAGTACTTTAACCTGGAAATCAACTGCGGGGGAACACCACTGATGCACTATAATATTGTTCCGAGAAAAGAGATTATCGAAGTAAGTGTTGAAGACCTAAGCAAAATAGAGATAGCTCACTCAATGCCTGAAATGGTGGATCCGGAAATAAAAGAACCTGTAATCTGGATCGTGGAGTACAAAATTCCGGTAAGTATTCTTAAAAAATATTCAGCGGTTACAAATCCGGGACCGGAAGTTGAATGGAAAGCCAATTTCTATAAATGTGCTGAAAAAAACTCTAATCCTCATTTCATCACGTGGTCGGTTGTTAAAAACGATAAACCGGATTTTCACCTGCCTCAGTTTTTTGGCTTACTTAAATTCCTGTAGTTTGTAAACATATCAATTAATTATCATTATACTTTCAATGAATAAAAAAAGGATTGTCATCTCCGGGACCGGCTGCGCTCTTGCTGATTTCCTTTACAGGAATATTTCTTTCAACTCCCCTTACTTCATGAAATACCTGTCGAAAGAAGCCGCTGATGGAGGGTTGTGTCCGGGCAGACTGGTATTTACTGAAGAACTTGAAAAGTTTTCCGGGCGATCCTATGGTGAAATATTGAAGGAGATCACAAACAATAAACCCCCCGATGCATTTAATGTGGGAGGTCCTTCGCTCGTTTCGCTTATTCATGCCTCACAAATGCTTGGGAATAAAGATTTTGAGGTCAGGTTTTTTGGTTTAACCGGTAAAGATGAAACAGCCGCTAAAATCTTTAGAATGGTGAAGGACACTTCTTTGAATATACAAAACTATAAGGCTGTTGAAAATCTGACATCCCCGTTTACAGATGTATTTTCAGACCCTTTCTTTGATAGCGGACATGGCGAACGGACTTTTGTAAACAACATAGGTGCAGCATGGAACTATTCCCCGGAAATGCTGACGGATGACTTTTACAATTCCCGGATAGCCTGCTTCGGAGGTACTGCTCTTGTTCCTCAAATACATGATAATCTTACATTTATACTTAACAAGGCAAGAACACGTGATTGCATAACAGTAGTTAATACTGTGTTCGACTTCAGAAATGAAAAAAGGAATCCGGATGCCCCGTGGCCTTTGGGACACAGCGAGAAAAGTTTTAGCCTTATTGATATCCTTATAATGGACCGGGAGGAGGCTTTAAGGATTAGTTTTCAGAAAACGATGGAGGATGCTGCTTCCTGGTTTTATGCTTCTGGTGTAAAGTCCTTTATCATTACAAATGGCAGAAATGATGTTTTTGCCTGGTCCGGAGGAGACTTATTTGAAGAAACTTCAGTTCAGCAATTCCCTGTTTCGGAGAGAGTAACTAAAGACCTGGCAGACAATCCTGATCTTAAAGGCGATACAACAGGCTGTGGTGATAATTTTGCAGGAGGAATAATAGCTTCTGTCGCGAATCAATTAAAGAAAAGAACCAGAAGTAAATTAGATCTTGTTGAAGCCCTTTCATTGGGTATTGCTTCCGGCGGATTTTGCTGCTACACACTTGGCGGGACCTATCACGAGAATTTCCCGTTCGAAAAACGAAGACGCATTTTGGAACTTCAGAAAGATTACCTCATTCAAATAGGTTACTAGATGGACCCTATTCAAAAGAATAAGCTTGTACTGTTCGGAGCCGGTAAGATTGGCAGGTCCTTTATTGGTCAGTTATTTGGCAGGGGAGGATATGAGGTAGTTTTTATTGATGTTAATAAACTGATTATTGACGAATTAAACCGCAGGGGCAATTATAATGTCATCATCAAATCGGATGAAAAGGAAGAGATCCTTAACGTTTCAAAAGTCAGAGGGGTATATGCATCCGATGAGAACAGGGTGATTAATGAAATTGCGACATCCGGTATAATGGCAGTCTCGGTGGGAGTGAACGGATTAAAGGCTGTTTTACCATTGATGGCAAAAGGTTTATTACAACGGTACAGAATTGACAACTCATTTGCACTGGATATTATAATTGCTGAAAATTTGCATAATGCCGGTCAATATTTTTATAACCACCTGAAGGAACTCTTGCCACACTACTATCCGGTTGACAGACTTGTAGGCCTGATCGAAACAAGTATCGGCAAAATGGTTCCCATAATGCAGAAAAAAGATGCACAGGAAGATATCCTGCAAATTTTTGCAGAACCCTATAATACACTTATCCTGGACGGTAAAGGTTTCAGGAATCCTATACCCCGAATTCAGGGGTTGGCTATAAAGGATAATATGAAAGCCTGGGTTGACAGAAAATTGTTCATTCATAACCTTGGTCATTCAGCAGCCGCCTATATCGGATACTTGTTTAATCCCCGGTTTAATTATATATACGAAGCGCTTAAGGTAAAGGAAATTATGAACTGTGTAAGGGCAATAATGATCCAATCATCAGATGTCCTGCTGGCTAAATACTCTGACGAATTTACGCGCGAAGATCTTAATGACCATATAGATGATCTGGTTAAGAGATTTCAGAACAAAGCCCTGGGAGATACCATTTTCAGGGTCGGATGCGACCTTATGAGGAAACTTGGTCCCGACGACAGACTGGCCGGTACAATAAAATCGGCAATAAGCCTGAGCCTCCCGTATGACAAAATTCTTTTTGCCCTCGTTTGTGCAACTCATTTCAGGGCATTGAACGAAGATGGAAAAATGATGAAGGAGGATTCTGAATTTGTCAAACTGTACTCAAATGGGATTGATGAAGTACTGTCTTCAGTATGTGGTTTCGACAGGATCAAAAACCAATTGGTTTTTAGTGAAGCTGAAAAAATTGAAAACCATCTGAGGATTTCAGGATCCGGATTTATACAACTTTACCGATAAATATCCTAGTTATGAGAGTAATACCAGAATTAAAATTATGGCTGTTGAAACGATGTGCAGGCGCAGCTGTTTTTTCGTCAATATTCATTTGCCCAGTTAATGCTCAGAACTTTGCCTTATTTGCCACCAGTGATATGTATCGCGTCTTTGAAGATGGCTATAAGCTGCCTCAGATGACTGACACTATCAGGGTATTCGGAATAAGGGGTGAAGTTATTTCTGGGCAGTTTGCATTGAATACCAAAAAAGCTCTTTCCGCTGTTACAATTGAAGTAAGTCCGCTTAAAAACAAGGTTACCGGCACTGATATTCGTGGAAATGCAATCGAATGGAATTTCGTGGGTAGTATTCCGCTCACTAAAAACACACCAAATCAGCCGGTTAACGCGATCGTTCGCCAGGCACCGGCAAAATTTCCCGAATACCTGATGGCAGAAAAACAACTTAATGTCGGGGCAAAAACCTGGCAGTCTGTATGGCTCACTATTTCCATACCTGAAACTGCAGATGCAGGCAATTACCTGGGTATGGTAACTGCAAGGAGTGGGAGTGAAGAAAAATCCCTGCCGGTTGTTGTCACTGTTTATCCCTTGACCATTCCTTCAGAACGGCATCTGAAAGTTGTTGAGTGGTACAACACCTCAGGTTTTTCAAGGTTTCATGGAATTGAGGAGGAATACTCCCCTGCATGGTTTGAAATGTTAGAGAAATATGCCGAAAATATGGCGTCACACCGTCAGAATATTTTCCAGGTTCCTTTGGAATCAATTATAATTACCAAAACTGCAGGTGGTGAGCTGCTTTTTGATTTTTCAAGGTTTGATCAGATCGCCAGCGTTTTCTGGAATACCGGTAAGATGGACTATCTCGAAACAGGTGAGCTTACAAGTTTCGGAAAGGATAAATGGAGCAGCACGGAAATTTACCTGCAGGATTTCAGGATTAAATACCAGGAGAATGTTGAAATGATTACTCTGCCTGGTAAAGATGTTATACCTTATCTTATGCCGGCTTTTGAAAGCCATCTGAGACAAAAAGGATGGCTGCACAAAACAATTTTTGGAATTAAGGATGAACCTTCGCTCCATAATTCATTGGCATGGAAAGGGATTTCTTCCTATATGCATAAGTATGCACCTGACCTAAGACGTTTTGATGCAATTGAAACAACCCAGGTTCTCAGTGATATCGAGATAGCAATTCCGAAGCTGGATCATTTTGCAACCTGGTATGATTCTTTCAAAAAATGGCAGCAAAAAGGAAATGAACTCTGGTTTTATACAGTAGGTATTTACCAGGGCAGCCTCTACCCGAATAAGACAATTGATATGCCCCTGATAGATTGCAGGATAATGCATTGGCTTAATTACAAGTATGATGCAACAGGTTACCTACACTGGGGATGGAATCAGTGGAATGAAAATCCATATGAAGATGTTGGGATGCATATAGGAGATGGATGGCACGTTTACCCGGTGAAAAACGGAGTGCTTAACTCAGTCAGATGGGAAGAGATGCGCAACGGAATCCAGGATTATGAATATTTCTGGATGCTGGAAAATAAAATCAGGGAGTTAAAGGATTCTCTGGGATCAAGATTTGAATGGATTAATCCTGACCAGAGAGGTAAAGAAATTGCAGGCAGAGTTATTACGGGGTTCGCCGATCATACCAATGATCCGCAAGTACTTTATAATGCGAAAATGCAATTACTCGATGAAATATTATATTTAGATAATTCACCTGGATTATTTGTGCAGACGAATCCACCCGAAGGTTCGCTTCTGACCAGTGGTTCAGCAGTAGAGGTATTTGGATGGACAAAACCTGATACAAAGATCATAGTAAACGGACAGGTTTTGCCTGTCAGTAAACAAGGTCTCTTTGTTGAACAATTTCAACTTTCACCAGCTAAAAGATCCATAATAGTGCAGGCAATTGATCCCGAAGGATCAAAAGAAATCATAAGGACATTTACAATCAGGTAAATTGGAAAAAGACCCGGTATAACAAATATTAATTAAATGTTTATGAAGGATACGCTTATTTCAGCCTTAAAAACCTCAGGAAAAATCCTTCTGGAATATTTTGACAAACCCATTGAAAGCAGGCAGAAAGAATCTCAAAGCAGCATTGTAACTGAAGCAGATCTTGCCAGTGACTCGATTATTACCGGAATGATTAAGAAAAAATTCCCGGGACATAACCTTATATCAGAGGAATCCGGGTTCTTAAATAAAAATTCTGAGTATACCTGGATAATCGATCCCCTGGATGGCACGTCAAATTTTGCATCAGGTATCCCATGGTTCGGAATTTTAATCTCGCTGTTCAGGAATAACATGCCTGTTATGGGGGGTGCTTATTTGCCTGTTTCTGATACCCTCTATTTTGCAGAAAAGGGAGAAGGTGCCCTGAGAAACGGTAAGTCACTGAAAATGCAGAAAAAACTGGAATTAAGAAATTCATTAATTGCATTTTCAGTAGATTATACAGAAGATGAATCGTTCCTTAATAATGGAATGCAAATCTACAGATATGTAGTTAAGAACTCAAGGAATATAAGGTCAACCAATTCGCTTGTTGACTTTATTTACGTCGCTGAAGGAAAATTCGGAGGAAGCATAAACCTGTTTACAAAAGTCTGGGATATATCTGCTCTCGGACTTATCATATCCGAGGCAGGGGGCACAATGATAGATATTAATGGAAATAAAATTGAATTCTTAATCAATAATGATTTAGTTAACAGAAATTTTCCAGTTGTTGCAGGTTCCCTGAAAGTGGTTGAAGCTTTAAAAGAAATCCTTCTACGTACCTCTACTCAAACAGGGTAAATTAATATCAAATAATTGACTTTCAGATAGTGGATAAGTCAATTGATAATGAGCAACTTGATGTGCATTGGGGTGGAAGATGGGATTCGAACCCACGACATTCGGAACCACAATCCGACGCTCTAACCAGCTGAGCTACATCCACCGTTTAAGGTGTGCAAAATAAGCCCAAAATTTCTATTTAGCAAAATTTTAGTTTTATTTTATGACGCACTGTTTCTATTATTAACTTTGAACGGTTCATAAATATATAGACAGTCCTGAGCAATTTTTCGCTTTTAAGTGATGTTATCAGGAGGATTTTGAATATTTAGTCCCGGGTTTGAGAAAAATAAAACTGATAGACAATATTTCCGGGCTTCAGCTGTTCCAGCTGATGCGATTTACGGTCTTTCTGATAATAAGCATTGTTTTTACAAAGAGTCATCTGACCCGTGCCGAAATAGGGTCGTGGGAAATGTTCCTGTTTATTGCCGGACTGATAAGCTTTTTCTGGGTTACCGGGATCATTCAATCATTGCTGCCACTCTATCACCGGAATAAAACCTATCATAAAATAGGCGAGAATGGCAAACGTAAATCTCCGGAGATATTCAACGCATTCCTGTTGCTTTGCTTTTTCAGCCTGATCTTTTTTGCGTTCGGTCATTCAATAAAATACAGCTTTTCGGTATTTCATTTCACGGGAAATGTGCCATTCATTAATCTTCTGCTTCTCTATCTTCTTCTCAGCAATCCAGTATGCCTTATTGAGTATATATACCTTCTTAATAACCGTTCCTACAGGATATTCCAATATGGGATCTATACCTTTTCATTACAGCTTGTACTTGTTATTTTACCGATAGTCCTTGGAAAAGGTATAATCTGGTCAATTTACGGACTTCTGGCAGTAACAGCTGTAAGGTGGGTGTGGCTACTTATCCTGCTCAGGAGATATACTGAGATGAGGATCTCGGTTGAATTCATGAAGGAACATCTTTACCTTGGGGTCCCCCTGATACTTACTTCACTTATAAGCGGATCAGCCCAATATACTGACGGTGTTATAATATCAGCTGTTTACCGCGACCCCGGCTGGTTTGCCTGGTTTCGCTATGGGGCGAAGGAATTTCCACTTGTCCTGATGCTGGCAAACGGGCTCAGCAATGCGATGCTTCCCGAATTCTCCACAAGATCGAGAATGAAAGAATCCCTGGCGAAAATCAAGGTAAAGTCAAAGAAGCTGATGCATATCTGCTTCCCTGTCACAATGGTGATCATGCTTTTTGCCCGGTGGATTTACCCGAGAATGTTTACACCTGAATTCGAGAAAAGCGCTGATATTTTCCTTGTCTATGCCCTGCTTGTGATCCCGAGGCTTATTTTTCCTCAAACAGTTGTTATCGGACGAAAAAAGACACACATCACGCTGATAGCCGCGCTTCTGGAGCTAGCGCTGAACATACCTCTTAGCCTCCTCATGATTAAGTTGGGCTATAACCTCGTGGGTGTTGCTCTTGTAACCTTTGTCGTCTATACTATAGGGAAAATATTCCTTACCGGTTATGTATGGGTCAAAATGAAAATAAAGCCAACCGAATACATTCCGCTGAAGGTTTATACCATTTATTCTTTTCTGCTGGGATTACTCTTCGTCCTTATTGACCACAGGATAATAGACATACATTAAAAAGGTCACAGGCCAGGAGCAACGAGTTGTCCTCTGCCTGTTTTCTGTCGATAATTGTTTGCACGGAACATACTTAAAACTATTTTGGCTAATTTAACGGCCTAAAAACATTTTGTCATGCAGATCAGTGAAGTCAAAAATTCCCATGATATACGGGAATTCATTGATTTTCCGAAATGGTTATACAAAGGGGATCCATACTGGGTATGCCCTCTGGATTCAGAAATCGAGGCAATTTTCAATCCGGAGAAGAACTATCTGTTCAGGCAGGGTAATGCTGTACGCTGGATCCTCCGGGACGATGACGGAAAGGTTATCGGCAGAATTGCCGCATTCTTCCAGCGGGCAAAAGCGGCTGTATACACCTACCCGACAGGAGGTATTGGTTTTTTTGAGGTAATTGAAAACAGGGAGGCAGCCTTTGCACTTTTTGATGCCGGAAAAGCCTGGCTGTCAGCTAATGGCATGGAGGCAATGGATGGCCCGGTCAATTTCGGGGAAAATGACAACAACTGGGGACTGCTTGTTGAAGGTTTTATTCAACAGGGATTCGGAATGCCGTATCATAAGAAATATTACAGGGCTTTTTTTGAAGATTATGGCTTCCGGAATTATTATGAGCAGTATTCATATCACAGGATGGTAAGGAATAAAGATGGAGTAATTGAGGAATTCCCTCAGCGTATAATGAAAATTGCAGAGTGGCTCTCAAAAAGGCCGGGATATTCATTCCATCATTTTGAATTCAGTAAAAAGAAAAAATTTACGGAAGACCTTGTTGAAATATATAATTCAGCATGGTCGGTTTTCAAGGAGGATTTCACTCCGCTCGATTCTGAGTTCCTGGAAGCAACATTTAATAAAGCAAAGCCGATCATTGATAAGGACCTTATCTGGTTTGCATATTTTAACGGTAAACCGATTGCATTCTTTATCCTTTTTCCGGATTTTAACCAGATTATTAAACCTTTCAACGGCAGGCTTCACCTGTGGAATAAGATAAGATTCCTTTATTTCAGGTTTACACACAGGATGACAAGAATGAGAGCAATCGTTGGAGGGGTAACTCCTTCGCACCAGAACACCGGGGTTGAATCGGCAATTTTCTATCATCTGTATGGGGTTTTCAAGCGTAAACCATGGTATAAAGAACTTGAACTTTCATGGGTCGGCGATTTCAATCCCAAAATGACCGCTATTTACGAAGCACTGGGGGCAAAAAAGGCAAAAACTCATATTACCTACAGGTACCTCATAAATGATAGACTTAACTTTGTGAGGTACAAGGATGAAATGGAACAAAGAAGAATTCATGATGCGGATTCGAAACAGACCGGATAATAATTTTAAATACATTTTGTTTTTAAAATATTGTTAATTAATTTTGCGAACCCAAATAAAGGGTAATTAATCAGAATTTAAAGAATAAAAATGTAAGCGATGAAAGAAGGTATACATCCGGGCAATTACAGGCTGGTCGTTTTTCAGGATATGTCGAACGGTTATTCTTTTCTTACAAGATCAACCGCCCTTTCAAAAGAAAATATCAAATGGGAAGACGGAAAGGAATATCCACTCATCAAACTTGAAATATCGAATACATCACATCCATTTTATACAGGTAAAATGAAACTTGTCGACACGGCAGGAAGGGTTGATAAATTCATGAACCGTTACAAGGATCATGTCAGGAAAAGGAAATAAACTAAACTGATATTGAATTAAGAAGGGCTCTATTTCAGCTCCTTTTTTTTGAGGTTGTCTCAAAAGACCTCCGTGTACCTTCGTGAGATGGGGACTAGTTTTTAAATCATAAATCTGACTCAAAGTACCTCCCACCGTTGAAGGAAAAGCGTGCAACGATACTGGAGACAATCTCGTGATAAAACGCCATTTCTCCCGGCAAATTTGTGGCACAATGATTGCACTGTTGGACTTCTGGCTTTAAGTGCAAAATATTGTGTAAATTTGACAGCATTTGAAATAAGGATGGAAAAGAGATTCAGGAAAAATATTAATGAACTTTTGCTGACTGATTTGTCGGACGGTGACGGGGACATAGTACCGATCATTGCTGACGGAGAAGACGGCGATCTGGAAGATATTGATGTTCCTGATTCTATACCAATTCTTTCACTCAGGAACACCGTGCTCTTTCCCGGGGTTGTCCTGCCCATTTCAATAGGCCGGCCAAGATCGGTGCAACTCATCAGGGAGGCGTACCGTACCGACAAGATAGTCGGAACAGTAGCCCAGAAAGATCCTGATACTGAGAATCCTTTATTTGACGACCTGCATAATATCGGAACTATCGGTCAGATAGTAAAATTGCTTGAAATGCCGGATGGTTCCACCACTGCCATCATTCAGGGTCGTAAGAGAATGGTACTTAATGAGCTTATTACCGATGATCCATATTTCATTGCCAGGGTAAGAACTATTCCCGAAGTTAAACCCAGTATCCCAAACAAGGATTTTGATGCAATTGTAGGGTCCCTTAAGGATCTGTCGATCAAGATAATAAAGATCAATCCAAATATCAGCCCTGAAGCATCTTTCGCAATCAAAAACATTGAGAACAATACCTACCTTATTAATTTCATTTGTTCCAACACCGACATAAAAGTCCAGGATAAACAAAAGCTTCTTGAAATAAACAGTTTACGCGACAGGGGATTCATGCTGCTGGAGTTTCTTGTTCAGGAGATACAGGTTCTTGAACTTAAGAACGAACTGCAGTCAAAAGTAAAAATCGATCTTGATCAGCAACAACGTGAGTTTCTCCTGCACCAGCAGATGAAGACTATTCAGAATGAGCTGGGCGGAAATCCGTTGGAAAAGGAAATTGAAGAATACAGGAAAAAAGGTGAAACAAAGAAATGGACTGCCGAAGTTCAGAAAACCTTCGAAAAGGAACTGGATAAGCTGAGCCGCCTTAATCCCGCCGCAGCTGAATATTCTGTCCAGGTCAATTATGTTCAGACCCTTCTGGATCTGCCCTGGGGCTCTTATACTGACGACAATCTGGATCTTAAAAATGCGAGACGGGTCCTTGATGATGATCATTTTGGACTGACTGAAGTCAAGGAAAGAATCCTCGAGCACCTGGCAGTTCTTAAGCTTAAAGGGGATCTTAAATCTCCAATTCTCTGCCTCTATGGGCCTCCCGGAGTAGGAAAAACATCACTCGGCAAATCAGTCGCCAAAGCACTGAACAGGAAATATGTCAGAATGTCACTTGGCGGACTGCATGATGAGGCTGAGATACGGGGACACCGAAAAACATATATCGGAGCGATGCCTGGACGCATCGTCCAGAATCTGAAGAGAGCAGGCTCCTCAAATCCTGTATTTATTCTCGATGAGATAGATAAGGTGGGGCAGGATTTCAGAGGTGATCCGTCATCAGCTCTCCTGGAAGTGCTCGATCCCGAGCAGAACAGTACTTTTTTCGATAATTTCCTCGAAATGGAATATGACCTCTCAAAAGTACTCTTCATCGCAACCGCTAACACGCTCGCCACTATCAGTCCCGCATTGAGGGACAGGATGGAACTTATTGAGATAACAGGCTATCTGGTCGAGGAAAAACTTGAAATTGCTGATCAGCATCTGCTTCCAAAGCAGCTTGAGAATCATGGCGTCAGGCCGGAACAGCTTACTATCGACAGGAAAGTGATGGAAGTGCTGATCGATAAATATACACGGGAATCCGGGGTAAGGGAGCTTGACAAGAAGCTGGCAAAGATTGTAAGGGTAACAGCCAAGAACATTGCTTCAGGAACAGACTATAATCCTGCTCTTTCCGAAGCAGTTTTGGAGGAGATACTTGGTCCTCCAAGATTTGTCCGGGATATTTATGCCGGGAATGACCAGGCAGGAGTTGTTACCGGGCTTGCCTGGACAGCAGCAGGGGGTGAAATACTATTTGTTGAGACCAGTCTCAGCCGCGGAAACGGAAAGCTGACACTTACAGGAAACCTCGGTGAAGTTATGAAGGAATCAGCTGTAATTGCACTTGAATACCTTAAATCAAATGCTGAAGTGCTTGATCTTCCGGATAATTTCGCCGAAAAATGGAATATTCATATTCATGTTCCCGAAGGTGCGATCCCAAAGGATGGCCCGTCGGCTGGTATTACAATGGCTGCTTCCATCGCATCGGCATTTACCCAGAAAAAAGTAAAAAAATACCTGGCTATGACAGGTGAAATAACCCTCAGGGGCAAGGTCCTGCCGGTGGGTGGAATAAAGGAAAAAATTCTTGCCGCAAAAAGAGCAAAGATAAAGGAGATAATAGTTTCCGAGGAGAACAGGAAAGACGTTGAGGATATAAATGAGATTTATATAAGAGGATTAAAATTCCATTATGTTGAAACAATAATGGAAGTGCTGAAATTATCACTCCTTAAGCAAAAAGTTAAGAATCCCAAAAAGATATCATTTGAATGAAAAATATCTTTTTCGAATTAAACAACCAATAGCAAAAGAACAAACCAATACAAAGCCCATTTTAAGGGCTTTTTTCATTTCACAAAGTTAATAGTGAAAGCTGATTGTCCAGGCATTGTCATTAAAGGTACTGCTTAGTTTTCACCATCAACCGGGTCTTTTTGACTCTGAATAAGGCCAGTTTCCCCTCAAAATGTAACAAAACTATCATTTTATGTTACAAATGAGGTAGATTTTGATATTTAGACGGCTGAACTTTGAATAAGAATTTGGTTGATAAGGATCATGAGAATTGATATTACTGACTTATATCTAACTTCTTATTATTTACTTAAATCTTTCAGCTATGAAAACAAAAACATTTTTATTGATATGCCTTTTGCTTGGCAACGGATTGGTACAGCTTTCTGCCCAAACTGTAAAAAAGGGTGCTGTTGTAGTCGTCAACACTTATGAGATGACTCTAAATCCTGATGTATCATTGAATCAATTTCTGGATTTTTACAATAATAAATACATTCCAGAATTTGAAAAGAATTGGCCGGGTGTAAAACTTTATCCACTTTGGGGCGATAGAGGAGAGAATAAAAATAAGATTGGCTCAATTATGGTTTTTGAATCTGTTGCAATAAGGGATAAATACTACCCTGCTGAAGATGGAACTACGACTTCTGATGCTGCTAAAGCTGCGGGCGAAAAGATGAAAGCTATGGATGCTGAGGCAAATAAGTATTTTGTTTCGGGTAAAAGAGCAACATATACTGACTGGATAATTAAATAGCATTTCAATAGTATTTGTGAATTGATACAGGTTTGGCCCTCGGAAATCAACTCCGGGGGCTTTCTGTTAAATAAAATTGACTTTGGCTTAAATCGGATTTAACTTTAACAAAAATACTTGGTAGTTAGACTTTCAAGGTTATTGTAACACTTTTAGCTCTATTTTATTCACAAAAATCTTTTAACTATGAAACGATTACTTTTTTTGTTCATGTTATTCAGTACTATTGTTTCCTTTGACAAAAGTACTCCTAAGGTTCTTATCTTTATTAAAGAGGGATCACCTCAATTAGAATTTATGCTCACTAATGAGGTTGGTAAAATGAGTGAAATAATTAAGCAAGTCCGGTTTTGAGGTCACAATTGCAACAATATCCGGAGAAGTCCTTAAAGCAGGTTCTATAAATGTGAAGCCTGATCTTAAATTGAGTGAAGTGAATATTGATGAATATGCAGGTTTCATATTACCGTGTATGGTACTCGATACTGCAAGTTCAGAAATGATCACTTTTGTTAAAACGGTTGTTGATAAAGGTAAGCCCATCGCAGCTCAGGCTGGTTCAGTATCGTTACTGGCTAAAGCAGGTATTCTGAATGGTAAAAAGTATGCAACTAATATTGATGCAAGTACGTGGCCGGATTTTAAAAATGGTATTTACAGTGGAAGGGGCGTTGTTCAGGATGGGATCATTATAACTTCTGGAGTATGTCCATGGCTTGCAAAAGAGACTGGCTATCAGGATGGCACTCCAATGCTTACTCAAACTCTGATCGAAACGATAAAGATAAAAACTAAATGAAATCCCTTTCTTAACAAGGTAAGCCCCTTTTTATTAGCAGCTTTGGATATGTTAGGCTTTATTTCTATCTTGTAAATAAATCTTCTATATTAAAAGTAACGTGAAAATTAAAAGATTAACCCGTGTTTGCTCATTATCCATAATTGGATTATTTATTATTGTTTTAAGTTGCAGCAAAAAGGAGAAAGTTATTCCTGAAACAGTAGTTGATATTGATGGCAATATTTACCAAACAGTAACCATTGGTACTCAGGTTTGGTTAGTGGAGAATCTTAAGACCACAAAATACAATGATGGTACTGTCATACCTCTTGTTACTGATAATACAGGGTGGATCATTCTGACAATTCCAGCTTATTGCTGGTATGACAATGATATAGCTAATAAAGACACCTATGGTGCTTTATATAATTGGTATACGGTACAGACTGGCAAATTATGTCCTACAGGCTGGCATGTGCCAACTGATGTTGAGTGGACGACACTTACAACCTTTCTTGGCGGCGAAAGTATAGCTGGTGGTAAGCTAAAAGAAGCCGGAACAACACATTGGATAAGTCCAAATACAGGAGCTACTAATGAATCTGGTTTTACAGCCCTTCCCGGAGGATTTCGCGGCGCTCAGGGTACATTTCACTATATCGGGCATTGGGCTGAGTATTGGACATCAACTTCACCTTTCGAGTCAGTTGCCTATTACCGGGTTATAGCCTCCGACAGTTCGGGAGTTGATAATGGAAAGACCAATGCAGTCCAAAGGTTGTGCGGGGAGTCTGTTCGCTGTCTCATGAATTGAGTAACCATTAAATGGCACATTAAAAAGCTCCGCAAGTTTGTCCCTCCTATTTTAATTACTATATAACTTCATAAATTCATTTGGCCTGATTTAATTTGAATCCCAGCGAGCGCATTCCCCGCTGCTTGCTGCGGGGTTAGCGAGCATTAAAATAAAAAATACCAAATTGGGATCGAAGATTCCTCGTAGCTTGCTACGAGGATCTTCAATTTTATACCCCGAAAGGGCATAATAAAATGGTATTCAATACAGATGACCCTGGGTTTGGAAGAAACTAATCACAATATCTGACAGGAGTTCCTTTCTTTTTAAAACAGTGCCACATAATATGTGTTTAAGGAGGGCTTCACAAACTAATACTCGCATTGTATTACCTAAGTTTTCTCTTAACTCGAGCGGGATTTTGCATTTCACCGGTTCCTTTTGAACCTAAATTATTACATTCGCAATTTATTATACAAGGTTTTTGGCTTGTTTTTGTACCTTATCTGTACCTCAAATTGCTAACATGTTGAAATTCAGTTTAAATTATATTTAAATGAAAAGAATTGCTGTTTTTCCCGGCTCTTTTGATCCTTTTACAATAGGACATGAAGGTATTGTCAGAAGGGCACTCAGCCTGTTTGACGAAATAATAATTGCCGTTGGTGCCAATGCCCTGAAGAAGAGCTATTATCCGCTCGATGTTAGAAAAGCGATGATTACCAAAGTATTTAAGGATGAGCCAAGGATCATGATCGATCATTATGAGGGACTTACGGTCGACTATTGTCACGAAAAAGGAGCAAAATATCTGCTAAGAGGACTCAGGACAGCGGCTGATTTTGAATTTGAAAGAGCTATTGCGCAGGTTAACAAAGCACTCACACCTGATGTGGAATCAGTATTCCTTTTGACTGTCCCCGGAACATACATCGATAAATTCAACTATTGTACGTGATATCATTAGAAGCGGGGGAGATGCTTCAAAGTTTGTTCCGTCCGCGATTAACCTGAAGGATTATAAAGGCGAAGAAGAACTTTAGGATAATGTTTTTTACTTCAGGTTCTCAGGATTGAATTATTGATAAGGTCCATCAGCGATAGCCATGCAGTGCTCTTTATTTTGCTCAGTTCATCAGCGCGACAGCCATTCGACCTTTGTAATCCCTTCATTAATCTGTGGTTCAAGTACCATAATCCCGCCGTATTCCATAAGGAACCAGTTGGTTTTCTTCAGGTAGGAGATACCTTCCCAGCTGTATGTATGGTAACTTGGCTGAAGAGGTTTTATAATTTTGTGTCCGGTAATACCGCACTCCTCCTGCACTTCTCTTATGGCACAGGCTTCAGGCTCTTCTCCCGGTTCAATATGTCCTTTTGGCAGGTCAAGCTTCCCTTTCTTTTCGATGAAAAGATATTTGCCTGATGCATGCTTTACCAGTCCGCCTGCAGCACCTACTTCGGTGAAGTAAATTCTGAAGATCTTCCAGATATGCTTTATATTGGGTCCGTAAATATTGAGGGAGCTGATTGCAGTATTTGTCTGAAAATCAGATATTAATTTATAAAGTTCAATAGTTGTGCTAAACTTATGGAATAACCCGTATTTTTGTAGGCGATCAGGTTCCGGGCTTATCAGGATGAATCTGTTTTCGAAATGAACTTTATACATCTTCAGATGGAAAATTGTGCAAAAAAGATCGCTGAATATCTGCTACAAATTAAAGCAATTAAATTGCAACCGTCAAATCCTTTTACCTGGGCTTCAGGTTGGAAGTCACCTATTTATTGCGATAACCGCAAAACACTTTCATTTCCTGAAGTCAGGTCTTTTATACGGGATTCATTTGCTGAAATGGTAAAGGAATATTATCCCGGAACTGAACTTAGTTGCCGGAGTTGCAACAGGTGCAATAGCCCATGGAGTGCTTGTTGCAGAAAAGCTTGGATTGCCATTTGTTTATGTAAGGTCAGAAGCAAAGGAACATGGCCTCGGATAATCAGATTGAAGGTTACTTTGAACCTGGTCAGAATGTTGTTGTGATTGAAGACCTTATTTCAACAGGGAGCAGCAGCCTCAATGCTGTTAAAGCACTCAGGGTTGCCGGTTGTGATGTTGCCGGTATGGTTGCAATATTTACTTATGAATTTAAAAAGGCTGCTGATGGATTTGCTGCAGCGAACTGTGAGCTTCATACACTAAGTAATTACACTACCCTTATAGAAACAGCAGTCAGAACAGGATATATAGGTGAGTCGGAGGTTCTGACATTACAGGAGTGGAGGCTTGATCCTTCAGTCTGGGGCCTTGGAAACAAATAATATCAACAGTATGTCAGAATTTGTAAGCAGAACAGGTAATCTGACCTGCACACCGGTGGAAATATTTGATTTTGTAACCGATATCAGGAACTTCAGGCAATTTGTTCCGGATGGAAGTGTCGATAATCTGCAGATTGAAAGGGATTCCTGCAGTTTCCGTATTTCTCAGCTGGGCAATGTTGATTTGTATCTTTCTGAAAAAGAGCCTTATAGAAAGTAACATTTAAAGGGACAGCATTTAAATCCCAGGATTTTTCGCTGCTGCTCAATATAACAGGTAACAATTCAGGTAAGGCAGAGGTAAATATTAAACTGAATCGCCGAAATGAATCCCATTTATGAAAATGATCGCTGCGGAACCTATAAACCGGTTTCTTGAAACCTTAATTAGTGAAATGGAAAAGTTCAATGGACTGGAAAAATACTATCACGTAAAATCAATCTTCTCTGAAGGAAAATTCATGCATATTATTCCAGCTGTCTTCAATCTGCAGACGACCCGATATCAGTCACAGAAATAATCCTTCCGTAAAGAATCCCGGAATCGGTTTTATAATTTTGCCACTCTTCGAGCTGATAAAGAGATGAAATGTACTCTGTTTTTATTTTTGAAAGTTTTCCTGAAAGAAGCTGTCTATACCTTTTGTCGAGTTTACCAATAAGCTGTTGCAGGCATATTCCGGTATCATAAGTTTTACCTGTGAGCATTTTAAGTGAAACCGGATTCGGAGCATCGCTCAGGAAATCTTCCTGGTTGATGTTCAGACCTATTCCCGCTATCGTACTTTCAATCCAGTTGCCGAAAATTGAATTTTCAATAAGAATGCCTGCTATTTTGTCATCTGCAACATAAATATCATTAGGCCATTTGATTTTGCAGTGATTAACAAAGTCTTCCCAGGAAATCGCATATTCCAAGCGAAATTGTCATTGAAATAATGAATTGATTCTCAGGCGGAATCTTATCAGGGAACAATACTATACTGAACAACAGGTTTTTACCCTCTTCACTTTCCCATGAGTTACCTTTCTGGCCTTTGCCTGCCGACTGGAAATTTGTATGGATGATAGTGCCTTCAGGCAGCTGTCCCTCCTGCAATAACCTGGTATGCATAAGTATTTGTCGAATCAAGGTTTTCCTTAAATATTAACTTGGAACCGATTATCATTAATAAGGAAATTTATTTGATACCTGTCAATTTTACCTCAATTTCATGATATGCTGCAGATATGGCACTGAAATTGTAAAAAGAGATTGATTGTGACAAAAATACGGATAAAAGTTCGTACTTTTGCGACTTGGTATTAAACTGTAATATTATTTAATGAAGAAAAGACAGGACGGAACTGATCTACTCCTTGGAAGTGTGGTAAAGGGGATATTTGAGAAGAAGGGACAGGATGTTCTTAAAATTGATTTGAGAAAGCTTGAAAACAGGATTACTGATTATTTTGTTATATGTCATGGATCTTCAACTACACAGGTTGATTCATTGTGCGACTCTGTTGAGGATACTGTAAGAACCGGAACCGGTGAAAAACCGTTCCACGTAGAAGGGCTTGACAATTGTTTCTGGGTCCTTCTTGATTACGGAGATGTCGTTGTACATATATTTCTTGGAAGAGTACAGACATTTTTACAGCCTCGAATCGCTCTGGGCTGATGCTTCAATTGAAGCTGATGAAGAGATAAAATTTGATATGTCAATTATTTATGGCTGAAAATAATAATAAAAACCAGGAACCCGGAAAGTTACCTGATAAAAACCTGAAGCCGAAATTCAATTCCAACTGGATTTTTGCCATACTGGCTATCTCATTTATTGCCATTAATTTATTTTATGGAGGCAAGTCAATTCCCAAGGCTCAGACCCGTGATTTAATGGAAATGATAAAAAACCATGACATTGAAAGGATTGTTGTCGTTAACAAGGAAGTTGCTGAAATATATCTTAAAAAGGAAGCAGTCGAATCGGGAAGGTATCCAAACCTGCCGAAAAGCAACAGCCCAAGAATAGGATTGGGTGTTCAGAAACCAAATTATTCGTATAATATTGGCGATATCGCCACATTCGAGCCGTTTATCCTTCAGGAGCAGAAAAATGCCGGTTATGACGACAAGGATATTAATATATCCTGAATCTGAAACCCGCCATAATTATTTTGGTGAGATTCTGGGATGGACATTGCCATTTATCGGGCTCATTGTTCTCTGGATGTTTCTGATGAGGCGAATGTCAGGCGGAGGCGCCGGAGGAGCAGGAGGTATTTTCAGTGTCGGTAAATCAAGGGCTCAGATCTTCGATAAGGATACCAATGTGAAATTAAACTTTAATGATGTCGCCGGACTGGAAGAAGCAAAAACGGAGGTAATGGAGATTGTGGATTTCCTGAAAAATCCAAAAAAATATACTCAGCTTGGAGGTAAAATACCCAAAGGGAGCTCTTCTTATAGGTCCTCCGGGAACCGGGAAAACGCTTCTTGCAAAAGCTGTTGCAGGAGAGGCAAACGTTCCGTTCTTTTCAATCTCCGGGTTCTGATTTCGTTGAAATGTTTGTAGGTGTCGGTGCTTCAAGGGTTAGGGATCTGTTCAAGCAGGCCAAGGAAAAAGCTCCCTGTATTGTCTTTATTGATGAGATTGATGCGGTAGGCCGGGCAAGGGGAAGAAATGTTAATTTCGGCTCGAACGATGAACGTGAAAACACTCTTAACCAGCTTCTTACCGAAATGGATGGTTTCGGAACAAATATGGGTGTCATAATTCTTGCTGCTACCAACAGGGCAGATATACTCGACAGGGCTTTACTAAGGGCCGGAAGATTTGACCGCCAGATACATGTTGAATTACCTGACCTTAATGAAAGGGAAGCAATTTTTAAAGTGCATCTGCGTCCGATAAAACTGGAGAAAGGATTTGATATAGCTTTTCTTGCAAAACAGACACCAGGATTTTCCGGTGCTGATATTGCCAATGTCTGCAACGAAGCGGCACTTATTGCTGCCCGTAAGAATAAAACAGTGGTTGAAAGACAGGATTTTCTGGATGCCATTGACAGGATTGTTGGCGGCCTTGAACGGAAAAACAAAATCATCTCAATGGTCGAGAAGAAAGACCATCGCCTATCACGAAGCCGGACATGCTACTGTTAGCTGGCTGCTTGAATATGCAAGTCCTTTGCTTAAAGTTACCATTATCCCCAGGGGAAGAGCTCTTGGCGCAGCCTGGTACCTTCCTGAAGAGCGGCAGATAACCACACGCGAACAACTCCTTGATGAAATGGCTTATGCACTTGGAGGAAGAGCTGCCGAACAGCTTGTTTTTGGAAAAATATCAACCGGCGCATTGAGCGATCTTGAAAAAATCACAAAACAGGCATATGCAATGGTTTCATTCTTCGGGATGAGTGATAAAGTCGGCAATATAAGTTTTTACGATTCTTCAGGCCAGTCTGATTTTGGTTTTACAAAACCCTACAGTGAAAAGACAGCTGAAATAATCGACCAGGAGGTAAAGCAAATAATCGAAGAATCATACCAGAGGGCTCAGGAAGTCTTAAAAAGCAATATGAAAGGATTGGTTGAGCTTGCTGAATTGCTTCTTGAAAAGGAAGTGATTTTCAGTGAAGATCTCGAAAGAATTTTCGGGAAGAAGAAAGGCAGATATTATTAAGGAAGAAAAGGAAGCCGCTGAAAAACACCAGAACCAGGGAAAAACTTAGTCGATGGTAATGTTCATCATCCGGTAGCCGAAGAACAATTAATCCTGAAACTGGTACCAGCTTCTGAAAAAAAGAAGAAAAACTCTGAAAAAGACGCTGAAGAAGAATTCCAAGCCGGAGGAGAAAACCTAAAAGTAAATAATTTGAGCAATTTCTACAGGACGGACCCTTACCGCGGTCTGGATAGTAATTTTTATTCTGGGAGGTTTCTGGCTGCATCCGTTGTCATTCTTTATCACAGGTCTTGATTATACTTGCCGGTGCCCAGTATGAGTATTATAAAATGCTCAGGAATTCGGGGACCCGTCCACAGATGATTGCAGGCCTTATTGCAGGAACAGCCCTTTATGTTATATCAACACTCGTAGCTGCCGGATTTATTGTCGAAGGAATACTACCTGATTATGCTCCCGCTGATGCTCTGTCATTATGATATCAGAGCTGTACAGGAAGCAGGATAAGCCTTTTGATTCACTGGCACATACGTTTTTTGCTGTACTGTATATTGCTTTTCCCCTGTCATTGTTCCCTTTTTCAGCATTTTCAAGAACCGGCCTCGGTTCATTGGTCCCGCATGGCACAACATGTATTTTCCCCGGGAATTATTGTAGGCTTTTTTCTGCTTTTATGGGCAAATGATACAGGTGCCTACCTTATTGGGGTTACACTGGGAAAACACAGGCTCTTGGAAAGGATCTCACCAAAAAAATCATGGGAAGGTTTTTTTGGTGGCTTAGTGATTGCTGTTCTTGCGCCTGGCTTCTTTCCGGATGGCTCGGTGTACTGAATACCACTGGGTGGGTATTGACAGCAGTTATAATCTCAATAGCAGGAACTTTCGGCGACCTTATTGAGTCGATGCTAAAAAGGAGCATGGGAGTGAAGGACTCCGGATCTGTAATGCCCGGACATGGAGGATTCCTTGACCGGTTTGACAGTACTTTCGTTTCATTCCCTCTTGGTGTATCTTTTTATTTCACTTTTTGGATGATTGAGAAGTCTTAATTAGTTTTGTACAAATTTTTTGGGAATGAGCATACATAGAGGAAGGTTATAAAATTCTGGCGATAGGTTTTATGATTTTGCTGATAATGAATGTTTTAGTTGACATTATATGGTCAGGGAACACTCTTGTGAAATGGACTTTCCTTATTATCACACTGTTAATGTACGTATTTATTCTTTTCTTCTTCCGCCTTCCTGCAAGAAAACTGGAACCCGACCCCGGATTGATTTATGCACCTGCTGACGGTAAAGTGGTAGTAATTGAAGAGACTCTTGAGAATGAGTATTTTAAGGATATGCGGCTGCAGATTTCAATTTTTATGTCTCCGTTTAACATGCATAGCAACAGGTATCCGGTTTCCGGCCAGATCAAATATGTCAGTTATAATTCGGGGCATTACAAAGTGGCATGGCATCCTAAATCTTCCGAACTGAATGAACGAAGCTCCATAGTTATTGAGACTGAAGGAGGATCTGAGATCCTGATACGTCAGATCGCCGGTGCAATTGCCCGCAGGATAGTGACTTATGCAAAAAAGGATCAGAAAGTTATTCAGGGTGAAGAACTGGGATTTATCAAATTCGGATCACGCGTGGATATCTTCCTCCCCCTTGGCACTGAGATTGAAGTGCCAATCCTGCAGCAGGTAAAGGCCAACAAAAGCATTATTGCCAAGATCTGAAAAACTGATTTCACATGAAAAGAACTGATGACAGGATTATCGATATTGCAAATGATGTAAAATGGATCGGTGTGCTCGACTACGATATCCGGACCTTTGATATCGTCATGACTACTGAATTCGGAACGACTTACAATTCCTACTTTATTAATGCCGGCAAAAAGGCTGTTATTGAAGTCGCCAAGGAAAAATTCAGTGATATCTACCTGAAAAAACTTAAATCAGTAACTGATCCCGGTGAAATTCAATACATTATACTTGATCATACGGAGCCGGACCATTCAGGTAGTCTGCGGCTTCTTCTGGAAATTGCTCCCCTGGCCACCGTTGTCGGCAGCGGCAGTGCTATAAGATACCTCGAAGATATGGTTAATGCACCGTTCAAATCGCTTGTGGTAAAGGACGGTGACACTCTCGATCTGGGAAATAAGACACTGAGATTTATCTCGGCACCTAATTTGCACTGGCCCGATTCAATTTACACCTATCTCGAAGAGGAAAAGATCCTTTTCACATGCGATTCGTTCGGAGCACATTACTGCAACGAGGAAATGTACAGTAACCTTTCTCCTGAATACCTCAAGGCATATAAATACTATTTCGATGTGATACTGAGGCCGTTCAGCAGATTCATGATAAAAGCAATTGAAAAGATAAAGCCTCTCGGGATAAATCTCATTTGCCCGGGACATGGCCCTGTACACAGGGAAAACCTTAAGGAAATTGTAGAACTGACTGCCGGATATGCCGCCCGGTATCTCGAAATGAGTTCAGTGAAGAAATTCAGGAAAATCCTTATAGTCTATGTTTCAGCTTATGGTTATACAAAACTGGCTGCAGAGTACATTACCTCAGGCATCCTTGAAACAGAAAACCTTAAGTCGGAGATGCTGGATATTGAGAATATTCCGCTTGCTGAACTTGATGCAAAACTCACTGAAGCAGATGCAATCCTTGTAGGTTCACCCACCATTAATCAAAACACATTATTACCGGTATATAAACTTTTTGCCCTTATAAATCCCATCAGGGATAAGGGAAAACCGGCAGGTGCTTTCGGATCGTTTGGCTGGAGCGGTGAGGCTCCTAAAATTATTGCCGAGAACCTGCGAAATCTAAAACTGAAAGTATTTGATGAGACCGCCGGATTCAAATTTTTACCCGGATCCTCAAAGAAGGATTCACTTATTGATTTTGGAAGGCGGTTTGCCAGGATAACTGTTGAAGCATATTCTGAAATAAAAAATCCCGGCAATTAACCGGGATTTTTTAAGATTATGATATCTTAACCTGTCGCGAAATCCTGTTCTTTTCTTCTTCGACTTTCGGAAGGGTGACATTCAGAATTCCATCCTTGTAATTAGCTTCAATCTTTTCCTTGTTTACATTTTCAGGGATCTGAAAACTTCTGCAGAAAGACGAATAGCTGAATTCTTTTCTCTTATAACCGTCTTTGCTTTCCTCAGATTCATTTTTTGATTCCGATGCAATGGTAAGAAGATCCTCATTTATATCAATCTTGAGTTCTTTCTTATCAATACCGGGCACCGCCAGTTCGAGCATAAAGCTCTTTTCATCTTCCCTTACATTTACTGCTGGCATTGAGCTGGATCTGCCTGTCAATACCGGGAAAAAATCATCATCAAAAAAACTGGGCATGTAAAACGGTCTAAAACTTCTTGTAGCAATTGTTGGTAACATAGCTTTGTCCTCCATTATTTTAAGTTTAACATATTTTATTATTTACACCCTCAGAATTTCAAATTGTGTTCCAAAGCCAAATAGCTGTCAATATGGCATAAATACTGACTTTTTGATAGACAAAATGGCAGTTTTGCAGTTTAACTTATGTTAGGCAATTACGAAAATTCTGAGTAGGTTTGTAAATAGAAACACCTTTTTGATGAAATCCACATTAAGGAATATTTTGATAGTAATCGGCATTTTACTGTTCCTGCTGGCTCTGTGGTATTTCAGGAATATTGTGGTTTACATCCTGGTTTCAGGCGTACTGTCAATCATGGGGCGGCCACTCGTAGATCTGTTCTGCAGGTTTAAAATTGGCAGGTTAGCACTACCGAGAGCTTTGAGTGCCCTGTTTACTCTACTTATAATCTGGGGATTCATTATACTGTTCCTGGTGATTTTTGTACCTCTGGTAACCAGGCAGATCAACTATTTGTCTGCAATCGACAGCGGAAAAATTGTCCAGATCATTGAAGGTCCCATCAACAAAATTGAAAAAATCTTCAGCAGCATTAATCCGAATATCTCAAATCAGTTGTCCCTTAAGGATTATCTTGCTTCAAAAATAACGGGTGTCCTGAACATTGAGATGGTCCAGAATATTATGGGATCGCTTATCAGCATAACAGGGAATATCGTTGTTGCCATATTTTCAATAACATTTATAACGTTTTTCTTCCTTAAGGACCAGCATTTGTTTTATGAATCGATCCTGATATGGATACCTGACAAATACGTTGACAATGTTACAAGGGCTTTGAATTCCATCAAGAATCTTCTCACCAGGTACTTTATCGGTATCGTTATCCAGAGCACATGTATCATGATCCTGATTGATATTGGTATGACCATTGTCGGGATCGAATTTCAACAGGCTCTTGTCATGGGGCTTATCCTTGGCATAATTAACGTTATTCCGTATGTGGGTCCGTGGCTTGGATTGTTTATTGCGATAATTATGGGGGTTGCCTCACATATTAACCAGGATTTTTCTACTGTTGTGGTTCCTTTGATTTATTATATGATTATCGTAGAGGCAATTACGCATACCATTGATAACGTTGTATTTCAACCGGTAATATTTTCCAACAGCGTAAAAGCCCATCCGCTTGAGATTTTTATTGTGGTGCTTGCCTCAGGATTTGCAGCCGGAATTCCGGGCATGATCCTTGGCATTCCGGCATATACTGTGTTGAGAGTTTTTGCCAGGGAATTCTTTTACGGATTTAAGGCAGTCCAGAAAATAACCTCCAGTCTCTCAGAAGGAAGTCCTGGTGAGGGACGACGTAATTCCTGTAATAAAGACCAGTGATCTGGTGCCGGCATCTGATATTAAAACAACGAAAAGAAGAATACGGAAAAAAGTAAAACCTGATTAGTTGTTAGTTATGAATTCGGTGTTTTCTGCAATGACCAGGTTATTCCGTTTTTATTATGACGGTTTCAGGACAATGTCATGGTGGGGAAAACGTGTCTGGATAATAATTTTGATCAAGCTCTTTGTAATATTCTTTATCCTTCGGATCTTCTTTTTCCACGATTTTCTTAAGGGAAAATACAATACTGACCACCAGCGAAGTGAATATGTCCTGGAACGATTAATAAATTCAAAGTAGACCTATGATTGAAAATCTCGATTTGTCCCTGGTGAACTGGTCCAGGGCACAGTTTGCCCTCACAGCCATATACCACTGGCTGTTTGTGCCACTGACGCTCGGTCTCTCATTTATAATTGCGATAATGGAGACAGTTTATGTAAAAACAGGCAATGAACAATGGAAACGAATTACCCGGTTCTGGATGACACTTTTCGGTATTAATTTTGCCATTGGTGTTGCAACAGGAATAATTCTTGAGTTTGAATTCGGAACCAACTGGTCGAATTATTCCTGGTTTGTCGGCGACATATTCGGAGCACCTCTGGCTGTTGAAGGAATACTTGCTTTTTTCCTTGAATCCACTTTCATCGCTGTAATGTTCTTTGGCTGGAATAAGGTCAGCAGGAAATTCCATCTTGTTTCTTCATGGCTTGTTGCGGTTGGAGCAAGCCTTTCAGCCTTATGGATCATTGTGGCAAACGGATGGATGCAATATCCTGTCGGAATGGTGTTCAATCCGGAAACAGCAAGGAATGAAATGGTCAGTTTCTGGGAAGTGCTTTTTAATAAAATAGCAGTATATGATTTCCTTCATACAATTTTTTCGGGATTCCTTCTGGGTTCAATGTTCGTCCTTGGGATCAGTGCATGGTATCTTCTTCGCAAAAGGGAAGAATTCCTGGCAAAAAGAAGTATTCTTATTGCCGGAATATTCGGGTTGTTGTCCTCCCTGCTTGTGGCATATACCGGGGACCTTTCTGCGAAAATAGTTTCCAAAGTCCAGCCTGTCAAATTTGCCTCTATGGAAGCGCTTTATGACGGAAAAAAGAATCCGGGACTTGTGGTTTTCGGAGTTTTAAAGGAATCGGACAGGAAAATCGGAGAAAAGAGGATAAATGATTTTGCGTTCAAAATAGAAATACCGGGCCTTCTTTCGCTGATGACCGGAGTCGACAGAAACACTTTTATTCCAGGCATTAGCGATCTGGTAAAGGGGAATGCCCCGATGGGAATCTTATCAGTTCCTGAAAAGATGGAAAAAGGCAGAACTGCCAGGAATCTTATTGCCGAGTATAAAACTGCAAAACTCACCAATGAAGTTGAAAAAGCAAAGGGAATTACAGGCATGTTCCGTGATAAAACTTTTATAGACAACTATTTCAGGTATTTTGGCTATGCATCCATTGATAAACCGGAAGATGTAATTCCAAATGTAAAACTGACTTTTTATACTTTCCATCTTATGGTGATACTCGGATTTTATTTCATACTTCTTTTCGTTCTGGCACTTTATTATCTGTTCAGGGGAACTCTGACAAAACAAAGATGGTTTCTATGGGTTGTTCTTTGTTCAATACTTTTACCTTATGTTGCGGGTGAGATAGGATGGATTCTGACGGAAATGGGCCGACATCCATGGATAATTCAGGATCTGATGCCGGTTTCAATTGGAGTATCTCAGATCGGGACAGGATCAGTTATCACAACTTTCATCCTCTTTGCGGTTCTCTTCACTGTTTTGCTTGTTGCAGAAATTTCTATTATGATTAAACAAATCAAACTGGGACCCAGACATTAGGAGGAATTAAACATGACAACAATGATTTCGTACCTGTTTTTGCAGCATTACTGGTGGGTAATAATATCCCTTCTGGCAGGAATTCTGGTTTTCCTGATGTTCGTTCAGGGCGGACAATCAATGATCTTCTCACTTCCGCGGAACGATGCGGAAAAAACAATACTGGCAAATAGTCTTGGCAGAAAGTGGGAATTTACTTTTACAACCCTTGTAACTTTCGGAGGAGCATTCTTCGCTTCATTCCCGCTTTTTTATTCTGTGAGTTTCGGTGGTGCATACTGGGTCTGGATGGCAATACTTTTCAGCTTTATCATCCAGGCAATTGCTTATGAATACAGGTCAAAACCTGCCAATATTTACGGCCAGAAGACCTTTGATATCTTTCTCTTTCTTAACGGTTCCATCGGACCATTTCTTATCGGTGTTGCTGTCGCCACCTTTTTTACAGGATCACAATTCAGCCTCAATGATATGAATCAGGTCAGGTGGGCCACACAATGGCACGGACTCGAAGCACTTCCTGACGGGCGGAATCTTGCCCTGGGTCTCGCAGTACTTTTTCTTGCAAGGACCAACGGGCTCCTTTACATAATCAATTCGGTTGATAACCCGGCATTGATCGGATCATCACGAAGGAAATTGATTATGAACTCAATTACATTTCTTGTTTTCTTTTTGTTCTTCATTGTCAGCCTGTTCCTGTCACAAGGATTTGCTTATGACGGGGAAACTGGCCTTGTCTCTATGGAAAAATACAAGTACCTGCATAACCTTATTCAGATGCCGCTGGTGCTGATCCTTTTTGCGGCTGGTGTGGTGGGTGTGTTATACGGTATTTTTGTTGCATTGTTCAGGGAGAACCGGAAAGGGATCTGGTTTTCAGGTACAGGCACAGTGCTTGCAGTAATAGCTTTGTTCTTCATATCCGGCTTTAATGGAACGGCATTTTATCCGTCATCCTTCGATCTTAACAGCTCACTTACAATTGAAAATGCATCATCAAGTCAGTTCACACTGACAACAATGATGTACGTTTCATTTATAGTTCCGCTTGTGTTCGGATATATCTGGTACGCCTGGAAACTGATAAATAAAAAAAGGATCACGGAAGATGAAATGAAGTCGGAACATGTGTACTGACGGCTTTAAGCCTAAAAGGCTTAAAGGCAAAATGGCATGAATTGTATTATGTGTTATTGTCGTTGCCCTATATTGTGAATGAAAGGCATTAAGCTGGGCCCTCGGGAGAGGACGAGCGCAAAAAATCCGCCGGTGGCGGGATTGCATCAAGGCGCCGACTGAGTGGAGCGTGGGGATCAGCAATGGGTTACAATGAAACCTAATAAACAAAAAATCGATATGTATATATCAGAACTCCTTTATTTCCTCTTGTGGCCGGCATTTATAATCATCTGCTGGTTCATAATCAAAGCAGCTTTGAATTACTACGAAAAGAGATTTCCTGCAAAGGACGAAGAAAATTAAAGACTAAAACCTTTAATTTGAGAAAGCCCTCTCTGTCAACGAAGCAATTATATAAAACGGGATTATAAGAGGTGCCATTGCGAATCCAACGAGAGCAAACGAAACAAGCACAAGCCCGATAAGGACATATCTTCCTTCATTTCCCCTGAACTTCAGATTCTTGACTTTGAGCGACAACAAAGGAAGGTTAGTTACCATTAACACAGACAGAACAATTGTATAAATAACAAGGATTACCGGTGACTCTATAAATGACTGCAACAAAGGCAGCGAAGAATATTTTGCGGCTATGACCAATGAAATCACTGCTATTGCATTGGCCGGAGTGGGTAATCCCTTGAATGATACCGTCTGGGTCGAATCGGTATTGAATTTTGCCAGGCGGAGAGCTGCACACACCGGCATTATTACCGGGACATAACAGAAAAATGCCCTGACTGTTTCTGAAGACTCTGATTGTGAATCAGGTAAGACCGGTGTAAATGAATTGTTTATAAGCTTATAGATTATCAGCGCGGGTGCAACACCGAAACTTACAATATCTGCAAGTGAATCAAGTTCCTTGCCGGTCTCGGAGTAGGCATTCAATAATCTTGCTGCGAACCCGTCGCAGAAATCAAAAATCATTGCTGTCACAATGAGCCATGAGGCTGCCGCAAGATTACCGTTTGCAGCAAAGATGATTGCGACAAATCCTGCAGCCAGGTTAAGTGAAGTTATTAAATTAGGAATGTGTTTCATTTCGGTCAAATTATGTGCGCTTCAGGAAGGTTTTCAAATTTATGATAATTTCCCCGAAATTGTCAATACTTGTCAATTTGTCTTTTTTATTAGATTTGTACAAAATTATACTGTCTGGATGATAAATTTTAAAAACATTAGAATTGCTGTAGATTTTGATGGAACCATTGTCGAGCACGAATTTCCCGGAATCGGGAAGGAAAAGCTGTTCGCGTTCCAAACCCTCAAAGAGCTTGATAAACTGGGTGTCCGGCTGATTCTATGGACTTTCAGAACAGGCAAGGAACTTGATGAGGCGGTTGAATTTTGCAGGAAAAATGGAATCGAATTTTACGCGGTTAACAAAAACTACCCTGAGGAGATATTTGATGATACTGTAAGCCGGAAGATAGATGCGGATATTTATATTGATGACAAGAAT
The DNA here is from genome assembly GCA_963831935.1 of uncultured Bacteroidales bacterium. Taxonomy (GTDB): domain Bacteria; phylum Bacteroidota; class Bacteroidia; order Bacteroidales; family VadinHA17; genus LD21. The sequence goes on from CAWHSH010000004.1 coordinate 453,053, forward strand.
ATCGGAGGATTTCCGGGCTGGAGCGAAATATGGCAGATGCTTGTACCCTTTGACCTTCATCAGCAGGAAATGGAAAAGCAAATTGCTGCCGCAAGAAAAAATAGTATAAGACGCCTCTTCGGCAAGAGAGAAAAACAAAATGAGTAAAAAATATTCCAGGTATTTTCTCCTCTCCACTTTAATTCTTCAGCTGATCTGGGTCATATCCTGCTCCAACAGTCCGGGGAAGGGCAGGGAACCTGTAACCGGAAAAATCTCTTCAGGGAATGAAGATAAATCACCGGTATTTGTGAAAATGGTATCACCGGCTGACGATTCCGGATTTAAACTTAAGGACCGGATAAAAGTTGTTATCGCTTCTGAGAAAGGTGACAAGCCCGTTGATTCAATCAAAATATACTTTGATGGATTGGCAGCTGCAGATCTTAAATCAGCTCCCTGGGAATATTCAATTCCCTCTGAATTTACTGGTACAACCGGGAGAAAATCTGTCAAAGCCGTTGCATTCAGCAAAGATAAAATTCAAACCATAACCCGTTTCGTCATAATTTATTCGGATGTTATTCCCGAAACGTATTACTACAAAGTTTTACATACCTATCCGCACGACAGCGAAGCATTCACTCAGGGACTTTTCTATGATGGCGGAAAACTGTATGAAGGCACCGGGCAGGAAGCCGGGTCAAGCCTCAGGGAAGTAGAGCTTGAAACTGGTAAAGTGCTGAGACAGCACAACCTGGAGTCATCACTTTTCGGCGAAGGCATCACTCTTTATAAAAACAGGATTTACCAGGTCACCTGGAGAAACAAGGTGGGATTCGTGTATGAAAAAGAAACCTTCAGCGTGATAAACAGGATTTATTATCAGACAGAGGGTTGGGGATTGACAACAGATAATAACAGGATTGTGATGAGCGATGGCACAAATATCCTGTATTTCTTTGAACCTGAAATGTTTACTGTAGCCTCGCGAACCGAGGTTTATGATAATGAAAAGAAGGTTGACCAGCTGAATGAACTGGAATACATAAACGGTGAGATATGGGCCAATATCTGGCAGACTGACCAAATTGCGAGAATAGATCCGGTGAGCGGAAAAGTGAATTCGTACATCGACCTTTCAGCCCTGTTCCCGCAATCAAAGAGAGAGGAGACCGGGGCAGATGTTCTTAACGGAATCGCTTACGATCCGGAAGGCGGGAGGATCTTTGTGACCGGCAAAAGGTGGCCAAAGCTTTATGAGATAAAGGTCACGAAGTAATCCTGTTTCCGTAGACAATATTAACGGCTGAGGGGATAATGCTGAATCCGGCAGGTGTAACCCCTGGCGATTCCCCGACACCTCCGGCAGTGACAATTTTTCAATATCCATTCGTTCCTTTCACTACTTATTAACCGTCAGGCAATACAAGAGATAAGTTCCATATAATCAATATTATACAGCGATTTCTAGACTTTTCTCATGTTAATAACATGTTGAAAACCGTGAAAGAAATGTTTACAATTACATTATTTCCGGCCGGATGCTAAATTACATTAATCGTAAATTTGAAGCTCAAAACAATAACCTGATAATCCGAAAAATTTTATGGGAAGGATAATTGCAATAGCGAATCAGAAGGGAGGGGTAGGCAAAACAACGACTGCAATAAACCTGGCAGCAAGTCTGGCGGCTCTTGAGAAGAAGGTAATAATAGTGGATGCTGATCCCCAGGCTAATTCAACATCGGGGATAGGTATTGATTTCCGGCAAATAAAATGCACAATTTACGATTGCCTTATTGACGGTAAAGAACCTGCAGATGCGATGCTCGAAACGGGAGTTGAGCATCTTTCAATACTGCCTTCAAACATTGACCTGGTTGGCGCTGAGATTGAAATGCTTGACAGGCCGGAGAGGGAAAAAACACTTAAGAAGATCCTTGCCAAAATAGCCGGAGATTTCGATTATGTTATTATTGATTGTTCACCGTCGCTCGGCCTTCTTACTGTTAATGCATTGACAGCAGCGAATTCTGTTATTATACCGGTTCAATGCGAATATTTTGCCCTTGAAGGCCTCGGGAAACTTCTTAATACTATAAAAATAATCCAGAATAATCTGAATACTGAGCTTGAGATCGAAGGATTTCTCCTGACCATGTACGATTCACGGCTCAGATTGTCAAATCAGGTAGCCGAAGAGGTCAACAAGCATTTCCAGGAAATGGTCTTCAGGACCATAATACAGAGAAATGTCAAGCTTTCGGAGGCACCAAGTTTCGGACAGCCTGCAATACTTTATGATGCGGATTCAAGAGGTTCGGTCAATTACCTGAACCTGGCCAGAGAACTTATTGAGAAACATGAGCCCGTCAGTAAATAAAGCTCCGGGATATTTAAAGCTTACTTTTAACAGAATTGATCATGACAAAGAAAAATGTATTGGGAAAAGGGCTCGGAGCGCTGATCGATGGTGTGGAGAAAGAGATTCTGGAAAGGAAAGTCGAAGCTAATCTCGATATCTCACTGGATTCCATTGACGGAAATCCGTTTCAGCCAAGGACCCATTTTGACGAACAGGCTCTTGAAGAACTGGCTGCCTCAATAAGAAAACTGGGCATTGTTCAGCCGCTTACCGTACGGGAAACAGAAAATGGCAGATATCAGCTCATTGCAGGAGAAAGACGCCTGAGGGCTGCCCGTCTGGCAGGGCTCACGCACGTACCAGCGTACATCAGAACAGCAGATGATCAGGCGATGCTGGAACTTGCCCTTGTGGAGAATATTCAGCGTGAGGATCTTGATCCCATTGAGGTAGCAATAAGTTTTCAGAGGCTTATCGAAGAATGCAAGCTGACACAGGAACAACTTAGCGACAGGGTGGGCAAGCAACGCTCAACAATAGCCAATTATGTGCGTCTGTTGCGCCTCCCTGCAGAAATTCAGCTCGGGATAAGGAATAAACACCTGATGATGGGACATGCACGGACCCTTATCAATATAGAAAACCCGAAAACCCAGATGCAGGTCTATTACAATATAATTGATGGCGACCTTTCCGTCCGGCAGGCTGAAGATCTGGTGAGAAACCTGCAGTCTGCCAAAATACAGGATCCTGAAATAAAGGAAAGAAAGAAGAAGCTTAATGATGATTTTATGCAGCTTTCTGATCATCTTAACCGCATATTTTCAACAAAGGTCAATTTCAGGATCAATGAACAGGGTAAAGGGAAAATCGTGATTCCTTTTGAAAATCCCGAGGAGATGGAACGCATTTTGGGAATCTTTGACCGTCTTAACTTCTGAAAATAATTATATTTGACGCGCCGGAATGGTTTGGTATCGGCTAAAATCCGGCTTTAGATTTGAGAAAAGTTCAGGAAATAATATTTATTCTCATCATTTTAGTGTTGTGCCTGTCTCATGACATTTTAGCGCAGGACACAATTTCTGTTCCCAAATTCTCTAAACGGGTTTTTAAAGCAGAACCGCTGAAAGCCACAATGCTTGCCGTAGCATTTCCCGGTCTTGGCCAGCTATATAACAGGAAATACTGGAAAGTACCATTTGTTTATGCCGGGTTTGGAGGACTTGTATACAGCGTGAGCTTTAATACCTCACACTATAACCAGATGATGAAAGCATATCAGGATTTCACTGACAAGATCCCGGAGACTAACAGTTATATTTCGCTAATAAAATGGGCTGAACCTTCAACATATGATCCTGTTCTTTATCCTGATTCAGCTATTCCTTCAAATACGTCCTGGGTGGAGGATAATCTTCTGAAATCGGTCGACTATTATAAAAAATACCGCGATCTTTCCTATATTGGGATCGCAGCATGGTATCTAATTACAGTTCTTGACGCAAATGTGGATGCAAGCCTTTTTAACTTTGATGTAAGCAAGAATCTTGATCTTGCAATTTCGCCTTTGCAGCAACCTGTTCCCGGAGTTATTGGAGCAGGACTAAATATAAGTGTGATTTATACGTTTTAATGAAAATCTGAATGATGAAATTTAAACTTGTCCTCGGAATATTTTTTCTGGCAGGCATAATTGTTAAAGCCTCAGACATAAATGATACGATAATCCTAAAATCAGAAATTTATGCTGAAAAAATAACTCAAGATCTCGACAGCCTTGTCAACAGCTGGTATGTAAGAATGGCGATGAAGGATTTTCCTGAAGAGTTCAGGAATGATTCCACCGGAAGGGAATTCTCCGATTCAATATATAAAGAAAGGATAAGTAAAATAAATTCAATAATTAAGCTTCCCTACAACAGCGTAATAAGGAATCACATCCATGTCTATACAGTAAGACAAAGAGATAAATTCAGCGCTGTTCTCGGTCTGATGAATTACTATTTTCCGCTTATCGAGGATATTTTTGATTCATACAAGCTTCCCGACGAACTTAAATATATGGCAATCATTGAATCTGCCCTTAATGTAAATGCAGTGTCAAGAGTCGGAGCTACAGGCTTATGGCAGTTTATGTACAGCACGGGGAGGATGTACGGACTTACAATCAACTCGCTTGTTGATGAAAGGAGAGACCCTGTAAAAGCAACTCACGCTGCCGCAAAATATATTAAGGATCTGTACAATATTTATAACGACTGGATTCTGGTCATCGCTGCCTATAACTGCGGTCCCGGAAATGTAAATAAAGCTATACGCCGTTCAGGAAACAAAAAGGATTACTGGGATATTTATTACAGACTTCCAAGGGAAACAAGGGGATACATTCCCCAGTATGTTGCAGCTGTTTACGCTGTGAATTACTTTGCGGATCATAATATAAGGCCCCTTCCTCTTAACATACCTGTTTCGACCGATACCATAATGGTCAGCAAAGACATACACCTTAACCAGATCTCGGAAGTCATGGGTATTCCGCTGGGGGAACTCAGGGCGCTAAATCCACAGTACCGGTCAGGACTCGTTCCTGGCTCAACCAGGCCAATGTCACTGACATTGCCGATGAGCCATCTTGGTGATTTTATTGACCTTACTGATACCATCAGGAATTACAAACCCGACTTGTACCTCTCAAGGATAAACCTCACGGCAAATCCCTCCCATTCAACCTATCTGCCTCCTGATGTAAAGGGAAAAGCAAAGATTGTCTATACGGTAAAAGACGGCGATAACCTTGGCTTCATCTCGGAATGGTTCAGAGTAGGATTGTCCGATCTTAGGTATTGGAACAATATCTACAGAAATACTATTCGGGTCGGCCAGAAGCTTGCTATTTTTGTTGATCCCTCAAGATCAGATTATTATGCAAGTATCAACACTATGACTTTCGCTGAGAAACAGCAAATGATCGGTAAGACCGTACCTTCCATCCCTATTGCATTTGCTGCTGATCCTGTACCGGCCGGAGAGTATATCACCTACACTGTTCGTTACGGAGACACCATCTGGGATATAGTAAAAATGTTCGATAATGTAAGTACTACTGATGTTCTTTCATTAAACAATATATCCGATCCATCTAAAATAAAGGTAGGACAAGTACTTAAAATAAAGAAGAAGAGCTGATCTCTTTTTAAAAGATGCGCCCTTTCAGGTCATTTTTACTGCTACTAATTTTACTGGTCGTTTTTGCAGGCCTTTCTTATATTTTGCCCTGGGATCTTAATCTGCCGTCAGCTGAAAGTCTTATCCCCTCAGAACTGGTCCCGGGCCTGCTCAGGAAGAATGCTGGCAGGATAAATGAATCCGGCTTCCGTAGCAATGACACTTTGTCTTCGACTGTTCCGGAAAAGAGTAATGTACCTGGCTCTTACTCTGCTCCTGCCGTCACCTCACCTTCAGATCCCCTTAAAGTATTTCTCGATTCCCTGAAATATTCAAAGGGACCTGTAAGAATCATGTATTATGGTGATTCACAGATTGAAGGCGACCGGATAACTTCTTATCTCCGTTACTCCCTCAGAAAGATCCGCGGCGGGACAGGACCCGGCCTGTTCCTTCCTGTAATGCCTGTAACATATACTAAATCAGTTTATATCAGGGCATCATCAAACTGGAAGAGGTATAATTATCTTTCATTCAGGAACGGGGGAATAGCCCATAATGCTCTTGGTCCATTCATGGCCTTTTGCAGGTATATGCCTGAAGGCGAAAGATCTTCCACTAACGTCAAATCGTGGATCAGGATTATTCCCTCAATATTTGCTGACAGCACAACCTCTAAATACGATTTCCTGAAGATTCTTTACAGGAATACACAAGACAATGTAACCATAGAAGTCAGGGCAGATAAATTTTCTATAGTGACCGACACACTAAAAATCAGCAAAGAACTTAATGAGTTTGTATGTCCCCTTTACAATTCCAGGAATGTACTTATCGATTTCTCAGGCAAGGTGAGTCCGGACATTTACGGGATCAGCATCGAAAGCAAGTCAGGTGTTATAGTTGATAACATTCCCCAGCGGGGAAGTGCCGGACTGGAATTTACAATGGTAGATAAAGAGGATCTCAGGGAAGCATACCGGTTTCTCTCGCCCGACCTGGTTGTACTTCATTATGGCCTGAACATAGTTAAGAATGTAAGGAGGGATTATTCATATTATGAAATGGGGTTGCAGCGACAGCTCGCATTACTGAAAGAGATCTCTCCTGGAACTGGCTTCATGGTCGTAGGTCTTACGGATATGGCATTTGAGGAAGAGAATAATATAAAGTCCTATCCGAATATCCCGGAAATCATTAACGCTCAGAAAAAGGCTTCCCTTGAGTCCGGGGCACTGTTCTGGGATGCCATGAAAGCAATGGGTGGCCCCTCCTCAATTATCAAATGGTTCGGAATGAACCCGCCCCTCGCGAAAAAGGATTATGTCCATCTTACCGACCAGGGAGCAGATACCCTTGCAAGGATGATGATATCGGATCTTTTTTCTGTGCCGGGTTACTGATTCTTTGAATCCAATGGTACCCGCTGTTTCACGTAATGACATTGCTGTATCGCAAAAGGAGCCTGTTACCGGTCCGGCGCCGGGTATTGAAAAACAAAGCTATTTTAAATCGTTGATCACAGGTATTTTCAGGTACAACCCTGATAAGCCTTTCATATTTTCCACACCCGCATTCTGGATCTTTTTCCTGTTTGTGCTCGCAGGATTCAGCCTTGTCTATAAAAGATTATTTATAAGGAATTTATACCTGTTGCTTGTAAGTCTGTTCTTTTATTACAAAACGGGAGGGCTATTTCTTATCCTCCTGATCGTTGTCACGGTAATTGATTTTTCCTGCGGTCTTTTGATTCACCTCTCAAAAACGAGACTGGCGAGGAGGACCTTTATCATTTTAAGTATCATCTCCAATATCGGAATACTTGCATACTTTAAATATACCGGCTTCTTCATACATACGATAAACGATATTCTTGGTACTCACTTTGTTGTCAGGGATTTTCTCCAGGCGTTTTCAAACAGCTTCCTTGGAACAAGCTTTGATATAAGCAGCATTGTGCTTCCTGTCGGGATTTCCTTTTTTACCTTTCAGTCATTAAGCTACACCATCGATGTTTACAGGCGGAAGCTTGAACCTGTCAGGAATATTCTTGATTTCGGATTTTATGTTTCATTTTTTCCTCAGCTGGTAGCCGGACCGATTGTAAGGGCCTCTGAATTCATTCCGCAGATTTACAAGGAGTTTCAGTTAACAAACAGGGAATTCAGCCATGCATTGTTCCTGATCTCAAAAGGATTGATAAAGAAGATCATCATATCGGATTTTATAGCAGTTAATTTTATTGACAGGATATTTGATATGCCAACAGCCTATTCTGGATTTGAAAATCTGATGGCTGTTTACGGTTACGGATTGCAAATTTATTGTGATTTTTCAGGTTATACTGATATTGCAATCGGGCTTGCATTAATTCTGGGTTTCAGGCTACCCGTGAATTTTAATTCACCTTACAAAGCCTCAAGTATTTCTGACTTTTGGAAAAGGTGGCATATTTCCCTGTCGCGCTGGCTGAAGGACTATCTTTATATTCCTCTCGGGGGTAACAGGAAAGGGAAATTCCGGACAATCATCAACCTCATGGTCACCATGCTGCTTGGAGGCCTCTGGCATGGAGCAAACATTCGGTTTGTAATCTGGGGAGGTTTGCACGGGATCGGACTGGCGATAAACAAATTGATGACTTTCATTTTTGGTGAAAGGACCAATAAAAAACGGCTTGTACGGGCGCTTTCAGTCTTTTTCACTTTTCAGTTTGTCAGTTTCTGCTGGATTTTTTTCAGGGCACCTGATATGCACAGTGTTGTTCTCATCCTGAGACAGATTTTTGAGAGCTTTCTGCCCGCCTCCTTCAGCAACTTGTTTCCGGCATATGCCGGCGTGTTTTCGCTTATAGCTGCCGGTTACCTGATTCACTTTCTGCCTGAAAAGCTCAAGGAATCGTACAGGGGTCTTTTCATAAAGATTCCGCTGGCAGCACAAATGGTGATTATTTTGCTGGTAGCGGTCATGCTTTACCAGATGAAAACCACCGAAATTATGCCGTTTATTTATTTCAGGTTTTAACCTCACCCCCTCTTATCCCCCGCTCCCGGGAGAGCGGGGGATGTTTATTTCTGTAGCTGATATTGTATCTGATTTTGTTTAAGTCCCTCCCACTTGGGGGAGGGATTGCCTTCGGCGAGCTCATCCCGCTTAGCGGGACTCGGTTTAGGGAGAGGTCAATTAACTTTAGAGGTAGGCTTCCTGATTTTTTATTTCTTTCACAAAGGGTGCAATTGCCCGGTTGTAAATTCCCTGAACATACGCTATTGCCATCCCATAGTTGGTAACAGGTATGCCGGCCCTGATTGCAGGAAGGAGCCTGTTATGCAGCTGCTTTCTGGTTATCATGCATCCTCCGCACTGGATTACAAGGGAATAACCGGTAACCGGGCGGGGCAGAATATCCAGACCTGCAACAACATCGTACTCAATTCTTTTGCCGGTGAATTTGGTGATCCATCTCGGGATCTTTGTTCTGCCGATATCGTCACATGCCACATGATGAGAACATGATTCAAGGAGCAGAACCCTGTCGCCGTCCTGGAGTTCAGATATTTTTGGGGTTCCCTTAAGGTAGCTGTCAAAATCGCCTTTAAAACGGGCGAGCAGAATACTGAAACTCGTGAGGGGAATGTCGGACGGGATGGAAGCATCTGCTTTTACGAATACCTGCGAATCGGTAACTGCCAGAGCAGGTTTGATCTTTGTCTTTTTAAGGAAAGCATCAACTTCGCGCTCCTTGAGAACAATGGCAACAGCGTCATTATCAAGAATATCCCTTATTGCCTGAACCTGTGGCAGGATTAGCCGGCCTTCGGGTGCTTCGACGTCGATCGGAGTAATAAGAATTACTATATCACCCTGATTTATCAGGTCGCCAAGCAGAGCGGGGGTTTTGTATGAATATTCCGGAATCGTTTCCTTAATAAGCTTTATCAGTTCCTCGTAATTGCGCCTGTCAACTGCAGAAAACTCAAAAAGGTCATTGCCTGTCAGATTTTTGACTTTTTCCCTGAAGCCTGTTGTTGGTTCACGAAGGTCTGATTTGTTGTTGATTACAATGAAAGGTACATCACGATCGCGGAACTTTTTAATAATATCATCTTCAAAGTCGCCCCAGAAATTTTCTGTTACAACCAGAAGTGCAAGGTCGATTATATCTAGAGTACCTATTGTACGGTCAACTCTTTTTTGTCCGAGTTCACCGGAATCATCTATTCCGGCAGTGTCGACCAGGATCACCGGACCAAAGCCGGTAATTTCAAATGACTTCTTAACCGGATCGGTTGTTGTACCGGCCTGCTCCGAAACAATGGCAATATCCTGTCCGGCCAGGCAGTTTATCAGACTGCTCTTGCCGTAATTCCTCCGGCCGTAAATACCAATATGAGGTTTGGATTCCCTGCCCTTTGACATCATTTCAAAATTTCCCGCAAATTTAGCAAAAAAATTTAGAGGTAGGATTCTCAACACTTCTGCCATGTAACATATGGCGATTTCCTGCTATTTTTACGGAATTTTACTTCTGACTGACTGATTAATTATGCAGACATATAAAAAATCACCGTATTTTAATACGGCTTTTAATACGGTGATTCCTCTAATTGACCTGATTCGCTAATTGATTTATAATGAGCATTATGGTTAATTAAAACATATAGGATGCTTTTATTACCAGATCATATAGTGTTCTTTAATCGGCAGCTAACAGAAACAAGTAACCAGTTTTACCAGCCATACCATCAGGGCAAACCTGCAACCGGCAACTTGAGTTAAATATTAAAATCTCTAAAATTTAGACCCAGGGATTTAAAAAAAATTTGCAGGAATGAAAAATGTTTAGGAACTTCGATATCAGACGCTTTTACTTGGGGATCAGGTAATTTGAAGTATCTTTCATGGCAGAGCCCATTGCGGTCGATCAGGCATTCATCAGGAAGCTGACCGATAAAATCCTGGCTAACCTTGAAAATGAAAATTTCGGGGTGATGGAACTTGCTCATGAATCAGGTATGAGCATTTACAGCCTGAATCGAAGACTGCATTCAATCAATCAGAAAACAGGTACCCAGTTTATCCGGGAGATCCGTTTGCAGAGGGCTTTGGAGTTGCTGCAAAGTGGAGAAGTAACAGCCTCCCAGGTAGCATATAAGGTCGGATTCAACAGCCCTGCTTATTTCAGCACCTGTTTTCATGAATATTTCGGTTATCCTCCGGGAAAAGTCAAAAAGGAGAGTTTAAACGGTCATAAAGAAAGCTCCCATTCACCTGTTACTTCGGAAAAGTTACCAGAAAGAACAAAATACAAAACCTTTGTAATTGCGGTGTCAGGTATCCTTCTGCTTGCGGTTTTGGTTTACATGATATATTCTGTTTCGGCAAAGCATAATGCCGGTGAAAGCATTAATCCGGAAATTTATCCTGAAAAATCGATTGCAGTCCTTCCATTTAAAAACCTCAGTAATAATCAGTCTGATCAATATTTTATCGATGGGGTAATGGATGAGATCTTTATCAAACTCAGCAAAATACACGATCTCAGAGTTGTTTCCCGCACGTCAGTTGAACAATACAGAAACACCGACCGGTCAATTCCCGAAATCGCAAGGGAACTTAACGTGAATTATATCGTGGAAGGAAGAGGGCAAAAATATGACAACACTTTCCGGCTCAGGGTCCAATTGATAGAAGGTTCTGCCGACAGGCAGATCTGGGCCGGATCGTATGAGCGGGAGATATACGAAACGAGGGACATTTTCACAATTCAAAGCCAGGTTGCGCAAACCATAGCTTCGGAATTAAACGCAACAATAACCAAAGAGGAACAGGAACTTATTGACAGGATACCGACTGCAAATCTTACAGCCTATGATTTGTATACCAAAGCCAGCGGATATCAGAAAGAATATCAGAAATCCCGCAATCTGAATATCTATGGCAAAGCTGTAACTTTTTACAAGGCCGCACTTGAACTGGATTCATCTTTCGCCAGAGCCTACTCTGACCTTTCCTCACTATATCTGGCAAGATATTATGGGGAAACCTATTTTAAAGAGGATTTTCTTGATTCCTGTTTAGTTCTGGCCAATATTGCACTTTCCTTTGATGGACAAATGGATGAGGCTTATTTTATAATAGGCAGGTGCAATTTTGAAAAAGGTAACATCGAGAAAGCGTTGGTTAATTATGACAAGTCCTTGGAAATAAATCCGGATTATTCTGATGCTCATGCGTATAAGGGCTACCTGTTAACATCACTAGTAAACGATTATGTAGGAGGAATAGACTCTTATCAGAAAGCGGTGAGTACGGCTCCGCCTGAATACAAACCCGATTTACTGAGGGGATTGGGACAGGCTTATCTGGACGTCGGCTTCATTGACGAAACAAGAAACTGTTATAAGGAGGCATTTGATATAGATGGAAACAAAGGATTGTATCTCTTTAATTTATCGAATATTGAGGTCTGTCTCGAAAATTTTGAAGAGGCCATACGGCTTGCAAATGAAGCCGGCAAAGTTGATTCAGCATATTTTCCTGAGACCTCCTATTTCTACGGATCGGCAGAGCACAATACAGAAGCATATTTGCAGGCAAATAAGTTACTTAGAAGATTTAGGAGATCAGGTGAACTAAACCTGAACCAGGCGCATCGTGTCGGTTACGCCTTCTGGAAAATGGGCAGATATAATGAGGCAACGAACTTTTTTAACCAGCAGATCAGGTATTCACGGGAAAGCATTAAACTGAAAAGGCACATGGCAGAATATAAGGGAGCTCATTATGATCTGGCTGCAATTTACGCTTTCATGAGTGAGAAGGAAAAGGCATATCAGTATCTTGATGAATTCAATAAGAAAAAATTTTATTCATTGGGGTGGATAAGTCTCGCGAAACATGATCCCTTTTTCAAAAGCATAAGAAATGAAGAACGGTTCCAGGCAATCCTTCAGAACATGGAATCAAAATATCAGGCAGAGCATGAGAGGGTCAGGAAATGGATGGAAGAGCAGAAAAGGGAGTAAGATTGTTCAGGCAGGAAGTCCCTCTCAGGTTTTAAGATCTTCCAGTGAGAATCCTAGTTTTAGCAGATTCCCGGGCTGAAGGATCTCTTTCAGCCTGTTTTCATCAATTAGTTTAAGGATGTTGTTTGCTTCGAAAATATCATATTTTTTCTCTTTCATCAGCCTGGCCAGCTCAGATGCTTTATGATAACCTATATGAGGAGTGAGGGCGGTTGTCACCGATGGGCTGTGAATAAGTGAACTATAGCCTGAGCTTTCATTTACACTTATCCCGTTTATCAGATTTTCTTTTGCCGTTTTACACGAAGAAATCAGCAACTTTATACTTTCCAGAACAGCATACCCGATAACCGGGAGATAAGCATTCAGCTCAAGAGATCCCTGGCCGCAAAGGGAAGTTATCAGCATGTCGTTGGAATAGACTTTATGTGATGCGGAAATCATGAATTCGGGAATGACAGGATTGATCTTCCCGGGCATTATGGAACTGCCAACCTGTTTCTCCGGAATGATTATACTTTTATCTTTTGCAACATCCGAAGCAAGAAGACGAAGATCGGAAGCCATCTTTTCAAGATTTACGGCAAGGGCTTTCAGTGTGGCATTCACCTCCACCCATTTATCGAGATTCGATGTAGTATCGGAAAGGTTATCACTATGAGAGAGGGGAAGTCCCGTAAGTTCACGCAGCTCAGGAACAACCTGCATTATAAAGAATCTCGGAACAGCCATTCCTGTCCCGGTAGCTCCTCCTCCGAGGTTTACAGGTTTAAGCCGTTCAAAGCACTTCGAAACTCTCCACCAGTCGCGGGACAATGCTTCATTATAAGTGCTGAAAAGCATCCCGAATGAAGATGGCACAGCCTCCTGCATCTGCGTAAAACCAGGACGTAATTTTTGAGATGAATTCTTTTCCAGCTTTTCTGTGTCCTGCCTCAGATCATTTATCCCGATTTCGAGAGCCTGGAGCAGGAACATTGCTGCAACAGTAAGTGCAGTGGGTATTACGTCATTTGTCGACTGGTAAATGTTTGCATGTTCGGTTGGGTCAATACAGGAGTATTCGCCACATTTATTTCCTGTCTTCAGGAGAGCTGCGTTTGCAATTATTTCGTTGATATTCATGTTAATGCTTGTTCCTGCTCCTCCCTGGATAGCTGGTACGATAAAATGCTCGAAATGTTTCCCTTCTGAAATCTCTATGGCAGATTTGATCATTGCATCCAGTATGTCATCGGCGATAATTTTAACTGCCGGATGCTCGCCATAATTTTTAACTGCTGCATTACGGAATTTCCGGTAAGTGTTATAGCAGGCGAGTTTTGTTATACCGACCGCCATGTACCACTCAATGGGAAAAGGTGTATTATCGGGGAAATTTTCTTTTGCCCTTAATGAATTTATCCCGTAAAGAGCATCCGGGGGGATCTCTTTCTGACCAAGGCTATCTTTTTCAGTTCGGGACATAAAATTATGGGTTTCTCTGTGGCCCTCTGTGCCTCCTCTGTGGATCTCTGTGTAACTGATAATATTTCAAAAACTTACACAGAGTTACACCGAGTAGTCACAGAGGTACACAGAGGTTTAGACGTTTCCGCCTGAAACTGGTCTTGCATAAGCTACAACATCAGCTCCTGTTATTTCATCCTTGCAGAGAATAATCAGCCTTTCCAGGACGTTCCTGAATTCGCGGATATTTCCGGTCCATTCGATTTTCTGAAGCTCGTTGATAGCATCCTTTCTAATTATTTTTTTGCTCATTCCGTATTCATTGCAAATCAATGAGTTAAAATATTCTGCTAAAAGAGGTATGTCATCCTGGCGTTCATTCAGCGTTGGTACATGAATAAGTATCACACTGAGTCTGTGGTAGAGATCTTCCCTGAAGGTATTATTTTCTATCTCCTTTCTGATGTTTTTATTGGTGGCTGCAACTACCCTTACATTGACATGGATATCCTTGTCCGATCCGACGCGGCTGATCTTGTTTTCCTGAAGGGCTCTCAGCACCTTTGACTGAGCTGACAGACTCATATCCCCGATCTCATCGAGAAACAGCGTGCCGCCGTTTGCCTGTTCAAACTTGCCAATTCGCTGTTTAATTGCCGAGGTGAAAGAACCCTTTTCGTGACCAAATAGTTCGCTCTCAATCAATTCTGAAGGGATGGCGGCACAGTTTACCTCGACAAACGGTGCTCTTGCCCTGCTGCTCTTTTCATGTATCTGGTGTGCTACCAACTCTTTCCCGGTCCCGTTGGCTCCGGTGATCAGGACACGCGCTTCGGTGGGTGCAACCCTGTCGATCATCTCCTTCACCTTTATAATAGCTTCCGACTCACCCACTATCTCGTACATTTTACTTACTTTATTCTTAAGTACCTGGGTTTGCGTGATAAGTGTTGATTTGTCGGTCGCATTCCGGATTGTTATAAGTAACCTGTTAAGGTCGAGGGGTTTCTCAAGAAAATCGTATGCCCCCTTTTTTATGGCTTCAACAGCTGTATCGATATTACCATGGCCGGAGATCATTATTACGGGTATGTCTGAAGAGGTTTCGCAGATTTTCTGAAGCACCTCAATACCATCCATCTTTGCCATCTTAATATCGCAAAGTACAATATCGTATGAGTTTGAATTAAACATTTCGAGACCTGACGGTCCGTCTTCAGCAAGATCGACTTCATGCTTTTCATATTCAAGGACCTCCTTCAGGGTATTCCGGATCGCCCTTTCGTCGTCTATTACCAGTATTTTGGACATTTTTTATGACTTTTTTTTTACCGTCAATTCGAGACCCGACCAACCGCCGGGGCGAAGCAATCTTTCTATTTTTTTCAAATCCTTAACCACGGAGTTCACGGAGTATCACGGAGTTACACGGTTTTAACCATATCGCCTATAATACATAATACATCGCCTATCCGGAATACCTCAGCCATTTCCACATTTCCTTCCAGGATGTCTTCTTTCCGTACATAAGGATACCTGTCCGGTAGATCTTGGCTGCCATCCAGACAAAAGCAATAAATGTTACCACCATCAGGACCATCGACACTGCAATCTGCCAGTACGGGACACCAAAAGGAAGACGGGCAACCATAACTACCGGTGAGGTAAGAGGGATCAGCGAACACCAGAACGACAGCGAACTCTCGGGATTCTGCATTGTCCCCATTGCGACCATCAGTGCCAGGATTATTGGGATAGTAACCGGGAGCATAAATTGCTGGGTCTCGGTCTCATTATCAACCGCAGATCCGATAGCGGCAAATATTGAGGCATAGAGAAGATATCCTGTAATGAAATAAAAAATGAAACAAATTATGATCAGACCCCATGGCTGGTTCATTGCATTATTGAATATTTTCGAAAATTCAGCCATTTGAGGTGTCATCTCGGTGCCCTGTGTTTGCACTGCTGCCTGCTGGTCCCCATTCATAATGCTTTTTGTCACATTCTGGGTGATCTCTGTCAGATTCTCTTTCTTCAGTACTGTGGATTTAACGACTCCGGCAATGGCAATTGTCAGGAACACCCAGATAAGAAACTGCGTCAGTCCAACAAGGGCAATCCCGATTATTTTACCCATCATAAGCTGTAAAGGTTTTACCGATGAAACAATGACTTCGACCACCCTGCTTGTCTTTTCTTCAATCACACCTCTCATAACCTGCGCACCAAACATAAACACAAGCATGTACATAAGAAATCCGCTCAGGTAGGCGAGAGCCATGGCAATTCCGGTGCTTGTTTCCTTTACATTTCCCGATTCATCTATCTTGATGGTCTGAATTGAGACTTTTGTTTCCACGTTTTTCATTATCTCATCGAGATTCTCGATCTTGTATGTCATAAGTTTCTCCTTCTCAATCTCCTTTTCAAGGTTGAACTTTCAATATGTTGAAGAAGCGCAATCGGAGGTTGCTGCTTGGAGATCAGCTGAACTGCGTTTGGAGTGTTTACCACTTCGGATGAAATAAACAGAATACCGTAGTACCCTGCCTGCTGGAATGATTTTTTCAGGTCTTCGAGTCTGACATTTTTAAGGTAATCAAACTCAAGGTTCTTGGTATTTGGAATGACTCCTCCGAACAGTCCGGGATTGTCTTCAATTACTGCTATCTTTTTAAAATCCTGATCCTGGTTCATCATTACCACGGTAGGAACAATAATTATTGCAGCCATCAGGACGGGTGCCAGAAGTGTCATTATTATAAATGATTTCTTTCTGACCCTTGTCATGTATTCCCTCTTTATTATAATTGATATCTTATTCATTTTTAAGATGTTTGGATAGTTTATCAGATATAGGCACTAGTTACGGGATTCTACAACCCTGATGAAAATTTCATTCATTGATGGCAGGGCAGGATTGAATGAAAGAACTTTTCCTGATTTCAGTGCTGTCCCGAGAATTTCGTTTGTATCAATTTCCCTGATTGTTTTAAGCCTGATCGTGCTTTTGTTTTCCTCTTTGATTTTGTTGAGGATATTGTACTGCCCGTTACCTTCCAAAGTCACATCTCCTTCGAAAACAAGATCATATTCATTGGCAGCCCATTTCTTGCGTATATCATCAACATTTCCCTCAAGGATTGTTTTTGCCTTATTAATAAGCGTGATATTATCACACAGTTCCTCAACCGATTCCATATTGTGCGTGGAAAAGATTATCGTGGCACCTCTTTCCCTGAGGAACAGGATTTCGTTTTTGATAACATTTGTATTGACGGGATCGAATCCTGTGAATGGTTCGTCAAATATTATGAGCTTTGGTTCGTGTAGAATGGTAATAACGAACTGGACCTTTTGCTGCATTCCTTTTGATAATTCTTCAACCTTTTTGCCCCACCAGTCAATTATATCCAGTTTTTTGAACCAGTATTTCAGCCTTTTCATTGCATCGGTTTTTGAAAGGCCCTTGAGCTGAGCAAAATACAAGGCTTGTTCGCCGACCTTCATTTTCTTGTAGAGCCCTCTTTCTTCAGGAAGATAACCAATGGCCACAACATCTTCTGGCTTAAGTTTTTTCCCGTTAAGAAACAACTCACCTGAATCAGGTCCGGTGATCTGGTTTATTATTCTGATCAGGGTTGTTTTACCGGCCCCGTTCGGACCGAGGAGCCCGAAAATACATTGTTCCGGAACTGAAATACTGACATTATCAAGCGCTACAGTACTTCCAAACTGTTTTGTAATATTATTTGCTTCAAATAGTGCCATGAGATTTAAGGTGTTTATAAAAAAGAAATGTAAATATATAAAAATCTCTGTGTTTCTCCGTGAAACATCTGTGTTACTCTGTGTAATCCCACTCCTGAATCCCCTGAAGGGGACTTATAACAGCCCCCTTTAGGGGATTGGGGGTGAACTATCACAAAGGGAAACACAGAGTTCCACAGAGTAAAATCATTATATTAAAACTGTATTTATTGCTGAAAATACCCGCGCATACGTTCGAAGAAGCCCTTGTCGTCCTTATCGGGCTTTGGGGTGAAGGAATCGCTGTCCCTTAGTTTTTCGATAGTCTTCATCTCTTCTCTCGTTATATTTTTAGGTATCCAGACGTTTACATTCACAAGGAGATCTCCTCTTCCATATCCGTTTACTTCGGGCAGACCTTTGCCCCGGAGACGAAGTATTTTACCTGGCTGAGTTCCGGGATCAATCTTTATTTTTACATTGTTTTCGACGGTAGGCACTTCTACATGAGTTCCGAGTATTGAATCGGGAATACTGATAAATAAATTATAGATCAGATCGTTACCTTCCCGGATCAATTCCGGGTGCTCTTCCTCATCGATAACGACAAGCAGATCCCCGTTAATCCCGCCCCGTCTTGGTGCATTGCCTTTACCTTCAACGGTCATTTGCATTCCTTTTCCAACACCTGCAGGAATATTTATCTTGATAATATCTTCTTTCTGCACTATACCTTCGCCATAGCAGACTGTGCATTTTCTTGTTATAGTTTTTCCCTCGCCATTGCATGTCGGGCATACGGATGTGGTCTGCATCTGGCCCAGCAGTGTATTTGCAACACGGGTCACGTGCCCTGAGCCGCGGCATGTGGTGCAGGTTGACATGCTGTTATTATCGGCAGCTCCGGTTCCGCCGCAAGTGCTGCACGGGACATATTTATTCACCTTTATTTTTTTCTCGGTTCCAGCCGCTATCTCCTGGAGATTAAGCCTGACCTTAACACGCAGGTTGCTTCCTTTATTGACTCTTCTCCCGCTGCTTCTCCTTGAGCCTCCGAATCCGCCAAATGCACCCCCGAAAGCATCTCCAAAGATATCACCGAATGACGAAAAAATATCCTCCATCGTCATCCCTGCACCGCCAAAGTTGGTACCGGGGCTGCCTACCCCTTCATGGCCGAAGCGATCGTACCTCGCACGTTTTTCATCATTGCTTAAAACCTCATAAGCTGAGGCAGCTTCTTTAAATTTCTCTTCAGCCTTCTTGTCGCCCGGATTTTTATCGGGATGATATTTCAATGCCTGCTTTCTGTAAGCCTTCTTTATCTCTTCCTTTGTAGCCTCCCTCGACACACCAAGCACCTCGTAATAATCTCTTTTTTCCATCCCTTTGTAAATTACTCCTGTGTACTTTAAAGAATTCCGGATACCATTATTGTTATTCTCCTATGGCTACCCTTGCATGCCTTAATACCTTATCCTTCAAATAATAACCTTTTGAGAGGACTTCCACTATCTTCCCTTTTTTATCTTCCTCGGTCACCGGAATTTTCGCAACCGCATCATGAAGATCCACATTAAAATCCTTATTCAGCGATTCAATCTCCTTTACTCCCTCCTGTTTTAAAAAATCAGATAATTTGCAATAGATAAGATCAATACCCGCTTTAACAGCATTGCAGTCAGCAGAAACTTCAGCTGACTTAAGGGCTCTTTCGAAATCATCCATAATCGGCAGGAGCTTTTTAAGAAGTTCTTCACCTGCATATCTTGACATCTCCATTTTCTCCTTCAGGGTGCGCTTCCTGTAATTATCAAATTCAGCTGAAAGCCGCAAGGTACCTGTCCTGCATTTCTGCCAGTTTTGCTTCAAACGACTCCTCCTCAGGTATTACTTTGTCAGATACCTGCTCTGAGGGCGCTTCTGCTCCGGAAGATTCTTTTTCTGGTTCTTCCGAAGGTAAGAGCTCTTCAGTATTATCCATATCTTCCGTATGTTTATTTACATTATCTTTATTTTCAGTTGTTTCTGTATGTTTTTCTTCCTTGATGTTCTCAGGTTCCGGATTCTTTTTCTTTACCATTACTCATTTTATTTCAGTTTGATATTATTATCAGCAAAATTTCTGCCAACAGGAAATAGTTGACAATTTGACAGGGGGTCAATAAGGCAACTTAATAAGATCCCCTCCTGGGAGGGGTGGGGTGGGTTTTTGATTTCTTCGAAAACATCCCCCTAACCCCCTTCAAAGGGGGAATTTTACACATTCAAATCCTTCGAATATCAGCCCCCAGTGCATTCAGCCGCTTATCGATATTCTGATAGCCCCTGTCGATCTGTTCAATATTATGAATGACGCTTTTTCCGTCAGCTGACATGGCAGCGATAAGAAGTGCCACACCTGCCCTGATATCGGGCGATGACATAATGGTTCCTCTCAGCCTGATCATTTTATCAAGACCAATTACAGTTGCCCTGTGAGGATCGCACAGAATGATCTGTGCACCCATATCAATAAGCTTATCGACAAAGAACAAACGGCTTTCGAACATTTTCTGATGAATAAGCACTGCCCCTTTTGCCTGGGTTGCCGTAACCAGAAGGACGCTTAGCAGGTCAGGTGTAAGACCCGGCCAGATGGCATCAGCAATAGTCATTATCGATCCGTCGATAAAGGTCTCGATCTCATAATGGTCCTGCTCAGGAATAAAAATGTCATCTGCTTTTCTTTCAAATTTTATTCCCAGCCGGCGGAATGAATCAGGAATTATTCCGAGGTTCTCGTAAGAAACATCTTTTATTGTCAACTCCGATCCTGTCATCGCAGCAAGACCGATGAACGATCCTATTTCGATCATATCGGGAAGGATCGTATGGGTGCAGCCGCCAAGTTCAGTAACACCATCGATGTAAAGAAGGTTGGATCCGATGCCACTTATTTCCGCTCCCATTGAAACAAGCATTTTACAGAGCTGCTGAATATAAGGTTCACATGCTGCATTATAAATTGTCGTACGGCCGCTGGCCAGAACAGCTGCCATTATGATATTCGCCGTACCTGTAACCGAGGCTTCGTCGAGATGAATATAACTCCCCGATAATGATGGAGCTTCAACCTTAAAGAAGGGATCCGCAGTATCAAATTCAAATCTGGCACCAAGTTTCTGGAAACCCGTAAAATGCGTATCGACCCTCCGCCGGCCAATCTTATCGCCGCCTGGTTTTGGGATGAATGCCCTTCCAAACCGTGCAAGCAATGGTCCGACAATCATAATGGAACCTCTGAGATTCGCACTTTTTGTCCGGAATTCAGATGTCTGAAGAAAATCGAGGTCGATATTTATGGCCTCAAAGCTTTTTGCACCTTTTGATAAAGAAGAAATCCTGACTCCCAGGCAACCTAGCAATTCTATCAGCTGGTTAACATCATTGATGTCAGGGATGTTTTTAATAGTAATTTTTTCGGGGGTCAGAAGGGTTGCGCAAATAACCTGCAGGGCTTCATTCTTTGCTCCCTGGGGTACTATTTCACCTTTTAGCTTTTTGCCTCCCTGAACAATGAAGCTACCCATTAATGACGAATATGTCCTTTATTCTTGTTGTATGGTTTTTTCTGCTGCTTCCCGTGCGATTTGCCCTGCTGGGGCTTTCTTCTGGAAGGAGTCAGAAGTTCTTTTACTTCGAGGATCTTAACGCCGTCGGTGATCTTTAGCTTCCCGGCCGATAATAACTTCAGATCACCGATGATCACTTCATCACTTACCTGTGCACGGTTCCAGGTGATGTATGATTTCTTCATCTGGTTCACTATCAGGTTAGTAAGGTACTCTTTTTCTTCACCATCCTCCATCTCTGAAGCAGCATCGATCATTAATTCAATGATCCGGCCGTAATGCAGATATCTTATATCGCCCTGCCTGTAAGGTATCAGCCTGGGTTTCTCAACAAACTTTGAAGGTTCAGGCGGAGAGAACGGAGAATCAATATCAAGGTCAAAATCAGCAATAAGGGCGAGATGATCCCAAAGCTTATGCTTAAAGTCCCCTACATCACGGATCTGGGGGTTCAGGTTCCCCATTATCTGGATTATTGTCTTTGCGGCCCGGTTCCTTTCCTCCCTGTCCTCAATGGTTTTAATATGGTCGACCATCTTCTGAACATTCCTTCCGTACTCAGGCAGCGCCATCCTTTTGCGTTGAGTGTTATAATCGTAATTCATCAGATTTATACTCTTTTCTGCAAAGCTAATAATTAAAAGCTAAATAAACCAAGTTGCTTTATGCAAGTTGCATGTCGCTTGTTTATATTCCAAAGAAAATCATTTTTAACTTTGAAAGATTTAATCGGAGAGATATGAAAGTAATCTTTATGCTTGTTTTGTTTACAATCCCGGGTTTATCAACATTTGCTGATGATGGCTACAAAAGAGAACCACTGATGGATGTCCGGAATTATACCTTTTTGGTCTCAATAAGCGACACAAGTGATGAAATCCACGGGGAAGCAACAATTTTACTGAATTTCAGGGGTGAAGTGTCCGTAATGGTCTTTGATCTGAAGAATAAGAACATTTCGGGAAAAGGAATGATGGTTGATTCGGTGCTGTTCAGCAGGGGAGGTACAAAGTGGACCCACCTGGAAAACAAACTGACAATAACTTCTGACAGCATCATGAAAGAGGGAACAACGGGAGTTTTAAGAATAGTTTACCACGGCATACCTTCCGACGGGCTTATTATTTCAAACAACAAGTACAAAAACAGAACCTTCTTTTCAGACAACTGGCCCGACAGGGCAAGCAATTACCTTCCATGTATCGACCATCCGTACGATAAGGCAACAGTCGATTTCATTATCATTTCACCTTCTCATTATGAAATAGTAGCAAGTGGCATTCTTGTTGAAGAGAGCCATCTCCCGGGTGACATGAAATTACACCACTGGAAAGAAGTGGTGCCTCTTGCAACCAAGGTCATGGCCTTCGGAGCGGCCGATTTTGACATTGATCTTGCTGGGATCACCGATAATATTCCGGTATGGACATATGTATTCAGGGAAAACAGGAAAGAAGGATTTTATGATTACGAAGCAGGAGTAAAGCCGGTCAAATTTTTCAGCCAGCTGATAGGCCCATATTCATATGAAAAGCTCGCTAATGTTCAGTCAAAGACGATATTCGGAGGGCTGGAAAATGCGGGTTGCATATTCTATGCTGAGAATTCAGTAACCGGCAAGGGAAAAGCTGAAGGACTTATGGCACACGAAATCGCTCATCAGTGGTTTGGTAATTCGGTAACCGAAAACGACTGGTATCATATATGGCTCAGTGAAGGTTTTGCAACGTACCTGACTTCTGTCTATTTTGAAAAAAACTATGGTAAGGAAAGATTTGCTCAGGAAATGAAATCTGACCGTGAACAGGTTATTAAGTATTACCTTAAATCACCCCGTCCGCTGATTGACACAACCATCACAAACCTGATGAGGATACTAAACGCCAATTCTTATCAGAAAGGCGCCTGGGTGCTTCATATGCTGAGACATGAACTAGGCGAAGAAACCTTCTGGAAAGGTATCCGGCTTTATTATGAAAGGTACAGGAACAGCAATGCACTGACCGACGATTTTGTGAAAGTTATGGAAGAGGTAAGCGGAAAAGATCTGGAAGTAGCTTCTTTCATCAATGGTTATATATTGAAGGCCAGCCTGATTTGAAAATAACCGCGCAGCCTGCCCGTAAGAAAGGGGAAACAGAAATTATTATTGAACAAAAGCAAAAATATCTTTTCAGATTTCCTCTGGAATTGTTAATTAATTCACAGGAAGGTGAATACAGAAAGAAAATTCAAATTTCTGACAGGATTTCAACATTAAGGATCAGGGCTGCAAAACTGAATGAAATTATACCTGATCCCGATGTGAATCTGCTTTTCCGGCAGATATATTAGCCAAAGATTTAAAGGCCGGCAATTTATTGATATGTTTCAATACAACCAGCTGTTGCCTGAAAAAATGAGTTCGTTTATCCTGATGTTCTGATTATAAAGCAGATTTCTGGAATCTTTGATAAAGGCCTTCATCTTCTCATAATCTGCAGGTTTTGCGAAGAATTCAGGCACGTTCTCAAACTTCGAACAGGGTAAAACAAAGAATCCTTTCCTGTAATTCACAATTGGAGTATATACCCATGTAAGATAGTATCCGGCATCTGATACCGCGAGCGAACTATCTCTCTTTTCCAGTTCGATCCTTACCATTGAGCCGCCATCAGTTTTTGGTCTCCTCTGATTTGAAACAAAATTTCCCAGGGAATAAACAACAATCCTGTCTCTGAATTGCAGGAGTCGCTTTTTGTCCATACCATTTTCTGAAGAACGTGTGGATGAGAACCAATTATGAGATCAGCACCCCTGTCGAACAGATACTGCGCCATATCAGTCTGGCTTTTTGAAGGAATTGTATCATATTCTGTTCCCCAGTGCAGAAATACGATAATGGCGTCTGGATTTTTGCTTTTGGCTTTTTCGAGATCCCTGCGCAATCAGATTTTTGTCGAGCATGTTCACAATTGCAGGAACAGGAACGGTTATCCCGTTAGTTCCATAAGTATAATTCAGCAAAGCAAGGGAAATTCCGTTTTTTTCGATGATCACAGGATAAAGGCTGTCTCTTTGCGCAGAGTTCAGAAAAGTTCCGGTGTGAGGTATGCCAAGGCTGTCAAGCTTATTAATAGTGCTTATAATTCCTCTTTTGCCCCGGTCAGCTGCATGGTTATTGGCTGTGACCATATAATCAATCCCTGCCTTCTTACATGCAACTGCCAGTTCAGCAGGTGAGCTGAATGCCGGATAGCCGGTGTAGGGCGATCCTGCAAGGGTTACCTCAAAATTTGCAATGGCAATATCTGCTTCAGATATCTCATCCCTGATATAGCTGAAAACAGTATCATAACTATAGGTATGGCTTTCCCTGTTTTCTGCCGACCATATCTGTTCATCATGACCCATTATATCACCAATAAAGAGGAGTGAAATTTTTTCATTTGTGGATTCAGACTTTCTGTGCAGAAAGCACAAGGAATTGACAAGGATCAGGACTAGAGTGTTTATCTTTCTGAACATAAAATATTTGCATTTAAAGAATTCATAAATTTAATAATTATTAAATTTGCCAGCTTTATTTAAGACCTACCTTATTGGGAATGCAAGCGATCAATGAAGGAAAACAAGACTCATATAGATATTAAGAAGCTTTCTCTGGTCGGAGTGATCGTTACAATGGGCATTGTCTTCGGTGATCTCGGGACCAGTCCGTTGTACACTATGAGGGCAATACTGATAGGCGGTCGGAGCCAGTTTTAATGAGTTACTGATCTATGGCTCTTTATCCTGTATTTTCTGGACACTGACATTATCGACAACAATTAAATATGTTCTTATAGCTCTCAGGGCAGATAATAACGGTGAAGGAGGCATTTTTGCCCTTTTTGCCCTTATGAAAAAGAAATCCTCATGGGCAGCTGTGCTTACGATGATTGGTGGCGGGGCTTTACTTGCAGATGGTGTAATAACACCTTCAATAACAGTTACATCGGCAATTGAAGGACTAAAACTTGTTAATCCGGGAATACCTGTTGTTCCTATAGTGCTGATCATAGTTGCAGCACTGTTTTTCATCCAGCAATTTGGTACGAACCTTATCGGAGGTTCATTCGGACCCATAATGGTTATCTGGTTTACTCTGTTTGGGAACACTGGGTATGTCTCAGATTATTCTGCACCCTTTTATTCTTCAGGTAGTTAACCCAGCATATGCCTTCAGGTTCCTTACGGAATACCCCGGTGGATTTATTCTTTTAGGTGCTGTATTCCTTTGTACTACCGGTGCTGAAGCCCTGTATGCTGATCTTGGACATTGTGGCAGGGCAAATATCAGAATTTCATGGATTTATGTAAAATTATGTCTTCTTCTTAACTATTTTGGACAGGGAGCATGGCTTATAATGAATTATACTCCCGGAACTGATATAAATCCTTTCTTCCAGATAATGCCAAAATGGATGCTGTCTCCCGGGTATTTTAATAGCAACCGCTGCTGCAATTATTGCCAGTCAGGCTATCATCAGCGGTTCTTTTACTTTGATCAGTGAGGCTATTTCGTTAAACTTCTGGCCAAGGATACGGATTTTGCATCCGACTTTTATCAGGGGTCAGGTCTATTTGCCATTTGTTAACTGGGTTCTATGGTTTGCCTGTACAATCGTGGTATTCTCCTTTAAGGAATCTAATAATATGAATGCGGCATACGGTCTGGCTATAACAATTACTGAAATAATGACCACTTTTCTGTTATCGTATTATTTATATCAGAAAGGGAGTAAACCACAGGCTGGTTCTTCTGATGCTGATGGTTTATCTTACTATTGAAGGGAGTTTCCTTATTGCAAACCTTTATAAATTTAAAAACGGAGGATGGTTCACTCTTTTGCTGGCCTCATCTATTTTTTAATCATGTTTGGCTGGTATTTCGGCAGAAAAATAAAGAACAGATACATAACATTTGCAAATCTGAATAAGTACATAGATCTCTTTAAGGATCTTTCAAAAGATGAATCTGTCCCCAAATTTGCCACCAATCTTGTTTATATTATCAGGGCAAACCGGAAAGACCAGGTTGAATCAAAGGTCATTTATTCAATTTTTCAAAAACAACCCAAAAGGGCCGATACATACTGGCTTTTGCATGTTGACAGGGTAACTGATCCAAACCAGTTCGATTATCTATGTTACTCAAATCATTCCCGGCATTCTTATAAGGGTAGATTTTCATATCGGTTTCAAGGTAGAGCCAAAGATCAACCTCTATTTCAGGGAGGTAATGGAGGATCTTATGGAGAGCGGGGAGATCAACCTCGAAAGCGGGTATGACTCACTTAAAAAATATGATGTTCCCGGCGATTTCAAATTTATACTTATTGAAAGGATCATGCCACGGGATTTCAAACTCAGTAACTGGGAAAATTTCATACTTGCTCTGAATAGTATTGCCGGTAAACTGAATATTACCGACATAAGATTTCTTCAGCTTGATCCGACAAATACTTCAATTGAGCAGGTCCCTATCCTGATAGAACAGCCCAGTCACCAGCGGATTAAACGGATGGATTAGTTACAAGAACCGGTTAATGAAAGGGAAAGAAAGACATCTTGATATAAGCAAACTCTCGGTAGCCGGATTTGTAATCACGCTTGGAATTGTGTACGGGGACCTCGGAACCAGTCCGCTTTACACGATGAGAGGCCATAGTTCTTGGCGGTGCAGAAAATTTCAATGATCTTCTTGATTTACGGATCATTGTCATGTATCTTCTGGACCTTGACACTTCAAACAACATAAAGTATGTTCTTATAACACTTGAGAGCCGATAACAAAGGAGAGGGAGGGATTTATGCACTTTTTGCGCTAATAAGAAAAAAATCGTCATGGGCTGCAATCCTTACGATGATAGGAGGTGCTGCATTGCTTGCAGATGGAGTTATTACACCTTCCATCACTGTTACTTCTTCAATTGAAGGGCCTAAGGCTATTGAATTCTGGAATACCTGTAATTCCCGTTGTGCTGATAATATTCGCTGCACTTTTCTTTATCCAGCAGTTTGGGACAAATATTGTCGGTAGCTCATTTGGTCCGATCATGGTAGTATGGTTTTTAATGCTGGGAATATTCGGTTTATCGCAGCTAATTTATCATCCGGCATCATCATTGCAATTAATCCGATTTATGCTGTAAGAGTTTCTGACAGATTATCCTGGAGGTTTATTCTCTTGGGGCAGTATTTCTGTGTACGACGGGAGCTGAGGCACTTTATTCTGATCTGGGTCATTGCGGACGGTCAAATATCAGGGTTTCCTGGATCTTTGTCAAGACCATGCTCTTGTTAAATTATTTTGGACAGGGAGCCTGGCTATTTATAATGACAGGCCTTCAGGATATGATCTCAATCCATTCTTTTCAATTATGCCCGGATGGTTCCTGCTCCCCGGAGTTATTGTTTCCACCGCAGCTGCAATTATTGCCAGCCAGGCACTTATTACAGGATCATTCACCCTCGTGAGCGAGGCGGTCTCTTTAAATTTCTGGCCCAAAATCAGAATCTTATATCCAACTCAAATAAAAGGTCAGGTTTACCTCCCTTTTGTAAACTGGTTCCTCTGGATTACATGCAGTCTTGTGGTAATTTTCTTTAAGGATTCTTCCAATATGGAAGCAGCTTATGGCCTGGCTATTACCATTACTATGATAATGACTACATTACTTTTGTCATATTATTTGTTACAAAAAGGTACGCGTCGGTATTTCCCGTTCCTTGGTACTGATTGTTTTCCTGACTATTGAAGGAGGATTCCTTATTGCAAACCTTCATAAGTTCAGGTACGGAGGCTGGTTCACATTGCTCCTGGCCTCAGTTTACTTTGTTGTTATGCTCGGATGGTATTTCGGAAGGAAGATAAAGAACCGTCATATTACATTCGTTAATCTTGCCGACTATTTACCTATTATAAGGGATCTCAGCAAGGACGCGTCTGTTCCAAAAACGGCGACAAATCTTGTATATATTATTAAGGCCAATAATAAAGACCAGGTCGAATCAAAAGTTATCTTTTCCATTTTTCAGAAGCAGCCCAAGAGGGCAGAAACTTACTGGCTGCTTCATGTCGACCGGGTTGATGATCCCGTACGTTTCGAATATGAGGTTGACCAGGTTATTCCAGGGATACTGATAAGACTAGATTTTCATATTGGATTTAAGATAGAACCAAAAATAAACCTGTACTTTAAAGAGGCACTTGAAGATCTTGTTCAATCAGGTGAAATCAGCCTGAAAAGCAGCTTTGAATCACTTAAAAAACACAACTTTCCAGGAGACTTTAAATTTATACTTATTGACAGGATTATGATCCGTGACATTAAGCTTACCAAATGGGAGAATTTTATTCTGGCTTTGAACAGTATTTCAAGGAGGGTAAGTATCAGCGATATCAGATCTCTCCAGCTGGATTCCACAAATACTACTGTCGAACAAGTACCAATCATTATTGATCAGCCGGTTCCACGGCGAATAAATCGAATATGATCAGTCAGATTGTCCGGGAAACCGGAAATGATTAAATTCGGGCACATCTTTCAGGGAGTAAACAGACCTATGAATGCAATGCCAATAGTGATAGCAACTATTGCAATTTTTGCAATTGCCTACCGGTCTGTATTTCAGCTTTGTGGCTGCAAAAGTAGCCGTCAGGAACGATCTTAACCAGACACCTGCTTACAGATTGTATGACGGACAGAATTATTACCCTATGAACAAGTGGGTATTGTTTGGTCATCATTTTGCAGCAATAGCGGGAGCAGGCCCTCTTGTAGGCCCCGTTCTGGCAGCTCAGTTTGGTTTTATGCCGGGATTCCTGTGGATGCTCATAGGGGCTGTTGTTGCAGGAGCCGTTCATGATTTTGTGATTCTGACTGCATCTGTTCAGCACGACGGCAAATCGCTGGCCGCAATAGCAAAAGCCGAAATAAACAAAATAAGCGGTGCTACAACAACTTTCGCAATAATCCTGATTATTGTTGTTGCACTAGCCGGATTAGGACTTGTTGTTGTAAACGCCCTTGCCGAAAGCTCATGGGGTACTTTTACGATTGCTTCCACCATTCCCATTGCTGTTATTATGGGGATATGGATGTTCAAAATAAGGAAAGGCAAAACTCTTGAAGCAACGATCTTTGGAGTTATTATGCTAATAATTGCTGTCGCGGTTGGCAGGTATATACCAGGCTCCCGGTTTGCCGGCTGGTTTACCTTCAGTCATAAAACCCTAACCCTGCTTATTGCTGCATACGGTTTTTTTGCGTCCGTTCTGCCGGTATGGCTCCTGCTTTCACCCCGCGATTATCTGAGCTCAATAATGAAAATATCAGTTATAGCCTTGCTTGCAGTCGGTTTAATTATTGTCGCACCTGAAATTAAAATGCCTGCATTTACCGAATTCGGGAAGGGGGGAGGACCGATAATTCCCGGTAAGCTTTTCCCATATCTTTTTATAACAATTGCCTGTGGAGCAATCTCGGGCTTTCATGCACTTGTAAGTTCCGGAACGACTCCAAAGATGATTATGAAAGAGGCTGATATAAAGACTATTGCAGTTGGATCAATGCTTACTGAGGGTGCAATAAGCATTATGGCACTGATTGCTGCAACAAGTCTTTTGCCGCTCGATTATTTCACGATAAATGTTCCTGTTGACAAGCTTCAGGCAATCCTTCCGAAGCTTCATGAAATGGGCTTTACAGGATCAAATATCGACCAGCTGTCTGCGAGTGTTGGAGAAAAAATTGCAGGCCGCACCGGCGGGGCTGTATCGCTTGGCGTTGGCATGGCTTACATCTTTTCGTCAATACCCGGAATGACTCATCTGATGTCGTACTGGTACCATTTTGCGATAATGTTCGAGGCCCTCTTTATCCTTACAACAATTGATGCAGGGACACGTATCGGAAGGTTTCTTTTGCAGGAGACACTGGGCAAAGTATATAAGCCGTTTCAAAGAACCAACTGGCTTCCGGGAAATCTTATTACAAGCGGATTGATAGTCTTTGCCTGGGCGTATTTCATTTATACAGGGACAGTTGCGACTATCTGGCCTATGTTCGGAACGGCAAACCAGCTCCTTGCAACTATAGCTCTTGCGATCGGGACTTCATTTATTATTAACAGGGGAAGAGTAAAATATGCCTGGGTTACAATAATTCCGATGACCTTCGTTGGAGTAACTACCCTGACCGCAGCGTTTCTTAATATTAAGAATATTTATATACCGCAGGTTCAGGTTCCTGCCACATTGGTTCCGGGTATTATTAACCTTGTTCTGACAGTGTCGATTATAATATGTGTTATAGTAATCCTCGTTAATGCTATTCCGCAGTGGATTAAAGCGATCAACTTTAAACTTTTCAGATCTTATTCAATCCCTGAATAATATTTCATGAACTGAACCCTTTCGAATACTGCAGGATTTTCAAAGTTTGACCTGCTCAACCTGCCCCTGAAGGCATCGATGCTTTCAAATTTATTTGCAGTCATCCATTCTTCGGTTCCTTTAAGTATCTCTGGAATAACATCAAATCCTTCCCTGTAGAGGGCAGAGGCAATCTGCACAGTATTCGCCCCCGCCAGCAGCTGTTTGATAAATGCTTTATGATCATGCACTCCTGTTGTTGCAGACAAATCGCATTTAACCTGCCCTGAAAGAATTGAAATCCAACGCAAAGTATGATTATATTCTTCTGCGGAGCTGAGAACCGGGCCATGACCAACCTCAAGCTTTTCAATATCAAAATCGATATTGTAAGGCCTGTTGAAAAGAACGAGTCCGGCTATTCCGCTTTCTGACAATCTGATTACGGATTGGGCAAGGGATGAAAAATAGTAGCCGATCTTGACAGATATCGGGATGTCAACATAGTTTCTTACTTCCTTGATTATGTCAAAATAGGCTTTTTCATTTTCCTCACCTGTCCGGTGCCAGTCGGATGGTAAAATGAATATGTTCAACTCAATTGCATCCACTCCGGTAGTTTGAATTTTTTTTGCAAATGAATGCCAGTCATTGTTGGATACGCAATTTACGCTTGCGATCACAGGTATTTCAATTGATCTTTTTGCCTCCCTGAGAAAATCAAGATATTTTTCGAGAGTGTTTCTTTTAGCAAAATCATAAATATAGGCATAAGCTTCCTCCTGATCATGGATTCTCCTGGAGAATAGCTTATCGGACGATTGGGTAAGGGTCTTGATATTACCATCTTCGGTCCTGATAACTCTCTCGGTATCCACATTGATATGTTCTTCAAAAAGAGATTTAATTACCACTGCACCGATCCCCCTTGAATCTAAAGTCTTCAAATGCTGGTATCGAATTGGTTAGTCCGCAGCTGCCCTGCGATAAGCGGATTCCTTAGCTTTATTCCGAGATAGTTAGTCTGAAGGTTTTTCATATTAATCAGGTATTTACAGTCACTTCTTTATTAACCGGTAAAAATTAATTCGATAATATAAAACATTTTATGGATATATTGCAGAACAAAATTTTATTTTCTTATATTAAAAAAGATTTCTGTTTTAAGGAATCCTGAAATTATGCGTAAGAAATTTTAAAATCAGCATTTTAATCTTTGCTAGTCACGTTACTTGACTGTGTCCCGTGTTATGGTCAGCAGGGAACAGAGATATCAGTTTTTCGGACAAACCAGGCGCAGATGTTCAGCCGACAATGTGGGGTGTTTTCTTTGAGGATATAAATTTTGCGGCTGATGGCGGCATTTATGCTGAACTCGTGAAGAACAGGTCATTTGAATTTGCTTTGCCTATGACTGGATGGAGGTTGCCATCCGGGCAAAATGGCAACGGACGTATGGTAGCCAGCTTTTATTCGCCTGCAAGACCATCCAATCCGCACTTCATGAGAGTTTATATCGACCCTGCTGTAGGTACCTTCACCCTCACGAATGAAGGTTTCCGGGGAATGGGAATAAAAAAGGATGGAAAATATAACTTTTCGGTTTCAGCCAGGCTGACCGGGGACTCCGATATAAAAATAACTGCAGAGCTTTTTTCGCCACAAGGCGAACCAGCGGGCAAAGCCGAGCTTTCAGGATTCTCAGGAGTATGGAACACTTACCAGGTCTCAATTGTTGCATCACAAACCGAACCGAAAGCACAGCTGAAGCTGACTCTATACAGGAAAAGGCAGTATCGATCTTGATATGATATCCCTGTTTCCAGATGATACCTGGAAAGGCCGTAAAAATGGCTTACGCAAGGATATAGTTGAGATGATTCGCGGATCTTAAGCCTGGTTTTCTGCGTTTCCCGGGCGGTTGCATTGTGGAGGGAAGGGATCTGACAAACCGGTATCAATGGAAAACCACTGTCGGCCCGGTTGAAGACAGAAAGATGATAATAAACCGATGGAACAATGAAATGCAGAACCGCCAGGCTCCGGATTATTTTCAATCGTTCGGTCTTGGATTCTTTGAATATTTTCTGCTGGCTGAAGATATTGGGAGCCGAAGCCGCTTCCGATACTTAACTGCGGTATGTCGTGCCAGTTCAATGCAGCTGAAGTTGTTCCCCTCAATGAACTGGATCCATACGTTCAGGATGCCCTCGACCTGATAGAATTTGCAAACGGAGAAATAACTTCAAAATGGGGCAGGCTGAGAGCATGAAATGGGACATCCCGGGAGGTTTAATCTTAAATTCATCGGAATAGGTAATGAACAATGGGATGAACAATATATCGAAAGATATAAAGTATTTGAAAAAGTTCTTAAATCACAACATCCTGAGATAAAAATAGTTTCGGGATCAGGACCTTCAGCTTCGGGAAGATACTTTGATTACGCATGGAGCGAACTTAAAAAGCTGAGCCCCGACCTTATCGATGAACATTATTATATGTCGCCTGAATGGTTCCTGAAGAATGCAACACGATATGACAATTATGACAGGAACGGCATTAAAGTGTTTGCCGGAGAATATGCTGCTCACTGGAAAGGAAACAACCGAACCGGAATCAAGGAATACATGGATCAGCGCTCTTTGCGAAGCTGCTTTCATGACTGGCCTTGAACGCAATTGCGATGTCGTTTATATGGCATCGTATGCCCCTCTTCTGGCACATGTCGATGCCTGGCAATGGCGTCCCGACCTGATCTGGTTTGATAATCTTTCAACAATCGGGACTCCTAATTATTATGTTCAGAAGCTGTTCTCAAATTACAGGGGAACGAAAGTTGTGCCTGTATTAACTGAAGGTAAGCCTCTGACCGGTCAGGACAGCCTTTACGCAAGCGGTACTGTCGACCCGAAAGCAGGGAAACTGTATGTAAAAGTTGTCAACTCTTCCGGCAAGAGGAAACCGGTTATCCTGTCCCTCGGTTTACTTTCATATGGCAGGGAGGCTGTGAAAGAGACCCTTAAATCAGATAATCCGCTTGCTTTCAACACTACTTTCAAATCCGGAAGTTATCTATCCGGTATCATCTCCTGTCAGAATAACCGGAAGAAAGATAAATACGGAACTTGATCCCGCTTCAGTTAATATATTTATAATTGATTTTAAATCCAGATAATGGAACTATTTCATACTCTGCTGGATTGGTACATGACCAATCTGAATTATTTCACGGTTGCCCTGCTGATGGCAATTGAAAGTACTTTTTTGCCATTACCTTCAGAAGTAGTAATCCCATTTGCTGCTTACAAAGCAGCCCAGGGTGACCTGAACATTTTCTTAATTATTCTTTTCGGAACATTGGGAGCTCTTTCCGGATCATTGATTAATTATACCCTTGCCTATTACCTCGGGCGCCCAATTGTTTACAAATTTGCTGAATCCAGGATTGGAAGGGTTTTTCTTCTTTCGAGAGAAAAAGTTGAACATGCCGAAAATTATTTCATCAGGAACGGCAAAGCATCGACATTCATCGGACGCCTTGTACCCGGAATAAGACATCTTATATCAATACCCGCCGGACTGGCAAAAATGCGTCTCCGCGATTTCATTCTTTATACATTTGCCGGAGCAGGAATCTGGAATGTCATCCTGGCAGTGATAGGTTTTTACCTGTATGAAATCAGAGACAGGATCTTTCCCTACATGGATGATGTATTATATGTGCTTGGTGCAGGATTTATAATTTATCTTATCGTTAAAGGGATAATAAGAAAAAAAAGGAAAAAATAATAAAACAAAAGAACTTACACTGAGTTCCACAGAGAAGGCACAGAGGGACACAGAGGAAATTCAATTTAGGAGGGGCTGGGAGGGGGTTAGAAACATCCGCCTCTCCCCCTTTAAAGGGGGAAATTTGATATCGGCACGGATTACAGAATCCACGTCACCGATAGTATTGAATCTGCTTAATTTGTGGGAGACTCTTAAATTACTTCAGCCATTTATCCAGAATAGCAGTCTGTTCCGGAGTTGGATCCGGAAGCGGCTTAATTTCAAAGCTTCTGGTTGTTTTTTTACCAAGAGTGACTTCAACCCTGTTTATGATATCCCGGTGGGTAACAGTAACTGTGATACGATCGCCGGTATTTTAAGGTATTCAGCGTGCTGTTCAGCAGATCGTTCGAGGCTTTTTCACCATTAATTTCCCTGATCACATCCTGTGGGCTTAAACCGGCATTATAGGCAGGTGAGTTCCACTCAACCCTGGTTATTAACAGATTGCCGGCGTCTTCCCGGGTGGTTGCACCAAGCCAGGCACCAGGAACGTCTTTCGGAACTGTGTCGATACTTAAACCTGCGTACCGGAGATATTTCGGATAATCGATATTCCGGACCGTAGGTATGTAGAGCTTCAAATATTTCATCAAGGGATGATCCAGCCGCTTTTTCACATACGTCCCTGAATTCCTTATCAGTGAACCCTCTTTTTTTCTCCTTATAGTAAACCTTGTAAAGGGTTTGCATCACATCATCGAGAGATTTTTTATTACCCGATTCATACCGGATCCTGAGATCAAGGAGCATTCCGAGTGCACATCCTTTGTCGTAATAGGAGATTGTCGTATTTGACGCATTTTCTGACCTGTTGAAAAAAAGCATCCAGGAATCAAAGCTCGACGATGCTGCCGACTGAAAAAGATGTCCGGGAATATTCTCGTAATTGGAAATGGTTGTTTTCATTTCTCTGAAAACATCATCCCTGCTGAAAAATCCGGCGCGGTTGAGTATAAGGTTTTCATAGTAGGAAGTCACTCCCTCGGAGAACCAGAGCATATCGGTATAATTTTCCTTGTCGTAGTCAAACGGACCCAAAGCAACGGGTCTGATTGTCTTTACATTATAAAGATGAAAGAATTCATGAGCAATAAAACTCAACCAACCGTCAGATACTTCGGATGATTCGAAATCGAGACGATTTGAAAAGACTGCCATTGAATTTGTATGTTCCAGCCCGCCCATGCCCCTGTTCATCTGGAGGAAAGTATAATGCCTGTAAGGGATGTCGCCGATGAGAGAAGTGGCAGACCTCGACAATTTTCCTGTAATATTCAATCAGTTTTGATCTGTCAATTTTCCCAAGGTTTTCAGCAGCAATGGTATAGGGGATGCCGCCTGTTTCGAATTTCAGTATTTCCTGATTACCTGCAAGGATCGGGCAGTCATATAGAACATCGAAATCGGAAGCATAAAAGGTATTCTTTTTCCCTGGCACAGGTTCCAGGCCGGTCGATACCTCGGAAAATTTCTCATAAGGTATAATCGTTACAACTACCGGATGATCTTTATGGCCTGCCGGGTACATAAAAATACCTGTTGGTGAAATAAATCCCCTGCCGTCATCCAGAAAGGAATCCGCGACAGATGT
Organism: uncultured Bacteroidales bacterium; assembly: GCA_963831935.1. Lineage (GTDB taxonomy): Bacteria > Bacteroidota > Bacteroidia > Bacteroidales > VadinHA17 > LD21. The sequence goes on from CAWHSH010000004.1 coordinate 489,240, forward strand.
CCTGAAAGCAAAAACTTCATAACTTACCCTTATAACCTCCTTGCCATCCGTATTAATCTTCCATTTGTTTTTTTCTGTTTTTTCCCAGACGAGATTGTTCCCTGATCCATCAACAGCCTTGAATTCAATTAAATACTTAGGGTAGTCCATTATCATATAATATCCCGGGAGTCCAGACCGGCATCTTCAGCTCTAGCGATTTTTCCTTCAGGCCGGAATAGGTCATCGAAACGTGGAAATAATGGTTATTGGGATTTTCCATTGAAACGAGGTATTCTATATTGCTGGCAAAAGCTTTAGTATAGCTACCTGTATTGCAAAAGAGGATCAGAGTTAAGGCAAGTGATGAAAAAGCAAATCGGCAGTTAAAAAGTCGGAAAGTTGGTCTCCTTTTCATATGCTGAAATTTAAAAGCATTATTAAAATACCTGATTCAAGACATGTAAAAAAATCTGGTTCAAAAAAACTTCAGGGTTAAGAATTGAAAACCTGAATAAGTAAAAATAAGATAAAATACTTTTCAATTAAGAATCGGTTTTCATAAATTTCCGATCTATTTTTGAATAAAGTTTGATATTAAGTAGTTTGCAGTGACACTTATTCAGGGACAGGTATCTTTATAAGTCTAGTTCACTTGATAACATTTATTTAATAAATCCTGCTAATGTCAAAAGTTAAGTTTATTAATTTACTGGTATTGCTCATCTTAGTAGTTGGATGCAGCAAAAAACCTGATGACCGGGAATGGAATATTAACGATCAGGAATATCTGGAAACTCGAGGGTTTCAACGTTCTGGTTTTTCACGATTATTACCCTGAAGGGGATCAGGGAGGAATCGAGTTCATTCATCACGGTGAACGAACCGCTGCCAATGGTTTTATAAATGTCGATTTACCGGGGGGAGGCTTCCCAAGACCTGTAACGGCAACACGTACTGTTGATAAAGGAAAAAAAGAAATCCGTGCCACGATAAACACTCCTGTATATAATTTCAATTATTCAATCAGGATATGGCCTGAAAAGAGTTCTGTTCACCTTGCAGTAGATCTCGAAAAGCCTATTCCTCCTGAATGGAAAAATAAGGTAACCTTCGACTTACAATTATTTCCGGTAACCTACCAGGGTAAATCATACTACCTGGGTGATCGGTACGGATTAATCCCTGTAGAAGGTCTTGATCCGATGATTTCCGATTCACGGGGATCATTTAAACCGGAGCCATTAGCCCGGGGATCAAAACTGCTGATGGCTCCTGAAGATCCTTTATGTAAAATTCAGATTGAACAGGTAAATGGAAACATGTCCCTGATCGATGACCGGAATAATTCCCTGGGAGGCTGGTTAATCATCAGATCGGAAATTCCTGAGGCAACGACCCATGGAGCTCTGGAATGGGTGATCACACCCAATTTGCTTTCCGGATGGATTCGGAAGCCGGTTATCAGTCTGTCGCAGGTTGGATATCATCCTGACCAGGTAAAACAAGCTATTATTGAACTGGATGAACATTCCGATAATCCTGATAAAGCTATCCTGCATATATTGGAAAACGATGGAAACACCCGCGAAATAAAATCAGGTGTGCCCGGAAAATGGGGAAAATTTTTGAGGTACAAATATGCCATATTCGACTTTTCGGAGGTTAAAGAACCTGGTTTATATACACTTAGCTACGGCGACGTTGTGAGCCAACCATTCAGGATAGCTGGCGACGTTTACAAGAATGGCGTTTGGCAGCCCACGCTGGAAATTTATTTCCCTGTGCAGATGTGTCATATGCGGATCCGTGACCAGGTCACGAGTCTGGCACGGAGCATGCCACCTTGACGATGCATTACAGGCTCCTGTTGCAACCCAGCATGTCGATGGATACCGGACTTATGCGGACTACCGAGACCGGGTTCAGGCCTTTTACACCAGTTCCCGGGCTTAACCGTGGTGGCTGGCATGATGCAGGTGACAATGATCTGGCGGCCGGTTCACAGGCACAAACCACTCTTTTCCTGGCACTGGCAGGAGAGGAATTTGGAATTAATGTCGATCAGACCACGGTAAGGCAGGATGCATTACTTCGTTGAACTCCGTAAACCTGATGGATTTCCCGATTTGTTACAGCAGATCGAACATGGAGTAATCAATTTGCTTTCAGGATATCGTGCCTCGGGCCATTCATTTGTAGGGATAATAGAAACGAAAGAAGGCCGCAAGTTTTTTGGGGGATGTAGCCTCTGTTACTGACCAACTATTTTACGATGCTTCCCTGAAGCCGGACGAGATCAAAGGTAATCGGTCAGGGAAAGCTGACGACAGATGGGTAGTTACGAATAAGGATACTTCTCTTGAATACGAAGTAATCACTGCATTGGTTGCTGCAAGCCGTCTGCTTCGGGGATATAATGAAGAATTGGCAGAAGAATGCCTTGCTACTGCTATAAAGGCATGGGAATATGAACAGAGTCACGATCCGGTTATTCAGCAGAATGCTTATGTACCAGGTCATCATGAATGGCAGGAAGTGCTTGCAACGAGTGAATTATTGATAACCACCCATGAGGGTCGATTTAAGGAGCGGCTCATTGAATTGTTACCGGTTATCAAAGAAGCTCCAAACGAAGTTGGCTGGTCAGTAGCACGTGCATTGAACTTAATTGACGATGAAGGATTCAAGAATCAGGTAAAGCAAGCTTTAGTGGCTTTCAGTTCTGACCTGGATAAAAGCCTCGCCGGGAATCCATTTGGAGTTCCATGGAAACCCCGTATTTGGGGTATTGGATGGGATATCCAGGAATATGCAGTAGGGCAATATTACCTGAATCGTGCATTCCCGGAAATGTTCGGAAAGGAGAACATTTACCGGGTGGTAAATTATGTACTTGGATGTCACCCGGGTTCGAGCACATCACTTGTATCTGCTGTAGGTGCACATTCTCTGATACCCGCCTATGGATTTAACATGCATTGGTGGTCCTATATTCCCGGAGGTATGGCCTCGGGTACAGCTCTCATCAGACCTGATTTGCCGGAATTGAAGGAACCATATCCTTACATATGGCAGCAGACGGAATATGTTATGCCAGGTGCGGCTTCATATATTTTCTGTGTCCTTGCCGCAAACCAATTGCTTAACGGATAGTTTTTAACAATCCATTTTAGAAAACATATGGAAATGGATTGTCTGAAATTGGAAAAAATAACTGATAGCAGCTAATTCTCCAGATGTCCGAATTTACCGCTATTATAGTCGTCAAGGGCTTGTTTGATTTCATCCCGGGTATTCATCAAAAAAGGCCCGGAGGATGCAATCGGTTCATTTATAGGCTCTCCGCTAAGGACCAGTACAACGCTGTCGACAGCAGCTTCAACCTTAAAATTCTCTCCGTCATGCCTGAAAAGCACAAAATGATCGGCAGGAGCTTTCCCTGATTCATTTATATCTACTTCACCTTCAATAACCAGCAATCCGGTATTGTAAATTTTGCTGAAATTGAATTCAGCGGCTGCACCCTTTTTCAGTCGCACATTGAACAAATTCATGGGAGTAAAAGTTGAGGCTGGTCCTTTTAGTCCCTTTGTATTCTCCGGCAATCAATTCGACGTAGCTCATTCCCGTCGTTCGAGAAAAACCCTTGTCATCTCCTTGTTTTCGATAGCCTGATATTTCGGGAGAAGTCATTTTGAATTTTCCGGGAAGATTAACCCAGATTTGAACTACCTGAAAGACACCGCCTTTTTTGCTGAATTCCATTTCATGATATTCCTTGTGAAGAATGCCGGATCCGGCAGTCATCCACTGAACATCACCCTCACCGATAACTCCGTTGTTCCCTGCGCTGTCGTGATGTGCGACCTTCCCATGATAGGCGATTGTTACTGTTTCAAAACCACGGTGAGGATGAGGGGCTACACCTTTTGGTTTTTCCGACGGGGGGATTATCCATTTCGAATTATAGTCCATCAGGAAAAACGGGCTCATACCCTTTTCACCAATAATATTGTACGAAGGAAAGAAATTATGGACCTTAAAACCATCCCCAACCATGTGGGTCTCGGGAGGTGCCAGAACTGCTTCCAGCCGATTTTATATTGTTACCCATTTAAGTTTTTATTAGTATCAGAAAATAACAACGGGACTGATAAAGTGTTTAACGATGCAAACTTTTGCATTTCCGGAATTTTCATCCTTGTTTCATTTTACGGAAAGACTTACGATCCTGACGGGACCGAGGAGTCCGGACACCAATAGTGGTGAATCAGCCCTGTAGAAAGCCTGTGTAGTATAAGTGTATTTTTTTGTGATCCCTGGTTGCTGATCACCGATCAGCCGGTTGACCCAAAGATTTGTAACTTTTATTTCCAGCTTGTTTGCACCTGGTTTCAGAACTTCGGAAGTATTCACCCTGAATGGTTTTTTCCATACAATACCAAGCGACTTGCCATTTACAAGTACTTCAGCAAGATTCTTAACTTCACCAAGGTCAAGCCAAAGTTCATTACCGGAGTTAAACCAGTTGTCAGGTGCTTCAATGTTCAGGGTATAGGTTCCGGTACCGGAAAAATATTTAACTCCCGGGATCAGGATTATTACTCCACGAATCAAGAGTATCGATTGTGATCATGGCAGGAGCTCCCCGGCCGGGCTGGAATGATAAATCCCATGGGCCGCTGATCGCTGAGACAAGCTTTTCAACAGGCCTTGGTACAACTCTTGAAGAAGTTCCGGCCTTTTTACGGAATACTACAAATACTGCATCGTTTGGAACCAGATTCAGTTGGACCTTTGTTCGCCCATCCGAGATTTCGTATGAAGCCAGTTCGGTTTTTCCGGTCTCAGGATGCCAGATTTCCGCTTCTTTTCCTTCAATCCGGAATGAAGCTTCAACTTCCTCATTTCTGTCATTCCTGTTGTTCACCCAATATATATCGGCATCGGGCAACTGACGGTGCACATATAAAAGACTGGTTTTTTCGTCGGGTTTGGGATATTCAAAATCTGGGACAATCTTATTTTCATCAAGGACCTCTTCAACTGTTTTCCCTGAATAGATCTTTCCTTTACCGACAATGTTTACTTCGCTGCTTCCGGGCCAGAGTAAATCAGTGACTGAACTGAACTGAGACTGATCGTCACTCAGGCTTGGTGATTCAAAAGGCTTCGGTCCAAGGATCAAAGCACCTTGCTCTGCCAGACCACGGATCTTCAGCAATACCGGAAGGGGCATGTGCATGGCTGTTGGGATCAAGGACCAGCAGCCTGTACTTCATTCCGGAAGGTGTTACCAGCAATCCCTTATCGACTGAAAGGAGATTCAGGAGAGCATCGGAATTAACGAAATCATAATTATATCCTTCGGGTATATCGGGTAATTTGTCTCCGAATAAAGCAGTTATATTATTGTCCTCACCGTAATAGTATATGACGTCAGCAACAAATTTTCCCTGCTGGAGCATAAATGAGCTTCTTGAAAGGTATGTTGTCCACGGCTTTGCAAACTCAGCCCAGGTCTCATGTCGTGTAAACCATTGTCCGAACGGTCCAAGCCCAAGGCCAGGTATTTTGTCAGATACTGGCTGGTGCACGGAAGTATGAATCACAAAACGGTTCAGCCCGCTTGCCAGTTCCATATCGGCAGTTGGCTTAAGTCTTTCCGGAGCAAATGCCCAGGTATTTCCAATTGCAGTCATTGACTCTGCAGCCACAAGATTTTGACCGTAAAGATGAGCAACTGATGCTGATTCACGGACATCAGCCTTAAACCGTGTTGCCACTCCTGCTTTTTCATCACCTGCAAAACCTCCCGGAACCCATGTTGCGCTCATTGGAATATCAGCTTTTCTTTTCACTTCCATTCCGTCGCCGATAAATGCGCGGCCGCTTTCGTGCGATTCAGTATACCGTCCCATCTGCCGTTCATGGAGGATTGCCGTAAGCTGATCGTAATGATTCTCTGTGGTCAGATCAGATATGGTCTTCCTTAAATCCCACAGGAAACGGTCGCTTGCTTCGGAGCTTTCCACAATATGACCCGTAATGACCGGAAGCCATTGATGCAGATCATAACCGCGACGTTTTGCAAATTCAGTCATCATGCTGTCGGTCCAGTTCTGAACTCCGGCCTCCCAGCTGTCGGTAATTACATACTGGAGTCCCCGTTTCCCCATAAGACCGCCGGTTGCAGATTTATATTGATCGAGATAATTATCAAAATATGCCTTTACATGATCTGCGTTAAGCTTATCTACCTCAAGCCCTGTGGCTTCAGGTGAGGCAGGCGAATTCTGGTGACCTGTGAGTGAATAACCAAACCGCTGTATAACCCAACGGCCGGCAGGTGGAGTCCATTCCAGTTTTCCGTCAGCGTTCATTTTTGAAGTCAGATCGATTACATCATTTTTAACGATTGCATCACCTGCCGGAACAGGAGATGTAGCCATATTGTACAATCCTTCAGCGGCAGTATATCCTGCTTTGTCCTCAAACCGGTTCACTCGTGCAACAGTATGAAGGACAAGTTCGGCAATATTGATCCCCGGCTTCGGAAGAGGCTGCCTTGGATCTGTTTATACCAAACATGGATGCAATTGCAGGATCCATATCCGGGGCAGGTGGCATTAAAAATGTAATTCTGAAATATTTAGCTGTGACCGGGAGGAAGGTATATGTATTCTGTAAATTTCCCCCTGCCGGGATTTCGCATGCCGACCTGAAATCTTTCCCGTTGTCTGATACCTCAAGCGATCTGCTGACCCCTGGACCACTGAATCCGGGGATTCTCATGCCGCTTTCCCTTTTAACTATTGTAAGCGAATGAACGGTAACAGGTTCTTTGAACTCAAACTGGATCCACGCCTTCTCATTTCTTTTTGCTGCAGGTAAAAAAGTGGAATTTGTGAGATCCCCGTCAACAAGAGAGGAAAGCTCGAATTTTCCGGAACTTGAAGAGATCCTGGGGTTCAAATCCAGGATCGAAATATCTTTATCGGGAAGCCGGAAAGCAACCACGGCTGCATCGGAATAAAATTCCGGGACCGGGCGTTGAGCAGATCCTCCTCCTGAGAAACCTTCTGACCTGGCTATATTCTGGAAAGCGCCGGTGGCTATGGGAGGCTTAGGTAATATGCCACTGAAGGTTTTCCCCCCTTCGATTCTTATCTCGCTCCAGACAAGTTTCTTCATTGCCTGCGCAGGTGTTACCCATGGCCCCCCGCTTTCGCTCCAGCCCGGAGAACCTGCTATTGCCATTTCGAGTCCCAATGAATCAGCCAGCTTTGTCGTAAACAGAAAAGCATCTTTCCATTCGGGAGTCATAAAAACCAACCGTTTTTCAACGATCTGTGGTGAAGCCAGGCCGGCATCAAAATTCTGAAAGCCACCGATGCCCGTCCGGTTCATCCACTCAAGGTCAGCCCTGATTCCCTCTTTTGAGATATTCCCGTTCATCCAGTGCCACCAAACACGGGGCTTGGCACTTTCAGGGGGATTCTGAAATCCCTCTTCAAGATTTTTGGTCTCAATAGTGCCGGGGCCTGAACAACTTAAAAGAAACATACTGAATACAGCAAATGCCAGGTAGGTTGCTTTTGAAAAGCAGCTCCTACATAATCCGGTTAATTTGGTCATAATAAATTAGTTAAATAGAGTCAATAAAAAATAAATTGAAGTTGCTGGTTATATGGTTGTGAAGATTTAAGAACAAGTAACAATGATTTTTGACTTAAGATATGATCATTAAGGATCAATTTGCTGTTGACTTTCATGATTTTTAAGTTCATAACTTCATAAATCCCGCACCGTTAACCATCAACCGTTATTAAGTAATAAGTTCATTTATTTTAGAATTTGTAGCAGCTGATATAAATCCGGGCAACTTGTAAACGGTCTCTTTTATATATTGTGCCCATTCCTGAGGAGATTTCTCACCCGACAGGGAAGTGTATGGAATCACCTTGCCAAACGTCAGGGTTACAGTGGAATTCCTTTGTTTCATCATTTCCCGCGGAAGAAGTGCTGACTCAACAAATATCTTTATTCCGAGGAATTCCCTCAGGTTAGCTATAAAATAAAACAGGTTCGAATTTCTCCCGCTAATATGTACAGGAATAATGTCCCTCTTATACTGGACAGCTTTTGAAACGAAAGTTTTATGCCACACGGGGTCGGAAATAATTCCCTTTTTTCTCCTTGATACCTCTCCGGACGGAAAAATCATTACCTGATTATCGGATTCAAAAAGTTCATTCAGCTTTTCCGCAGTTTCCCTGCTATTTTTCCCGAAAACATTTATGCCAAGCAAAACAGGCTGCAGATTTTGAATTAAGCTTAACATTTCATTGGAAGGAGAGACAACACCCGGAAAAAATCGGTGAATCGCTACTAGAAATGACAGAGCGTCAATAGCTCCCAAAGGGTGATTTGAAACAAATATATGTCTTCCGCATGCAGGAATATTCCAGGTTCCTCTTATTTCAGTCTTTACGTTCCATCCTTCAAGGACATCACTTATAAATGGTATGCCTGATTTGTCATGGTGCCGGTAAATAGTAGCATTCATTTCATCCTGACAGATGAGCTTTTCAATTGCAGTGATTATAAAACCGGGGAGGGATTTAAAGAATCCGGAACTGCTGTTCCTGATTATATTCCGGATATCAATTACTTTTGGGACCTCTTCCATAATTATACCTCTGCAAATGTAACTATTAAGTTATACAATATTTCTGTGGCAGTTGACCACATATTTTTATAATTAGCATCTTCATAAACCGGATTGTCTTTTAGTCTGGAAGGAAAATATAATTGTCAGTTTAAGTACCTGAACCATCTACAGATATACAGGAATAAGGAACAAAAGCAATACCACCGCCACTGATGCAATCACGGTACCCGCCCTGATCTTATAGTTTTCGACTTTCACAATGTTTGTCATTGGCACAGATAAAATACCGTCTTTAATTTTGACCGAGGAAAGAGGTTCTGCATATATATGAACCTGCCGGTGTTTTTTGATCACTTCGGGCTTAAAGACAAGGGCTGAAAACATGTTTCCTGCTGCCGGGACCGGTTTAACGATCCATATACTGTCTTCAGAATGAAAATAGTAAAGGTTTTTCCAGCTCGGAATACTATATATCTGACCCGGAGGCAGTTCTTTCACGGTAGAACAACCCCGGATGAAATATCCTGTAAAAAACAGCAGAAATAAATAGAAATAAAGTCGTTTTGGACTTTTGTTCATCAATAACTATTTTAATTTACTTTCTGCGAAAATCAGCGCAATCAGCGGGAAATAAAAAGAATGGATCTTACCCATTCCACAGATTATTGCAGATTAAATCATTCCACGATCTCAGCATCATCATATTTCTGGCTCCGGATCTTAACTCTCCTCTGCACCCTGTGAACACCCCTGCTGCCAAAGAATCCCCACCCTCCGCTTCCGAGAAGGAATCCGAGGGCATAAAGGCCGCCGTTATTGTTCTGCGCATACATGGTGATCTCATTGTTGAAGAGCATCCCGATAAAATCAAAGGGGGCAATAAAACCATGCCATAATCCCCCGAAAAAGCCATACTTGTGTCCCGTCAGGCATTGATCAACTATCTCATTATTGGCGCACCCTGAGGTTATCACAATGATTAACACTGATAACAGGACAAGGAAATTCAGTTTTGTCAGCATTGATTTCATAATAAGGTATTAATAAATGGCTATATTGATCAGAAAAGCGTTCCGTTAACAGGCTGACCCGAGCATCTTTTTTCGTGATCTATCAGCCATTTTTTTCTTTCAAGTCCGCCGCCATACCCAATAAGACTTCCGTCAGATCCAATTACCCTGTGGCAGGGAATAACTACAGCGATCCTGTTGGCCCCGTTTGCAGCTGCAACTGCCCTTACAGCCCTGGGATTTTCAAGTTGTTCTGCCTGTTCGAGATATGAACTTGTCGAACCGTAAGGAATTTTCTGAAGCTGCTTCCAGACTGCTACCTGGAAGTCAGTCCCGGGGGTGATCAGAGAAAGAGAAAATTCCTTCCTCCTTCCCCTGAAATATTCTTTAAGCTGCTTTCTTAAGGCCCGCAGATGCCTGTTTATGCCCCGCTTAACAGTAGTATGAAAAATGTATGAAAGATCTTTAAACTCATCATCCAGAGTCTTCCTGTCAGTGAATGCAAGAAGGCATATACCTTCCTTTGTTGCGGCAGCGGTCATTTCACCGAGTGGTGTTTCTATTAATGTGGTTTTGATCATTTTACATCCCCCTGACCCCCTGCCTACCGGCAGGCAGGCCTTCAAAGGCGGAATTATTTAGATTCTACCGCCATTGCGATCCCCGCCAGCCGGCGTGGAGAATCAATCTCAACCTTATTTCTGCTTATTTCTATTTATTTCTATCTATTTCTATTTATTTCCGCTTTTCTCTACATCCTTCTACTTCTTCCCAAACCTTTCAGATGTTGATTTAATATACTTCTTATTTCTGAACCTCATTGCCGACCAGTCATCATCAATCGATACCAGACGGATCCCGTAGAAATCAAGGTCGTTTAGAATTTTCCACCCGTGATCCCTGTCGATTTCCGTGGAGTAGTTTTTCGATGTCTTCTTCGGATAGCAGAACCATAATATGCCATCTGCTGTAAGGTTATGTAGAGCAAGGGGTGCAAACTTTTCAACATCAGGGACTTGTTTGACAAAAAGTATCATGAAATCATATGGATACCTCTGATCAATCTCGTTGTCGACCTGGATATCCCTTATCTCCTCAATCGGCGCCAACTTAAAATTATTTTCAGCATTGATTACGGCAATTCTTTTCTGCCCTTTGTAATTAAGCTTTTCAAGAAGAGTTTTCATAAATTCCCCCGATTTGATTGCCAATTTAACAAAAAAAATACCAATTCATTAAAAAAGTCAGGGAGTTATAAATAATCCGGTAAAAGTTGGTAAATTTGCACTATCAATAATGGGGTGCCTTAATATTACGGGCTGAGATCATACCCTTACACCTGATCCGGGTAATGCCGGCGGAGGGAAAAGAGAGTATCAAATAATCCGGCACGAAATCCACCTCACTGGTAAAAAAGAATTATTGGAGAGTCAGAATCAATGAAAACAAGACTGTTTTTGTCTATATCGATCCTTCTGATGATTTGTCTTCAGCTTTCTGGTATTCAGGACAAGACATATATGATCAGGGGCAAGGTAACCGATGAGAACGGACTTCCTCTGGCCGGTGCAGGAATTACGGCAGTCAATACTCCAACCGGAACGTATTCTGGTGCAGATGGTTCATACATGCTTAAAATCATGAAAGAAGGGATCTTAAAACTCAGATTTTCATTTACAGGGTATGAACCTGTTACCAGAGAAATAAGTGTACCTGAAACACTTATCCTTGATGTATCTCTTGCCCCGCAGGTTACAGTAACAGACGAAGTCATAGTCAGTGCAACACGTGCAGGATCGAGGACTCCGGTGGCTTACACAAACGTGACCAATGATGAAATAAGCAAAAGCAATACCGGACAGGACCTCCCTTTTCTGATCGGGCTCACTCCCTCGCTTGTTGAAACATCCGAAGCAGGTACCGGAATTGGCTATACGAGTCTGAGGATCAGGGGAACTGATGGCAGCCGGATCAATGTCACACTTGACGGGATACCATTAAACGATGCCGAATCGCAGCAGGTGTTCTGGGTTGATCTTCCGGATCTTGCATCCTCTGTCGATAATATCCAGGTGCAAAGGGGAGTCGGTACATCTTCAAATGGAGCCGGAGCATTCGGAGCGTCGGTAAATATTCTTACAAAAAATCCGGGAAATGATCCTTTTGCTGAGATCAGCACAACAGCAGGCTCATTTAATACTTTTAGGAATATGATCATGGCCGGAACTGGACTTCTTTCAAAGAAATTTGCCTTTGGAGATGAGATACTCAGTCCTTCACAGCGACGGATATATTAAAAGAACCGGATCGGATAACAGATCAGCTTCGGTTTCAGGAGTTTACAAGACAAACAGGTCGTTCCTTAAAGCCAATATCATCCTTGGTGAGGAACACACCGGGATCAGCTGGTGGGGAGTACCCTACGAAATGCTCGGAATTGACAGAAGATATAATCCGGCCGGCGAATACACCGATGAATCGGGGAACAGGAAATATTATCCGAATGAAACTGACAATTACTGGCAGAATCATTATCAACTGATTTTCGGCACCAGCTCTTAATCAGTATCTCACCCTTCATGCGGCTTTACACTATACTCATGGGAGAGGCTATTATGAAGAATATCGTGAAGACCAGGTATTTTCCGATTATGGAATACCTTCAGTAATTATTGATTCTTCAGAAATAGCTGTGTCGGACCTGATAAGGAGAAAATGGATTTCCAACGATTTTATAGGTGCGGTTTATTCTCTTAGCTTTAAAAAAGGAAAGACAGATCTCGTTCTTGGAGGAGGTACAAATATTTATGACGGGGATCATTTCGGCAGGATCATCTGGATGCAGTATGCAGGAAATACTGAAAAAGATTTTCAATGGTATCTGAACAACGGGAAAAAAGCTGAGGCCAGTATTTACGGAAAGATCAATTACAGACTAAGCGAACGGCTGACAGGTTTTGGTGACCTGCAATACAGGTACATTTCTTATAAGATGACTGGTCCGGATGATGATCTTAAGGATATAACTCAATCACATTATTTTAACTTTCTGAATCCAAAAGCGGGGTTATTCTGGACGGTCACGCCACGGCAGGATCTTTACCTGTCGTTTTCTGTTGCCCACAAGGAGCCGACACGTGCCGATTTCAAGGAAGCATCGGGCGACAGGAAAGCAACCCCAGGGGCCGAAACATTGTTCGATACAGAAGCAGGTTACAGTCTTAAAACCGGTCGGGCCGATCTTGGCATCAATTTTTACGGGATGATCTACAAGGATCAGCTGGTGCCCACCGGAGAACTGAGTAATGTCGGTTACCCGATAATGACAAACGTGAAAAACAGCTACAGGACCGGAGTTGAAATTTCAGCCTCCTTAAGGGCGCCAAAAATACTGATCTGGAATCTGAATGCCACCTTTAGCCAAAATAAAATACTTGACTTTACAGAGTATTACACAGATTACAATACCACCGACTGGAGCTCCCAATACAGAAGCAGGTCTCTTGGTAAAGTGGATATTGCCTATTCCCCTTCAATAACAGGATCGAGCGATATGATTTTCAGTTATTCAGACAGGCTGAAGTTCCATTTTATCAGCAAATATGTAGGGAAACAATATTTTGACAATACAATGAGCAGTGCCAGAATGCTGGATCCTTATTTCGTCAATAACGTCAGGATTGATTTTGAACCGGCGGTCAAAAAAATAAAAGGTATTGAATTACAGCTTCTTCTGAATAACATCTTTAATGCACAATATGAAAGCAATGCTTATGGTGGCAACTGGTCAGAAAACGGAATTGAAAAGACCTGGGCATATTATTTCCCGCAGGCAGGAATAAATTTCATGGTAAAGCTCGGGCTGAAGTTCTGACGTAATAATTATAGTATGGCACTATCTGACTGGCTGGGAAAAAACTGGATTGAAATATTTGGTGCCGTTGCAGGCATAATCTACGTATTTCTCGAAATAAAGCAAAACCTCTGGTTATGGCCGGTCGGGATAGTCACATCTGCGGTCTACATCCTGGTTTTTTTCACAAGTAAGTTTTATGCAGATATGAGTCTGCAGGCCTATTACCTGGTTATCAGCTGCCTGGGCTGGTACTGGTGGGTCAAAGGCACAGGGCACAGGGCGCAGGGCTCAGGCAGGAGGAGGAATAGGAGAAAGGGAGAAGGGGAGATCAGGCATCCGCTCCCGGGAGGGGCCTGGGAAGGGGGTCAGGGGGATGTTAAATTGAAAGTAACCAGATTAAAGCTTCGTACCGGGATAATCCTCACGGCTGCTTTTGCCTTAATATATGCGGGCATCTGGCTTATTCTTTCAAGGCTGACTGATTCACCGGTACCGGAATGGGATGCATTTATTACTTCATTGTCGGTAATTGCAACGTGGATGCTGGCCCGCAAGATCTATGAGCACTGGTATTTGTGGATAGTTGTCAATTCGGTATCATCCGGACTTTTCCTGTTCAAAGGACTTTATCCAACAGTAGGATTATACCTTATTTACCTGGTGATGTCATTTGCCGGACTGAAGGAATGGAAGCGTTCATTGTGACCGATCGCATGTGCATTCATTCGCAGGGAGAATTTCCTGAAGCAGGTTCATCATCACTAACCGATTGTACCGATCATCGATACATTTTCCGCAGGCGGAAAAGCGGCTCAAATCCCACACGTCTGCAAATACACGTCCCGCATTCAGTTTAAGACCGTATTCCAGAACAGTTTCGAGCGACCGGATAGAGGGTGGTGTAAAGAGTCCCTTGTTCATCAGGATTTCCATCGCTCCATTCCCTGGCCTTACCGGTATAATAGTGCAGCATTCAACACCCACACTGAAAGCAAAATCGAGCGACCGTTCTGCCCAGTAAATTCCTTCTGATTCTGTCAGAAATGGGTGGTCTCAGCAGGATGAATGCCCTTGACCGTATTTTATTTTTTAAAAGGAAGCTGACCGACTTCGTGAAATCATCAAGAGTCATCTGTTTGTTGAGCTTCGCAAGTATTTCAGGATTGGCAATTTCGAGTCCAAGGGCTATTTGAAGGTCAGGTTTCAGCATATCTCTGAAGATCAGGCATTTTTCATTTATCAGCCCTGGATGGCTTTCAACAATAATTGTATCTAATCCGTTGACCAGCGATGCGATTTTTTTATAATCTTCTTCGGGAATGGCTCCTGTATCAAAGAAGCTTCCGCTGTTATAGAGCTTCAGATGTTTTACAGCAGGAAGGCTTTTCAATGCCCATTCAATCTGGTTTGGAACGGCACCGGCGGGGACTGTCCTGTCGGTAGTATTTTTCCACAGGTCGCACATCAGGCACCGGAAAGTACATTCACGGTTGGTCAGAAAGATGATTGCCACATCTTCAATTTTCCCGGAATGGGTTCTTTCCTTTTCGACCAGCCATGCGTAAGGCTTCTGCGGATCGACAGGATTTTTCTTCCCGCGGCTCTCTTTTATCCAGCTGTTGTTTATTTTCAGATCAGGGATATCATTCATAGTTGGAAAGGAATTCTTTCCTGTAGGTTGTTTCCCGTCCAGGAAAATGCTTTTTGAAAGCATCCTCCGACGCGGCACCATGCTGAAAGCGTCTTTTTGGGAATACAGGCATAGTTATACCTGTAACTGCTTTTATTCCGTCAGAAACTAGCTGTCCCTTAAGATCATACAACTTTTTATGATCCCATCCAGTGATATCAATGTAGGGAATACCTTCTGAAATCTCGATAACATTTGGCAGGGTATACGGGCTGAATACTTCGAAACCAAGGCTGTCTCCGGTGGCAAATGTTCGCATGTAACCCCTGCTTAATCCACCTGAATAGGTTAATGAGTGTTTAATCGAATCCACTCCCCACCCTTCATGGTAAAGCATCAGGTTATTAAGAACACTTCGTATTGTCAGTTCCGGATTCTCCTCGATGGGATAGTCCTTCAGGTTTTCGTCACCGCCTTCTCCTTCAATAATATACTTCCAGTCGGGATAACGTGACCTTATTCCCTGCATAAGCGATAAATTCATGGTAGCCGATTGTATATCCAGGGGTTTATAGTCTTCTACAACTTTAATTGCTTTTTTCCAGTCGAGAGTCGAATAATCTGCCTCAACCGGTTCCAGAAAAAGCTCAAGACCAAGGGTTTCAAGAAATTTCCTTGCCTGTATAAGATCGTCTCCGGCTCCATCGATGCTAAGTGTAAATGCTTTAAGTCTTGAAGGGCTTTCCCCAAGCTCTTTAAGAGCATGATAGGTAAGCAGGAAGACGCTCCCGCTGTCAATTCCCGCAGAGAAGGCCACTCCTATGGGTCCTGTTTTTGCACGGAACTGCAGCCATTTCCTTATCTCTTTGTATAGGGTCCTGATGTACAACTCCCCTATTTTTGCGGAATTCTCTGATGAAAAACTATTCCGCTCGGGGCTGAAAAACCGCTCATACACAGGATTGGGGTCAGGACAGCCAAGCAGTTCAATTTTCGTAATGTAGTGAGCCGGGACCATCCTCGTGTAGGAAGGGTGGAACTGGTCAGCCAGACCTTCCCTTGTGAGATATTCAAAAATTACGTCAATACGTTCAGCAACAATCAGATTGGGTCCGTCGGGCCGTTTGGCTATAAAATAACGGATCGGGCGACCGATTGACCGGGCCATCCTTATGGTCCTGCCATCAACCGAAATAAGTGAAAACTGTCCGTCAATCCTGCGTACCGCTTCACCGTCTCCCGATCTGACAATGTCCACTGCCTGCTCATGCGTCATGTTATAGATAACATTCTTTTCCGGATTTGTCAGATCCACCACTTTACTTATGTACTTGTTATTCATATCTGTTCTATGTTTAAATTATACCTTTTCCCTGCAAAATTGTTATATACCTGTCACTCGGGATGTCATTATAAACCTCTACCAGGTCATCTGACCAGAAGATCTCAAGCCTATCGATCATTTGTTCCTTACCGAGTCCGATATGAAGCCTTGGATCGTTGTTCGAGAGATATGATGTTGCCCATTGATTTACCAGGACCTGTTTCCTGCCTCCTGCAGTAACGGTCACTTTTGCACTTATTGCAGAAGCAGGTCCGGATTTGCCTTTAAGTGTCAGGCCAAGCCAGTGATTGCTGTTGCCTCCTTCATTTCTGAGCAGGGAGGCAGTGGCTATAAGGTCGACATGTGATACTATTATATCCAGGTCCCCGTCATTATCATAATCCCAGACAGCAGCGCCTCTTCCGCTTCGTTTGGTTGAAAAATAAGCACCATGTTCCCGTCCTGTATTTTTAAAATGTCCGGTACCGTCATTTTCCAGCAGCAGGGGATATTGCAGGATAAGTTCTTCTGCAGTTCCGTTTGCCGCGAAGATATCCAGATCACCATCGTTATCATAGTCAAAAAGTGCAGTTGCCCAGGTTCCTTTTCCTGCAAATGCTCCGGCTACACCGCTTGCTTCGGTAATATCGCTGAATAGACCGTTCCCCAGGTTTTTGTAGAGTGCACCATATGAGAGATCCGAAACCAGCATATCAATCAGGCCATCCCCGTCAACATCACCGATAGTGCCATGCATCGAGCCTGTACCTATTCCCTGGCTGTTTGCAGCCACACCGCTGGCAATTGCTACCTCCTGATATTTTCCATCGTCACACCTGAATAAAAAATTAAGCTGATGATCATTTGCCTGAAAAATATCAAGATCACCGTCATCATCGTAGTCGAATACTGTAAGGCCCATGCATTTTGAATCGGGATAGTAAAGATTTGCTTTTTTTGTCACGTCAATAAATTTCCCGTCAGGCTGTTGTTCATAAAGCATGGACGCCTGCCCCTTGTATTCTGATGGATGAGGCATTTTACCCGGTGTTACAGGCGAATCATAAGCAGGATCAAAGGCCAGGAAATTACCAACCATGGCATCAAGCCTGCCATCAAGGTTATAATCCCAGAAGGAAACGCCGATGCTCCATTTTGTAAAACCGTTCAGCTTTTCGGGTCCTGTTAACCCAACAGAATTCGTAATATCGGAGAATGTCCCGTTGCCGTTGTTAAGGAAAAATACATTGGGCCCGTAATTCAGCAAATAGAGGTCCTCATCGCCGTCATTGTCATAATCGATTGCTCCTGCGGCCATACTCCAGTGTGTATCGGCAAGACCTGCCTGTCCGGCTGTTTCGGTAAATGTTCCGTTCCCGTTATTCCTGTAGAGTCTGTCAGGTGTATCTTTGTAGATAACTCCTTCCGGATCGGAAATGCCTTCAAGATATGTTCCGTTCATAAGGTACACATCCATTAATCCGTCGTTGTTATAATCAAAAACCGTAACGCCTGAGCCGCTGCTCTCCAGGATATTCACATAACTTTTATCCCCGAAATTGTATTTGAAATCAATACCGGCGGGAGTTGTGACATCCTTGAAAGCAACACCGGATCTCTCATCAGCCGGGTGAAATGAAATCAATAAAACTGAGAGGATGAAAATATTTAAGAACTTACTCAGAGAGCGCTTAGAAGCCAAAGAAATCCACTGAGTTAAATAAGAGTCCCTCTGTGTGACTCTGCGCTTCTCCGTGAATCTCTGTGTAACTAAAAAGCGCTCCTTTTCTTTAATAACCATTGGCTGATTATTCACCTGATTAAAAAATTTTTTACCAGTCACTTTTTCCTGATTGCATTCAAATACCCATCCGTCGTAACCACCCTTGTATTATACTCCCTGATGAACTTTTGAAGCTCAGGATCATCGGGATACTGATCGCTTTTTGAAGGAGGATAGCTTTTCATTCCGTGAAACGGAAGAGGCAAAACCGTTTTGCCAGACGCGGTATTAAGATCACCGTCTTTCACCCAACCCACACTGCGGATAAGGAAATCCCTTTTCCATCCCTGTTGCAGCGGTGGCAATCCACTGTCAGAAAAAGAAACAGTGGTTTCATCTCCTGCGTTAGTTATAATGTACTTATTGTCAGACTCTTTAAGGAGAGTCAGCACATCTCCGTACCTTGTATAATCGCCGGTCAGATCCCGCCATCGGGGTTCACTGCTTACTTCTGAATAATCAAACCAGTGAGGGCCATATCTTCCTCCCTTCCTGTAACTCCTTGAAAATCCCCTGTAATGCAGATCAGCAGCGACGGGGTCCAGAACATTAGATACAACTGGCTCTGTTGTCAGGCAATCTGAAAAGAAAATCTGATCCCAGTATATTTCCATATTGGTCCTGATCCGGATCCGGTGATCGGGTGTGGTTATTTTACCCGAGAGGTCCACAATAACTGTTTTATCCTTACCCATTGGAAAACCTGGATGATCATTCACCGTTTCCCATTCGCCTTTCTTGTTAATTACCTGGATTACAGGAGGTATAACTTTAATATCAGATGATTGTGAAACAGCAACATTTATGCTGGCATCGGTAGGGAAAATCCATCCGTTCATAAAGAGAAATACATTTCCTGTGATATCCATGCTCCCGGGATCAAGAATCAGATCATGCAATTCAGTGATTCCCTGGTATCTTGCTGGCTTTAATCCGGCAATGTAGCTGTCATCCTTTTCAATTATAAACGACCGGAGGTCTGTTCCGTTTTCATCTGTTACCGATGCCGGAAAATATTTACCTGCAACACTGTAAATCCTTAATTCCGGAAAAGGGGGAGGAGTAAACTGCTCTGCAACATAAATTTCCGTTGAAGCTGGATGATCAACTGTAACCAGCTGTAATTTATCGAGATATATTGTCTCCCATAATTCTGATGTTACCTGAATTGAATAGATTCCGTTATTCGGTTTCAGTAGTTCCCCGGGTATTTTTAAATAATCATCCGAAGCATCGGGAAATGCATAAACCGTTGTGCCTCCCATAATACCTGAAGGCATGCCCAGCGCGCTTCTCCACAAAATATCTTTTGCAAAAATATATTCACTGCCATCCCAGGTGTAAAGGAACGGGCATGATCCTTTAAGCATCTGGGCTTCAATGAGCGACTGGTCGGTTTCGGGAAAGAAGATATTCTGCGGAACGCCGTTGGTCCAGGTAATGCGTATTACATCAGCCTTTGAGCGGCTTCCAATACCAAAATGAATATTGGGATCAGTGACCACCTTTGTCTGGTACAGATCGCCTGACCGTAATTCTACCTTTGCTCCTATACCGAAGTAGTTATTTTTTGCACTGCCCGCTCTCAGGCCCACGAGTTTCATGTTTATGAAATGGCCTGCATTACCTCCATCGTTTCTCAAAAGGAATACACCTCCGTTAAGTCCTGCAACCACTAAATCGAGATCGCCATCATCATTGTAATCCATAATGGCAATCTGCTTTCCTGATTTGATTTCCTGCGGCAACAGCTGAGACATATCGGTGAAACTGCCCTTACCGTCATTATGATACAGTAACAATCCCCGTCCGCTCTTTTCTGCTGATTCCCCTGCAAAACAAATATCAAGGAATCCATCGTTGTCAAAGTCTATAAATGCGGCATCATAGGCATTTACATTCTGAAGAGCCCTGAATACCTCCTTTGTTTTGCTGTTCTTTTCAAAGGTACCATTTCGCATATTATGGTACAGTTCATGATTGCCACCATTAATTGAAGTGACAAAAAGATCGAGATATCCGTCATTATCATAATCTCCGGCAGTAACAGCTCCGGAGTTCCCATCACTCTTCAATCCGCTGCCTGGAGTAATATCCTTATATAATCCCTGACGCTGGTTGGAATAAAGAACATTCCCTGTATTTTTATTTACTACAAAAAGGTCAAGATCACCATCTTCATCAAAATCGCCAAAAGCTGCGTCAGTGGTAATAAATTTATCCCCTGCCAAACCCATTTTTGCTGCCTGTTCCTGAAAAGTGCCATCAGAATTATTACGGAAAAGCAGGTTTGAATTTGACTCCATTTCAAACAGATCAAGGTCGCCGTCATGATCGGCATCGAAGAACAATGCATTATTGCCTCCGGTTTTGCTGCCGATTTTTGCACTGTTTGTCACATTCTCAAAAGTTCCTTTTCCTGTGTTGCGATATAATAAATCACCTTCATCCCTCACAATGTACAGGTCGAGGAATCCGTCATTATCGAAATCAGCAAATGAAGCTGAAGTCTCTTTCCCGGAATGTCTGATACCAGCTTCCGCAGAGACATCATTAAAACTACCCATTTCGTTTTTTAGAAGATAATGTTTATAAGATGAGGACCCGGGATCATAGCTGCCGGCATAAATGTCGATGTCACCATCCCCGTCGTAGTCGCTCAGGGCAACATGAGTAGAGTACTTAAAGCCCGGATTTTCACCCTCCCTGAACTCTTTTATAATATCCAGTCCTGCAGAGGCAGATACATAACTGAATTTAATTGCACCTGCTACTGATTCAGTTGAAACCGGCTTAAATAAAGACTGCTGGTCGAATGTTATCAGCGGAAAACCGATAAGGGAGCCTCCGGGACCTTTTAAATCCATCATACCTGACTGGTAAGGAGATGTGACCTTCAGATAATTGTGAAAAATCGTAAAGTTGGTGATCAGGTTTTCCTTATCCCCGCTCCGCAGGGCGGTCATGGTTTTATCGAAATATTCCGCGGCTTCCTTTGGAAATTCAGGAAACTGTTTCCTGATAGTTTCAAGTTGTTCTATTGCCTTGTCGGAATTTCCCCGCCTGATGTATATTTCAGTCAGATTAAGCTGCGGAACTATATTCCCCGGAGCTTTCTCCACAAGCTTTTGCAGGTACTGTTCACGTTCATTTTGAGATTCTTCATCCGGCCTGTCAGCGTATATTTCGGTAAGATCGTACAGTGTTTTTATATGATCAGGAGAAGAAACCAGTGCCTCCTTTAATTGTGCTATTGCGTCTTCCGGATCATCCTTCATCTGGTAGACTGTTGCCAGAATCAACCTGATATCAGGGTCTTTGGGGTCAATCTTTATTGCTTTGAAAAGCGTTTTTTCGGCATCCTGGTATTTGCCCATCCTTAAATAGGTGAGCCCAAGGTTTGCATATCCCATTTTATCTTTTGGGGAGAGGTCGATGAACTTCAGGAATTCCTTTTCGGCTTCGTCAAGCTTGAACTCTTCCAGGTATGCCAGACCAAGGGTCCGGACTGTTATCAGATCAGTCGATTTCTGACTGTTTTTTTCCGTCTGGTTCCTGCAACTGATAAGTATTGAAATGCAGAAACCTGTCAGTAACAAGAGGCTTAATTTTTTCATATCGTCAAAATTAGCAAATTAGGGGGATTTCACCTGATGATCACTGGTAGTCCATCCTTTACCAGCCTTGTTTCAAAATCTCCTGAACGGTTTCCCTTATCGTCAAACTGAACAGTTCCGGTGACGCCAATGAAATTCATACTTGCCAGCGATCTCTGAATTTTCTCACGATCGGGCTTCCCGGCAATTATAATTGCCCTGATCAGAACATTCATACCATCAAATGAATAGGAAGCGACTATGCCCGGCAATTTCCCAAAAGCTCTCTGATATTCCTTCCTGAAGGTCAGATTTTCTGATTCCGGCCAATTTCCGGAAGGGACCAAAAGGATGTCGTCATAAACCTGTAATCTCTGACTTGATAATTCATTTTCATTCAGAAGCATAACTGGTCCGAACAGGAGCTTATCAATTTTTTTCTTCCGGATCTTACCTATTATTTCAACCGAAGCTGAAGGATTGCAGAATAATATAATACACCTGACCTCTGGTTTACCTATTTCTTCAATTAAAGCATCGGATTTAGTTTCAAAATCATTATAACAATATTGAACCGGATCGGGTTTCCCTGACATTTTTCCAAGTTTCAGGAAATTGTCTTTCGCCATTTTTGAATCGTAATCATTGCTGTAAATAATGGCTGCCTGTTTGATTTTTCTTTTATTATATATTTCTTCTATTAGTGATGCAGCCTGTTGGCGGTCGTTTGGAACGCAATTGAAAAACCATGGAACAAATGCCTGTGACAGAGTTGGATCAGTTGCCCATGCCGATAAGAATACCACCTGGGATTTTGTTGCGGCCTGTTCCACGAGGTGAGCATTCCTTCCGTCGTGTGATCCGAAAAGTGCCCAGACCTTCTCCTCAAAGATAAGGTCTACAGCCTGTTTGGAACCTGTACCCCACGGACCTTCCATTGACCTGGTCACAAGCTGAAAAGGATGTCCATTTAATCCCCCTGATTCATTAGCCTTTCTGACAGCCATCTCAGCACCCTGTACTGCTGAGGTATATCTGTTGTCCTGAATTAGCAACCCGATTTTTATTGTGCGGTCTGAATTTCCCGGATCCTGGGAAAAGGTTTTAATGGAGGTTAAAGATATCAGGAGAAAAAGGATCAGGCAGATCTGAAATATTTTCACCTTCTCAAATAATCACTCCCCTGAGGGGACTTATTGAAAAATGACTAATAAAAGATCCACCGCCAATGGAGTGGATAGGGGGTAACTTCAGGTATTTTGATCATACTCGTTCTGATAGATCTCCCTCCCCACTGCCTGTGCTACTTTTCTGAGATCGGCCATCAACTTTGAGAATTCATCCGGACTAAGCGACTGCTGGCCATCGCATAAGGCTTCTTCAGGTTTATAATGCACCTCCATGATGAGGCCGTCGGCTCCTGCTGCAATTGCAGCTTTTGCCATGGCAGGAACCATCCATCTGTGGCCGGTCCCATGACTTGGATCCACAATTACTGGGAGATGACACAGGTGTTTAAGCATCGGGACAGCGCTCAGATCAAGAGTGTTACGGGTAGAAGTCTCAAAAGTCCGTATACCTCTCTCGCACAGGATTACCTGGTCATTACCCTGGTTAAGGATATATTCTGCAGCAAGGAGAAACTCTTCAATGCTGGCCATCATGCCACGTTTAAGCAATACCGGTTTTCGGAGCAGTCCCACTTCCTTTAAAAGCGGATAGTTTTGCATATTCCGCGAGCCGACCTGTAGAATATCAGCATATTCGGCAACCATTTCAACCAGCCGGGTATCCATTACTTCGGTGACAATAGGCAATCCTGTTTCCTTTCTGGCTTCCCTGAGCAACTTTAATCCTTCCTCTCCAAGCCCCTGGAAGTTATATGGAGATGAACGTGGTTTGAAAGCACCTCCTCTCAAAATCACTCCCCCCGAAGCCTTTACTGTTTTTGCTGTCTCTATCAGCTGTTCCTGGTTTTCGACTGAACAAGGTCCGGCAATTATAACAATTTCTGAAGAGCCAATCCGGATTTTACTTATTTTTACTACTGTCGGATCCGGTTTCGACTTGCGGTTTACCCTTACCGGAACAGAACATCCTCCAATCATTGCCGGATCATTGTAATGATTTGATTCCATTGTATATTCTCCTTTAAATATTAATATCCTGTTCTGGCTTTTTTATAAATTTTATCACTTTTCTCCAAGGGAGGAGCGGGTGAAAATATAAATTTACCGTTATTGATCTCTGCCATGAATATTGGTCTTATATTGTTCCAGGTTGCATCAAAGATCACTTTACCCGTAACACCCTGATATCCCTGGAAAGTTTTCATATCTGTAAGAATATCACGGATCAATACCCGGTTTAAGCCCACTTTCCGAATGGCTTCAATTATCATGTTCATTCCGTCATAGGCATGTGCGGCAAACACATCCGGCTCCTGGCCAAATCTTTTTAAATAGTTGGCTTTAAATGCTTTCAGTTTTGGATCGTTCGCATCGGGATTATACTGGCATGTGGTTACAATGCCTTCGGCCGATTTACCTGCAATACTTAGAAATTCTGCAGATAACCATCCTGTCAGAACCATATACCGGTTGGTTCATTCCCAGTTCCCGGATCTGCTTCAGAATCAGAGCCGATTCTTTGGCATTTCCCCAGATCTGAATCGCATCCGGTGAGGTTTTCTTTATTCGTTCCAGCTGTTCTTTGAAATCAGTCTCTCCATCGTTGAAACGTTCTTCTATTACCAGGGGAAAGCCTATACGTGTAGCTGAACGGGTAAAATGCAGGATTCCCACTCTCCCATAACGGTTGTTGGACCTTATTACTGCAACCCTCGAGTGTCCGTCTATTTTAAAAATACGGTTAACAAGAGCATAACTGCTTTGCCGGTCATCAGGTATGTTACGAACGACCCATGGTATTGCTGTTTCTGTAAAAGTAGGATCGGGATCACCGGTGTTGACGTTTGGGATCTCAAGTTTTAAAGTTGCTCTTATTGCAACATGTGACACTATATCATCAATTGATCCCAGCCATGCCCATACTTTTTCATCGTCCATTTTCACTACCTCATTTGCAGCAGCACCCCATAGTCCTACATCGTTGTGTATCATCAATTTAAAAGGCAGTCCTTTATAACCTCCCCTCTTATTTGCTTCTTCAATGGCAAGCATTGATCCCTGAAGCATCTGCTTTCCCAGTGATACTAGGACTGAACCCTCCAGTGGTCCGAGAAAACCTATCCTTACTTCTTTAATGTCAGTCGGAGGGAGCTTTTCACGACCGGCACCGTAAAACTGTACAGGTTCGAGAAAATGATATTTATAGGCCTTCTGATATTTGTCAAAAGCTACCAGCTCATCCGGTATATTGCCATAGTTAACTTTTTTCTCCTGTCCATTGGCAGATGAAAAGGCAGCTAAAAAAATAGAACTTATTAAGATCTTAAATATTGGTTTCATATTTAAAGGTTAACTTATTTTACAAATTGCATAAGCTTCAATCTCTACAAGGAGGGTTTCCCAGCATAGCCTTGCCTGTATTCCGGTACTGGCAGGCAAAGGATCCAGATTCATCCACCTGAAGAAAGAAGTTCTTATTTTGTTGAATTCTTCATAGTCTCTTTCAATATCCCTCAGATAATTAGTGGTCCTGACCACATCATGCCATGTCATTCCTTCAGACTGGAGGAGATTTGTTATATTCCTGTAAGTTCTCCAGGTCTGAGCTTTAAAATCACCAATATGTTCTGGTTTGCCATCTTCATTCACACTGGCTGTTCCGGAAATCAGCAAGGTCTTATAACCACCAAATTCAAGCCGTAACGCCCTGGTAAAGGAGGATGGTTTTTTATAATCATATGCTTCATTAATAACCTGCGGAGCATGAACGGAGGCTTTCTCAATGGGAGGCCGTTCCTTATGAACAGCAGGATAGTTGTAGCTGTGAATGAAGGTATCATCTGACAACATTCCAAGTTTTGTCATCTCATCACGCTCCCCTTTCGTAAGCTTTGTCAGATCTATTAATAATTGTGTATTCTCTGTTTTATAACCTGGGATTATCATATTCTTATATTTACGATTTCAATAAATTATCTGAGCAACTCACCCCTGCTGACTCCACTTGAAGTAGCAACCCACAAAACATCATCTTTCGCATCAACACCTATAATAAAATTATGTGAAATTGATGGGGAAAGCTGTATTTCTTTCTTTTCAGACCCTGTTGTAATAATTGCTTTACCATTCCGGCTGTTGTCATCTTTCTTATATGTGACCCATGTTGTGCCGTCAGTACTGCTTAATCCGTTGTCGCTGCATACAAAAACTACCCTGCCTTCAGCTCTCAGGAAATTGATAAAATTGCTGGCAAGGCCACTGTCTTCTTTAAAATAGCCTTTCCAGTTTTTCCCGTCGTAGCGGCTCATACCGAAGTAGGTCGAGACCCATAATATACTGTCGGCATAAGAAGTGGCGGTTGTTATATCATGGACTATGCCATCATCGGGCTGAAGGTCAATTTCCATAAAGCCGTCGGGATCAGTGTAATCCCTGAAATGTCTGGTTTGTGTATTGTATTCTATCACGCCGCCTCCCCATGCGGCAATCCAGACTTTTCCATCCCCGGCTGACAGGGCATAGGTCCATGGTTCATGCATCGGGGCATTCATTTCAGTGAATATTTCCCATTGCCTTGTTTCAGTATCATAATGTCCGGCACCGCCACCAGTGGCAACCCAGATATCTTTTCCGTAGCAAAAAACGTTGTAAACCAAATCATTTGGCAATCCGCTGTTGAACTGGTTAAAGGTCTCAAATTTACCGCCGGACCAGCGGTTGAGACCTCCCAGTGTTCCGATCCAGACATCACCGGTGAGCTGGCTCACATCTATGGATACAACACCATTATGAGCCAGTCCATCTTTCGTGGTGTATGTATGCCATTTATCATTTTCATAAACTGCGAGACCATCATGTGTTCCGACAAGTACACGGTTTCCATCAATCCTTACCGTATAGGCTTTGTCTGATGGCAGTCCGTCCTTTGATGTAAAGTTACGCCAGTGTCCATAAACAGGCATGGCTCTCGCTTCCTTTATTACACCGGAACTATTACCGGGACTGGTATCACTGGTATTTGGCGGGATGCCGGCTATGGATTGATTATCCTTCTTTTCAGGCCTTTCATCTCTCACCGGTTTTTTTATTATTATCAAACCTGCCACCACAACAACTATCAGGATTATTGCAGTGATAAAATATTTAAATGACTTTTTTTTCATCTGTTCATAATTTTGTTTTTTAATGGTCAGATGGAATATCCATGAATGATCATTTCGGTTTGTGATTTTACTTTTTAATCATGGATATTTCATAGATTTCAGTCTAGGTATCCAAGTTTAAGTTTAATTATGTCTCAGCGATGCATGGAGTATTTTGGTTTTGTTTTGTTCGTATTCAGGGTCTCTGAGAGATTTAAGGTATTCTATCAGTTCGTTAAGCTCTATTTTGGTAAGATCATTGACCGATCCATGTTGTTCAGTTTTGCCGTATAATGTCCATATTTCTTCAAGTGTCCTGGCACGTCCGTCATGCAGGTACGGAGGTGAAGCGAAAATGTTGTTCAGATGAGGAGTGTCGAAAAGTATTGAATCATCTGAAAAAGCAAGTGTACCGACATCCGCTTTTTTCTTATTTGTAAAATATGGGGCAGGATGACAGGTTACACAACGGTTCACAACCGGGATCTCATAGCCGCGTTTATCGTGTGTCCGTTCAAAAATCTCCTTTCCACGAATCTGTGCTTCCGTGAGCTCACCATCCGGATTATACAAAAGGTCAGGAGGATTGTCTATTCCGGTCATAATATATGCGGTTATGGCATCAAGCTCTTTGTAGTTGAAGGCTTCGGTTCTGGTCAGGACGGTGGAAAACCTCATGCCATCCTGTTTGTAGACTGACTGGTTCATCCCGTTCCATTTATATGGAGGTGTTTCGCCAATATGCCTTAGCGATTGAGTGTTTGTCATATTCCGACCCATATCTTTTGATGCCATATTGTAGACGAGCCCGTCTTCGTGGGCATCAGGATGACAGGTATAACATGAGTACTGGTTCTGAAAAGTATGTCCGGCATTATTGAGCAGCCTGCGTCCAAGGCGGTGGACAGTAATCCGTCTTGGTCCGCCCAGATCAATTGTTCCGATTGTTCCAAGACTGTCGGTGCTGATAACAGCTATTCTGTCCTGTAGATGTTCAGCAACATAAAGTCTTTTACCGTCAGGAGAAAGCGCTAGACCCTTTGGATTGGCTCCGGTGGGAATCCGTTTAATAACAAACCGACTGCTTATACCGAGGTGATTGGAATATAAATTAAGCATTTCATCAGTTGATTCCGCAAGGATATCCCTTACAGCACCTATATCTATTACAGAAATGCAATCCACGCCCGAATGGGAAACAAATGCCCTTTTGCCATCGGGAGTAATAGCTATTCCAAAAGGATCAGCATAATATGCGTTTGGTTCATCAAGAAGCAGTTGAATTATCCTTCCCGGTGATCCTTGTTCAACGATTCCTATCCCGTCTGTCATCATCCAGCCTCTTTCAACCTGTAAAGTGGGGACATTGTTTTTTGGTCTTATAAGAGGCATAAATGCCAGGTCACCGGAGGGAGTAAAAGCTATATTTTCCATCAGGTAG
Organism: uncultured Bacteroidales bacterium; assembly: GCA_963831935.1. Lineage (GTDB taxonomy): Bacteria > Bacteroidota > Bacteroidia > Bacteroidales > VadinHA17 > LD21. Next base: position 517,808 of record CAWHSH010000004.1, read on the forward strand.
GCCGATTTGATATCCTTTCGATCAACGACCCTTTGGTTTTTGTTATTTACAACCGTCAACTCACATCTTATGGTATCTCCAAATGGGGCAGATAAGGTCCGGCGGCTTGTTACATACAACAGTTTGCCATCGGGGGAAATTTTTACACCCGTTGGATTGTTGCCGGCAGAAAGCCTTTTTTGTTCAGTTCCTGTAGAAAGGTCGATCACTGATATGTCGGATGAGAAAGAGTTTACAACATAAAGATATTGTCCGTCAGCACTTAATGCCAACCCTGCCGGACCATTCCCGGTTTTGAGGGTGTCGGTTACGATGAACTTTTCAAGGTCGATTACCGATACATTATCTGACCATTGATTGCTGACAAAAGCCGTTTTCCCGTCCTTGCTCAGTACAACACTATGCGGACGAATTCCGACCCTGATCTTATGTTTTACCTTGCCTTTTTCAGTATCGACCACAAGCAATGCATTACCTTCTTCTGCAACTGCATAAAGATCTCTCCCGTTTTCGGAAACAGTCAGATTAAATGGGGAATAATATTGGGCATCAATGAATTTTGAAATAATCTTCGACTTTTTTAAATAAAGGTGGCACGACAAACACTCCAGCGGATGATCAGTAGCGGCAGTCATATAGTTAACATGCTCCCGTGCCCAGCGGTGAAAAGGAAAAGATAAAACAGCACCAACGGTAAATAGAGCTCCAAGAGGTATTATAATCTTTAAATACTTTCTCATATCTATTCCAGTTCTACGATTTTTTCTTTGATCGCGGTAATATGAACAGGGATGATCACCGGAGCTTTTGTTACAGCAAGGGATACCCTGTTTTCCGGTACCAGTTCAGGATCTTCATGACAACCGATACACCCGCGGCGTTCATTTGGGCGTAACCATAACCATGAGCACGGGCCATTTATGACATTTCCTTTTTCATCAAGGGTTCTGATCCGGAATGGAGTGTCGGCCAAAACTTTTAAATTAAATGAGCCGTCCTTTTCCACCTGAACAATCCCGTAAGTAGTATCGACACCCAGAACTTCAATCTTCCCTGCCTTTGGCAGATTGCCAGGACCAACCGGCAATAACGGATTAATAAAGTTAATATTCTGGCAAAGCAGTAATCCGGTCTTTACCTGCATATCCACTTCGCTTGGCAGCTTCTTAGGCATTTCATGCTCCCTCACCTCAGCAACATCCAGAACATTATATTGAGAATCAGAAAAAATTGTTTGCCCGAGTGACTTTTTGACCGGATCAAAAACAAAAAGAGCAAAATTTTCTAAATCCGATCTTCGGAAAGAAACCAGATATTTGTCCGTATTAAGAGGCATTACATAAAAAAACTCTCCATCGATCCCGGATGAAATATTTTTGCGTGTATGTAAAGGTCTGTTGTAACTGATCGAGATCACATCTTTTCCTTCTTTATTCCCTTCATCAGTTTCGATAAAAACAATCCTGCCATCGGTTGTTTCGTTTGCTTTGCTTAACAAAATGCTGCCTTTTTCCGCCTCATAAAACAGGTCGGCTTTGGTTCCGTCGGGGCGCATGACTTTTAACATTGGAGTGCCCGTTTCCGGCATCACTGGCATGCTTAATGTCAGCAGCCTGCCATCCTTTAGAACAGAAGTAACAATGTTGGTCTGAGGACTGAATGTTATCTGTTTCAGGCCGGAGCCATCGGGATTACATGTAAAAAGGCAATGTGCTTTCTTCACAGTGTCATTGACAGTCAGTTTACTGAATACCAGTCGTCCGCCCGGCAGATAGGCCGGATCAGTGCAGTCTTCTCTGAATGACCTGATTTTTCTGGATTTAAGATTAACAAGCTCCATCTCCCAGATCTGCCAGGGATCGTTTGCATTCTGCTGTGCCGCAAAAAGCATGAATCGGCCGTTAAATGAAATTTCAGGAAAGGAGGCAGAATAAAAATCTTTCGTAAGGACCTTAAATGATGCAGGTTTATCGGGATTGAATGCGACTATCCGTGCCCCGGGCAAATATCGCCGGGATTCACCGGAGATATAATCATGATCCTGAATTTTACCCGGATACTCAGTTGCCACCAGCATCCCGCTTCTAACTGATTTTCCCCTGCATGAAAGTAAAATCACAGAGGAGATACTTATGCAAGCTGCGCTGAGTATGATAGTTGTGCGATTAATTTTCATGAACCAGTGTCATTTAGGCTCTTTAACTTCCAGGATCTGATTTGCTTTGATATTTTCGAGTGTCTGTACTTTACCGGATGGCCAGGTTATTTCTATCATGTCGGCAGTTTCATTTTTAGCGAGGCCGAAATGCATCCTCGGGTCATTTTGTGAAAGGTAACCGGTTGTACTTTTTTTCTGTGCCGTCTGGACTTTGCCTCCGGATGTTAATTTCACCCTTGCTCCGACTCCGTCGCGGTTGCTGGTTGTACCTATAATATTAATTATCAGCCAGTTGTTCTGGTTGCCTTTATTATTGCGCAGGAATACTGACTGGCTGTTAAGGTTAACGATAAATATATCCATATCGCCGTCATTGTCATAGTCACCGAGGCATGCTCCGCGTCCGACAAGCTCCCTTTGAAAGTATTTGCCCAGTTCCAGGGATACATCCCTGAATTTGCCGGTGCCGTCGTTATTAAACATCTGGTCTTCCTGCCCATACAGGTGTTTAAGAGCACCGTTGGTTTTAAAGATGTCGACATCGCCGTCATTATCGTAATCGACAAATGATGAAGACCATCCTACAAACTGTGCTGCAGCCATCGATATATTTGAAGAAACACCTTTATCCGAGAAAATACCGTTACCCATATTCTCATACAGTGAGCAGTAGGAATCATCAGACACAAACAGATCGAGTAGTCCATCACCATTAAAATCAGAAAAATCGACCGACATGCTTACGGTTGCTTCACCTGCCTGACTGAATGCTGTACCTGACATTGTTCCGTTATTGACAAATTTCTTTCCCCCTTCGTTATGCCAGAGATAATTCAATGTATGATCGTTGGCTACATAAATATCAACATAACCGTCCTGATCATAATCCGCTGCACCCACACCCATAGCTCTGCCATCAACATCTGTTATACCCATGCTTTCTGTTACATCGCTGAAAGTTCCGTCACCGTTGTTATGATATAAAACATCCTTCTGGCTGTCGTAGGCCATAGGACCCGGGAAACCGTCGGGAGCGTAATAGTATTTATACTCCGGATCGAACTCAAGATAATTGCCAACATAAATATCCAGGTAACTGTCATTGTCATAATCAAGCCATACTGCTCCTACACTGCACTCCTTTCCTCCGCCGGTATTTGACCGTCGTGTAACATCCGAAAATGTGCCGTTCCCGTTATTCTTAAGCAGCACATTCGGGCCATAATTACTAATGTATATATCAGGATAACCATCGTTATTGTAATCACCGACTGTGACACCCATGCTATACCAGGGCCCGCCCACTCCGGCTCTTTTTGTAACGTCTTCATAAGTTCCGTCGCCCCTGTTGCGGAAAAGGTGGTTCCCGGGCAATTCAGCCGGTTTTTCACTCTTGCTGAAACCTTCAATCCATGTGCCGCTGCAGGCATATATATCAATGAAACCATCCTGGTCATAGTCGAGAAAAGCGGCGCCGCCTCCGTCTGATTCAATAATATTGGTCAGATCGCTGGCACCTAAGGAGTGAATAAAATTCAGTCCGATCTGCTGTCCTATTTCCTGAAAATAATCTTCAGAGGCAGCAGGAATATTTGCTGAAGTTTTCTTTCCTGCCCGGGGAGAGGGATTATTTGACTGGCAACCCTGAAAGGCCAGAAAAAGGATAATAAAAAAGAGATAATACCTATTTATATTTATATTTCTCCGAAAATTCTTTTTTCTAATCATTCTGTCAGGTATCAGAGGGTTTACAAACTTTCCAAAAAAATCAGGGCGTAAATATATTAATTTTCGTCATTCCGGTAATAATTGAAAAAATGTCCGATTTTCGGGCGCCTCTGAGAAACAATCAACTTACACCCTGTGTGATTTTTTTTATAACCCTGACAGGCAATTTTCAGGAGCCGGTATCTAACCCTGATACGGCTCCTTAAATTCCCTGAACGATATAAAAAAAATTGACTATGCAAACTAACCTGCACAATTGTAAAACATAACTATTAAACGGGAATTAAAATGAGATTAAAAAAGGATTAAAATCAAAAGAACTTACACGGAGTTCCACAGAAAAGAACCTATGTCAACCTCTGTGACCCTCTGTGTTAGTTTTTAAAAGGAAACGAGAATAAGAAATCTTATGAAAAGGAAGGAAGCTTAATTATAACAGTCGTTCCTTTTCCAACAATTGATGACAGACTGATTAAACCATTATGGTTTTTAATTATCCTTTTCACGAGAGAAAGTCCTATCCCGCTTCCAGGAACAGAAGCCGAATTGGCTCCCCGATAGAAAGGTTCAAAGATTTTCCCGAGATCTTCTTCTGATATACCAACACCTTTATCTTCAAAAATAACTTCTATCCATTTTTCCGAGTGTGCGAACTTTATATCCACCGCGTGGCCGGGCGAGTATTTGCATGCGTTTTCTATAATATTTGAGACTGCAACCTTAAGTAAATACTCATCTCCGGCCACAGTCATCTGATCTGAATCGGTCAATGAGCTGTCAATTGAAATATTAATGCGGAATCCGTCATTAAACTTCCTTATCTCATCCTGAGCCTGCCAGAGGATGTCATCTATCCTGACTTTTTTATTAAAATTCCCGGGACTTTCAGAACTGGTTCGCGCTATAAGCAACAACCTGTTTAACAGGTCGATCAACGATCTGATATCTTCAAGCACTGACCCAACGGCAGCCTTATACTCTTCTGTTGACCGGTCTTTCAGCATCAGGATCTCCAGCTGGCCGTTTATAGAGGTAAGCGGTGTCCTCATCTCATGCGAAGCGTTGGCAATAAAGTCCTTCTGCGTGGCAAAGGATGTTTCAAGCCGTTCAAGCATCTTATTGAATGTTTTTGCGAGTCTGCCGATCTCGTCAGTTCCATTGCCTTCATTTACTCTAAGATTAAGGCTGGTAACAGAAATATCTTCCACTTTTTTCACTACGTCCGAGATCGGCTTTAGTGCTCTGTGTGAATAAAACCACCCGGCAACAAAAAATAATAAAAAACTGACCAGGCAAACAACCAATAATATTGTTTTTAATTTTTTCAGGTGTGAAAACCCTTCGCTATCGGTAGCAGCAGCAATCACCACAAATTGAGCCTGAGTCCGGTTCACCCTATATAATGCCCCCAGGACTTCAAATGAACCCTGTCTATAAGTAATCCTACCGGTTGATTTTATTTGTTGAAGAATCTCATTTGTTACTTTTATTTCCCCGGTTTCATCCGAACTATATAATGTATCATTCAGATTGTTGAGAATGATTATTCTTTTGTTTTGCAGGTTTGCAGGATTATCATTTTCGATAATCCTTGCAAGGTCCGGGGCTGGTGCATATGGATCCAGAATAAATCTGGCTGTGCTCCTTGACTGATTCCTTAAACGGGCGTAAAAATCCTCTTTCCGGAAATTGGCCGAAGAATAATATATTGCAATTGATGCAATTATCATAATTAATCCTCCCAGCAGGAGAAACTGTAAGGTTAATCTGGTCCTTATCTTCATAGTTGTTTCACCGTAAATATCTTAATCCCGGATTTCGGATTTGGAAATCAGGGAATAAATCCGAAATCTGCAATCCGGAACTAGTTTATCCTTAGTAATCTCCAAAGATATAGCCAAAGCCGACTTTTGTATGAATGAGCTTTTTATTAAAGTCTTTATCGATCTTTTTCCGCAGGAAATTTACATAAACGTCGACAACATTTGTTCCGAAATCAAAACTGACGTCCCAGACTTTTTCAGCAATATCATTTCGTGAAAGTACGCGTCCGGCGTTTCTCATAAAATACTCCAGCAAAGAAAACTCTTTGGCTGTCAGTTCAATATGGGAATTACCACGGGAGGCCACTTTCCTGTCAAGATCAAGTTCAAGATCCGCGACTATCAGCTTGTTTACAGTATCGTGCAATTGTTCTGCTGTTTTAAGCATGACTTTGACTCTGGCAAGCAGTTCCCTGAATTCAAAAGGCTTTACAAGATAGTCGTTGGCACCAGCATCAAACCCTGTTAATTTATCTTCAGTTGTTCCGAGCGCGGTGAGCATAAGTACAGGTATCCCGGGATAGAGCTTTTTGAACTTTTTGCATAGTTCGATACCATTGATCCCCGGAATTATTATATCGAGTATAAAGAGGTTGTATTTATACTGGCGGGCAAGTTTTTCGGCTGTCATCCCGTCGTAAGCTATTTCAGCTTCATACAGGCTCTCTTCCAAGACCTTTTTTTATAAACGAGGCAACCTTTGGTTCATCCTCGACAATCAATATCTTCATAAATTTCTGTTTATTTACAGAATTCGTTAGAGTATCTTTATCTTTAGCAATATAATAACATTTTCCATTTAACCTGTCCATGGGCATTTAAAAATAAATGTTTAACCCCGGTAACCATTATTTTAAAGGTATTGGTTTCTATATGCGGTTTTGCGCACGGGAGGTTTATTGAGGTTGTTTTAAATGATTTTTTATATAATGAACCACTTATACTCATTTTTTGCATACCGGTTTCGCCAGGCTTCTCATCTGTTTTTAAATAGTTGAAAATACTTATAATCAATGGTTTGATTAATGACTGACTTCATAATCAGATTAAGCAGTGCAAAAAATGATGAATTTTATTTGCAGATACTGATATTTTAATAACTTTGATAGTTTAATTACGCAGGTGCAAACCTGATGTTATAGAGAACCAGTTTTAACTAACCTGTTTAACCAAAACAATTGACTATGCAAATGTTCACAAAACTACGGCGTATTACGCTGTTTTTGTTCAGCATGGTACTTTCCTCAGGCTTTCTGCTTGCACAGGAAAGGACCGTTACCGGGAAGGTCACCGCTGAGGGCGAAGGACCTGTTCCGGGAGTTAACGTTACTGTTCAGGGCACAGTAATAGGTGCTATGACCAGCGTGGATGGAAGCTACTCACTTAAAGTACCGGGACCAACTGCTGTGCTGGTATTTTCTTCAGTAGGTTATGTAACACAAGCTGTTACTGTCGGATCACAGACTACGATAAACGTCGTCCTGGTATCTGACGTAAAAGCTCTTTCTGAAGTAGTTGTTACCGGCTACACACAGCAGAGAAGAAGGGACCTGACAGGTGCTATTGCAACTGTTGAACCGGCCAAACTCACCGCTGTACCTACAGGAAACGTAAGTAACTCCCTTCAGGGACGTACCGCAGGTGTTACTGTTGTTGGAGACGGCCGTCCGGGTGAAACCTCAAAAGTAAGAATCAGGGGATTCAGCTCATTTGAGAACAACGATCCTCTGTATATCGTAGATGGTGTTCCGACTCAGGACATTTCTTCACTGAACCCAAATGACGTTGCATCAATTTCTGTCCTGAAAGATGCTGGTGCAGCCTCCATTTACGGGTCCAGGGCATCTAACGGCGTTATTATCGTTTCCACCAAAAAAGGAAGTGCCGGTACAAAAGTATCATACAGCATGTACTATGGAAGTCAGGATCCGGGCAATGGCCCAGACAACCTGTTGGATGCACAGGAGTACGCTAACCTTCAGTGGCTTGTTTACAGAAATGACGGAACGACTGAGGTTCATCCCTTCTATGGTCCTTCTACAAACGCAACTCCCACAATGCCTGCGTGGGCAGGGAATACTGACTGGTACAAAGCAATTACCCGCCATGCCCCGATCATGAATCATGATCTTTCTCTGTCAGGTGGTACTGATAATGCAAAATTCTTTGCAGCAATCGGGGTTTTTGACCAGCAGGGTATCGTTATCTATACTGATGCTAAAAAATACACTGCACGATTCAATTCCGAATTCAACTTCCTGAATGACAGGATTAAAGTTGGTGAGAACATCACTTTAGCCTATCGTACTAATCATGGTGTCGGGAACCTTGATGAGGGAAGCCCCATCCAGCAGGCATCTTACAGATCTCAGCCTATAATTCCTGTTATAATGACTGTTGCTGTTCCGGACGGATTATCTCATGCTTTCGTCCCCGGTGATTGGGGAGGAACAGGAATCAGACCCAGACTTGGTCAGGCTGGAAATCAGGTAGCAGGTCTGACAAGGGGTAAGGATAACAATAACTGGAACATGCATTTGATCGGGAGCACATTTATTGATGTTAAGATCTTACAGGGCCTGAACTTCAGATCCACCCTGGGAGGTACATTTGACGTTGGAACCTGGATGAGCTATGCATATAAAACCTATGAAAATTCGGAAAATAATGCAACCAATTCATTCCAGGAAGAATCATACTTTGGAAGTGACTGGGTCTGGACAAACCAGATTACCTTTGATAAGACCTTCGGCAGTCATAAGATCCTTGCTGTAGGTGGCTATGAAGCTGTTAAGTATGGCGTTGGCCGTGGCATAGGTGGCAATCGGGCTTCCTATTTCTCCGATGATTTTCTTTTCCGTACCCTGAGCAATGGAGCTAATATTATTAATGCTTACGGATGGTTAAATACTCCAACTACCCTGGAATCACAATTCCTGAGGGCTGATTATTCGTTCAAGGACAGGTATATGTTAAGTGCCACAGTTCGCCGTGATGGTTCATCAAGGTTTGGTAAGGATAACCGTTATGGTATTTTCCCGTCATTTTCTTTAGGATGGCGTATCAAAGACGAATCCTTCTTAACCAATGTTACCTGGTTGTCAGACCTGAAACTGAGAGGTTCCTACGGTACAATGGGTAACCAGCTTGCCGTTTCACCTCAGAACCAGTTCTTTAATTATGGAGGCTCGCCTTCACTGTCATTTTATGACATTAACGGAACGGGCACATCATCAGTTCAGGGATTCGCTCCGACACGTATCGGTAATCCTGATGCCAAATGGGAAACCAACGTAACTACGGACATCGGTTTTGAAGCTGCTTTTTTCAGCAATAAAATTGGACTTAAAATTGACTGGTACCAAAAGAAAACAAAAGATCTTCTGTACAATCCTGAAGTACCAGGAACTGTTGGAGCAGCAGATGTACCATATGTTAATGTGGCTTCCATGACCAATACAGGATTAGACATGGAACTTTCATACAGGAATCAGTGGGGTGATTTTGGCTTTGACGGAAGTGCCGTTATGACCACGTATAACAACAACATTGATAAAATTGCAGAAGGTATAACATTCTTTGATCCTTACAATCAAACTAATACAGCGAACAGGATCAACGGTGTTCCTGTGAGGAACATGGTCGGACATCCTATGTCAGCATTTTTCGGCTACCATGTACTGGGTTTGTTCCAGACTGCAGCTGAAGTCAGCGAGGCTCCAACTCAGACCGGTGCCGAACCCGGATTCTTCCGTTTTCAGGACACTGATGGCGACGGAACAATTACACCTGCTGACCGGACATTTATTGGTAATCCTAATCCAAAATTCACATATGGGATAAACCTTGCATTTACCTATAAGAATTTTGATTTGACTGCTTTCCTCTATGGTTCACAGGGAAATGATATCTTCAACTGGAACACCTGGTGGGTAGATTTCTGGCCTTCATTCCAGGGACAGAAAAGTAAAAACCTTCTTAACAATAGCTGGACTCCCACCAATACCAGTGCAAAAACGCCAAAAGCATCCAACACGTCGAATTTCTCAACTAACAATGAAATAAACGACTATTACATTGAAGATGGTTCATTTCTCAGAATGAAAAACCTGCAGATAGGTTATACGATACCAGAAAGTATCATGAGTAAGGTAAGGATTAAATCGCTGAGAATTTATCTTCAGGGAGTGAATCTGTTTACTTTTACCAAGTATTCAGGACTTGATCCGGAGCTTGGGGGTTGGGACACAACTTTTGGTATGGATGCCGGGAACTACCCTCTTGTCAAGCAGTACCTTATCGGTTTGAATGTGAATTTTTAATTATATAAAATGATGTAATATGAAAAATAAATATTTTATATTAATCTTAGTTCTTGTCGGAGTCGCAATAATTGGTTCCTGCAAGAATAGTTTCCTTGATGTAAAACCGGCAGGGAGCCTTGATGAAAATATTCTGGCAGGTGAAAAAGGTATCGACGCCATGTTAATCGGTGCCTATTCAATGCTCGACGGTCAGGATTATCGGGCCGGCGGCTGGGGATCAGCTACCACCAACTGGGTTTATGGATCAATAAGGGGCATGGAAGCCAACAAAGGAACTGATGCAGGTGACCAGCCTTTTATCAATCCAATACAGACATTCAGTGAAACAGCCACTAACGATTATTTGTACTCTAAGTGGAGAACAATTTATGATGCCGTATCCAGATGCAACAAAACAATTTTGATTATTAATAAGGCTCTGGAAAATAATGCCATTACACAGGCCCAGGCTGATAATTGGATACTGCAGGCCAAAGCGCTTCGCGGATGGTACCATTTTGATGCATGGAGAATGTGGGGAGGAAAAGTTCCATACCTAGATGAAACCACTGATCCTTACACTGTAACCAACTCCGAGGATATAAAGGCAAAAATCATAGCCGACCTCACTGAAGGAACAAAATTACCGATCAACATGGGAGCTGTAGGGAGATTTAATAAAACTGTATGTCAGATACTTCTTGCAGAGGCAATAATGCAGATGAATCAAGATTATGCTGGTGCTCTGACACTGCTTAATGAAGCCAAAGCAAGCGGTAAAAAACCAAACGGTGAAGATATCGGCCTGGCTCCTACGTACGGTGAAGTCTTTGATATTGCAAACCGTAACGGAATTGAAGTTATTTATACTGTTCAGTACTCTGTTAACGATGGTTCAGGAGGAGCCAATGGCGGTAATGGCGAAGTTTTGAATTTCCCGTATAAGAGCGGAGGCTCTCCTGGTGGTTGCTGCGGATTCTTCAATCCGACACAGGAATTTGTGAATTCATTCAGAACATCAGGCGGATTACCGTTACTCGACTTCTCCTATAACCTCAGCCCGGTTAAGAGTGACCAGGGAGTTTCTAAAGACTCACCTTTTGTACCTGATACCGGTCCGCTGGATCCAAGGCTCGACTGGTCAGTCGGAAGAAGAGGAATTCCATACTGGGACTGGGGAAAACATACAGGAGCTGACTGGATCCGTGACCAGACATATTCAGGTCCGTATAACCCGAAGAAACAGGTTTATAAAAAATCCCAGGAAGGAACATTTACCGAAGTTGGAAACTGGACTTCAGGATGGACTGCCAATGGATATCGTCTGATACGTTATGCCAACCTGCTGCTTATGATTGCAGAATGTGAGATAGAAGCAGGCAGTCTTGACAACGCACGTACACTCGTTAACCAGGTCAGAGCAAGAGCTGCAAATCCTGCAGGCTTTGTGATGGATGGCGCTGTCCCTGCTGCGAACTATGTAATTAACCAGTACCCGGCTACGGGAGCACCTTTCGACACCAAGGATAATGCACGCATCGCACTTCGTATGGAAAGAAAACTGGAACTCGGTCAGGAAGGCCACAGGTGGTTTGATCTGAACAGGTGGGGAACTACCGTGACAGAATTGAACAGGGCACTTACCTATGAAAAGACAATGCCATGGGGCACTAACCTTTACGGAGGTGCCACAGTCGGAGCTGAAGATACTTCATTCCCGATCCCTCAGCGTCAGATTGACCTGAGTAACGGGAATCTGGTACAGAACAGATAGAATTATTTCTTAAACTTTTAATTTTCCTGAAGCGGACTACTTTAACGGTAGTCCGCTTTTTATGTTTTTACCTTATCCCTGGAATCATGTATATTAGCACATATTTTTTGATCGTATGAGGTACCTGTTAATTATTTTATGCATACTATTTCTGATTTCCTGTTCCGAATCCACCCGATTCCAGCTTTTGAATTCCAGCCGAACAGGTATTGATTTCAACAACACAATTACCGAATCAGATTCTCTTAATGCACTAACATATGAGTATATATACAACGGAGCAGGGGTAGGTACAGGAGACCTGAACAATGATGGATTGCCGGATCTCATTTTTGCAGGCAACCAGGTTTCTTCAAGGATCTATCTGAATCTGGGTAACTTCAAGTTTAAAGATATTACCAGGAATTTTAAAGGACTTACAAATGATCAGTGGTTCAGCGGTGTAACTCTGGTGGATATAAACAGCGACGGATGGCTGGATGTTTACCTGACTTCAACTGCCAACAGCGTATCCTGAAAAATGCAAAAACAGGTTGTGGGTCAATAATGGAGCAATGTAGCGGAAACGATCCGGCTTTCACTGAAATGGCTGAGAAATATGGAATTGCCAATGAGGATCAGTCAGTTGATGCGGCATTTTTCGACTACGACACGGGATGGATATCCTGACCTTTATGTACTGAATAATGTGGTAAATTCAGAGATGAATTCAACTTATCGTACCAAAATAGCTGATGGCAGTGCTCTCAACAATGACAGGCTTTATCACAATAACGGGAACGGTACTTTCACCGACGTGACAAAACAGGCAGGAATTGTATATGAAGGATTCGGTATGGGCCTGGCTATCGGGGATGTGAACAAAGATGGTTACCCGGATATTTATATTTCAAATGATCTGATTTCCAACGACTTGCTTTATATAAATCAGGGTAACGGGACTTTCCGCAATGAAATAGGGAAATATATTTCCTATCAGTCCAGAACTTCAAAGGGTAATGATATTGCTGATGTTAACAATGATGGTAATCCCGATATATTCACACTCGATATTATGCCGGAAGCCTATTCAAAAAAGAAGCAAACGATAAATGGATTTAACTATCTCTATTATACAAATGATGAAGGATTTGGATTTGAACACCAGTATTTAAGAAATATGCTCCATTTGCACAATGGATTTTTGAATGGGGAATTGCTTCCTTTTAGTGAAGTTGGTCAGATGATGGGCATCTATCAGACCGACTGGAGCTGGTCGCCCCTGTTTGCTGATTATGACAACGACGGGGATAAAGACCTTATGATTACTACCGGTTTCCCAAGGGACCTGACCGATAAAGACTGGACCCGTCTCAAAGTAAAAGCTGCCGGATCTTTTGCATCAGAGGAACAACTCGTGGACATGGCTCCGGCTGTTAAAATACCTAATGTTGCATTTGAAAACACTGGAAATAACCGTTTTGTTAAAAGAACTGATTGGCTGCCGGTGGTACCTTCCTTCTCAAACGGAGCTTCCTTCGCAGATCTTGATAATGATGGTGATCTTGATTATGTAGTTAACAATATTAATGATGAAGCTTTCATACTTAGAAATACCACTGTAGAAAAATCCGGGGGAAAATCAAATTTTATAAAGATCAGGTTGGCAGGATCGGGAGCTAATAAAATGGCCATAGGTTCAAAAGTTGAATTATGGAACAATGGGAAATACCAGTTTGCAGAACATTACTTGACAAGAGGATATGCCTCTTCCGTAGATCCCGTGATACACTTCGGCCTGTCACAGGACGTTTCAGTTGATTCGGTTAAAGTGACATGGCCGGCAAGCGGAAATATTTCAATTCTTAAGAATATTAAGGCTAACCAGACAATTGAAATAAATGAAGCAAATTCCAAGCCATCTGATCATATCTTTGTAACCCCAATGCACGAATGATTTGCTGTTTGCTGAATGTGACACCCTCTTAAACTATTTACACGAGCAGGCGGATTTTAACGACTTTGACCTCAATCAGAAAATCATCCCTCATAAATTTTCTCAGATCGGTCCGCGATTCGCAAAAGGGGATATTGATGATGATGGTAACGAAGATATTATAATCGGATCCACAAATAAATTGCCTACAATGGTTTTCTTAAGAAAAGGGAAAGGATTTAAAGAAACTGAATTTGAAGGATTAACAACTCAGAAACCATTCTCTGAATCAGATTTTGCGATATTGGATATAGATAACGATGGTGACAATGATATTGTTGCAATTGCAGGAGGATATGAAAATCCTGATGAAACAGAATACCAGCATTATCCTTTACGAAAACAGAAATGGCACCTTTGTAAGAAAACCGCTTCCGGTTCCGCAATTTCCTGCTTCAGTTGTGCGGCCTTTCGACTTTGATCATGACGGTGATATTGACCTGTTTGTAGGATCGCGCGTAAAAAAAGGGATGTTCCCTTATGCCAACCATTCCTGGCTTATTACCAACGATGGTGGTAAACTTTCAACTGATCAGTCTTCACGCTTGAACCTTGGAATGGTAGCAGATGCTGTCTGGACTGATTATGACAAGGACGGCTGGGAAGATCTTCTGGTTGCAAGAGAATGGAATTCACTGGTGATCATGAAAAATATGAATGGTAAAGAGCTTGTCCCTGAAATCATTCCGGGAACTGGAAGCTAAACATGGAATCTGGTACTCACTGGCTGCAGGCGATTTCGATAAGGATGGTGACGATGATTATATAGCAGGTAATCTCGGAGATAATCACCGGTTCACGGTAAGTGATAAATATCCCTTAAACCTTTATGCTATTGATTTGGATATGGATGGAATAATGGATCCGCTGATTATCGGCATACTGGAATGATCAGAATGGTAAAATGACAGAATATCCTGTCAATTACCTTGATGAACTCTGGTCACAGTCCAAATTCTTTCAGGCAAAATTTAGGGATTATACTCCACTTTCAGTTATACAGGCTTTCAGGAAATGTTAAATGAAAACATATTAAAGAGATTGAAATTCAGCTTGTATGTTAATACTACCTCAAGTTATATTTTATGGAACGATAAAGGTAATTTCAGATGGGAGAAATTATCAGATCCACTTGCAGTATCTCCCCGGTTAAGAAGATGATAGTCGAGGATTTAAATGGTGACAACTGTCCCGATGTGCTGATTGCAGGGAATGATTATACTTATGATCTGTCTTCAGGGTACTATGATGCAAACAAAGGGATACTTCTGCTTAACAAAGGTACAATGCAGGAGAAAGGCAAAGCCCGTTTTCGAGGTTCTGGAACCCTCTCAAAGCGGCATTTTGCTGAAGGGTATGGTAGAATCGTTGCTTTATTTCAAGGGTGATACATCACTGGTTATTGCAGGAATAAACAGGTCAAAAGCTGTGGTTTTCAGGCATCTGAAATAGATTGTCTTCTGGCATGGAGTTTGAATCCGTCATGTATAACATTGCAAATCCAAAATCTGACAGAATAACGGTAAATTTGATAATTTTAAACCATAATATGATTGAAGGGAATATGCATTATAGGAAATTAATAGTATTTGCCGTGACCTTGTCTTTGGATAAGTTTAACCTGGCTGCAGTCACAAACAGTTAAGGATGTTGACGGAAATATTTATGTTGCAGTTGGTATTGGAAAACAGGTCTGGATGGCGGAAAATTTAAAAACCACAAAATATAATGACGGTAGGGCAATACCGCTTGTTACTGATGAAAAAGCATGGAAAGCATTAAAAACACCTGGATACTGCTGGTATAATAATGATGTTAAGAACAAGGACATTTACGGAGCTTTATATAACTTTTACACTGTAAATACGAAAAAACTATGTCCTGAAGGATGGCATGTTCCGTCTGATGCAGAATGGACAACGATGGTAAAATTTCTGGGAGATGAAAATACCGCAGGTGACAAGCTGAAAGAATCAGGTAACGCCCACTGGAAGAATTTTCTTATCACCGCAACAAACGATTTTGATTTTACAGCTCTTCCGGGAGGCACCCGGCTCTATTCCGGTATCTTCCCTGACGTTTGGCAGACTCTTATGCTGTCTGGTGGACTGCCACTGAATATCAGTTCGTTAGCTGCCTACAACTGGGGACTGCATGACACCAGCAGTGCAGGTTTTCAAAGGCTATGACAGTAAACAGAGCGGCTTTTCAGTGCGTTGCATTAAGGATTAAGGCTTTCTTAATTGTAATCTACTTTTTTTATTAATTTCCGAGGTTGAAAAATTTAGTGTTATTAAACAGCATGAAGAAACTCCTTTTGCTTATAAATTCCAGTATTGATCATCTCCTGTTCCGAATCTACGAAAGTTCAGACTGCTGGACTCCAGGCAAACCGGAATAGATTTTAAAAACACCATTACTGAGACCGACAGCTTCAACGTGATGACTTATGAATATATATACAATGGTGCCGGGCTGGGAATTGGTGACCTGAACAATGACGGATTGCAGGATATTGTTTTTGCCGGGAACCAGGTTTCTCCAAGGATTTACCTGAATTTAGGAAATTTTAAGTTCAGGGACATCACGTCCAACTTTGAAGGTCTGACAAACGATCAGTGGTACAGCGGAGTAACAATTGCAGATATAAACAACGACGGATTGCCTGATGTATATTTTACTTCAACTGCTGATAAGAATCCGCAAAAATGCAAAAACAGGTTGTGGATCAACAATGGAACAGACAAAGACAATAGGTCCTGTATTTACTGAAATGGCTGAAAAATATGGAATAGCCTACGAAGGGCAGTCAGTCAATGCTGCTTTTTTCGATTACGACAGGGATGGTGATCTTGACCTTTATATTCTGAACAATACTGTAAACTCAAGGATGAACACTGCATACCGTGAAAAAATTACTGATGGCAGTGCAATAAACAATGACAGGCTTTACCGAAATAACGGAGATAACACTTTTACTGATGTAACCGTAGAAGCAGGTATTGTCTATGAAGGATTCGGACTCGGCCTTGCTATTGGTGATGTAAATAAGGATGGCTATCCTGACATCTATGTCTCAAATGATTTCATTTCCAATGATTTATTATATATTAACCAGCGCGACGGTACCTTCCGGAATGAAATCAGCAAATACATGTCTTATCAGACAAAATCCTCGATGGGTAATGATATGGCTGATGTGAATAATGATGGTAATCCTGATATGTTCACTCTTGATATGCTACCTGAATATTATTATAAAAAAAGGCAGACAATCAACGGATTCAGCTATATGTTTTATGAGCTTGATGCAAAGTTTAATTTCGAGCATCAGTATCTCAGGAATATGCTTCATATGCATAATGGCTTTATTAATGGAGAAATGTTCCCATTCAGTGAAGTCGGACAGATGATGGGCAATATCTATGATACTGAATGGAGCTGGTCGCCTCTTTTTGCTGATTATGACAACGATGGTGATAAAGACCTGATTATTGCCAATGGTTATCCAAAGGACCTTAACCGATAAGGACTGGACAAAGTATAAAGTCACTTATTACGGATCACTGGCTGATGAAAAACAAGTAATTGAAAGGGCTCCTGCAATCAAGGTAAATAATTTTGCATTTGAAAATACTAACCTGTTCAATTTTAAAAAAAGAACCGACTGGCTGCCTGATCATCCTTCCTATTCCTACGGTGCATCATTCGTTGATCTTGATAATGACGGAGATCTTGACTATGTCAGTAATAATCTGAACGATGAAGCTTTTATCCTGAAAAATCAGACTGTTGAGAGGTCAAAGAAAAAAGCAGGATTTATAAAGATAAAACTTATAGGAAAACAAGGCAATACCATGGCAATAGGTGCTAAAGTTGAAATATGGAGCAATGGAAAATACCAGTTCAATGAACACTTTCTGACCAGGGGGTATGCTTCTTCAGTTGATCCCGTAATTCATTTTGGGCTTTCCGGTGATAAAATAGTAGATTCTGTTAAAGTGACATGGCCTGCAAGCGGATATATAACCTTGCTGAAAAATATTGAAGCCAATCAGACAATTGAAATAAATGAAATCAATTCAGTGCCTGCAAACAGACCTTTAATCAATTCAAGCAAGACAGGAACTGATGTTCACAAAATGCGATAGTGTTGTAAATTATATACACCAGCAAAATGATTTTGCGGATTTTTACCTGAATCAAAATATAATTCCGCATAAATTTTCTCAGATCGGTCCATGTATGGACAAAGGCGATATTGATAGGGATGGTCGTGAGGATATTATAATTGGTTCTACAAATAAACTGCCAACGAAGGTTTGTTAAGAAAGAGGAATCAAGTTTAAAGAAACAAAGTTTGAAGGACTTGACAACTCAAAAAGAGTTTTCCGAATCAGATCTTTCAATAATGGATATAGATAATGATGGCGATAATGATGTTATGGCTGTTGCAGGAGGATATGAAAATCAAAACAGAAAGCGACTATCGTCATTACCTGTATGAGAATGTCAATGGTTCATTTAAAAGAACAGAGCTTCCGGTTCCGCCATTTCCTGCTTCTGTTGTAAGACCTTTCGACTTTGATCATGACGGGGATATTGATCTGTTTATCGGCTCAAGGGTGAAGAAAGGAAAGTTCCCTTATGCAGATCCTTCATGGCTTATTATTAATGAAAAAGGAAATCTGTCAGCTGGACTCTCCCTTCAGCTTGATCTTGGTATGGTGACCGATGCAGTCTGGAGCGATTACGACAAGGATGGATGGGAAGATCTTATTGTAACCAGGGAATGGAACTCCGTTGTGATTCTGAAAAATATGAGGGAAAGAAGCTGGTCCCGCAGAAATAATCCGGAATTAGAGAAAAAACATGGTATATGGTACTCAATTATTGCCGGTGATTTCGACCAGGATGGTGATGATGATTATATCGCCGGAAATCTTGGGGAAAATAACAGGTTCACAGTAAGTGACCGATATCCTTTAAGTCTTTATGCCATCGATTTAGACCTCGATGGCGTTATTGATCCCTTAACAACAGCATTCTGGAAGGACAAAAATGATAAGATGACAGAGTACCCCGTCAATTACCTTGACGAACTGATGGCACAATCCACCTTCTTTCAAAAACAGTTCAGTGATTACACTACTTTCAGTTATGCAAGTTTTCATGATATGCTGAATGAGGATATCCTAAAACGGCTGGATTTTAAACTGCATGTCAATACAACCTCGAGCTATATTTTATGGAATGACAAAGGACAATTCAGATTCGAAAAGCTTCCAGGGGCACTGCAGGTCTCCCCGGTGACGAAGATGATCGTAACGGATCTGAACAACGATAAATATCCGGATGTAATAGCCGGAGGAAATGATTACACATATGACATTTCTACCGGATACTATGACGCTCTCAAGGGAATAGTTTTATTAAGCAAAGGCAAAAGCCAGTCATTTGATGTCCTGCCCCCGGACAAAAGCGGTCTATTGCTCCAGGGAATGGTTGAATCTTACTTTACTTTGATGGAGATACTTCTTTTGTCGTGGCAGGTATGAACAGGGCAAGTACTGTTGTTTTGACACATTGTAAAATCTGTAAAGTAAAAAACGTAACCAAAATCGTGCACGATATTTTAATGTCTTAAGGATTTTCGATTTTTGCTTTTAACATCCCCCCGACCCCTCAAAGGGGGGATTTTTAAGCCATGACGGCTTAGTGAAAGTATTTACCCTGCTAAACCAATCATTAGATTAACCTTAACTTATTCGACCTTTACAAGTTCTCCCATCCTGAACTTATACTTTACAACCTCCCAGCATGAAGGGCAATTAAATAAGGGAGTATTGCGTGAATGTTCCGGAACGTCGGCGGTTATTATCCTGTCTTTTAATGATATGATCCTCATGTCTGATTCTATAGCCCTTGCCAGCCTGAAATCCTTGCCGGTTTTAAGAATGATCAGTTGCTCGGAAACAGTCTGGAATTGTCCCTGAAAAGTTGCCAGGGAAACTATTGCATCTTTTTCCTTGTCATCGTCTATCAAGCCTGTAAAAATCATTGAAGGTTCAAGAACATACCTTTTTTGTTCATTGCCAATTATAATTATTCCGTTTTCTGAAATGTGTCTTTCTTTGCATCGGGCAGCTGGCTGATTATATACTTTTCAACGACCGGAATAATCCGTTTCGTTATTTTCCTGTCAGAAGGATTATAGGGAGTGTCTGATCCTGAATTCCGCGAACAGCTCAGGAGCAATCCGGCAAACCAAAAGAAGCATGTGATATGTTCTCATCAGTAAATTGAAAAAGGAATTCAAAATTATATTAAAAAAGTTATTCAGGGAAATATATATTATCACCGTATTAAAATACGGTTTTAAATACGGTTTTTAATACAGTGATGTTTTAAGCGACCTCATCCCCCTGCCCCTTCTCCCAAGAGAGAAGGGGAGTAAGCAACAGATAATCAGATTAAAGCCCCTCCCACTTGCCTCGCTCCGCCGTAGCAGCTACGCGAAGGCGAAGGGGGAGGGGTTGGGGAGAGGTAAATTTAAGAAATTTAAAAAACGGTTATTTAGCCATGACTTTAAAGTATTAAAAAGTGATTTCACATGATTTAAAATTAAGTTCTACCTTTATTGGATCAGATACAATCAGTGCAGTAAGTAATAAGTAATGAAGTCTGGAAAGAACCTTTTCGAATAATTTTTATTTTTCACGATTTCCTGTTTAGGCTGTAATACAGGAACAAAGTATGATATTCTGAATGCAGGGCGTGAGCCTGAAATTAAACCACTTTATAGCGGTGTTACAATCCCTCCCAATATTGCACCGATGAATTTCCGGATTGAAGAAAAAGGGACGCACTTTCTGGTAATTGCATCTTCAGCAAATAATAAAGTTCAATTCAGGTTAAAATCATCCGACGGGATAATCCGGTTTCCTGAAAAATCCTGGAAAAAACTGCTGAAGGCAAGCCGGGGAGATACTATTAAAATTCAGATATATTCATATAAAAAGGATGAAAAAGTACAGGAAAAGTTTGAGCCGGTTAATATGTTTGTATCCGATGAAACAATCGACCCCTACCTGGCATACCGGCTGATCTATCCTGGTTATTACAGCTGGTCGCACATTAAGATCGTACAGAGATCAATTGAAAGTTTCAGCGAAGAACCGCTGATCGAAAACCGGATCCTTGACATGAATTGCGTTAACTGCCATTCATTTAACAATAACAATCCCGGGAAATTCCTTGTTCATATAAGAGGTTCAAAGGGCGGAACCTACTTTGTTGAGGATAAACAGATAACTAGACGGGATCTGAAAATTGATGCAATGCCGGGTGGAGCGACATATCCGGCATGGAATCCCGATGGAAGATATGTGGCATTTTCATCCAATCAGGTAAGACAGCATTTCTATTCGCATCCGTCAAAAACCATCGAAGTTTTTGATCTGGTTTCCAGCCTGATCTTATTCGACCTTGAAAACAACGATGTGGTACTTATCAGGGATAGCGATACCACGCGATATCTCAGGACATTCCCTTCGTGGTCCCCTGATGGAAGGTACCTTTATTATTGCAGGGCACCGGAGGGTAATTCCTCATCCAGCGTGAGCATGGACGAAATAAAATCGACAAAATATGATCTGGTGAGGATACCTTTTGATCCTGAATCACGGTCATTTGGAGAAACAGAAATTGTCTTCAATGCATCTGAGAAGGGAAAAAGCGTCTCATTCCCAAGAGTTTCTCCTGATGGTAAATATCTGGTTTTCACCCTTGATGATTACGGAACTTTTCCAATATGGCACAAGGAAGCCGATTTATATATACTTAACCTCCAAAGCGGGGAATGTAAGAAAATGGACCTGAACAGTGATGATACCGAAAGTTACCATACATGGTCGTCCAACAGCAAGTGGCTGGTTTTCAGCAGCAGGAGACTGGATGGGAGAAGCACCAGGCCCTTTTTTGCATACATCGGATCGTGGGATCATACCGGTAAACCTTTTGTTCTTCCGCAAAAAGATCCTCGCCTTTATGACGCATTGCTGGAATCCTTAAGCATTCCTGAATTTGTCACTGGCAGGATCAGTGTTGGTCCGCGTGACTTTGCCTCAGCAGGAAGGCATGAATCAATTAAAGCGAAACCCGGGAATCCTCTTGATTCTCTGCCGCTGCGGGAAATTCAAAAAATAAATGCAAAGAGGAATCCGGGAGAGAAATCAATTCATGAGTAGACGACCGAAGTCCGAAGCCGGAAGACCGAAGACAGTGGAACGAGCAACAAGCAACGAGCAACAAGAAACCAATGAATAAAATAATTGAAAGGATAAAGATGAGCAGGGGAAAAGATACCTGGTATTTTCTTGCTTTCTTTTTTATTCTGGCTTTCATCTATTTTTATTTTTTCGGAGGCTATCTTCTTTTTTTTCAGGAACAGCAATCGCTGCTGGTCTTTTCTGCGCCATTCCTGCATGATTTTCTATTAAAACCGGGAGGGCTGCTGGATCTTACAGGTAAGTTTCTAACTCAGTTTTACAAAAACGATCTCACAGGTTCAATTCTCTTAGCTGCCGTATTAACCCTTCCGGGGATCATTCTTTTTCAGATCAACAGGCGATTGATACCCGATAAAGTATTATCGCCGCTGCTTATCCTTATACCCTCATGTCTCCTGATGGTTATGCAGGCCCACTATTATCACACGATGGTGTATAATCTTGGTTTTCTGATGATTTTGTTCTATTTTCTGTTTTCAATTTACTCAAAAAAGAGACTGAACCGCTACATTTCTCTTGCCCTTTATCCCTTATTTTACTACCTGGCCGGCGCCTATGCCCTTATCTTTTTATGTTTAGTTATAATCTATATCCTGTTTTATGAAAAAGGGACGCAAAAGTATTTTTTGTCCATTACGTTATTGGGCGTGGCCGTAATTACATTTTTTATCTGCAAAGAGGTCCTTTTCCTTCAACCTGTCAGGCAGCTGATTTTATTCCCATTGCCATTCATTGACGATCAAACACATAAGTTATTATTTTATGCATTAACTGGTTATTTGATTCTGTATCCGGTTATATGCATGATTGCAGGTAAAGTAAAATTAGAAAGATTAAATGTCAGGCTTACCTCATTTATCCTGGCGATGATCGTTTTTTCTTTAACCGCTTTCACGTTAATCACCCGATATAATGCACAAACTGCCAGGGTAATCAACCTTGAGAAACTGGTTTTCGAAGAAAAATGGAAAGAGGCCATTGAATACCAGGAAAAATATCCTTCAGAAAACAGGATCGGGCAGTACTTTTATAATATCGCTCTATCTGAATCTGGTCAGCTATGCGACAGGTTATTTTACGGACGGCAGGATTTCGGAACGGGTTCTCTGATACTGGAATGGAGCAATGAGCATCTTAACTGGGGAGCTTATTCATTTTATTCCATTGGACTTATAAACGAAGCCCATCGCTGGGCTTATGAGGAAATGGTAGTTTACGGCTGCCGTCCGCAGAATATTGAATTGCTCATAAAGACCAGCCTGATCAATGGCAATTACCGTATGGCTGAAAAATACATTGGTATTTTAAAGCACACTTTGTTTTACAGGAACCAGGCAAATGAGTATGAGAAGCTTGTCGGGGATTCAGTAAGCATCCGGTCAGATCCTGAACTTGGGAAAAAAGTAATGATTCTTCCAAAGGACAATTTTTTTGTATTTCTTGAATCACCTCAGGACAATCTTCCGTTGCTGGTGGAGTCGAACCGGAGTAACAGGGAAGCTTTTGAATATTTAATGGCATGGTTACTCCTTGAAAAAAATGTGGAACTAGTGGTAAGTAACATAAGTATGATGAAAGAGATGGGTTATACCCGCATCCCCAGGCACATTGAAGAAGCTATAATGATTTATTACAACAGTCAGCACATGTTTCCTGACCTGGGCGGACTTACCATAAGCAATGAAACCCGGATGCGTTTTGACCAGTATTTCACGGCATATGTCACTGCCCGTCAGAATCCGGCAAAGCTCAGGGAAAGGATGCAGAAACAGTTTGGCAACACATTCTGGTATTATTTTCATTTTAAATGACCACTCCCCAAACCCCTCCGTCCCCTGCTCGCGCTTTGACCTCTTCCCCCTAACCCCCTTCTCCCAGAGTGAGAAGGGGGAAGCTTAAGAACATATACTGGTTAAGTCCCCTCCCACTCACGGGGGAGGGGTTTGGGGAGAGGTCAATAAAAAACAGTAGGGACGCAATACCTTGCGTCCCTACTGAAAAAATACAATTTTGTAAATACGCCATATGCATAGCGAATTAATCAAAATCAATAAGCCGGATCCTGTGCAATAATGCCCTTCTGAAGGTCGATTACCCCCTGGTAGATTGGCCAGTAATCATCTTCATCAGCATTGAATACTGCTCCCTGCATGAATGTTCTGAACTGAACATCCTGTGCGATATAGGCATTCAGGGTTGTGGTCAGAACACCCCAGCGGCGCAGGTCGAAGAAACGATGATTGGTGCATGCAAATTCAAGTCTGGTTTCCTCCTGGACGGCTCTAAGTGCATTTTCCTTTGTATCGAAAGGATATACTCCGGGGCCGGGATAAGGTTCTACCTTATAATTGGCTGCCGGTTTTGTATAGTCAACAACAGGATTTACACCAAGGTCTTTGGTGCTTGTGCAGAGTCCCATGACGGGAGTGCTGGTTTTCGCACGGTCGCGGATCATGTTTACATATGTTCTCGCAAGTTCCAGATCATTGTCTTCTATGGCACATTCAGCTCTCCAGAGAAGAATACTTGCGTAACGGTAAGTCCTGAAATTTTTACCATTACTAAAACCGGTCCCATTAAGGTTTAAAGACTGCTCATCCTTTTTGTGCATGAATATTTTAGTCATGTACGGACCGCCATTTCCCTGTTCACGGATCCAGTCATTTCCCGGGTGAATACCCCAGCCCAGGAAGTCGATCCCACGGCGGGCAATAATCCAGTCAACTCGAGGATCAAGGGGTTCCTGTGTCGGAGTAAAGTCAGTGCCGCTCCCTACACCCATGTCGTTTGCCAGATGTTTACGGGCGGCTATATCTAGAACAGGCAATCCGTTAGCATCAACCTGGAAAGCTTCAAAAAGGTTTTGTGAGGGCTGATAAAATCCCCAGCCGCCGCAGCTTGCCGGGCCCTTCTGGTGGAAATTACACCCTGAGCCGGCAACAGAAGAAGTAGCAGTCGCGGTAGTGGTACATTGTAACTCGAAAATGGATTCGACGTTATTCTCATGGGTCATGTCGTAGTTCCAGTAAAACTCAGGTGCAAGGCTGAATCCTCCGTTGGTTATGATATCATCCAGAAGCGTTTTTGCAGCAGAGTATTCTTTCTGATACATGTGGGCCTGAGCCTTCACCGCTTCGGCTGCGTATTTTGTAGCACGACCTTTTTCGCCATTGTATTTTGTTGTCGGCAGATTGTCGATAGCAAACTGAAGATCCTCTTCCATCTGATCCCAGCCCGGGGAGTCATTTGGAACTTCTTCAGGCTTGGTCTCTCCCAGTTCTGCCTGGGTTTTAACGTAAGGGATCTTTTCAAAGATCTTGTTTGCCTGGAAGTGGAACCATGCTCTGAGGAATTTGGCTTCGGCTTCTACCTGTTTTGCCCTGGCCTCAAGAAGAGGTGTAGGCCCTGCCTGGGTTGTCGCGAGAAAATCAAGAACAACATTTGCACGGGCAACCCCGTCATAGCAAAGAGTCCATCTTTCATTCAGATAGGGGTTGTTGGGTAAAGCTTCATATCTCTCAAGCAGGTTAAAATTACTCTGGTCGCCCGCGGAAGTGCCTTTATAGGCATCATCGGAACATCCGCCGGAATAGGTCCAGTCGCTGGTTATGCAACCTCCGAACATGGAGCCCCCATTCTGCATCCTTTCGTAAACGCCGACAAGAAGAGCTTCAACGCCTTCCGGAGTCTGTATTACAGAGCCTGCTGCTACTCCCGGAGGCTCTTTGGTAAGAAACTCCTCACTGCAGGAATATATCATCAACAAGCTTCCGAGAAGCACTGATAACTGATAATAGTTTGAATATTCTTTTCATATTTATTTATGTTAATTATTCATAAAATATAAAGATTAGAGGCTAAAGGTAATACCAAATATGTATTGCCTTGTTGTAGGCCAGGCACCTGAATCTATTCCCATATTGATACCGGCACCTGCTATTTCCGGATCCAGTCCCGAATATTTGGTAATGGTAAACAGGTTGGAACCCTGGAAATAAACGTGAGACCATTGAATTTATTTTTGAGAAGCTTGTTGAAATCGTAACCGATTCTCAGGGTCTTCATGCGCAGAAATGAGCCGTCTTCAAGGAATGCCGTTGATGGTTCCTGGTGCGGGGTATCATTCTGATAGATGATCGGCATAGATGCATCCGCATTGTTCTTCAGGTAAGGACTTCCCCATGATTCATAGAGTCTCCTGTGGCTTTTTCCTGATTCGAACTGGGTATAATCGATAAACCTGCTGACATAGTTTACAACCTCGTTCCCGACAGTTGCATAAAGGGTGGTGGAAAGGCTGAATCCCTTGTAGCCGAGGCTGAGGCTCAAACCTGCCGTGAAATCAGGATGAGGTGATCCTATGTATGTCCGGTCGGCGGCATCGATGAAACCGTTCCCGTCAACATCCCTGTATTTGAAATGACCTGGCTTGTTATATGTACCGTTTGACCCAAATGCTTTTGGCCATGCATCAGCCTCTTCCCAGTCCTGGAAAATCCCATCAACTATATAACCGAAGAATTCAGGAAATGCCCTCCCGGTCTGTGTTCTGGTATAGTACTTCTCGCGGTAACCCGATCCCTGGTAAAAGTCAGCTGCAACGTCGGTAAGTTTTGTGAGCTCATTTTTATAATGGGATAATACAAGGTCAGCGCTATAGGTAAGATCGCCGTTCAATGCACTGTTTACGTATCCAAGCTCAAGATCGAAACCTGTGTTTTTCATCTCACCGATGTTGATAGATGGCCTGGTTGCTGTACCAAGAACCAGTGGTAACTGTTTCGGATAGAGCATATCTTTTGTTCTGCGCTGCCATACGTCAAAAGTAAGTGTAAAGTTTTTGAGCAGGGTAGCATCAATACCGATATTGGTGGTAGTAGTTGTCTCCCATTTTACAGCAGTGTTTCCAAAGGTGGACTGATAAAATCCGGTATTGCTAAAGGTTGTATTATTACCAGTCATACCATAACTTGCACTGCCTTCACTATAGGCAAACTGTGTGTATGGATTATAGTCGGTATTCATGCGGTCGTTACCAACAGCACCGTATCCTACACGGAGCTTCAATTCGTTCAGCCATGATTTGGCAGAGGCCATAAATGACTCTTCTGATATCCTCCATCCCAGGGAGGCTGCCGGGAAAACACCATATTTCGTTGTTCCGAAACGGGATGAACCATCGCGTCTTACTACTGCTTCAACCATATACTTGTCGGCAAATGTGTAATTGAGTCGGCCGAACAGGGAGGACATGCTGTTTTGACTATACTCATCAGAGTTGGCTATACTCCGCAGACCAGTATTCAGGGAGAGATAGTTAACATCTTTGAACGGGTACTGTGCTCTGCTTGCGTTGATACGCCAATAATCGCTATTATATGCTTCAACTCCTGCAATAGCCCTGATGTTGTGCTGACCTACTACCAGCCCGTACTCAATTGTATTTGTCCAGGTCCAGTTCAGGCCAAATCTGGCATTTATGCCATAACTATCATAGGTACCTCTTTCTGCTGCAGCAACCTCAACATAACCGACATCTCTGTCACGTCGTCCATACTGGTTAATACCAATAAGGGTTTTAACTGATAGACCTTTCAGAATATTTAATTTGATAAAAGCATTACCACTCACATTCATCTGTCTTGTATAATCGTACTGATTCTTGTCAAGCAGGAATATCGGATTCTGGGCATTACCCATCCCTGATGGCCTTGATCCGGCATAGGTTGTTCCTGATTCATCCCAGACAGGAACCGTCGTCGGAAGCCTGTAGCACCACGAAACCATCGAAGTTTCGCCATTGTCTGTCTGGTATCCGTGATCGTCGGTAAACAGTGCTCCGACATTTGTCCCCAGATCGATCCATTTTGCCGGGGATGAAGTTATATTGACACGGGCACTATACCTTTCAAAACCTGTATATTTGAAGATACCTTCTTCATTGGTGTAACCAAGTAGAAATGCATATGTGGTATTTTGAGAACCACCGGCAATATCAATGGTATACTCTTTAATTGCAGCATTCCTTGTTGCTTCACCAAACCAGTCAGTGCCCGGACTTGTTCTTGTAATAAGGTATGTGTCGGTTCCGTCCTCAACAGCCAGCTTATTGTCATATCGTGACATATCTGCAAGCGGGTCACCCTGGGGTGCTTTAGTCGGGAAGATATAATAAGGAATTGCCGGTGTGGATCCGGTACCAAACTGGGGATGGTTATATTTAAGTTCAGGCTCCGGTTTGGTTAAGTCTCCGGCTCTTTCCCAATCGGCATGATCCGCATTGAATTTGTTAAGTGTCTCCAGCCAGAGCATATCGGCCCATTCCTGGGTATTCAGCAGTTTGTAAAATTTTCCGGGGCTGGATATACCCTGTCTTACATTTACATTCAGGCTGATTTTCTGGTTCTTCTTACCTCCCTTTGTGGTGATAAGCACAACTCCGTTGGCAGCCCTTGCACCATAGATTGACTGTGCAGCGGCATCCTTCAATATTGTTATAGTCTCGATATCGTTGGGTGAATAAGATCCACCCGGTACCCCATCAACAACGTAAAGAGGATTGGCATCGTTAATTGTAGTCATTCCCCGGATTCTGATAGTTGAGCCTTCACCGGGAGTGTGCTGATTAAGGATTGTTACTCCGGCTACCTTCCCCTGAAGACGGGTAATCGGGTTACTTGCAGCGCTTTCAGAAAGAGTTGCTGCATTAACCTGCGAAACCGCACCGGTAAGGGATTTTCTTGCCTGAGTGGAATATCCAACGACAACGATCTCATCAAGGGTTGAAACAAGTTCAGCCAGGGTAACATCAATGTTAGTCAGAGCTCCCACAGGTTTTTCCTGTGTAACAAATCCGATGAAGGAAAAACTCAGGACTGAGTTGGCAGAAGCGACAGTAAGGGCGTATCTGCCATCGGCATCGGTAATAGCACCGTTAATTGTGCCTTTTTCCAGAATGTTGACACCAGGCAGGGCATTCCCGTTTGCATCGGTAACCCGGCCTGTGACCCGCTTTTGCTGGAGGTCGTCCGTAACATTCCCTTTATCCGGTACGCCGGTTACAGCAAATGCCTGGGATGTAACAAACAACATCAGCAAGGTTAGAAGTTTCATGGCAATCTTCAGTTTTCTGAACCTTGCCGTAGATGAAACTACATCCATGATTTTCTTAGTCATACTTAAGACGTTAGTTAGATTGATTAATATAAAAAAAGAAATACTAAGTTTTGGGTACTTAGATGAATTTAAGGTTATTGAGTAGTTTAGTACTCCGGTCAGATTAGGTTGTATTAAGTGGAATTCTTCATAGGCGAACTGATTAGGTTAGTAGGGTATTCCAAATTTATTTAATAGTTTTTTAAATACCTAATTTTGGCTCATTTTTTATAATGCTAACAGTCAATTGATTGTTAAATATAATGCAGTGTACCGCGAAAATATTCCCAAATTGAAAATCAATCCCATCTGACACATATTACGATATGGATTATTAGCGTTAGTTAAATAAGGCAGAAAGGAATTGAGAAAATGTAGTAAATTTATTGACCTTACCGGAGAGGCAAGAGAATAGAATTAAATTAATTCACCAACGAAATACAATTGATTATGCATATTCCATCCAATTTCAAACTTATTCTTTTCCTTGTTCTCAGCTTAACCCTTACCGCCTGCATTATTTCTGCTCAGGAAATAAACATAACCGGCAAGGATTCTGTCAGGCTCCGTCAACAATTAACTGACACAATCCACATAAACAAAGAGGCAGCTACCGGTTACGATGTCCGGAAGATAAAAGAAATGACAGGTTCGGTTACAGTTGTTGAACCTGACCGGCTAAATGCTTTACCCGAAGGAAATGTGAGTAACCTTTTGCAGGGGCGGGCATCAGGAGTTACTGTTACGGGGAGCGGCCTGCCAGGCGAAACATCAAAGGTAAGGATCAGGGGTTTTTCTTCCTTCCTGAACAATGAACCTCTGTACGTCGTCGATGGAGTTCCAACCCAGGACATTTCTTCAATCAACCCCTGGGATGTTGCACTTGTTTCCGTTTTGAAGGATGCCGGTGCAGCATCCATTTATGGATCAAGGGCATCAAACGGCGTGATCATTATTACAACTAAAAGAGGAAATAAGGGATTTAGTGTGACTTATGACATGTCGGTGGGAATGCAGCTGCCTGGTAAAGGTACAAAACCAGACCTGCTCAATACTAAGGAATATGCCAGCCTTCAGTGGCTTGTATATAAAAATGACGGAACGGTGGAAATTCATCCGGTATATGGGGATTCCTTTAATCCGACTCCCTCAATTCCGGCATGGGCTGCAAATACTGACTGGTACGATGCAATAACTGATCCAGCCGGAATACAGAATCATAATCTTTCAATTTCCGGCAGCAGTGAAAATGCAGGATTTTATGCCGGATTTGGAGTTTTCAGGCAAAACGGGATAATAATTTACACTGATAATACCAGGTATAATGCACGGCTGAATTCTAATTTTCATCTGTTTAAAGGACGATTTAAAGCAGGCGAGAATTTCAATTTTTCTTCACGTTCAAACTTAAGTGTTCCTAACCTTAACGAAAACAGTCCGATAATAACCGGACCCTACAGGTCACAATCCATTATCCCGGTGGTAATCACTCAACCGATAACGGGATTAGCTCATAATTTTGTGCCTGGAGAATGGGGCGGGACAGGAATTGCTCACAGGCTTGGGAATTCCGGTAATGCTGTAGCGGACCTAACAAGGAGAAAGAACGATAGATCACGGGACAATTATCTGACAGGAAATGTCTACCTGGAAATGAAGATAACCGACGGTCTGAGCATCCGGTCCACGTTTGGCGGTACGTGGGATAAAGGATCAATGAAAAACAACACATATGCTACTTATGAAAGATCTGAGAACATAAGTACCACCAGTCTTGATGAGGGGAGGTTCACGAACCGCGATTGGGTCTGGACCAACACAGTTACTCTTGACAGGCAGTTCGGACCGCATAAGATATATGCGGTTGCAGGGTATGAGGCCGTAAATTATGGTATCGGTCAGACAGAATCCAACCTGGATACTATCCGTTATACTCAAACCCGGTTGCTCTCTTCCTTCATCTCCGGCAACTATTCTTTCAGCGATAAGTATATGCTGGGAATTACCCTCCGCCGGGACGGCTGCTCAAGATTCAGCGAGTCTCAGCGGTACGGGATATTCCCTTCTTTTACCGCAGGATGGCGGATAAGCGACGAGCCTTTTCTTGATGATTTTAACTGGATATCCGATTTGAAGATCAGGGGTTCATGGGGAAAAACGGGTAACCAGTTTGCCCTTTCTCCACAGAATGCTGTCTACCTGTTTGGAGAAAGTATCGGAGGTTCCTGGTATGATCTGTACGGGACTTTCAATTCACCGGTCAGGGGGTATTACCCGTTGAGGATTGCCAATCCTGATGCAACTTGGGAAACAAATACAACAACAGATATTGGGTTTGATGCCGGACTTTTCGACAGCCGGATCAGCATTATTTTCGACTGGTACTTTAAGAAAGCAGATGATCTTCTTTATAATCCACCACTGCCGGGTACAGCCGGAACAGGTGACGCCCCGTATGTCAACACAGCTTCCATGAAAAACTCGGGAATTGATTTGGAATTATCATATCAGAACAGATGGAATAATATGGGTATTAATGCAAGTGCTATTTTTACCTCGTATAATAATCAGATTACAGGAATAGCCAGGGGTTTTGAATACTTTTATTCAGGAAACTCCCAGATAGGCCCCGTTGTCAGGAATGAAACAGGGAATTCTTTATCATCATTCAATGGTTATCAGATATTAGGTTTGTTCCGGAATTATGAAGAAGTTGCAAATGCTCCTACCCAAAATGGAGCTGAACCGGGTTTCTTCAAATTTGCCAACATTGACGATACGAATTCAGGGGGCAATCCATATATTGAAACTGGTGACAGGACATTTATCGGGGATCCAAATCCCAAGTTCACCTACGGATTTAATTTAGCAGTGACATGGAAAAATCTTGACCTGACCGCTTTTATATATGGTTCACAGGGCAACGATATCTTTAACTATACCAGATGGTGGACTGATTTCTGGCCTTCATACCAGGGACAGAAGAGCAAGCGGCTGTTAAATAGCAGCTGGACACCTGCAAATACAAATGCCACAGTTCCAAAAGCATCCAACAAATCAAATTTCTCGTCAAATACCGAGCCATGCAGCTATTATATTGAAGATGGTTCATACCTGAGGCTTAAAAACCTTCAGGTAGGATATACCATTCCAAAAAATCTGTCAGAAAAGGTCAGGATCAGGTCACTCCGGGTATATCTTCAGGCAGTGAATCTTTTCACCCTTACAAAATACACGGGACTTGATCCTGAAATTGGAGGAAGCGACCTGGCTTTCGGCATTGATTATGGTAACTACCCCAATGCGAAACAGTTTATCATCGGACTCAATCTTAGTTTGTAATCAGATGAATTTTAATAATATGAACAATAATCGTTGGATACTACTTATCACATTTGGTGCATCCTTGTTGTTGCTGTCGTGCGGAAAGAATTGGCTTGAAGTCAGGCCGGAGGGTTCCATGAATCAGTACTCCCTGGCAAATAAAGAAGGTATTGAAGGCATCCTTATAGGAGCATATTCAATGCTCGACGGAGTGGGCGCCCGGTCAGGAGGATTCGAGTCTGCACCTTCAAACTGGCTCTATGGCTCCATACGTGGTTTGGAAGCGAACAAAGGGACTGATGCAGGTGATTCGTGGGGTGGTCAGCCTCTTTTAACCTATTCCGAGACTGCAACAAATGACTTCCTTAATGCTAAATGGAGGGAAGTCTATGATGCTGTTTCCAGGAGCAACTGTGCCATCATTGTGACTCAACAGGCGTTAGCTGATGGAACTATCACACAGGAAGAGGCCGATTTGTTTCTTCGTCAAGCGCGGGCATTGCGGGGATGGTATCACTTTGATGCCTGGAGGTTATGGAAGATGATACCGTATGTAGATGAAATTACTGATCAAAATAAACTGACGAACACTGAAGATGTCCGGGGGAAAATAATTTCTGATCTGCAGGAAGGCACAAAATTACCGGATAATATGGGAGCAATAGGAAGGTTCAACATGACTGTATCCAAAGTGCTGCTGGCCAAAGCACTGATGCAAATGAACCACGATTATGCCGTAGCATTGACACTCCTGGCGGATGTAAAATCCAACGGAAAAAAGCCTGATGGTGCACCCATCGGCCTTGCTCCGACTTATGGTGAGATCTTTGATATTGCCGGCAGGAA
This sequence comes from uncultured Bacteroidales bacterium, assembly GCA_963831935.1. Classification (GTDB taxonomy): domain Bacteria; phylum Bacteroidota; class Bacteroidia; order Bacteroidales; family VadinHA17; genus LD21. Next base: position 551,186 of record CAWHSH010000004.1, read on the forward strand.
CGGGATCGAATCAGTTTATACAGTTCAGTATTCTGTTAATGACGGGTCCGCAGGAATGAATGGAGGATATGGAGAGGTTCTGAATTTCCCGTACAAATCAGGAGGTTCCCCTGCCGGGTGTTGCGGATTCTTTCAGCCTGCCCAGGAATTCGTAAACTCTTTCCGGACATCCTCCGGCCTGCCATTACCTGACGGGTCATATAATAATGATCCTGTGAAAAATGATCAGGGACTGAAACCTTCAGATCCTTTTACCGAAGACACTGGTCCGCTTGATCCCAGGCTTGACTGGTCGGTCGGCAGAAGAGGAATACCATACTGGGACTGGGGTGTGCATACAGGTGCAGACTGGATACGCGAACAGTCGTATGCCGGACCGTACAGCCCGAAGAAGCAGGTCTATAAAAAGTCACAGGAAGGTATTTACACCGAAACCGGAAGCTGGACATCAGGATTCACAGCAAACGGGTACAGGATGATCCGATATGCTGACGTTCTTTTATTACTGGCTGAATGCCAGATAGAAACCGGGGATCTCCCCGGTGCCCTTGCTAATATTAATCTGGTACGGGCAAGAGCCGCAAATCCTGATGGTTTTGTAAAAGAAGCAGATGGAGTTACCAATGCAGCTGATTACATGATCTCAGTATACCCTTCTTTTCCGGATGCAGACTATGCAAGGAAAGCACTCCGGATGGAGAGGAAGCTGGAACTTGGAATGGAAGGCCACAGATGGTTTGACCTGAACAGATGGGGTAATACAGTTGAGGAGCTGACTAAGGTACTTGACTATGAAAGGAGTATGCCATGGGGCAGGAATATGTACGGTACCTGGACAGTTGTCGGACCTGAAGATGTAACCTTTCCGATACCCCAGCGTCAGATTGACCTTAGCAACGGGAGATTGGTACAGAACAGGTAGAAAAGGTTGCTTGTGGCTGGTTACTGGTTGCCTGTTGCCAGTTGTCCTTCAGAACCAGCAACCAGTAACAAGTAACCAGCAACTGAAATATTAAATTAGCAACTCCCAATGATAGACAAATGTGTCATACTCGCGGACGGTTCATTTCCGGTACATGAGATTCCCCTCAGCTACCTCCGGAATTCTGAACATGTAATCTGCTGCGACGGAAGTGCCGGATGCCTTCTCAAAGACGGGATTGACCCCGAGGCAATAGTTGGCGATCTCGATTCTCTGAGTGAAGAAACTGCAGGGAAATATTCCGATCGCCTTTACCGTGACGACGACCAGGAAACAAACGACCTTACAAAAGCGGTAAACTGGTGCATTAATAAAGGGTATAAAGAAATCGTTATCCTTGGTGCAACTGGTAAACGCGAAGACCATACTCTTGGAAATATATCACTTCTTGCTGAATACGCAAGGAAAACAGATGTGATCATGGTCACCGACACAGGAATTTTTTCTCCTCATCTGAAAAGCTGCTCAATATCTTCTTTTCCCGGTCAGCAGGTTTCAGTTTTTTCTATTAATCCTGACACCCGCATTACATCCTCCGGATTAAAATACAAACTCGATAAGCTGAAATTACATAACTGGTGGCGGGCGACGTTAAATGAAGCAACGGGAGATTCATTCGAACTCACCTTTACAGGAGGGCCGATAATCGTGTATCAGAAGTTCCCGGACTGAAGCGCATAAAAATTCCCCCTTTGAAGGGGGCAGGGGGATGTAAAATCATATTATATGACTGCAAATAAAATAATAATATACAATCGCAATCTCAAAGAGAAAGCACGTACACTTCGCAAAAACAGTACTCTTTCAGAAATAATACTCTGGAAGTACATTAAAAAAAGATCTATGGGTTATGAGTTTCACAGGCAAGTGCCTGTAGATGAATTTATTATAGATTTTTATTATCACGAATTAAAGCTGGCAATTGAAATAGATGGTTACACCCACGATTACAATTTTGAAAATGACGATAAGAGGCAAAGACAATTAGAGGGATACGGAATTTCTTTTATCAGATTTAGCGACAATGATGTTAAACGTAATCTTAATGATGTTTTGCGGGCATTAGAAATTGTGATATTGGAGTTAGAGCAAAAAAGAACAAAATCAGGTGAGAAAAGAACATCCCCCTCACCCCCTTCAAAGGGGGAATTTATTAAGTAGCCCCCTTCAAAGGGGGAATTCCAGGAGCACAACTTTTTATTTGTTAATAATCTCTTTAACAAGGTTTATCAGCTGCACCCGGCTTTTAACATTAGTTTTGATATAGATATGGTGGGTGTGATCCTTGACTGTTTGCAGGCTTATGAAAAGCTTGTCTGATATCTCTTTGTTGCTTAACCCGTTACATATTTCCCTGACCACATCCGATTCCCGCGGCGACACATCAAAGCGTTTACAGAACTCCTCGAAAGAGATATTATTATCGGGTTCGGCTGTAAATGCTGAGAGGAGAGTTCCATAGCTGAAATAGACCGGAAGAAATGTATTTCCGAGGAAAAATGCAAAAATGAAAATAACAGCTAACCATGTCTGCGAATTGTAGAGTGCCAGAGGCACGCACTGCAGGATCATTATCAAAAAGATCGACGGTGCAATGATCCTTCTGTCATAATCGTGAATAACCTGTTTCCCTTTCCATGGGAAATGAATAAGAAACGATGCCAGAAAAGAGTAAGCAAGATTCATTATTATATAGTACACGCGGATAAAAAGTGAAGTATTGAAAGAATTTGTTTCGGTTATAAAATAACCAATTGCTATCAGAACGGAAAAGTTGATCAGGAGGAACAGGAAAACGAACCAGCTGTTCCTTTTCCTGCCCGAAAGACTGCCTGAAAGCCTGATAAGCATCAGCCAGGCAAACACAAGAAATGGCAAGCCCAGAAGCATTGCAATATCCGATAGCCTTGAAAGAGTTTCGGGAGTTACAAAGGAAGTCAGGAATGCCTTAATGATAACCTGCCCCCAGATGCCATAAAAGCCGAAAGTGTAAATGAAAATCTGGAAATAAAGCAGGGTTGAAAATAATTCTGATTTATATCCTTTTCTTAAACGGGACGACAGGATTATCCCTATCGCCGATAAGGCAACTGATAAAATAAAAACCAGATATATCAGGAACTTAAGCATATTATAAAGATATTGAGAATAATCCGGATTTAGGAATTCCGATTTCGGATTTTATCCCTTGTCAGAAAAACCGCAATCAAAGATCCCCTTTTTAAAGAAGGCAGGATCAAACCACAATTGTTGAGACAATTATGATCTTCTACTACTTTAGTATTGCATTCCAGACTTAAGTAGGAAAGTTTTATAATCACTACTATGGTATTGTTTCTGTGTAAAAAACAGGGTTTACATTTGATCTGTAATTCAATCATAAGTTGAGGTTAATAAAATATAGAATTATGGAAACAGAAAGAAATTATAAACTTGTCCCCACATTCGGGAATAGTTTTGGAACCGGCTTTCAGGTGATGCTCGATAATTTTCTCAGGTTGCTGCTGGTTGTATTTGTACTTGCAGTTTTAACGGCACCGTTCAAATTATTTGACTTCAAGTTCAACCTTCACGATCTTCCCGGAAGCCCACATGATCTTGCTCAATGGTTCGGTCATGACGCAGGCAGGTTATTCACCGTCGGCGCTCTGGGAATGGTTGGAGCATTACTGGGATTCATCGCCCTGTGCTATACCTTTCTTGCAGCTCCTGTTGTAAGGTATGGCGGAAACATGATATTCGTCCAGGCAGTCAGAAAGATCAAACCCGATTTTGAACTTCTGATAAAAGGTTTCTGGGAGAACTATCTTTATATTATTCTGGCCAACCTTCTGGTTGTGGCTCTGGTCGTTCTCGGGATCTTTGCCCTGATCATTCCTGGGATCATTATCGGATGCAGGCTGGCTTTTGTAACTTACATTATAATGGACAAAAAGCTTGATCCGATCGAAGCTGTAGAGCTTAGCTGGAAGCTTACACGGGGACATGGATGGACGATCTTCTTCATGGGTCTGGTATCTTTCTTCATATTTATCTTAGGATTGTGCCTTGTATTTGTGGGAGTTTTCCCAGCACTTATGTGGATATCAAGTTCATTCGCAACCCTTTACCAGTCGGTTCTCCTTGAAAAGGAAAAACCGGCAGTAGCAGAGCAGGCAGCTGCCTAACAAAGTTATCTCACTGTCTTAATCATATTTTCCATGGGCTGCAATTTATTGCAGCCTTTTTTTATAAATTGAGGTACAACCTATTGGAAATTTTGCTAATTTTAGAAGCCCTCACCGGTATGGTCCAAAAAAGCTAAACAAAGATTTCCCATCCTGATAAAAATCCGGTTGTAAATACTTGTAAAATTCAATAATTGTATAACCTAAACCTTAACCAGAATGAAACCGTTACTCAAATTTATAATTGTTTTGACTTTACTGAGTCTGACAGTTAATGCCGAATGCCAGGTCAAACTAAACCTCAAGAAAAAGATAGAGAATAAAGTAAACCAGAGGGTTAACCAGCGCACCGATCAGGCCATTGATAAAGGGATGGATGCTGTTGAAGACGGTGCAAAAGGAGACGCAAAGAAAACTGATAAGACAGATCAGGCAACTGAGACCCAGAAAAATCAGGTTGATAAATCGGACGGAACGGGTAATCAGGCCACAGGAGATAAAGCTGCCGGACAAGATCAGGCTTCACTTCAGTTCTATTCCAAATTTGATTTTATCCCCGGAGAGAAAGTGATCTTTTTTGAAGACTTCAGCCAGGATGCAGTGGGCGATTTTCCGGCATTATGGAATACCAACGGCTCGGCAGAAGTGGTAACAACCAATTTATTTCCTGGCAACTGGATGAGATTTATAATGGATGAATGTGTCTGGACCGATGCACTTCTAAAGCTGCCGGACAATTATACAATAGAATATGATATCATTCCAATTCCAGGTGAAGATAAAAGGATGAAAGGGTGGAATATGCGACTGATGCAGGCCAGAAATGTAAAAGCATGGGACAGCGGCTCAGCACCCGGCCAAGGCGGATTCCAGTTTGCTGTTGAATATTTTGGAAGGCCTGGTTACAATACCTGGCTGTACGGGCAGGAATGTGAGGCATCAAAGTTAAACGGTTATAAAGAGGGAGATGAGTTTAAAGAAAAGGAAAACCAGAAATATCATATAGCGGTATGGGTTCAGAAGACCAGGGTACGGTTATACCAGGATCAGAACAAAATTTTTGATGTTCCGAGAGCTTTTCCAGCAGGTTGTGTTAAACCAGACAGGCTCAGATTTGAAAACGGCGCCGCTATGGTTAGCAATATCCGGGTAGCTGTAGGTGCCCCCGATATGCGCAACAAGCTGCTTACCGAAGGCAAACTGATAAGCTATGGAATATATTTTGATGTAAATAAGGATGTTGTAAAACCGGAATCATATGGTACCCTCAAGGAGATTGCTGCTGTCCTTACTGAAAATCCTGATGTCAGGGTGAAAATTGTGGGTCACACCGACAGCGATGGTGCTGATGCAGCAAACCTTGATCTTTCAAAACGGCGTGGTGCTTCCGTCAAAAATGAACTGGTAAAAACTTTCGGGATCGATGCCTCAAGACTCGAGTCGGATGGCCTCGGTGAAAGCCAGCCTGTAGGACCTAATGATACTCCTGCCAATAAAGCACTAAACCGCAGGGTAGAATTTATAAAGCTGTAAGATAAATTTTCGTAACTTTATTGCTAATCCATTAATTCTAGTAAGATGAAAACAAAAATTCTGCTTCTTATAGTTGTTATTATGTTAGTGATTCCCAATATTACAAATGCACAAGGTGGAATTTTAAGAAGGGCTATTAACAGGCAAATTGATCACAAAATTGATTCGGCAGTTAATAAAAGTGCCCAGGATAAGGCTAAAGAAAAAGAACAAGCTGATCAAAATCAATCTGACAAGAAAGCTGATAGCGGAACAAAAGGGACAGGTCGCGGGCTTTTTGGAGGAAAAATTGACATCAAATACAATGATGAATATGACTTTACCGGCAGGATTTATATGGTGATGGAGACTTATGATAAAAAGGATGTGACAAAATCTGATTATTCCATGTATTTCAACTCGGAATCACCCAGTGCAGGTATCGAAGTGAAAGTGCTGGATCCGAAAAAAGAAGAAGAGACGCCATTGACCAGGTTCATTTTTGATATTGATAACAAATGTTTTATGATGCTTATAGAAGGCGACGGTTCCAAAACCGGAATAATCTCAACAATCCCCGATGATTCAACTCTGGCAGCAAATGCAAAAACCCGGAATGCTCCGACCCAGAGTACAGGCAAAGAAAAGCCGGCCACTATTACAAAAACGGGAAACACAAGAATGATAGCAGGATATAAATGTGATGAATACAAAATAGTTGAGGAAGGCAAGGATGGCTATGCAAATGTCTGGATGACGAAGGATGTAAAGATCAAAGCCGATAAAAGGAACTGGGGAAAGACAGGAATGCCAACTTATTATAACTATCCCGGATTTGAAGGTATGATGATGCTTGCAATGGAAGGATATGACAAGGATAACAAGCCGACAATGAAAATGGAGACTAAGGAGATAAACCAAAACATCAGGCATTCAATGTCTACAGTTGGTTACACCTTTATGAAAATGAATTTCGGCCAGGCCGGGAAGAAGTAAATCCCCAAATGGGATCATCACCCCCCAACCCCCCAAGGGAGATCATCACCCCCCAACCCCCCCAAGGGGGGGCTAATACAGAGTCTATACGTCAACTCCAATTACGCAACGGGATTTACCCCCTTAGACGGGGAGCAAAAAATGAGGAGATCCGGAAATTAAAGTTTCTGCAATTTTGCAAATCTCAGCAGCAGCTTTTTCCTGCCATCGTTTTCAAATTCAACGGTAGCAGTAGTATTGGGGGCATATCCTTCTATGCTGACTATTAATCCCTTTCCAAATCTTTCATGCCGACAGCATCCCCCTCGGAGAACTCTCCGGGAACCGGTCAGCAGCGGTGGGTGATGGTGAAATGTTTTCGCGATTTACAAATTTTTTATACCTGCCGGCGAGTAATATAGCGCTGAGGCTCTTCCCTGAACGAATGAGGTTTGATTTCCGTTGCTGGTTGTGCCCGGAACGGTTTCCCGCCAGTCTGCGGGTAATCGAGAAATTTCGGATCAATTTCACGAAGGAACCTGCTTGGGTTGCTCCTTTCGAGGTTTCCCCATTTGTATCTGTTAAGGGCATAGCTAAGAGTTGCCATTTTCCCGGCACGTGTTACAGCAACGTAAAACAACCGTCTCTCTTCTTCCAGCTCTCTTGGGCTTCCTGCTGATAGCGGCGAAGGAAACAAGGTATCCTCCAGTCCGGCGATATAGACATGCTTGAATTCCAACCCTTTTGCTGAATGCATTGTCATTAGCGTAACTTTGTCACGATCTTCCTCCTTCTCGTTATCCTGGTCGGTGAGCAAAGCCACATTTGCGAGATAAGCCTCCAGGTTGGATGGTTCCCCATTGGTTTCGGCAGCCTCCGTGAAAACCTTTATCGCGTTAAGCAAGTTCTTCGAGGTTTTCATACCGGCTAACCTCCTCGGGCGATTTGCCTTCCCTTAGTTCCTTTATAATTCCGGAACCCATTGCAATTTCCCTTGCTTTTGAAAAAGCATCTGTTCTTCATCCTTGTTTATGAAGGACTGAATTAGTCCGGACTGAACATTGTTATTTTTTTAACAGTACCCGAATTGAAATTACTTACCATGATCCGATATTCCGGTAATTATCCTCCAGGGAGTGATATTAAGATCTCCTGCCAGTTCGAAAATTTTATGTACAGTTGTATCTCCTAATGCCTCTTTTGGGATAGTTGATGGTTCTTTTAAGTGCTTCTTCATCTTCAGGATTTATGACCATGCGGAAGTAGGCCAGAATATCCTTAATCTCTTTGCGCTCATAGAATGAGAGCCCGCCATAGATCTTATACGGGTATGTTTTTTCTGCGCAATGTTTCCTCGAATATTCTCGACTGGGCATTTGTCCTGTAGAGAATGGCAAAGTCGGACCAGTTTAATTGCCGGGAATATCTTTTATCGAAGATATCAGATGAGATATTGAATCCTTCTTCGGAATCGGTAAACGATTGTATTACCTGCAGTTTTTCGCCCGACTCATTTTTTGAATATACTTTTTTCCGGATCTGACCTTCATTATTTGCAATTATGGCATTTGCGGCATTTACAATGGTCTGGGTGGACCTGTAGTTTTGTTCAAGCTTGAAAAGCCGGTAGCCGGGATAGTCATTCCTGAATTCAAGGATGTTCTCAATCCTTGCTCCCCTGAAGGAATAAATGCTCTGGGCATCATCACCTACAACACATATATTTTTATAGGCTGCAGCCAGCTTCTTTATTATAAGGTATTGTGAGTAGTTTGTATCCTGGTATTCATCTACAAGAATGTACCGGAACTTTTCCTGGTATGCGGCCAGGACAGCAGGAAAATCGCGAAAGAGAATATTCGTATTCAACAGGAGATCGTCAAAATCCATTGCATTCGCCTTAAAGCAACGCGTTGCATAAATCCTGTAAATATCAGACATAAGCGGTATCCGGCTTGATTTGTCATATTCCTGCATTACGGCATCTGATGAATATAAACTTGCAGTAACAAGATTATTTTTTGCTGTCGAAATTCTCGAAGCTATCACTCCTGGTTTATAGATATTGTCATCAAGATTGAGTTCCCTTATTATTGTTCTTATCAGGCTTTTTGAATCGGTCGAATCATAAATTGTGTAATTGGATTTATAACCGAGCTTTGAACCTTCAATCCTGAGTATTTTCGCAAAAATTGAATGGAAGGTACCCATCCACAGGTACCTGGAAACCTCCGCATCGACAATCCCAGTTATCCTGTCCTTCATCTCCCTGGCTGCTTTATTTGTGAATGTAAGCGCAAGGATGTTGTAGGCCGGAATGCCCTTTTGAAGAAGATGAGCGATCCGGTAAGTCAGTACCCTGGTCTTACCGGCACCTGCACCGGCAATCACAAGGGCAGGACCTTCAGTATTAATGACTGCCTGCTTCTGAGCTTCATTCAGATCGTCGAGATAATTATGAACCATTTGATAATAAGAATTACAGCGTTCCGGGAAGAAGCAAATTTAGCAAATACAATTTCAGGTAATAGATATGTTGAAAAGTAAAATATAAAATTTATTCACCACAACGCTGCATTTAAATTTAACTGCACCCTCTGTGGATCTCTGTGAATTCTCTGTGGTTCTCTGTGTAATAAAAGAAATATTAAGAACTTACACAGAGACACACTGAGGTTTCACAGAGTTACACGGAGAGATTATACCAAAGGTGTTTTGATTTTTATTAATATTGCCGGATATTATACCAAAGGGATCAACTAATCGTTATTTCACAAAGAACAGATTGCCTGTGCGTTTAGCTTTTTTCATTTCAGCTTTTTTATTTCCGGTAACTATTCTGGCCCAGCTTACGGCACCCGGGATGAATGCAGTACGATATACTGTATATCCGTCAGCTCCGGGAGTAAGGGATCCGGTGTTTATCTACTGCAACTCCTCAGGCAATATTAAAGGGAGCCTTAATGCATTGAGTCCGGGAGGCACCGGACCATTCACTTTTTCCTGGTATAAATGGAACGATGCCACAAGGGGATTTACTGCTTTTATAAGCAGTGAATCTGGTGTTCTGACCTCAACCATAAACAACCTTGATGATGGCGGATACAGGGTCGCAATCACCAACGGTTCCGGATTCAATACCAGTCTTACAGGCTGGATATTCACCGACAGACCAAATGCATCTGCTGAGCTTCAGAACAGGACATGTGATTATGTGGCTTTAAAGGGAAGTGCAGCCGTTGATCCTTTTTTTTACAATGATCCTGCCAATGGACAGCAAATCAGGCTTCCTGATGGAGTCAGATTTCTCTGGTCATCCGATCCGCCTTCGGCAATACCATATCCGGATATAGAGATAAATCCCCAGACATTCAGTCCTCCGCTTGTCGACGTTACTTACAGGCTTCAGGTTACAGACAGCTTTACATGCGTTAACGAATCATCCTTCTTTTATGAATCAATTCACGTTAAAGCTGATTTCTCAGTCGATCCTTCAAGCGGTGAAGCTCCGCTCGAAGTAACATTTACTGATAAATCGGTAAGGGCTGCAACCTATAAATGGGAATTCGGGGATGATTCAATTTCACTCTTAAGTACTCCCAAACCCCATACCTATTACATTCCGGGTGAATATTCAGTTAAACTGACAATAGAAAGTTTGCTGCATTGCATTGATTCCACAAGGTTCGATAAAATTGTCGTTGATCCTTCATCGCTTCATATACCGAATGTGTTTACTCCCAATGGAGACGGAATCAACGATATTTTTGTCATCGATAAAACATCACTGAAATATATAAGCATTAAAATATTCAGCCGCGGCGGGATCAAGGTCTATGATTTTTACGGGGAAGGTAAAATCCTGAAGGACTGGGAGGGATGGGACGGATCGGTTAATAATTCAAACAGAAAAGCCAGCCCGGGAGTCTATTTCTATGTTATCAAAGCCCAGGGCTGGGATGACATCAAGTATGATAGCAAGGAGTACAGGGGGTTCGTCTACCTTTACAGATAGAAAGCTCTAAAAGTTTTGCAAGTTCTGCAGGTTCTGCAAGTCTCAAATAGTTTAGACTGGTATAACCTGCACAACCTGCAAAACCGGCACAACTGAATTAATCTTTCCCCAGGTTTTTCCTGAGAAACCTGATCCAGTTTTGAGACATGACACTATATATATCCTCTTCAGAATACCCGATTTCAGAAAGCAATGGCGGAATTTTCTGGAGATCTGCAATTGTATCAACATCCTGCGGGCACTGTTCTGTTCCGAAGGCACCGTCAAGATCCGAGCCAATTGCTGCATGAAGGGAATCACCTGAAAGCTGGCAGATATGGTCGATATTATTTATGACCTGTTTCAGAGAGACTTCCCTGTTTTCAGGGGTTGATTTACCGCTAATCCAATCCGGGACCAGCATCCAGGCATCAAGGGCAACTCCGATTACGGCATCCCTGGCGACAAGCTCGAGGATCTGTTCGTCAGAGAATTGCCTCTTGTGAGGTACAAATTTCCGGCAATTATTATGACTTGCCCATAATGGCCCATGATAAAGATTCATCACTTCCCAAAAGCTTTCATCACATAAATGGGTGGTATCCAGTATCATACCTGATCTTTCAATTTCTTTGAGAAGTGCCTTTCCCCTGCCACTGAGTCCCTCGGCTGAATCTGTGCCCCCTGCGTATATTCCCGGACCAAAATGGGATAAGCCAATAGCCCGGAGGCCATAATTAAAGGCTGTTTCAAGATGTCCTGATGAGATTATGGAATCAGCGCCCTCGAGACTCAGTACAAAGCCCAGCGGTAAATTTCCGGTCGCGGTTTCCCAGAGTTGAATATGATTTTCCAGCTGTTCAACATTCAGGATCTGTACCATTTCCCCTGCTTCTTCCATCGACCTGTACCAGGCAAGCTGCCCCTGGGTTTGAGCCCATGCCTGTTCGGGAGAATTCCACCCGGGTATTTTACTTCCAGGCTTTACGTACCGTGCGATCTGAGTGGCCATGCAAAGAAAAATGTTCCCCCGGCGCATCGATGTAAAGCTGACAGTGCCGTTTCCTCTGTCAGGCTTATCTGTCATGCCTTTTTCGTTATTGCGGATATCATTGACCTGCCATCTCAGATCCCTGTTCCATTCAAGTGCATTCATGGCAAGGTCAAGGTGACCATCAACTATAAGAGGCTTGCTTTTCATTTGTGCCAACCTGGCTAAACTGTTATCTTTCTGGTTCTGGCTTTTACTTTCCATTGTTCTGATACTTTCCCGTTCCTGACAACAGAAACCTGATCAAACCGGTCCACAGTAGGGCATATATGGTATGGAATGCCGTACAGGACATCACCTACTCTCAGTCTGGCTGCCGCGGGTGTTGTGAGAACCATGTGTTCTTCATTATGGGATATGATGTCGTATCTGTCCATGTCAAGGATCTTAATTCGCGGATGCGGCATTTCAGATGCCAGCGCCTTGTGTCCCAAATCAATACAAACCAGGCCTTCCGCGGGTTTGCTTATTATCCTGATTAAAAGGACGGCAGCATGGAGGTACTCCATATCTTCGTAACATGAACTGTAACCATAGTCCCATAAGAGGAGTGTACCGGGACTTGTCTGAACATTGCCCCGCATCGCATGGACAGGAAAAGTTGGAGTCCCGCCAGCCACAACAGCAATGGGCAGATTATAAAACCTTTTAATTTCAGAAATAAGTGATCGTACCGGAGCATAAGCATCATCGCAAAGTTTTTGCCTGAGCGAAAAGTCTTTCTCATGAATATGTCCGTCGTATACATGCAGCCCTTCTGCCTCCACATTGGGTGAATCAGTAATAAACCTGAAAAGACTGACTGCCGCTTTTCCCGGTATGATCCCGGTCCGGTTCATTCCATTATTAATATCGAGGTAGATATTAATAATTGTATTATGCCTGCCTGCTGCCTCTGACAATTGTCTTATTATTTCTTCACAATCGGCGATGCAGGATATTTTTACACCGGGGAATTTCTTCTTCAGATTGAAAAGCCTTTCTATATTCGGGCCAACAGGCTGGTAAGCCAGGAGAATATCCTTTGCTCCGCAATCTGCAGCCATTTCTGCTTCAGCTATTGTTGCGCACTTAAAACTGTTAATGCCGTATTTGATCTGAAGTTTTACAATTTCAGGCATTTTATGGGTTTTAATATGCGGCCTGAGCAGATTTGTGCTCCCGGCTACAGTAATCATTTTCCTGATATTGCTCTCAATACGGTCGGGATATACCAGCAGGGATGGAGAGCTTACTTCACCGGGATTGCTGATCCTGTACCAGGTATTTTCTGACTGATCGCGGAGATCCATATCTTTAGTCGTAAAGTTCAAATATGGCCTCTATTTCAACTGCCATATTATTTGGAAGAAACATCCCGACAGCACTTCTCACTCCAATTCCGTTTTCTTCACCGAAAACTTCAGCCATCAGTTCGCTGAATCCATTAATAACAGCTGGTTGCTGGTCAAAATCCGGTACGCTGTTAACCATTCCGAAAACCTTAACAATCCTTTTTATTTTCTTAAGCTCGCCAAAATGTGTTTTAATTGTTGAAAGAATTGCAAGTCCGGTCTGTCTGGCGGCGAATTTGCCCTCCTCAGTGTTCAGGTCTTTACCCAATTTCCCTTTGATAAGAGTCCCATCCGATCTCAGGGGGCCATGACCGGAAACATACAGAAACCTGTCAGCAACAAGTACAGGTTTATAAACACCAACAGGCTTCGGGGCCGGGGGAAGTTCCAGCCCCAGTTCAGTTATTCGCAAATCATGATCGTTTTTCATCTGTTTATAATTTGTTTTTTAATGGTCAGATGGAATATCCATGAATAATAATTTCGGTTTGTGATTTTAATTTTAATCATGGATATTTCATAATATCGGGCTTTTAAAAAGTACTTTACTATAATTTATCTGTTATATTCCATTCTTACCAGGAGGTTCCTCAATTGTTACGGAATGGCAGAATTAAGGATTTCAAAGAAAAAGATTAATGACCAGTAACACCGATCAGTCCTATGACGCTTACGAGAGTTTCCATGATGCTCCAGGTGAGGAAAGTATCTTTCACGCTTAAATTAAAGTATTCCTTGAACATCCAGAATCCTGTGTCATTGACATGAGACAGCATCAGGCTTCCGGCTCCGATTGCCAGGACCATCAGTTCCTTGTTCACAGTTCCGCTTGTTGCGAGAGGAAGCAATATCCCCGCTGTTGTCAGTCCGGCCACCGTAGCCGATCCGACACATATGCGGAGTAATGCTGAAATGATCCAGGCTAAAAGCAACGGCGAGATACTGGATTTGTTCAATAATGCAGCAATATTGTCGCTCACCCCGCTATTTACCAGAACCTGCTTAAATCCACCTGCACCGGCAATAATCAGAAGTACCATTGTGATGCTGCCAACAGAATGTCCCAGGGAATCCATTATTTCGGTCATTTTTCTTCCTCTTGCCAATCCTAGAAAATACACTGCCGACAACAGCGATATGAGCATTGCAACTACCGGATCACCGATAAATCCGAGTACTGTTCTGATCTTATTGCCTTCAGGAAATACAAGTGATGAAACAGAAGCGGCACCTATAAGAAGGACCGGAAGAAGTGTAGCAAGTACACTATTCCAGATCCCGGGCATTTCATCATCACTGAGAATCCTTGGATTTACAAATTCCTTTATCGGACTGGCTTTAACATTCCTGACTACCCTGGCAAAAAAGGGCCCTGCTATTATGATAGCCGGTATGCTGGTGAGAATTCCATAACCCATTGTTATACCTATGTCTGCACCAAACATTGTGGCGATGGCCGTGGGAGAGGGGTGAGGAGGAAGGAAACCATGTGTGACTGACAACGAAGCCAGGAGAGGGATCCCTACGTACATCAGTGAAAGACCTGTGGAGGCAGCAACTGTGAAAACAAGCGGGATCAGGACAACAAATCCTACATTGTAAAACATCGGGATACCAACCAGGAATCCTGTAATGACAAGGGCCCACTGAATATTTTTCAATCCGAACAATGCCGTCAGCCTGGTTGCTATTCTTTGAGCAGCTCCGCTGTCGGCAACTATTTTGCCCAGCATTGCCCCGAATCCAAGAATCAGGACCAGCAATCCGAGAGTCTCACCAATGCCCTGCTGAATTGAGCTGATAACTTTCGGAACCTGCATACCTTCCGCAATCCCAAGAAGGATGGAAACAATAATAAAGGAAATAAATGCATTGATTTTAAAAACAATAATTAATACCAGCAGGAGTATTATTCCCAGGGCGACAAAGAGAATGGGCATATAAAAGAATATTTATTTATGCGAATGTAATGCAATTTTGTTTTTCTGGTCATGGATATCATGCAAGGCGGAGTAGCAATTTTTCATTCAGACTAACAATTCCGCCTTGAAGATTGTTGTTGCCTGACCTTCGATTCCCACCCTGTCATTTATTAGTGTCGCCTTCAGAATTCCTCCTCTTTCAGACACCTGGTGCGAAATGAATTTCATTTTCCCGGTTTTCTGATGCCAGAAAGGTATAAGCGCACATTGTGCCGAGCCGGTAACCGGATCTTCATCGATACCAAGAGCAGGTGCAAAACAACGGACACAAAAGTCAAACCGGGGATCTGACGACGGTGCAGTAACTATCAGATCTCCGAATTCAGAGCTTCTCATTGCCCTGAAATCGGGTTTCATTTCTTTTACAGCATTCTCATCTTTAAGGAGAACAAAAATCCATCCATGATCGGTCCTGTACAATTCTGCAGGATCGACTCCAATGATCTTTTCTGTTTCCGGCGGAATTGGTACAGGATGAGAATAATACGCCGGAAAATTCATAATTATCCATCCGTCAGAATTCCTGATTTCAAGCATCCCTGCTTTTGAACTGAAAATGATCTCCTGATCCGGTTTGGCGATTCCTGTTTCGTACATTATATGCGCAGCTGAAAGGGTGGCATGTCCGCATAAGGGAATTTCGGATGAAGGTGTAAAATATCTAATCATCCAGGAATTGTCTCCCGGAAAAACAAATGCTGTCTCAGAAAGGTTCATCTCCATTGCAGATATTCTGCATCCTTTCATCGGGCATCTCTTCTTCAATAATACAAACGCCTGCGGGATTACCTTTAAAAGGTTCAGAGGTAAATGCATCTACCTGGTAAATAGTTTTGTGAGTAGTCATAGTATTTTTTTTAAATCAGAAGGCCACCCCCCAACCCCCCTGAAGGGGGGCTAATTGCGTGATATATAGACAATTTTATCATTTGGATTGAGAATTGTCTCCCCCTTCAGGGGAGATGCCCGGTGTTAGCGGGGCAGAGGGGTCACCTTCCATTCACCGGTAAATTTCGACTTTTTACTGAATTTAACCGGAAATAAGCTAATAAAACTTTGTAAACTAAAAAAGTTTTCACATTTTTGCGTCGCCTAAATCTGAGCAATGGATTACAGACAGAGAATAATCGAAGAGGCCGCAATAATGTTCCGTACCTACGGAATCAGATCAGTTACCATGGATATGCTTGCAAACCAGATGGGTATTTCCAAAAGAACGATTTATGAAGTATTCAGGGATAAGGATGAGCTTCTCAAGGGAGTTCTGACGTGGATGAGCCTAAAGCAGAAGGAAGTAATGTCAAATATGTTCAGCGAATCTGAAAACGTTATTGAAGCCATTTTCAGGATGCTGAAGATAATGTCGGATCATTTCCAGAAGATGAGCCCCGCATTTCAAATGGATATCAAACGGTTTCACTCGGATATCATTCGGTAAGCTTGATGAACAGAACGAACTTCCTTATTACGGAAGCAATTCTGAAATTCTGAAACGAGGGATAGCTGAAGGCGTATTCAGAAAGGATATTGATATTGAAATTACAAACAAGTGCCTGCTTGAGGTGGTCAAGAATGTCAAATGACAAAGATGTTTTTCCTCCGGATGATTACCTTAAACAAGGATGTGATAAGGAATTTTTATATCAATTATCTGAGGGGAATATCAACACAAAAAGGTCTTGATCTTATTAACTTTTATGAGAATCATAATAAACTATCACCTGCAAACCATATTTTTAGATGATGGATAAACCAAATTACATGAAAAAGAAACTTTTAATTGCAGCAGCTTTAACCTTGTTGCTTTACAGGGAACCGTTAGCCTGCGCAGCAAAAGGCAGTGAAGATCTGAAGCTTTCCCTGAAAGAAGCACAGGATTACGCGGTGACTAAACAACAAAATGGTACTTACAGCAAAATCCGACGTACTGGCTTCCAGAGCAGCTCTCTGGGAGGTAATTTCAGCAGCATTGCCACAGGTGGAGGCCTCAGGTTCTTTTACTGATAACCTGAAACTTATGACTACACTTCTTACCCGGGGAATTTTTTGGTAAACCAGGAGAAAAAATACCGGTAACATTTGGTTCAGCAGTTCAACTCAAGTGCATCAGTCACTGCAAGCATGCTGCTTTTTAATGCTCCTTTATATATCGGTATTGAAACAACAAAGCTTGCCCAAAAGCTAAGCGAGGATAATTTGAAAAAATCAGAACTTGATACCAAGGAATCAGTCAGTTCAGCTTACTTTCTTATTCTGGTTTCAGAAGAAGTCGCTTGAAATCCTTAACGGGAATATTGAAAACCTTAAAGAAACTCTTAAATCAACAAGATCAATGTATTCAGCCGGTATGGCTGAGGCGACGGATGTTGACCAGATGGTCTCAAATGTAAATATGGTGGAAAACAGCAGAAGTTCGCTGGAACGTACGATAGAACTGAATTACAATATTTTGCGTTTCGCTCTGGGTGTTCCGGCAAATACAGGAATAACGCTTACCGAAACACTCGAAAACCTGACAAGTGAAATAAATGTTGAAGCTTTGTTATCGCAGGAGTTTGATCCCAAACAAAATGTTGATTATAAACTTATTGAAGGTCAGGAACTGATGTCCTCCCTATCACTTAGATCGGAAAAAGCTTCGATTCTTCCGACACTTTCAGGATTTTACAACTATGGAACCAACGGGATGGGCGATAAAGTGTCAGAACTGAGGTGGTTCCAGAATTCGATGGCAGGTCTGCAACTATCGGTTCCAATAATGTGCAAGCGGACAGAGATTTGCAAAAATCAAAAAAGCACAGATAAACCTGGAAAAAGCAAAAACAACAAAAGAAATGGTAACCGATCAGCTTTTGCTTCAGGAAAAACAGCTCAGATACAATTTGGTAAACGCAAACCTTCAGTACCAGAGTCAGCTTGAGAATATTGAAGTCTCAAAAAGAATTTATGCCAGTATGGAAAATAAGTTCAAGCAAGGTATGGCATCAAGCCTTGAACTTACGCAGGCAAACAGTCAGTATCTGCAGGCGGAGAACAATTATATTGAAGCACTCATGAGTCTGTTGCAGACCAGGCTCGCTCTTGATAAATTATTAAACAATTTGTAAATCAGAAATAAGAAACCTTATAACAATAAAATGATGAAATACTTTAGAACAATTCCGGTAATTCTGATCAGCGGACTCATTATGTCAGGCTGTTCTTCCGAATCCAAGAAAAATGCAGCTTCCACCGCCCAGGCTTCTGAAGCCTCCGCAGAAAAGGCTGCAATCCCGGTTAAGGTCACTCTGCTTGCAAAAACCAAAATATGCCAGAACAATCGATTATACTGCCACTATTCTTCCATTCGAAGAGGTAAACATGGCTCCCTCCAGCCCGGGGAGAATTGACAAAATATATGTTGAAGTTGGAGACAGAGTGGGCAAAGGGGATAACTTATTCCTTATGGACCGGACCCAGTTGTACCAGATGGAGCTTCAGCTCAGCAGCCTGGCAAAGGACCTTTCAAGACTTGATACCCTTATGAAATCAGGCAGCGTAAAGCAGCAACAGTACGATCAAATGAAGACACAATACGATGTCACAAAAACAAATGTTGATTTCATGAGGGAGAATACACTTCTGAAGGCACCATTTAACGGAATTGTAACAGGAAAGTATTTCGAAAATGGTGAGATGTATTCAGGAACACCTACTACAACATCAGGAAGGTCGGCTGTTGTCACTTTGATGCAGATTAATCCATTGAAAGTCAATGTTAATGTCACCGAACAATATTATCCCCTGATCAAAAACGGGATGAAAGCCTCGGTTATTGCCGATGTTTACAAGGATAAAACATTTACTGCAAAAGTGTTCAGTGTACATCCGACAATAAGCTCCGCAACCCGTTCATTCCTGGTTGAACTTGAACTTCCGAATCCGAATAATTTGCTTAAGCCAGGTATGTATGTAAGGGTCTCGATGGACCTTGGTGAAGTGGAAACATTTGTCGTTCCGGCAGCAAGCGTTCTTGTTCAGGAAGGCACCAATATAAGGTATGTCTTTATTGCTGACAACGGAGTAGCAAAACGGGTTGAAGTTATGCTTGGAAAAAGATTCGATGATCAGCTCGAGATTATTTCCGGAACACTTAAAGATGGTGTAACCCTTGTCACAGAAGGCCAGTCAAAACTTATTGACAACGACAAAGTTGAAGTAGTAATATAATAATAAGAATTTCATCTAAAATAACATGAGTATATACAGTGCTTCAGTAAAAAGACCGGTAACAACCATCCTGATATTTATTGCCTTGATGGTTATGGGTATCTATTCCCTTGTTCAGTTACCTGTTGACCTTTATCCGGAAATGGAACTTCCGTATGTGGTTGTTTATACTACTTATCCCGGTGCCAGCGCAACCGATATTGAATCAAATGTTACACGACCGCTGGAGAATTCCCTGAACTCAGTCAGCAAGCTTAAGGAGATTACTTCCAGATCGAGCGATGCAATTTCAGTAATCTTTATGCAGTTTGAATACGGGACAAATCTCGATGAGGCATCAAATGATATCCGAAGTTCTCTCAGCTTTGTTGAAAGAACTCTTCCGACCGATTCTGAAAAGCCAACAATAATCAAGTTTAACACAAACATGATGCCCATCATCTTTTATGCAGTAACTGCAAGGGAAAGCTACGCAGGACTGGAAAAGATACTTGATGAAAAAATTGTTAATCCTTTGAACCGTATCGAAGGTGTCGGTTCAGTTTCGCTTGCGGGAGTGCCGGGACGAAAAATCTATATTGATGTAGATCCCAGAAAGATGGAAGCATACAATCTTTCAATCGAGCAGATAGGAAGCATCCTCAGGGCAGAGAATATGAACCTGCCGGCAGGATACATTGAGATGGGCAAGACTGATTATCCTCTGAGGATCCAGGGTGAATTTCCTGAAAGTGATGTGTTAAAGAATATTGTCGTAAGCAGCTTTAACGGCAGCAATATCTATCTCAAGGACATTGCAGAGGTCCGTGATACGATCCGTGAATCAAAACTTGACACAAGGATCAATGGCGAAAGAGGAATGGGCTTTTACGTACAGAAACAGTCCGGCGGTAATACGGTCAAAGTCACCGAGGAGATTGAAAGCTCGCTGGCAAATTTGAAAAAAGATCTTCCGCCCGATGTTAAAATTGAAAAACTTTTTGACAGCGCTTCATTTATCAAGGACTCTATCAGCAACCTTACCGAAACCTTAATGTATGCAGGAATCTTTGTTATTCTTGTTGTTTTATTTTTCCTCGGCAGGTGGAGGGCTACCTTTATAATAATACTTACAATACCTATTTCACTTATTGTGGCATTCATATATCTTTTTGTTACCGACGCCTCAATAAACATTATTTCTCTTACTTCCCTGTCGATAGCGATCGGAATGGTGGTCGACGATGCCATAGTTGTGCTTGAGAATATAACAAAGCATATAGAGAGGGGAAGCAGGCCAAGGGAAGCATCAATCTATGCAACAAATGAAGTATGGCTTGCCGTTATTGTCACTACCCTTACAGTTGTTGCCGTATTCTTCCCGCTGACATTTGTCAAAGGTCTGACAGGGGTTCTTTTTAAGCAGCTGGGCATGATCGTTACAATCACGATAGTGACATCTGTTTTTGCTGCAATTACCTTGACCCCGACTCTAAGTTCTCTTTTACTGAAATGGTATCCGATCAGGAAAGATGCTCCGTTCTGGACTTATGACGGAAGCATCAGGAAAGGACTTAACTGGTTCGACCGTTTCTATGAGAAAACCCTTCGATGGGCCCTCCATCATAAAACTGTAGTATCAATTCTTGCATTAGTGGTATTTATAGGATCAATGAGCCTGTTTGGGGTTATTAAAACTGAATTTTTCCCACAGGCTGACCAGTCGCAGGTAACAGCAACTGTAGAACTTCAGACAGGGACAAGGGTGGACCAGACAATCCTTACTGCAAATAAAATTGATTCTCTCATAAAATCAAATTACCCTGAGGTTAAAATAGTGGAAACCACTACAGGTTCAGATGATCAGGGAGGATTTGCTTCTATTTTTTCCTCACAGGGCACACATACAATAAGTTACAGCCTGAGCTGGTTCCTTTGGAAGAGAGGAAAAGATCAGTTTTTGAAATTGCTGAAGAGATGAGATCAGACTTTGCAAAATACCCCGAAATCATTGACTATACCGTAAGCACATCTGAAAACATGGGAAGCTTTGGCGGAAGCACAGTTGGAGTGGAAGTGTACGGATACGATATTGCACAAACAAACATTGTTGCTGAAGCTCTCGCTGATAAAATAAAGAAAATTGAAGGTGCTAAGGACGTAACGATCAGCCGCGACAAATCCAAACCTGAGCTTCAGATCATCTTTGATCAGAATAAAATGATCGCAAACGGACTTAATACAGCAATGGCATCATCGGCTGTCAAAAACAGGGTTGATGGATTGACGGCGACCAGACTCCGGCAATTTGGTGATGAATATGATATTGTTATAAGGTTTAAAAGAAGCAGTACGAATACTCTCACTGACATCGAAAACATTGGCATAACCAATCCCTCCGGTCAGCTGATAAGGCTTGGAGAGATTGCCCGGATAAAAGAGTACTGGGCGCCTCCGACGATTGAACGCAAACGGAAGGAACGCATTGTTACCGTGTCGTTGACACCTTACAAAAGATCCCTGACCGATCTGCAGATTGATATCCAAAAAGCCATTGATGAAACAAACCTTCCTGCCGGTGTTATGGTCCAGATATCAGGCGCCATCAAGGAACAAATGGAATCTTTTATGGATATTGCCCTTCTTCTTGTGATAAGTCTTATCCTTGTTTATCTGATTATGGCATCACAGTTCGAATCGCTGAAAATGCCTTTTATAATTATGTTCTCAATACCATTTGCATTTTCCGGAGTAGCAATAGCTCTATTTCTTACCGGCACAACCTTAAGTGTTATCTCAGGTATCGGAGTGGTAATGCTGATCGGTATTGTTGTTAAGAATGCTATCGTGCTGGTTGACTTTATCAACCTTATGCGTGAAAGAGGCAATGAACTATATGAGGCTATAGCAATTTCAGGAAGGTCACGTCTGAGACCTGTGATTATGACTTCGGCAACAACAATTCTTGGAATGCTGCCTCTGGCAATGAGCACCGGGGCCGGATCTGAGTTGTGGAGCCCGATGGGAGTTGCCATTATCGGTGGATTGGTGTTTTCAACTCTTGTAACACTGGTGCTTGTTCCGGTGGTATATGCAATATTTGCAAAGCACGGAGAACGCAACAAAAACCTGGCAACCTATTCCGAGATGGACCTTATTATAGATGATGGTAAAAAGATCAAATAAAACCAACGAGATAAGTAATTTATTATGAAAGCAATAATGATTATATACAACCAGGCTCACACTGAGAAGATAGAATACTTGCTGGATAAACTCGGAATAAAAGGCTATACCTTATGGGAAAATATTCAGGGCAGAGGCACTAATACTGGTGTCCCTCACCTTGGCACGCATGCATGGCCTGAAATCAATAAAAGCGTTATGACTATCGTTGATGAAGACATTGTTGATACAGTGCTCGAAAACGTAAAAAAGATCGATGCAATAAATGATGAAGTTGGGATCCGTGCGTTTGTTTGGGATGTGATTAAGACGGTATAACCTGCCAACCACCCTAAATGGGAATTCGTTGGTATCAGAATTAAAAAAAGTCCTCCTTCTCTCCTTTGCGGTGCCGTTTCGGCGTTCAGTAGTCAAAGCCGATCTTCGGCCGACGAAAATGACGGAGCAAAATTGGAAATTCAGGAGCGTTAAAACATTAGAGGGTGTCTCAAACGCCCTTTTTTGTTTTAAACAATATTAAAATATTCTTGTCTTATTAGACAGAACAATGGTTTACAGGTTAAAACATGACATTTGTCATGTTTTAGAATTAACCGGTAGCTGCTTTGTAATTTTATAACAAAATTAATTGCCAGATAAATATCAGATAATAAATAGTTTAATTGGTCAATATACTGCAGGATATAATAAAGAAAAATTGGAAAAATATTTAATACATTCTGGTGAAATGAAACATGATGTTGTAATTGTTGGAGGTGGAGTAAGTGGAACTGCTCTATTGTACACGTTATGCAGGTATACCGACGTTAGAAGTATCGGTTTGATAGAAAAATACAACGATTATGGTCTGGTAAATTCATCAGCTGCCATGAACAGCCAGACTCTTCATTTTGGAGACATTGAGACCAACTACACTCTGGAAAAGGCAAAAAAAGTCAAGCGCAGTGCAGATATGGTAATGAAATATCTTGAGAATGAAAAGGTTAAAAACCCTGAAGAGAAGCTCTTTATCAAGGTACCAAAAATGGTATTGGCGGTTGGAAAAGGACAGGTAGATACGCTTAAGGAGAGGTATGTTCCCTTCGGACAGCTGTTTCCTAAATTAAAAATGATAGGTAAGGAGGAAATAGGCAGAATTGAACCAAGAATATTAAAGGGGCGCGATCCTGAACAGGAATTGCTGGCTCTTGTGACTGAAGATGGGTATACAGTTGATTTCGGGAAATTAAGCCACTCGTTTGTTAAAAATGCCAAAAAGGAAAATCCCTCAATTTCTCTTTATCTGTCAACCCGTGTGACCAGGATTTTTAAAAAGCGGAGACTCTTACACACTTATATCCGATAAGGGAGAAATTGATGCTTCTGCTGTTATCGTAACAGCAGGCAGTCATAGCTTAAAGATTGCTAAATCGCTTGGTTACGGGAAGAACTATTCAATTCTTTCCATGTCGGGCAGTTTTTATACGGGACCAAAAGTTCTGAATGGCAAAGTTTATACTATGCAGGTCGCAAAGCTGCCTTTTGCTGCAGTTCATGGTGATCCCGAGGTAAATGATGAGAATATAACAAGATTTGGTCCGACAGCCAAACCAATATTTTTCCTTGAGAGATACAATTCTTCTACCTTTTTTGAATACTGGAAAACCTTTGGAATCAGCATTAAGCCGATTTTAAGTATTTTAAAAATCTCTTCCGATAAGGTCATCTTTAATTATCTTCTGAAAAATGTTATTTATGACATTCCCGTCATCGGAAAGCGCTTATTCTTAAAAGAAGTCAGAAAAATTGTACCCGGGATCAAAGCAAACGAAATAAGTTTTGCCAAAAGAATTGGAGGCACACGACCTCAGATAATAAATAATACCACCAGAAAACTTGAATTAGGAGAAGCTAAAATTACGGGCGAAAAAATCATTTTCAATATTACTCCTTCTCCGGGAGCATCTACATGCCTTGGCAATGCTTTTGAGGATACCATCAAACTGATGGAGTTCCTTGGTAATAAGTATAGCTTTGACAGGGAATTGTTTGAAAAAGATCTTGTCAATGCAACCAGAAATTCCAGGAAAAAAATCACGGGTTGATAAAAAGGTTCCTATGATCCACAGCATTAAATAAATCCGGTTTCTGATTATTCAACTATCAGATTCAAAGCGCCATAGGATGTTAGTAGATCTTGAAGCCCTTACGTCGTTTTACAATAGCATGCCTTTCGGAATTTCGACTGCCAGGAAGGATCTTAACAGGCCTTTGACTCTGAGCGAAAAAGTTCTTTACAATCATTTATTTAACAGTCCCAAAAATAAATCATTTAAAAGAGGAATTGACTACGCCGAGTTTATACCTGATCGGGTTGCCATGCAGGATGCAACTGCTCAGATGGCATTGCTTCAGTTCATGATGACAGGAAGAGAAGAGTCTTCAGTACCGGTATCTGTTCACTGCGACCATCTAATCATGGCTAAGTCGGGATCATCAGATGATTTGCAATGCGGCTAAAGTCGCAAACAGGGAGGTTTACGATTTTCTGAGTTCTGTTTGTGATAAATATAATATGGATTTCTGGAAACCCGGTTCGGGGATTATTCATCAGGTTATACTTGAAAATTATGCATTCCCGGGAGGAATGATGACAGGAACGGATTCGCATACCCCTAATGCCGGCGGATTAGGAATGATCGCGATAGGTGTCGGCGGAGCGGATGCAGTGGACGTAATGTCGGGAATGAGCTGGGAACTGAAATTTCCCAAGCTTATTGGGGTACGACTCACAG
The DNA here is from genome assembly GCA_963831935.1 of uncultured Bacteroidales bacterium. GTDB lineage: Bacteria > Bacteroidota > Bacteroidia > Bacteroidales > VadinHA17 > LD21. The sequence goes on from CAWHSH010000004.1 coordinate 576,331, forward strand.
GGAAGCTAAACGGATGGACCTCGGCAAAAGATGTAATCCTTAAAATTTCAGGGCTTCTCACGGTAAACGGAGGCACAGATTCTATCATTGAATATTTTGGCGAAGGTGCTGAATCGATTTCATGTACCGGAAAGGGGACGATCTGCAATATGGGTGCTGAAGTGGGAGCTACCTGTTCCATATTCGGGTATGACGAAGCCATGTCCAGGTATTTATCGGCAACAGGCAGGAATGAGATAGCAGAAATGGCGGATAAGGTAAAAGGACATCTTACAGGCGATCCTGAAGTTTATTTAAATCCGGATAAATATTTTGATCAGTTGATTGACCTGAATCTTTCCGAATTGGAGCCTTACATCAACGGACCTTTTACTCCTGATCTTGCTACTCCGATTTCAAGGATGAAGGAGGTAGTAAAAAGAAGGACTGGCCACTGAAAATTGAAGTTGGACTTATCGGATCGTGCACAAATTCTTCATATGAGGATCTCTCAAGGGCTGCCTCTATCGCACAGGATGCTTTAAATAAAAAGCTGGTAGTAAAGTCGGAATTAAAGGTTAACCCGGGATCTGAGCAGATACGGGAAATTGCGGAAAGGGACAAACTGCTTGACCCTTTCAAGGAATTAGGGGGTGAGATTTTTGCCAATGCCTGCGGACCGTGTATCGGACAATGGGACCGTAAAACCGGAAATGCTAATCCGGTTAATACTATTGTTCATTCCTATAACAGGAATTTTGCCAAACGGAATGACGGAAATCCAAATACCCACGCTTTTGTTGCTTCACCTGAAATTGTTACAGCACTTGCCATTTCGGGTGATCTCACATTTAATCCTTTGACGGATACGCTTGTCAACTCATCCGGAGAAATAGTAAAATTCAGGGAGCCGGCCGGGTATGATCTTCCTCCTGCCGGATTCGGGATGATTACCGAAGGCTTGCAGGAACATTCTGAAAACAAGATAAATGTAATTATAAAAATCGATCCTGATTCTGACAGGTTACAGGCTTTACAGCCTTTCGCAGCATGGGATGGAAAAGACTTTTCCGGCTTGCCGCTGCTAATTAAAGTCAGGGGCAAGTGTACAACGGATCACATTTCAATGGCAGGCTTCTGGCTTAAATATCGCGGTCATCTGGACAATATCTCAGATAATTACATGATTGGTGCCGTGAACTTCTTCAATAACCGGACCAACAGTATACTTAACCAGCTGACCGGGGACTATGAACCGGTTCCGAAAGTTGCCAGATCTTATAAAGCCTCAGGTATAGGTTCGGTTGTGGTGGGGGAGGAAAATTTCGGAGAAGGTTCTTCACGTGAACATGCCGCTATGGAGCCAAGATACCTGAATGTGAGAACAGTACTTGTGAAATCATTTGCCCGTATCCATGAAACAAACCTTAAAAAGCAAGGAGTTCTGGCTTTAACATTTGCAGATAAAAACGATTATGACCGGATTCAGGAAAATGACAAGATAGATGTAGTAGGATTAAATGCATTTCTTCCCGGCAGGAAGATTAAAATCATTCTTAATCATGCCGGTAATGAGAAAGAGGTCATTTATGCCAACCACACCTACAATGAAGTACAAATCGGATGGTTCAGGGCAGGCAGTGCGCTAAACCTGATAAGGGAGGAAGGTGGAAAAAATAAATAGATAAAAAATCATCCCGGTTAATAAAAAAATTGCAGGATAATCAACATACTATGAATGGAGAAAGGATCATAAGTGAAAAGGGTAAATTAACAGTGCCGGATTTTCCAATAATTCCATTTATTGAAGGTGACGGAACGGGCAGAGATATCTGGAATGCTTCCGTGAGAATTTTTGATGCTGCAGTTGAAAAATCGTATAAGGGTAAAAAGAAAGTAATCTGGAAAGAAGTCCTTGCAGGTGAAAAGGCTTTTAAGGAGACCGGCAACTGGTTGCCTGAGGAGACCCTCACTGCTTTTAAAACACTACTTATAGGAATCAAAGGCCCCTTGACCACACCTGTCGGAGAGGGTATGCGATCGTTGAATGTAGCCTTGCGCCAGGAGCTGGACTTGTATACCTGCTACAGGCCGGTAAGATATTTTGAGGGTGTGCCAAGTCCTGTCAGACATCCCGAAAAGGTCAATATGCATATTTTCAGGGAAAACACGGAAGACATTTATGCAGGAATTGAGTTTTTGAGCGGGACCCCGGAAGCCGATAAAATTAAAACATTCCTCTCTGAAAGAAATGGGAGTAAAAAAGATAAGATTTCCGCAAACCTCCTCGATTGGTATAAAGCCTGTATCGGTTGAAGGTACCGAAAGGCTTGTCAGGCAAGCAATTAAGTTTACTGTTTCCAGGAGTCTTCCCTCTGTTACACTGGTTCACAAGGGGAATATCATGAAATACACTGAAGGTGCCTTTATGAAATGGGGTTATGCACTGGCCGAGAAAGAATTTGGTGACAAGGTCTTTACATGGAATCAGTACAGGAAAATCATGCAGGAAAATGACAGCAAAGCAGCAGAAGCTGCTTTGCATCAGGCTGAATTTGAAGGCAAGATTATTATTAAAGATGTTATTGCAGATGCATTTCTCCAGCAAATTCTTACCAGGCCTGAGGAATACTCTGTAATTGCCACTCTTAATCTTAATGGCGACTACATTTCCGATTCACTGGCAGCAATTGTTGGTGGTATCGGAATTGCACCCGGAGCAAATATCAATTTTGAAACAGGGCATGCAATTTTTGAAGCCACACATGGTACGGCGCCTAAATATGCCGGTCAGGATAAAGTCAATCCGGGATCGGTTACGCTTTCAGGCGCAATGATGTTTGAATTCATAGGCTGGACCGAAGTAGCCGGAAGAATATATACCGGACTTGAAAAAACTATTAAGGACAAGCTGGTTACATATGACTTCCACAGGTTAATGGATCAGGCAAAACTTTTAAAAACATCTGAATTCGCAGATGCAATAATCTCTAATATGTAAGGATATAAAATCATAAAATTCAAATCTATTATGGTAGACAGTAATTTCATTCGGGTGGACAATGATTTCATTCTGAAGGTTGAGGAATCGGTACGGAAGTCATGTCAGATTGAAAATGCATTGTTTGAAAAGTACGATGTTAAGCGTGGTCTGCGCAACTCTGACGGAACAGGTGTTCTTGTCGGATTGACAAATATCTGTGATGTTGTCGGCTACAAAAAAGAGGATGGAAAGGTTGTGGCTATCCCGGGAAAATTGTTATACCGCGGGATTGAAATTGAAGATATTACCAGCGGGTTTCAGAAAGAAAACCGGCATGGATTTAATGAGACGGTCTACCTTTTATTGACGGGCCATCTTCCTTCGAAGGATGAGTTGCAGGAGTTTTCTGAGCACATGGCTTCATTACGTTCTTTACCGGACGATTTCGTAAAGGATATGATATTGTCGATGAAAGGGAAAGATGTACTTAACATCCTTGCCAGATCAGTTTTGGGATTATATATTCTTGATGATAAACCTGATAATATTTCACTGGATAACATGATAAAGCAGTCGTTAAATATTATCGCTAAATTCCCAACAATTGTTGCATATTCGTACCAGGCATTACGACATCTTTACAAGGGAATGACCCTGTCTATTCGACATCCGCAGGTTCAGCTGAGCCCGGCTGAGAACTTTCTTTATTTAATAAAAGGGGACAGTAAGGGCTTTTCAAAACTTGAAGCTGATTTGCTCGACCTCATGCTTGTTCTTCACGCAGAACACGGAGGTGGTAATAACTCCTCTTTTACCATGAGGGTAACCAGTTCTTCAGAGACAGATATTTATTCGGCCGTCACCGCTGCTATCGGATCATTAAAAGGACCATTGCACGGAGGAGCTAATGTAAGAGTCCTGGAAATGATGGAAAATATTAAAACCAATGTAAAGGATTGGACCAGTGAGGAAGAAGTAAAGGGATATCTTCTTAAAATTCTTAATAAGAAAGCAAATGATTTTTCAGGAAAGATATACGGAATCGGACATGCTGTTTATACTATTTCAGATCCAAGGGCAGCAATTCTGAAAGCAAAGGCAAGAGAACTGGCAGTTGAAAAAGGCCGGCTTGAGGAATTTGAACTTTATTCATTGGTTGAAAGACTTACACCTGAAGTTTTCAGGGTATTTAAAGGTGAAAAATCAACAAAGGTTGTTTGTATTAATGTTGATTTTTATTCCGGTTTTGTTTACTCCTGTCTTGACATATCAAAGGAGCTTTATACACCCTTGTTTGCAATTGCCAGGGTTGCAGGCTGGTGTACTCATCGCATTGAAGAGCTTACTTTTTCTGCGAAAAGGCTTATACGTCCTGCTTTTAAATATGTTTATGGCGATCATGAATATATTCCCATTGCAGAAAGAATTCCAGGTTCGAACCATAAATGAGAACTACCATGAACAAACATTCTGAAAGTCATTTTGAAGGAGCATTTGACAATATTCTTGCCGGAAATCTTAAAGAAGCAGCTGAGATACTTGAAGAAAAACACAGGGAAGAACCTGCCAATATTCATATATTGCTTGAACTTGGAAATGTTTACTATATTCTTTGCGAAATGTCCAAAGTCAATTGCAAGCTATAAAAAGGTACTTGATCTGAGACCTGAAAGTCCGTACGTATGTACAGGATAGGGGTTGCACTTTACCGGTCGACACATTTTTCGGAAGCAGCAGAGGTTTTCAATAAAATAATCGATTCAGGCAAACATCTTGCCAATGACTTATCTGTGGCTCGGGCTTTGTTACTATCATCTCGGGTAAAGAGGAAAAGAGCATTGCAACGTACAGAAAATTAATTGAGTACGGTCCTGAAACTATAATGGCAAATTACTATATGGGGATTGCTCTGAAATCCTCGGGGAAGTATGAGGAAGCAATTACGTATTTTGAAAGGCTGCTTGATCAGACGGATCATCATATTTCGGCGTTGTATCATCTTGGCAGGACGCATATGAAAAATCATAATTTTGAGAAAGCCAAGGTTTATCTCAAAATGGCTATTGAGTTGGATCCTGAAAATAAGAATGCGTCAGAAATGTATGATTATCTGATGGATGAATAAAAGATTAAGGATTGGATGTTTAGACCTCTATGGGATGAGGAATTTTTAGTTCTATTCTTCTTCTGCTTCCTCGGCGTAAGCCTTAATGACTGCATCCTGGACATCCCCGGGAACCTGTGCATATTCAGAGAATTTCATTGTGTACATTGCCCGGCCTCCGGTAATGAACTGAGCGCCGTGGAGTATTTATTCATCTCGGCAAGAGGAACCCTGGCTTTTATGATCTCGAAATCGTTTTTCACTCGACATGCCAAGAACCATACCACGGCGTCCCTGAAGGTCACTGATCACATCACCCATTCTGTCGGATGGAACCATGATTTCAACATCATAAATGGGTTCAAGTATTCTTGGGTCCTGCATTTTTGAAATGCAATGCTGAAGGCATTCCGGCCGGCGAGCCTGAACGATATTTCATTTGAATCAACCGGGTGCATCTTACCGTCATAAACATAGACCCTGATATCGCGGGCATATGATCCGGTGAGCGGACCAACCTCCATCTTTTCCATTATCCCTTTCAGAATTGCAGGCATAAACCTGGCATCGATCGAACCTCCGACAATGGAGTTGACGTATACAAGCTTACCCCCCCATTCAAGATCAATTTCATCTTTACCCCTGATTGAAAGCTTGATCTCCTTGCCGCCGAACTTTCTGCATCGTTAATTCAGGTGTCCCTTCAACATAAGGCTCAATGATCAGATGCACTTCACCAAACTGGCCTGCACCTCCTGATTGTTTCTTGTGACGATAGTCAGCCTGTGCTGATTTTGTAATTGTTTCCCGGTACGGAATCTTGGGAGGATTGAAATTGGTAGGGATCTTGTAAATATTATCGAGATGCCATTTCATTATATTAAGATGGTATTCACCCTGTCCGTGGACTATAATCTGTTTTAGTTCTTTTGAATATTCCACTATGATTGTAGGATCTTCAAGGTGGATTTTGTTGAGTGCTTCACCAAGCTTTTCATCATCGTGTTCGCTTTGTGCCTTTATTGCAGTCCGGTATTTCGGTTCAGGGAATTTAACTCCCTCATATCTCCAGTCATTTCCCGGGACATTCAGGGTATGATCAGTTTTGGTATTTTTAAGTTTTACAAATGCTCCTATATCGCCTGTGTAAAGTTCCGGAACACGTATCCTGTTCTTGCCGGCGCATACATATAATTGCGACAGCCTTTCTTTAACTCCGTTATTGGTGTTGACAACATCGAGGTTCTCAGTAATTTTACCTGAGTATACCCTGAAGTAGTTTATTTCACCTATGTGCTCTTCAATCGATGATTTGAAAACATAAACCGAAGCTGGTCCGGCCGGATCCGGTTTTATTTCCTGTCCCTTGCTATTGACTTGAGCGGGCATATCCGTTATCGAGGGAGCTTCACTTACAATGAACTCCATAAGGCGATCCACGCCTATGTTGTTTTTTGCAGAGATGCAGAATACCGGAAACATTCCTCTTGATAATATTCCTTTTGCGATACCCTTTCTGATCTCTTCCTCGGTCAGAGTGTCGTTAGAAAAGAAAAGCTCCATAAGCGATTCATCACTTTCAGCTGCTTTTTCAACAAGGGCATTATGAAGTTCTTCCACCCTCTCTTTCTGATCGGCAGGAATCTCCATGACTTTTGCTGCTCCACCTTCTTTGGAATACTGGAGCATCTTCATTTTCAGCACATCAATTATTGAATTGAAGCCTGTACCTTCATTCACGGGATATTGAACGAGTATCACGTTGTTGCTGAACCGGTCTCTCATTGATTCAATCGACTTCTCGAAGTTGGCTTTATCATGATCCAGACCATTGATAACCAGGATCAGAGGTTTATGAACTTTTTCAGCGTGACGGAAATGAATTTCCGATCCGACCTCAACGCCGTTCTGAACATTGATTGTAAGAACTGCGCAGTCGCTTGCATAAAGTGATGATATAACACCGCCGCTGAAATCATCAAGACCCGGAGTATCGAGGATATTTATCTTCTTGTTCATGAACTCAGTATATAATACAGTTGAGAAGATTGAGTTACCGTTCTCCTGCTCAATGGGACGATAATCGGATACTGTATTTTTTGCGTCAATTGTACCCCTGCGTTCAATAACTCCACCGACAAAAAGCATGGCTTCGCTGAGGGTTGTTTTTCCTGATCCGGAATTTCCCAGGAGAGCAATGTTCTTTATCTGGTCAGTCTGGTATGTTTTCATAATTGTCTGAATGTTATATGTAATACTTATTTATTTATACGGTGGTTTGGAGGGGACAAAAATAACAATTTTTTAAAAACTGGTTAAGAAAGAGATCATAATTGCAAAATATTTATTTTCTTTGCACCAGTTTTTTGAAATACAGGAGTACCGGTTTTTCTTTCAAAGTAAGTTTACAAAACGAATATTCACCGGGAAAGATCGGGAAGTAGCCTGTTAATAACTTACACTTTTAAGTAAGATATTTGATTTTAAAAGACGTTTAAGACACTGCTTTTACATGCTGAACAGTGCCAATAAATGTATATGTTACAAGAGGTTAAAAAAATCTGAGTATGCGTTTGCATTTTAAGAAATAAAAACGATACCTTTGCACACCAATTTTTAAACGGAATTTAATTCTAAACCATAGTATTTATGCCGACAATACAGCAATTAGTAAGAAAAGGCAGGAAAAAACTGATCGACAAGAGTAAGGCCCCTGCTTTGGATTCATGTCCTCAGAGAAGAGGCGTTTGTGTCAGAGTATACACGACCACGCCAAAAAAACCTAATTCGGCGATGAGGAAGGTGGCCAGGGTAAAGCTTACCAATCAGAAGGAAGTGAACGCTTATATTCCCGGTGAAGGACATAACCTTCAGGAACACTCTATTGTTCTGATAAGAGGTGGCAGGGTCAAGGACCTTCCGGGAGTCCGTTATCACCTTGTTCGCGGTGCACTGGATACTTCCGGAGTTGATGGCCGTACCCAGAGAAGATCAAAATATGGTGCAAAGAGACCAAAGAAATAACGCTTAATAAATAAGGTCATGAGAAAATCAAAACCAAGGAAAAGGATTATGTTGCCGGATCCAAAATACCACGATCCGTATGTAACCAGGTTTGTGAACAATCTTATGTTTAATGGTAAAAAGAATCTTGCTTTTAAAATATTCTATGATTCTCTCGAAATAGTAGGCGATAAATTTAAGAACGAAGGAAAGACCCCTCTTGAGATTTTCAAGCAGGCTCTTGATAATGTTACGCCACAGGTTGAGGTAAAAGCCCGCAGGGTTGGAGGAGCAACTTTCCAGGTACCGATGGAAATCCGCTCCGACAGGAAGGTAAGCATAAGCATGAAGAATATGATCTCATTTGCCAGGAAGAGAACAGGCCATTCAATGGCTGAAAGACTTGCTGCCGAACTGATGGCTGCATATAAACTTGAAGGCGGTGCATACAAGAAAAAAGAAGATACTCACAGGATGGCTGAGGCAAATAAAGCATTTGCTCACTTCCGGTTTTAAAACAGTTTTCTGAAAGAGGAAGCAACAAAGGTGATGGATAAAAACCTGAAATATACCAGAAACATCGGGATCATGGCCCACATCGATGCCGGCAAGACCACCACGACAGAGCGTATTCTGTTCTATACTGGTCGTACCCATCGCCTTGGTGAGGTGGACGATGGTAATGCAACGATGGACTGGATGATTCAGGAACAGGAGAGAGGGATAACGATCACTTCCGCCGCAACCACCACCTACTGGAAATACAATGACGAAGAATTCAAGATAAACATTATTGACACTCCCGGGCATGTCGACTTCACGGTTGAAGTTGAAAGGTCGCTCAGAGTCCTTGATGGTGCAGTTGCTGTATTTGATGCTGTTGGAGGAGTTGAACCACAATCGGAAACAGTCTGGAGGCAGGCTAATAAATATAATGTACCAAGACTGGCTTTTGTTAATAAAATGGACAGGGCCGGCGCAGATTTTTTCAGTGTTGTTGAGCAGATAACTCATAAGCTCGAAGCCAATCCGGTTCCGGTTCAGCTGCCTATCGGTTCCGAGGAGAATTTCAGGGGAGTTATCGACCTTATCAGAATGAAAGCGGTGGTTTATTATGAGAATGACGCCACCGGAACTAATTTCGGCGTTGAAGATATTCCTTCCGAGTTGAAGGAAGAAGCTGAAGAGTGGAGAGGGAAGCTGATCGAATCAATTGCAAACGTTGATGATACGCTTCTGGAGAGATTCCTTGAAGATCATGATTCAATTACAGTTGATGAAATACTGACAGCTCTGAGGAAATCCACGATACAGGGACTTGCTGTTCCTGTGATCTGTGGCGCGGCATTCAGGAATAAAGGCATCCAGAGCCTTCTCGACACGATTGTCTGCATTCCTGCCGTCCCCTGTGGATATCGGACCTGTAACTGGGATTGATCCGAGAAATGACCAGGAAGTGAAACGCGAGCCCGATGATAATGAGCCGCTTGCAGCATTGGCGTTTAAAATAGCCACCGATCCTTTTGTCGGAAGGCTTGTATTTCTCAGGATATATTCAGGCATCCTCCATGCCGGAGATACTGTACTGAATACGCGCACAGGGAAAAGGGAAAGGATCAACCGACTATTCCAGATGCACGCAAACAAGCAAAATCCAAAAGACAGCATATCAGCCGGGGATATTTGCGCCGGAGTAGGTTTTAAAGATCTAAAGACCGGTGATACTCTCTGCGCGATTCATAAGCCGATTTTACTTGAATCGATGGAATTTCCGGAACCGGTGATCGGAATAGCGATTGAACCCAAGACCCAGGCGGATGTTGATAAGCTGTCGTTGGCACTCAATAAGCTGGCAGAAGAGGATCCGACTTTTCAGGTCAGAATTGATCCTGACAGCGGACAGACCATTATAAACGGTATGGGTGAATTACACCTTGAGATACTTATCGATCGTCTGAAAAGGGAATTCAAGGTGGAATGCAACCAGGGTGTACCGCAGGTTGCTTATAAAGAAGCAATTACGACAAGTGCTGACTTCCGGGAAGTATTCAGGAAGCAAACAGGAGGCAAAGGGAAATTTGCAGATATTTCTGTCGCCATGATGCCGACCGAAAATGGCATAAGGGGCCTTGAGTTTATAAATGAGATAAAGGGCGGAAATATTCCCAGGGAATTCATCCCGGCTATTGAGAAAGGATTCCGCGAAGCAATGTCGAACGGACCTTTGGCAGGATTCCCTCTCGAAAGCCTTAAGATTGTATTAAAAGACGGTTCATACCATCCGGTGGATTCGGATGCCCTTTCTTTTGAAATTGCAGCAAAACAGGCATTCAGGAAGCATGCAGGCAAATGCAATCCTGTGCTTCTTGAGCCGATCATGTCGACAGAGGTGGTCACCCCAGAAGAATATGTCGGCGATGTCATAGGCGATTTCAACAGAAGGAGAGGCAAGGTTGAAGGTATGGAATCGAAAGCAGGTTCAAGGGTTGTAAAAGCAAAAGTACCTCTGGCCGAAAAGTTCGGTTATGTTACAGTACTAAGAACCCTTACCTCGGGTAGGGCAACTTCCACCATGGAATTCTCTCATTACGAAGAGGTACCTGCAGAAATAGCAAACAGAATTGTAGAAATTACCAAAGGAAAAATTCTTTAAAGAGATGAGTCAGAAAATTCGTATCAAACTGAAATCTTACGATCATAATCTGGTGGATAAGTCCGCAGAGAAGATTGTAAAGACAGTAAAATCAACTGGTGCGGTTGTAAGCGGTCCCATTCCCCTTCCAACTCACAAAAAGATTTATACTGTTCTCCGTTCCCCGTTTGTGAATAAAAAAGCAAGAGAGCAATTCCAGCTTTCATCCTATAAAAGGCTGCTTGATATATACAGCTCAACACCAAAGACAATTGATGCTTTGATGAAGCTTGAGCTTCCAAGCGGAGTGGAAGTGGAAATTAAAGTGTGAAACCAGTAAAGTAAAAAGAGATGCAGGGATTAATTGGAAAAAAGGTAGGAATGACCTCCGTATTTAATGAAGACGGAAAGAATATTCCTTGTACTGTACTGCAGGCAGGTCCGTGTGTAGTAACACAGATAAAGACAAAGGAAAAGGATGGCTATTTTGCCGTACAGCTAGGTTTCGATGAAAAGAAGGAAAAGCATACTACAAAAGCGGAACAAGGCCACTTCAAAAAAGTCAATACAACCCCTAAAAGGAAACTTATTGAATTTACAGGATTCGGGGAAGATCAGGTAAAGGAAGGAGAGGTTCTTACAGCTGAACTTTTCAGACCCGACAATTGGGTGGATGTAAGAGGATGGTCGAAAGGAAAAGGTTTTCAGGGTGTGGTAAGACGCCACAACTTCGGAGGAGTTGGCGGTCAGACCCACGGACAGCATAACAGGGGAAGGGCTCCGGGTTCTGTTGGGGCTTCATCGTTCCCCTCAAGAGTATGGCCCGGTATGAGAATGGCAGGCCGTATGGGAAACAAAAAAGTAATGTCGATAAGCATGAGAGTTATAAAGCTTATGCCTGAGAGTAATATATTGATAGTTAAAGGATCAGTTCCCGGTCCAAAAGGTGGTTACGTAATAATAACAAAATAATGGAATTAGCTATTCTTAATATCGATGGCAAAGAAACGGGAAGAAAAGTCAGTCTTAACGATTCTATTTTCGGTATAAAACCGAATGACCATGCTATATACCTTGATACAAAACAGTTCCTGGCAAATCAGAGACAGGGGACACACAAATCGAAACAACGTGGCGAAATTGCAGGCAGTACACGGAAGATAAAACGGCAAAAAGGAACTGGCACAGCACGTGCCGGAAGCATAAAGAACCCGCTTTTCCGGGGTGGAGGCAGGATATTTGGTCCGGAACCTCGGTTCTACGGCTTCAAGCTTAATAAAAAAGTGAAACAGCTGGCAAGAAAATCAGCGCTTTCATATAAAGCATCAGCGAATAATATTATTATCCTCGAAGACTTTTCATTTGAGGCCCCTAAGACAAAGGAAATGCTAAAAGTGGGCAGTAACCTCAATATCGGGAAGAAAAATTCGCTATTTGTTTTATCGGAACAAAATAAAAATATATATTTGTCAGCCCGAAATGTACAAGGAGTTGAAGTTGTAACTGCCGGAGAATTAAACACTTACAATATAATGAAAGCTTCGACTCTCGTGATTGTGGAGAGTGCGATTGACGTTTTGCAGTCAACTTTTGAAAACCAGTAAACTTTGAGTGATGAATATTTTAATTAAACCGATAGTAACGGAAAAGATGACAAGCCAGGGCGATAAATATAATCGTTATGGATTTATCGTTGCTAAAACCGCGAACAAACTACAGATCAGGAAAGCCGTCGAGGAACTGTATGGTGTGACTGTCGAATCGGTCAACACTATGAGATATGGCGGGAAAATAAAAACCAGAAATACCAAATCTGGCTTACTTGTAGGTAAAACTGCAGCAGTAAAAAAGGCAGTTGTAACCCTTACGGAAGGGAATAAAATAGATTTCTATAGCAATATTTAAAAACCTATATGGCAGTCAGAAAGTTAAAACCTGTAACACCAGGTCAGAGAAACAAGATAATAAGTGCTTTTGACAACATCACAGGCGCTGCACCGGATAAATCCTTGCTCCGACCACTGAAAAGAACCGGAGGAAGGAACGTTAACGGCAAAATGACAATGAGGTACATCGGTGGCGGTCACAAAAGGATGTACAGGGTCATCGATTTTCTCAGGGAAAAGGATGGCATGCACGCAACAGTCAGAGCAATTGAATATGATCCTAACAGATCATCAAGAATTGCTCTCGTTGTTTATGAAGATGGGGAGAAGAGGTATATCGTTGCTCCTAACGGACTTATGGTCGGGCAGAAAATATTGTCAGGCAAGGATGCAGCACCTGAAGTAGGCAATACAATGTTCCTTAATGATATTCCACTTGGAACTATCGTGCACAATATTGAGCTTAAGCCCGGTAAGGGCGGAGCTCTGGCACGCAGTGCAGGAACTTATGCCCAGCTTTCCGCACGTGAAGGCAAGTATGCAACCATCAAGCTTCCGTCGGGTGAAACCAGGATGGTACTTACGACCTGCCGTGCCACGATAGGAACAGTTTCCAATCCCGACCATAACCTTGAAAAATCAGGTAAGGCAGGCCGTTCGCGCTGGCAGGGACGCCGTCCCAGGGTTAGAGGTGTTGTTATGAATCCGGTCGATCATCCGATGGGCGGAGGTGAGGGCAGAGCTTCAGGAGGCCATCCAAGATCGCGCAAAGGGATTCCGGCTAAAGGCTTTAAAACACGTGACAAGAAAAAGTACTCTGCCAAACTTATTGTTGAAAGAAAGAAAAAATAACTGATATATTATGAGCAGATCAATTAAAAAAGGCCCTTTTATTGATTTTAAACTGGAGCAAAGAGTCCTGGCCATGAATGAGGGACAAAAAAAATCAGTTCTCAAGACCTGGTCGCGGAGATCTGTCATCTCACCTGATTTTGTCGGACATACTATAGCAGTTCATAACGGGAACAAATTTATCCCTGTTTACATTACTGAAAACATGGTAGGACACAAGCTTGGTGAATTTGCTCCTACACGTACATTCAGAGGACACTCTGGAAATAAATAGGAAGTAATGCAAACTCGAAAAATATTTTGAAATGGGTGCAAGAAAAAGAAATTCAGCAGAACAGAGAAAAGAAGCCGCGAAAAACCAATATCAGGCGGTACTGAGAAACTGTCCCACATCACCACGGAAAATGAGGCTGGTTACGGGTCTTATCAGCGGAGTGGAAGTGAATAAGGCACTTGATATACTCAGGTTCAGCCCGCAGGAAGCATCCCGCAGACTGGAAAAGCTCCTTCTGTCGGCTATTGCTAACTGGCAGGCAAAAAATGAAGGTGTTCGGGTTGAAGAAAGCAATCTTTTTGTAAAAAGGATAAGTGTCGACGGCGGCCGTGCGTTAAAGAGGCTTCAGACTGCTCCGCAGGGGAGAGCCTACAGGGTAAGGAAAAGATCAAATCATGTAACCCTGGTCCTCGACAGTTTGATTAAGGAAGTTGAAACGACAACAAAATAGAATAAATGGGACAAAAAACAAATCCGATAGGTAACCGATTAGGTATAATCAAAGGTTGGGATTCAAACTGGTTTGGTGGGAAAGACTTTTCCGGCAAGCTTGTCGAAGATACCAGGATCAGAGAATACCTGAATGCCAGGCTCGCAAAAGCCAGTATTTCCAAAATAGTTATTGAGAGAACACTGAAGCTTATCACCGTAACCGTTAACACAGCCCGTCCGGGTATCATTATCGGGAAAGGCGGCCAGGAGGTTGACAAGCTTAAGGAAGAGCTCAAGAAGATCACCAAAAAGGAGGTTCAGATCAATATATTTGAGGTAAAACGTCCCGAACTTGATGCCAATATTGTCGGGAACAATATTGCCCGTCAGCTTGAAGGTAAGATATCGTACCGCCGCGCCATCAAGATGTCGATCGCATCGACCATGAGAATGGGTGCTGAAGGTATTAAGGTGCTTATTTCAGGCCGCCTTGGTGGTGCTGAAATGGCAAGGAGCGAAACTTACAAAGAGGGGAGGATTCCTCTTCATACTCTGCGTGCAGACATTGATTATGCACTGGCTGAAGCACATACAAAAGTGGGCCTTATAGGGATTAAAGTCTGGATCTGTAATGGTGAAGTCTATGGAAAAAGAGATCTCAGCCCGAACATTGGCGCCAGGAATGCGAAAAACAAAAGCCTGAAGCGCAAGGCAAAGAAATAAGTTTCAGGAAGTAATAAAACAAATAACATACTTGAGTCATGCTACAACCGAAACGGACAAAATTCAGGAGAGCCCAGAAAGGGAGAATGAAGGGTAATGCTCAGAGGGGCAACCAGCTTGCATTCGGGTCATTTGGAATTAAGGCACTGGAGCAATGCTGGATCACAGGGAGGCAGATTGAAGCTGCCCGTCAGGCGGTTACACGTCACATGAAACGTGAAGGTCAGCTCTGGATAAGGGTATTCCCCGATAAACCCATTACAAAAAAGCCGGCCGAAGTACGAATGGGAAAAGGAAAAGGAGCCCCCGAAGGTTTTGTTGTTCCTGTCACTCCCGGCAGAATTATTCTTGAAGCAGAGGGTGTCCCCTATGACGTTGCTAAAGAAGCTCTCAGACTCGGCGCCCAGAAACTTCCAATAACAACAAAATTCATTGTAAGGCAAGATTACACAGAGGAATAAAACGAGAACATAAATGAAAACTTCAGAAATAAAGGAATTAAGCACGCCGGATCTGATCGAACGCATAGATACCGAAAAAACCATGCTTACCCGCATGAAGCTTAATCATGCAATAACACCTCTTGATAATCCGCAAAAGATCAAACAGGTGAAGCTTACAATTGCACGTCTGCATACAGAATTGCGCCAGAGAGAGTTAAATGAAAAATCTAAAAGCTAATTCAGCGATGGAAAGAAATATCAGAAAGGAACGCATCGGTGTTGTGGTCAGCAACAAAATGGATAAATCGATCGTCGTCGCCATAAAAAGGAAAGTTAAGCATCCCATATATGGCAAATTTGTGAACAAGACAAAAAAATTGATGGCTCATGATGAAGAGAATTCATGCAATATTGGCGACACTGTACGTATCTCGGAGACCAGGCCTCTGAGCAAGAATAAAACCTGGAGACTGATTGAAATAATCGAAAGAGCCAAGTAATTATGATACAGCAGGAAAGCAGATTAACAGTAGCCGATAACTCAGGAGCCAAGGAAGTCTTGTGCATCCGGGTGCTTGGAGGCAGCAAAAAGAGGTATGCCACAGTCGGCGACAAGATAGTGGTGAGCGTTAAAAGCGCTCTCCCGTCAGGTGAGGCAAAAAAGGGAACAGTAAGCAAAGCCGTTGTTGTCCGTACAACAAAGGAAATACGCCGTTCCGACGGATCCTATATCAGGTTTGACGATAATGCAGTTGTCCTGCTCAACAACCTTAATGAGGTCCGCGGTACCCGTATCTTCGGACCGGTTGCAAGGGAACTCCGTGAAAAGTATATGAAGATAGTCTCACTTGCCCCTGAGGTACTATAATATTTAAACACAAAGAAATGCAGAAGAAATTACATATAAGAAAGGGCGACACCGTCATGATAATAACCGGTGAATCGAAAGGCCAGAAAGGGCGTGTCCTTGAGGTTGACAGAGATAAGGACAGGGCAATTGTTGAAGGAGTGAACATGGTATCAAAGCATACAAAACCAAATGCCAAATCACCCCAGGGCGGCATTCTTAAAAAGGAAGCTCCCATCCACCTTTCAAACCTGATGCTTATCGATCCGGCATCCGGTAAACCGACGCGTATTGGAAGGAAGCTCAATGACAAAAATAAACTAGTTCGTTATTCAAAAAAATCAGGAGAGGAGATCAAGTAATGTATACACCTACATTAAAAACCAGATATAAAGAGGAGATCGTACCTGTATTAATGAAAGAGTTCGGTTATAAAACCGTTATGCAGGTTCCAAAGCTGGAGAAGATTGTTCTCAGCCAGGGTGTCGGACAGGCAATTGCCGATAAGAAACTGCTCGAATTCAGTGTAAAGGAGTTGTCGGATATTGCCGGACAAAAAGCTGTTCAGACCTATTCATCAAAAGATATCTCGAATTTCAAGCTGAGGAAGAATATGCCTATCGGTGTTATGGTGACACTACGAAAGGAAAAGATGTATGAATTCCTCGAGAGGCTTATCTCAGTTGCCCTGCCCCGCATCCGCGACTTCAAGGGAATCAGCTCAAAACTCGACGGACGAGGCAATTATACTCTGGGAATCACCGAACAGATAATTTTCCCGGAGATCGATCTTGACAAGATCGCAAAGATCATGGGACTTCAGGTTACATTTGTAACATCAGCAACAACAGATGAAGAAGCACTGGCTCTTCTTAAACATTTCGGATTACCTTTTAAAAATATTAAAAACTGATCATATGGCTAAGGAATCAATGATGGCCCGCGAAGTAAAACGCGCAAAACTTACTGAGAAATACGCAGCAAAAAGAGCAAAACTGAAAGCTGAAGGTGATTATGTCGGCTTAAGCCGTTTGCCACGTAACTCAAATCCTAACAGGTTACATAACCGCTGCAAGCTTACCGGGCGTACAAGAGGTTATATGAGACAGTTTGGAATCAGCAGGATCACATTCAGGGAAATGGCATCTTTCGGACTTATACCGGGTGTCAAGAAAGCCAGCTGGTAAATTGATAATGAATATTAACTATATTAATGAATAAGAGATGACTGATCCAATTGCAGATTTACTGACGAGAATAAGAAATGCCATTTTAGCAGGACATAAGGTTGTTGAGGCTCCGGCATCCAATCTTAAAAAGGAGGTTGCCAGAATTCTGTTCGAAAAGGGATATATTCTTAGTTATAAGGTGGTTGATGGAGAGAATAAGCAGGGTGTCTTAAAAATTGCCCTGAAATATAATCCGAAAAGCAAAAAGCCTGCAATCAAGAAAATAGAGAGGGCCAGCAGACCGGGTCTCAGAAAATATATCGGCGTTGACGAGATGCCAAGAGTGCTTAACGGACTCGGGATAGCAATTATCTCAACCTCGAGAGGATTAATGACCGACAAAGAAGCAAAGAAAGAGAACATAGGTGGAGAAGTTTTATGTTACGTTTACTAAATAGGAGGATAGTTCAATGTCACGAATAGGAAAATTACCTGTAACTCTGCCCAAAGGTGTAACTGTAAGCATCAGCGACACCAATGTGGTAAGCGTTAAGGGACCTTTGGGTGAGCTGAAACAAAGCATCAACAAAGACCTGAAAGTTGAAGTGGTGGACAACACTATCGTATTGCAAAGACCGTCTGAATCGAAAAATCACAAATCGCTGCATGGTCTTTACCGGGCACTTATTGCCAATATGGTTGTGGGTGTTTCACAGGGCTACAAGAAAGAACTTGAACTTGTTGGAGTTGGCTACCGTGCCGAAGCCAAGGGGCAGAATCTTGAAATGAGCCTTGGCTTTTCACACGAAATAATAATTCAGCTTCCCAACGAAGTGAAGGTTGAAACCAAAACCGAAAGAAGAAGCAATCCTGTCATAACCCTGACAAGCATTGATAAACAACTTATCGGGCACGTTGCAGCCAAGATCAGATCACTCCGTCCACCTGAACCCTATAAAGGAAAAGGTATCAAGTTTGTCGGAGAACAGCTCAGAAGAAAGGCTGGGAAATCAGCCAGTGTTTAGAGTGTGTTATATTACATAGAAATCTAATTGAAAGATTAAAAGAAATAGCAGGGTTAAAAATAGTATATGCTATAATGCGCCCTTAATCAGGTAAAAATCAGAAAGTCATGGCCTTAACCAAGTTGGAAAGGAGATCAAGGATCAGATTGAGGATCCGGAAAAGAATAAACGGAACTGCAGAAAAACCGCGTGTTGCGGTATTTCGCAGCAATAAGCAGATATATGTTCAATTGGTTGACGATCTCAACGGAGTTACTCTCCTGTCGGCCAGCTCAAAGGAAAAAGAAATTGCCACAAAAACAGGGCTAAAGAAAACTGAACAGGCTAAACTTGTCGGGAAATCCCTGGCTGATAAATGCAGGGGAAAAGGCATCGAGAATGTTGTTTTCGACAGAAGCGGATATAAATATCATGGTAGAGTTAAATCATTGGCTGATGCAGCACGTGAAGGCGGCTTAAAATTCTGAATAATATGGGAAACGGTATAAGAAAAGTAAAAACCAGCGACCTTGAACTTAAGGACAGGCTTGTCAGCATTCAGAGAGTTACAAAGGTTACAAAAGGAGGACGTACGTTCAGCTTCTCAGCTATTGTAGTTGTCGGAAATGAAGACGGTATTGTCGGACACGGGCTTGGCAAGGCCAGTGAAGTCACAACTGCTATTGCTAAAGGCATTGAAGATGCAAAGAAGAACCTCATAAAAGTGCCTGTAATAAACGGAACAATCCCTCATGAGCAGGTGGCAAAATTCGGAGGTGCAAAAGTCTTTATCAAACCGGCAACCGAAGGAACCGGCGTTAAGGCAGGAGGTGCAATGCGTGCAGTTCTTGAAAGCGTCGGAGTAAAAAATGTGCTTGCCAAGTCAAAAGGTTCATCAAACCCTCATAACCTTGTAAAAGCTACATTTGCTGCTCTGCTCGAAATGCGCGATGCAATCTCTGTTGCTGAGCACAGGGGTATTTCCATGGAAAAAGTTTTTAACGGATAGTAAAGTACAAGCAATGGCAAAAATTCGTATAACCCAGGTAAGAAGTAAAAACGGAAAACCCGAAAGACAGAAACGGACTCTTGCAGCACTGGGAATCCATAAACTGAATCACAGCGTTGAACACGAAGCTACGCCACAGATTTTGGGAATGGTAGAAAAAGTAAGACATCTGGTCAGGATTGAAAATATTTAAGGTATTAACGATATTATATTTGAAGTTATGGATTTAAGTAACCTAAAACCTGCTAAAGGATCGGTGAAAAAAAGCAAGCGTCTTGGTCGCGGACAGGGCTCCGGCAGAGGAGGGACATCCACAAGAGGACATAAAGGCGCTAAATCGAGATCAGGTTATAGTAAGAAAATAGGTTTTGAAGGAGGCCAGATGCCTCTTCAGAGGCGTGTTCCCAAGTTTGGTTTTAAAAATGTCAACCGCAAGGAATATAAAGCTATAAATATAAGTGTCCTTCAAAGCCTGGCCGAAAAGAAAAACCTTGACAAGATTGATCCTCAGGTACTTATCAGTGCCGGTTTGATATCAAAAAGTGCACTGGTTAAAATACTCGGAAAAGGGACCCTCGATAAGAAACTGGAAGTTCACGCCCATGCATTCAGCAAAAGCGCAATCGAAGCAATTGAAGCCAAAGAAGGAACTGCCGTAAAACTTTAAGTTCATGAGACTTGTCCAGACAATAAAAAACATCTTTAAGATAGAAGATCTTCGTGCAAGACTGCTCTATACCTTAGCAATTATCACGTTATACCGGTTAGGTAAGTATATAACATTACCGGGAATAGATCCTTCGCAGTTGGCAAACCTTAAAAACCAGACCTCTTCAGGGATCATGGGTCTTCTGGATATGTTCTCGGGAGGAGCTTTTTCGCAGGCTTCAGTATTTGCTCTTGGAATAATGCCTTATATCTCGGCATCAATCGTTGTCCAGCTGCTTGGTATTGTCTTTCCTCATTTTCAGAAACTGCAGAAGGAAGGTGAAAGTGGCCGTAGAAAACTGAACCAGTACACACGTTACCTGACAGTTCTGGTTCTGATTCTGCAGGCTCCGACATACCTCGTCAACCTGACGGCACAACTTCCGGCAACCGCATTTGTATTGGCGAACGGATTCTTCTTCAAGTTTTCGTCGGTGGTGATCCTGACAGCCGGTACCATGTTTGTGATGTGGCTCGGTGAAAAAATAACTGATAAAGGCATAGGTAACGGAATATCTCTTATAATAATGATAGGGATTGTGGCCAGATTGCCTCAAAATTTCTTCTTTGAATTCGGAACAAGGGTAAACGGCACTGGTGGACCGATTGCACTTATTGTTGAAATTGTTCTGCTATTCGTAGTGATACTCGGCACAATCATGCTGGTACAGGGGACAAGACGTGTCCCTGTTCAGTACGCGAGAAGGATTGTCGGAAACAAACAGTATGGTGGTGTACGTCAGTATATACCCTTGAAAATCAATGCAGCAGGTGTTATGCCGATAATTTTTGCCCAGGCGATTATGATGCTGCCGATCATTATAGCGGGATATTCAAACTCAAGCTCAGGTTTTGTGGTGGCGTTTTCAAATATGTACGGATTCTGGTACAATCTTGTAACAGGCCTCCTTATCATATTATTCACATATTTCTATACTGCAATTACCATCAACCCGGTTCAGATGGCAGAAGATATGAAGAAGAACGGTGGTTTTATTCCAGGAATTAAACCAGGAAGGAAAACAGTTGAATTTTTCGACACGATTATGTCGAGGATTACTTTCCCCGGCTCTGTCTTCCTGGCAATAATTGCCATCCTTCCGGCAATTGCAGTACAGGCAGGTGTTTCACCGCAATTCGCCCAATTTTATGGCGGAACATCACTGCTTATCCTTGTAGGGGTTGTACTGGATACGCTTCAGCAGATTGAAAGTCACCTGTTGATGCGTCATTATGATGGTCTTATGAAATCAGGCCGTGTTAAGGGAAGATCAGGCGCAACAACGTCGATTTAATAAACTCAGCGTTCTTTGATGTTATATTTAAAGACAGATGAAGAGGTCGGACTTTTAAGGGAAAGCAATATGCTGGTGTCGCGGACACTGGCCGAAATTGCTGCACTTATAAGACCGGGAGTTACTACTCTGTATCTTGACAAAATTGCTGAAACTTACATTCATGACAATGGAGGGTTACCGGCTTTCAAGGGATACGGAGGTTTTCCCAACACCCTCTGCACATCTGTCAACGATGAGGTGGTTCATGGTATACCATCAGGTTATATTCTGAAGGAAGGAGATATAATCTCGATCGACTGCGGGGTGATCCTTAATGGATGGTATGGCGATAGTGCCTATACATTTGCGGTTGGCATGATCGATGATGAGCTAAGACGTCTTCTTGATTATACCAGGGAATCCCTCGAAGAAGGTGTTAAGGAAGCAGTTGCCGGTAACAGGGTTGGCGATATCTCCAATGCAGTCCAAACCAGGGCCGAAAGCGGAGGATATTCCGTAGTCAGGGAACTTGTAGGGCATGGGCTGGGAAAAAGGCTTCACGAACCCCCTGAAGTACCTAACTACGGGAAAAGAGGAACGGGTACGAAGATGGAGAAGGGACTCGTAATATGCATTGAACCCATGATTAATCTGGGGAAAAAGGAGACATACCAGATGAAAGACGGATGGACTATCAGAACTGTTGACGGGAAGCCTTCAGCTCACTTTGAATATGCCGTCGCGATCGATAAGGGAAGGGCAGATGTATTAACAACTTTTAAGTTTGTCGAAGAAGTTTTAAATAAAATGTAATCGTATGTCGAAACAAGCATCTATCGAACAGGACGGTACAATTATCGAAGCTCTTTCTAATGCAATGTTCAGGGTGGAGCTCGAAAACGGACACGTAATAACTGCCCATATTTCAGGCAAGATGAGAATGCACTACATTAAAATCCTGCCGGGCGACAAGGTAAAAGTGGAGATGTCTCCATACGATCTGACAAAGGGAAGAATAACATTCAGATATAAATAAGAAATACTACAGTAATGAAGGTAAGAGCATCTGTTAGAA
Organism: uncultured Bacteroidales bacterium; assembly: GCA_963831935.1. Lineage (GTDB taxonomy): Bacteria > Bacteroidota > Bacteroidia > Bacteroidales > VadinHA17 > LD21. Next base: position 598,731 of record CAWHSH010000004.1, read on the forward strand.
AGCGCAGCGCTGACTGCAAAATAGTCAGGCGTAAAGGGCGCATTTACGTTATAAGCAAGAAAAATCCCAAGTTCAAACAGAGACAGGGATAATTTGTGTAATTTTGCAACTCATTTAAGAAAAGTAATTTATGGCACGTATTATTGGGGTTGATCTACCAAGAAACAAAAGAGGCGAAGTTGGCCTTACCTATATCTATGGAGTGGGAAGAAGTACTGCACAGAAAGTGCTTGATGAGGCCGGTGTTGACAGGGATGTTAAGGTTCAGGACTGGACCGATGACCAGATCAATACTATACGCCGTATCCTGAGCGACACTTATAAGCTCGAGGGAGAACTTCGTTCCGAAACTCAGTTAAATATCAAAAGGCTAATGGATATCGGCTGTTACAGGGGAGTACGTCACCGGCTGGGTTTGCCCGTAAGGGGACAGAGTACCAAAAACAACGCCAGAACCCGGAAAGGAAGAAAGAAAACTGTTGCAAACAAGAAAAAAGCTACTAAATAAATAGAATATGGCAAAGAAAACCGGAGCACAGAAGAAAAGGATCGTAAAGGTTGAACCGACTGGACAGGCTCATGTTCATTCCTCTTTTAACAATATTATTATTACCCTTACAAATAATTCAGGTCAGGTAATATCCTGGGCATCTGCCGGGAAGATGGGATTCAAGGGTTCCAAAAAGAATACTCCTTATGCCGCCCAGATGGCTTCTGAAGATTGCAGTAAAGTAGCATATGATCTTGGCTTAAGAAAAGTGAAGGTGTTTGTAAAGGGACCAGGAGCAGGCCGTGAATCAGCTATCAGGTCAATAAGCAATGTAGGAATTGAAGTAACCGAGATCATTGACGTTACACCCATGCCCCATAACGGCTGCCGTGCACCGGGAAGAAGAAGAGTATAATTATTAAGAAGATTATTTGAAAGTATAAAACAAAATACGATGGCAAGATATATTGGTCCAAAATCAAGAATTGCAAGGAAATTCGGGGAGCCTATTTACGGCCCTGATAAACACCTCGACAGGAAAAACTTTCCTCCGGGCCAGCACGGGATAAACAAAAAGAGGAAAAAAACCTCTGAATATGGTCTTCAGCTGAGAGAAAAACAAAAAGCAAAATATACATATGGGATACTTGAAAGACAGTTCCGTAATACTTTTGAAAAAGCTTCAAGAAGTAAAGGAGTAACAGGCGAAGTGCTCCTTCAAATGCTCGAATCACGCCTCGACAATGTGGTTTACCGCTTTGGATTGGCTCCCTCAAGGGCAGGTGCACGCCAACTGGTATCACACCGGCATGTTACCGTGAACGGGGATGTCGTGAATGTTCCCTCATTTCAGCTTAAACCTGGTGACATTGTCGGAGTGCGGGAAAAATCAAAATCCCTTGAATCAATAGTCGATTCGCTTTCAACGAGGAAATATTCGAAGCTTTCATGGCTTGAATGGGACGATGCACAAATGGCAGGTAAATTCATGAATCTACCTGAACGGACAGATATTCCTGAAGATATCAGGGAACAGTTAATTGTTGAATTGTATTCAAAGTAATAATATAAGATAAATCATATGGCCATTTTATCATTCCAGAAGCCCGACAAAGTAATAATGCTTGAAGCGGACGACAGATTCGGAAAATTTGAATTCCGTCCTCTTGAACCCGGCTATGGTATTACCGTTGGTAATGCTCTTAGGAGGATTCTTCTGTCTTCACTCGAGGGTTATGCCATAACCACGGTGAAGATCGAAGGTATCGACCATGAGTTTTCTACTATTACAGGGGTTATTGAGGATGTTACTGAAATCATCCTTAACCTTAAGCAGGTCCGTTTCAAGAGAACTGTCGATGATGTCGACCATGAAAAAGCTATGGTTAAAATCAGCGGCCATGATGTTTTCAAGGCGGGCAACCTTAACAATACACTCAGCAGCTTCACAGTCCTGAATCCTGAATTGGTAATATTCAGGATGGAACCGGATGTTAAGATACAGATGGAACTTACAATCAGCAAGGGAAGAGGCTATGTTCCTGCTGAAGAGAACCAGCCTGTCGACAGCGAATTCGGACTTATTGCAATCGACTCGATATTTACGCCCGTAAGAAACGTAAAGTATTCTGTCGAGAACTACCGTGTTGAACAGAAAACCGACTATGAAAAGCTTCTCATGGAAATCGAAACTGACGGATCGATTCATCCCAAAGATGCATTGAAGGAAGCTGCCAAGATCTTGATTTATCACTTCATGCTTTTCTCCGATGAAAAGATAACCCTTGACTCGGACGATAAGCTTGCAAATGAAGAGTTTGATGAGGAAGTACTGCATATGAGGCAGCTCCTGAAAACCAAACTGGTCGATCTCGACCTTTCCGTCAGAGCTCTCAACTGCCTGAAAGCAGCTGAGGTTGAAACACTTGGTGACCTTGTAAAATTCAATAAGAATGACCTTCTGAAATTCAGGAATTTCGGAAAGAAATCCTTAACAGAGCTGGATGAGTTACTTGAATCCATGAGCCTGTCATTCGGAATGGACGTGAGCAAGTACAAGTTAGATAAAGATTAATTGGAAACTGGTTAAGGATATAGAAAAATGCGACATCAAAGAGTAATTAACCATCTGGGCAGGACGGCCTCGCACAGGAAGTCGATGCTTGCCAACATGGCTGCATCGCTGATCCTTCATAAAAGGATTACGACAACTACTGCCAAGGCGAAAGCGCTTAAAACATACGTTGAACCGCTTATAACAAAATCAAAGGAAGACTCGACACATTCAAGGAGGACAGTCTTCGGTTATCTTAAGGATAAATCTGCTGTTGCTGAGCTTTTCAGGGAAGTATCGCCAAAGATCGCCGACAGGCCGGGCGGATATACGCGGATTCTTAAAACCGGCAACAGGATTGGAGATAATGCAGAAATGTGTATCCTGGAGCTTGTTGATTTCAACGAGGCAATGAAGGGCGGAGAAGCTGCAAAACCAAAAACAGCAAGAAGGAGAAGGTCAACAAAGAAGACAACAGCCGAAATACCGGCCGGCAAGCCAACGAAAGCTATTTCGGGGAAAGCTCCTAAAGCTTCAAAAACCAAGGAGACAAGGGAAGCCAAAGAAGAACCTGCTTCAGAACCGGAAGAAAAAGAATAGAGGTATAATTTATAAGGAAAGGGATATTGCTTTAAAGGCGTATCCCTTTTTTTGTCTATATTGCACAATTGTTTAATAAAAAAATAAATTCCTATGGGACAAATAGTTAGTGTACATGCCCGTGAGATTCTTGATTCCCGCGGCAATCCGACAATTGAAGTTGACGTGCAGACAGCGAGTGGCTACCTGGGACGGGCAGCCGTTCCATCGGGTGCATCCACAGGCGAAAACGAAGCGCTTGAACTCCGTGATGGTGATAAATCACGTTACCTGGGTAAGGGTGTCCTGAAAGCTGTTCATAATGTCAATAATGTCATTGCTGAAGAAGTTATCGGGATGGATGTGACCGATCAGGCCGGAATAGATAAGAAGATGATAGATCTCGACGGGACCAAAACGAAAAGCAATCTGGGAGCAAATGCAATACTTGGTGTTTCCCTTGCTTCAGCAAAGGCAGCAGCAGCTTATCATGGATTGCCTTTGTTCAGGTATATTGGAGGTGCAAATGCAGTCACCCTTCCTGTGCCGATGATGAATATTATCAACGGAGGATCGCACTCCGATGCACCCATTGCATTCCAGGAATTTATGATCCGCCCCGTTGGAGCACCGAATTTCAAAGAGGGTTTAAGAATGGGAGCTGAAGTATTTCATTCTTTAAAAAAAGTTCTGAAAGGCCGCGGACTGAGTACAGCTGTCGGAGATGAAGGCGGTTTTGCACCGTCACTTGGTGGGACCGAAGATGCTCTTGAAACCATTGTTAAGGCCATTTCGGCCGCAGGCTATAAACCGGGTACTGATGTTACAATTGCCCTTGACCCTGCAGCCTCAGAGTTTTATGATGAAGGTATGTACAATTATACAAAATTTGAAGGCCCGAAAGGTGCCAGAAAAACTTCAAAAGAACAGGTTGATTATTTTGAAAAGCTCATTGGGACGTTTCCGATCGACTCCATTGAAGACGGGATGGCTGAAGGCGACTGGGACGGATGGAAGCTGATGACAGACAGACTTGGCAAAAAAATCCAGATTGTCGGGGATGACCTTTTTGTTACCAATGTTGAATACCTGAAAAAAGGGATTGAAATGGGTTGTGCCAACTCGATTCTTATAAAGCTTAACCAGATCGGAACCCTTACCGAGACACTCAATGCAATTGAGATGGCCCACAGGGCCGGTTATACCACAGTAACTTCACACCGGTCAGGAGAAACTGAAGATTCAACAATAGCTGATGTAGCTGTTGCAACGAATTCAGGGCAGATCAAAACCGGATCGTGCAGCAGGACTGACAGGATCTGTAAGTACAACCAGCTTCTGCGGATTGAAGAGATGCTTGGCAACCTGGCTGTTTACGGGTACAAGAAATAATTAAGTCCTTAATTTTAAGTTACACGGAGTTACACGGAGTTCCACAGAGCATCCACAGAGAGCCTCAGAGATACAACTCTGTGTGACTCTGTGAAACCTCTGTGTTCTCTGTGTAACTTTTTTTATGCTTTTTTGTCTTTTCCAGTCCGTGGTTCATGCTTTTAAATGCCCATACTAAAAGGCCCTCCGACGTTATGAACAATTGTTAATAACTTTTGTTTATATCAGGTGTACAACTATGAATTGAGATCTCATTGTTATGTCATATTCTTAAATTACATTTGATCTATCAGGCGAGCGATAAAAGACTGCTCAAAAGATGTGGAACCGGAAAAGGTCACTTAATTGAGTCACAATCCGGTTCATTCAGACCTTCGGGACTGCACAACTGGAGAGCCGAAGTCTGAGTGAATGGACTCCGGTCCAGGATACTCGGTAAGTCAAGAAAGCCGGAAACGTTCTTTCAGAGATTGAGTCACAGGGCTTCAGAAATAAAGGGCTTCGGCTCCGGTTTTCTGAAACTGATCCAAATCCTTCGGGAAATGACATCGGGGCCTGAATGACGCTTCGTCCCGGAATCCCGCTTCGGCGGGAGAAAGGACAGCCGGAAGGTTCTGCTGTAACAGGCAAAACCCGAAAGCCAGGGGCTCCAAATCCTGACCTTGTGTCAGGAAATGAAGCCGGTCAAAATAACAGTAACCTGACGCCAATTGCGGCTTCGGTTGCAAACGGTGAATGGGAACTAATCTTAGGAGTAGTTCCCATTATTGTTTTATATACCTGCCATAACGGCTACCCCCCGGAGCTTCAAAACCCCTCCTTAATCCTCCCCTTAAAAAATAAGGGGAGGAAATAAATAACTGTTATTAAGATCGTTACGGGGGCTGTTGAAAAAGTCACTAATACGGTCAAATTCACCTTTTTTTCACCCCCTTCCCCCTAAAGGGGGTTTATTAAGTGTTTGAAAACCAATAAGTCCCCTTTAGGGGATTTAGGGGTGAAAAGTAAGGAAGCAACTTTTTCGACAGTCCCTCGGAGATAGGGTTACGATAAGTAAAAGCCAATGGAAATTAAATAGAGGCTCCAATCAGAATAATTATACCTAATATTGCTTCCAGAATAGATAAATTACCAGTTGTCAAATGGCATATACCGGACTTAATAATTTTATTTCCGAACTTGAAAAGAACGGAGAACTTCACCGGGTAAATACATTTGTTGACCCTGTTGCTTGAGATTGCTGAAGTTACTGACCGGATCACAAAATCGGGAGGAAAGGCCCTGCTTTTCGAAAATACCGGAACATCGTTTCCCGTTCTTATCAACTGTTTCGGATCGGACCAGAGAATGGCAATGGCACTTGGTAAAATCAGCCTTGACAGTGCAGGAACAGATATTGAGGATATGTTTAAACAGATCACAGAACCTCCCTCAACAATCCAGGGCAAAATAATAGCTCTCCCTCATTTGATCAAAATTGCCGGATATATTCCCGTGCATAAGGAAAGGAAGGGGAAGATGCCAGCAGGTTGTCATTTCAAAACCTGACCTGGGGATTTTACCTGTCCTGAAATGCTGGCCTTATGATGCGGGGCGGTTTGTAACACTCCCGATGGTCCATACCGTTCATCCTGAAACAGGAAAAATGAATGTCGGCATGTACAGGATGCAGATACTGGATAAAAATACAACAGCCATGCACTGGCAGAGACATAAAACCGGAGCAAATCATTTTGAGGCATGGGAAGAAAACAGGACGGAAAATGCCTGTTTCAGTTGTCCTGGGGGGTGATCCGGTTTATACTTATTGTTCAACGGCACCTTTGCCCGAGAATATTAATGAGTATATCCTGGCCGGTTTCCTGAGAAAGAAAAGAGTCAGGCTGGTAAAATGCATTACCAACGATATTTATATTCCGTCGGATGCCGATATTGTGATTGAAGGCTATGTCGATCCTTCCGAAGAGCCGGTATCAGAAGGTCCGTTTGGCGACCATACCGGTTTTTATTCACTTGCCGGTCTTTATCCCAGGTTCCATGTTACTTGTATAACACATTCATATAAAGCTGTTTACCCTGCAACAATTGTTGGGATTCCTCCCCAGGAGGATGCATGGCTGACAAAAGCCACAGAAAAGATATTCCTTTCCCCGGTTAAGCTGGCTGTTCAGCCTGAGATCATTGATTTTCATATGCCGGAAGCGGGTGTTGCCCATAATCTTGTGATCGTCAGGATAAACAAAAGTTATCCGGGGCAGGGTCTCAAAGTTATAAATTCACTTTTTGGTGCAGGGCAGATGATGTTTACAAAATACCTTGCAGTGGTGAGCGGAAATATTAATATACGCAATTACAGGGAATTGATCCTCCACATTTTCGCAAATACCGATTTTGAATCTGATATCATTTTCACGCGCGGACCCCTTGATGTTCTCGACCATTCATCCGACAGCTTTTCTTTCGGAGGAAAGGCCGGGATCGATGCTACCGTAAAAATGCCAGAGGAGATACAAAGAAAAGACGATCTGCCACCCCGACCTGAGATCGATGATACTGAAATTACTGGGGACTGGTTTGACCGGCCATATATTAAATCGGTAAACTCAACGCTTCTCAGGATGGAATAAAAATTCTGATTCTTGGTGTAAATCCCTCTGAGGATCCCGACAGCTCTGAAGAAACTTGTGCAATTATTGAAATCAAAGGACAAAACCGGCATTTTCAGGATTGTCCTTGCAGTTGACCATACTGTTGATCCTGATGATGTTCATACTGTGGCCTGGCAGGTCCTTGCCAATTCCGATCCTTTCAGGGATCATGTTCTGGTATCCCCGTTTACGATCGTGATTGACGGGACAATAAAATTTTTCCGTAAAGGCGGTTTCCCCCGCAGATGGCCAAACGTTGTCTGTTCAGATGCCATCACTATTGAAAGCATTGATAAGAAATGGGCAGGACTGGGTTTGGGATCTTTCATTCCATCACCTTCACTTAAATATTGAAAAGCTGATCCGCAGGGGTACGGATGAGATCATTTCTTAAAGCAATGAACCGATTTAGCAGCTTTTGTTAAAGGATATCCTTGATCTTTTCAATCAATGCGGACGGCTGGAATGGCTTGCTTATGTATTCATCTATTCCTGCTGACAGGCATTTCTCCCTGTCTCCGATCATGGCATTTGCCGTAATTGCTATAATGGGAATATGATTATCCGATCCGGCTTCAAGTTCCCTGATTTTTTCAGCAGCAATTATCCCGTTCATGATGGGCATCTGTATATCCATTAGTACCAGGTCATAATCGGAAGTTCCCAGTTTGTCAATCGCTTCTTTGCCGTTTGAAGCAGTATCGATGTTGTTTACAAGCGGCTTTAAGGGTGAGGAGTGTGATCTTCTGGTTTATAAGGTTATCTTCCACAAGGAGTATGTTTATGTCTTTCAGCTCTTTATGAACCTTTCCCCTGGAGATGATTTCGCCTGTTTCTGTTACCTGGACAGGTTTGATTTCAGTAACAGGATAGGCAAATGGCAGACTTATATTCAGCACTGTATAGTTACTGCCAAATTCCTGACGAAACTTCCCTTGCTTAATGATATAAGCCTGGAAGCAAGATGACCCGATGTTCCGTCTTCATTTATCAGAACAATGTATTTGTCGGTTTGAATTCTCAGTCCGATATATCTTTCATGCACCAGATCCCTTTCTTTCCTGAGGTTTATTGTTACCTTAGTCGGCAATTCAGAATTCTGTGCTTCAATAGTATTAAAAAGGTCAAGAAAGATCTGTTTCAATATTATCGGATCTCCCTGGCATTCATATTCATGGTAATCTTTTTTATTGAAAATGAAATCGAGGTTTGCTTTTTCCTTCAGGCTGTACAGATCGATCGTGTTCTGGATTGTGGAAAGAATGTTATATCTTATGTTTTTTCGTGCCTCATAGCTGAAATTCCCGGCCGACTGCATTGTTAATTCATTGACAGTAGTAACCATGTTATTTGTTGAGGCGATAAAAGTCTCGATCAGGTCTTTTTGTTTCTTCTGAAGTTCTGAAGTCATCAGCAGGTCGGCGATTACCACAAGGTTATTAAGAGGTTCCCTGATCTTGTGGGAAAAATCGGTTATGACATCCTCTTTCTTTTCATTTGAGGAAGATGCCTCAGCCAGGAATTCTTTAAATGTCTTGATCAGGTCGGTGGCTTTTCGTATTGCCACAATGAACAATGCAGCGGCAATGATTACCAGGCATCCTGCAAGGAGCCTGATATTGAATGAGATAAATATTATTGCCAGGATTAAGCAGAGAAGTGAAACTATTGAAAAGTATTCAACAAGTTTCCTGTTTTTGCTGAAAATCTCATCGAAACGCTGGTTAACGGAATTGCCCTGCGCTGAACCTTCGGTTTCACTCATTATATGATTCGATTAATTGCATTGATGTAAAATTAAGCAAAATAGATGATAAATATACATTGGTTGAAATTATCAACCTTCGACATAAATGGTTAATTTTGCTCCGATGGTACAATTTTTGAGCTGTAAACATAAACCATTAGCCGTTATGAAGAGATTATTCAGGATTTTACTGATTGGGGTGGCAGTTGCTTCAGGAGGTGCTTATTTTCAGCTTCTTGGACAGGAAGAGCAGGGGATGGTAAAATATACTCCTGACTTCAGATTCAAAGATGGCATTTACCTTAATTTTGATCAGGTAAAAGCCAACAGTCCTATTCCAAAGGCAAAAATTCTGACGTCGACCGATTATAATGACAAGGATTTTTTCAAAAATCTGATGGAAGGCGACAAAATCTATTTTTATGATGGAATGGGAGTGAGACAGGAAGTTGATAAGAACGAAATTTGGGGCTATTCAAGAAACGGGATTCTGAATATTCAGATCCAGGGTAACTTTAACCGGATTACCTTCGTGGGAAACATATGTCACTTTGTTGCTGATGTTACTTCCTACGATAACCGGTATTATAATTCACCATATGGCTATTATGATCCCTATTATTATTCTCCTTATTATTCCCCTTATTATTCTCCTTACTATTATGGCAATTATTACTCACCATATGGTTATTATTCCTCCCCATACCGTCAGAATGTCGGACGGAATGAGTTAAAGCAATATCTTATTGATTTCAAAACCGGGAAAATTATGGAATATGATATTGATAACACCGAGCTTCTTCTTATGGAAGACAGCCAGCTATACGAGGAGTATGTTCAGCTGAGCCACAAAAAGAAAAAAGAGCTGATGTTTGTCTATATCCGTAAGTTCAATGAAAGAAATCCTCTGTATCTTCCGGTAAATAAATCCTTTTAAATGAGATCAATATTTTTCCTGTTTCTGTTATTGTACACACCCTTCATGCTGACCGGACAGGCACCTTTCCCGACTGCCGGCGAAATAAAACAATTTACAGGTTCAAAAACATGTGTTGTCCTGGAAGACGGAAATACCGTCTATAATGCATACATCAGGCAGGCAATGAAAGATTACTGGACTGTCACTCCTTTCGAATTCATTAAATTATCTGATTTTGCATTGAGAAGATCTGACCCTTCATATTCTTTTATAATGCTCACCGAAACAAATTATCAGAATGACAAGTCGAATTCGGTTTATAATTTTATAAACCTGCTCCAGGGCAAAGATGTTGATGAATTGGGGAAGATGCCAGAGATCTGCGCAGTCCCGCTTTCATTCGCCGGGGAAGATGATATGGAATACGGCTATAAACTGGGAGCAATACTTTCCTTTATGCAGAAACATGCGCTGATGATTGCTGAAGATCCTTCCCTGACAGGAAGGAAATATCTGAAGTACTATAACAAAAATGTGCCTCAGGTAATAAACAAAACTATTCTTGTAAAGCAGGAAGATCTTTCTCCGGCTATTGGATCAATTGATAAAATCAAAGCCATTTACAGGCATAATATCGAAATTGTCCCTGAGGAAGAAATAGTTAAGGCCATTCAGGAAAAAACTCCCAACACTCTGATCCTGCATAAGGTTGGTCCGGTGGGAGAAAGAATTTCCGGGTATTGTTTCAAGATGCTTATCGGAACTGACGACTCCGATATGTATTATTACAACCAGCATATTATTGATAAGGCCAATCCAAACGGATTATTGCCCGCCGACTTAAAACGTCTTGCAAGGTTCTGATAATGCATCACAAGAAAAAGATAGACGTCTTTTAATAAAAACCGGATTGTCATGAAAGAGATCAGAGAATTATCAGAAGCGGAAAGGAACTGGGCTATGTTATGCCACCTTTCGGCATTTGCAGGATTTTTCTTCCCATTTGGAGGGATAATTGGTCCCCTGATTTGCTGGTTGACAAGAAAGGATGAATCGCTATGGGTTGACCAGAACGGAAAGTCATCACTTAATTTCCAGCTCTCAATCCTGTTATATATGGTCCTGACAATTCCTTTGTGCTTCATTATCGTAGGTATTCCGATAGTAATCTTCCTTGGTTTCCTGAAAGTCATTTGCATTATCATTGGAAGTGTTAAAGCCTCGAAAGGTGAAGACTTCCGTTATCCTCTCTCAATCCCCTTCATTCAGTAGCGTTTTCCTGCCGGAAATTTCAGGATCAGAACAGAAATTTGTATATTTCTAATCTGATTAATATTTCCTGCCATGGCTAGAAATCCGAAAAGCAAGAAAGAAAAAGTTGAGGTTTTTGAAAAAAAGAACCTTTATTATGATATTAAAGCTGAAAAGCAGAAAAAACTGGGTAACAAGGAATACCTTAAGAAAGCTTCTAAAGCTTGAAATTGAGCTTGTCAAGCTTCAGGAATGGGTAAAGGCCAATAAGCTCAAGGTAGTAGTGATCTTTGAAGGACGGGATGCCGCCGGGAAAGGCGGAGTCATAAAAACTATTGCCGGGTGTCTTAATCCCAGGATTTGCAGGATAGTTGCCCTTGGCATTCCCGACGGAAAAGGAAAAATCACAGTGGTATTTTCAGCGTTATGTTTCAGAGCTTCCATCGGGGGGTGAGATTGTTTTGTTTGACAGGAGCTGGTATAACAGGGCAGGAGTCGAAAAAGTAATGGGTTATTGCACAAATGAGGAATACGAGGAATTCCTCAGATCATGCCCTGAGTTTGAGAGAATGCTGATCAGGTCGGGGATCATCCTGATCAAATACTGGTTCTCAATAAGCGACAGTGAGCAGGAGAACCGTTTCCAGGACAGGATTAAAGATCCGACCAAAAGGTGGAAGATCAGCCAGATGGATGTCGAATCGCGTGATAAATGGGTGGAATATTCAATGGCAAAGGACAAAATGTTCTCATATACCGATACCAAGCAGTCCCCATGGTATGTTGTCCCGGCCGATGATAAAAGGAGGGCACGGCTCAATAGTATCGACCATTTCCTTTCGCCTAATCCCTTACAAAGACCTTACTCAAAGGCCATTCAAGCTGCCTCCGCTGAAGCACGATGTGGCTTATGTCAGACCTCCGATCACGGACCAGACATTCGTTCCGGAAAAATACTGATCACCCAACCACCCTGGGGGGGACATACGTTTTGCATAACCTGCAAAACAAATACTTCCGTTGAATTCAGGCAGAATGCTTTTATCTTTTTACTTTTGTCTTTTATCTTAAAATTGAATGATGAAGCCATCCATACCGAAAGGGACACGTGATTTTTCACCCGAAGAAGTTATCAGAAGAGATCTCATCTTTGACACGGTTAAACAGGTTTTCAGGCTTTATGGCTATCAGCCGATTGAGACTCCTGCGATGGAAAACCTTTCGACCCTTCTCGGAAAATACGGGGAAGACGGGGATAAACTGCTTTTCCGGATCCTTAACTCAGGTGATTTTCTTTCGGATGTCAGCGAAAGTGAACTTCTTGGAAGAGAGCCCTCAAGGATTTCATCCCTGATTTGCGAACGGGGATTGAGATATGATCTTACGGTACCCTTCGCACGGTACGTGGTACAGCATCGTGATGAAATAACATTTCCGTTCAAGAGGTATCAGATCCAGCCTGTATGGCGCGCCGACCGTCCCCAGAAGGGAAGGTACCGTGAATTTTTCCAGTGCGATGTTGATGTTATAGGCAGCGATTCATTATTGAATGAATATGAGCTTATTAAGATAATTGATGATGTTTTCAGGCAGCTGAAGATCTCAATAACAATTAAGATCAATAACAGAAAAATATTGTCGGGGATCGCGGAAATAATCGGCGAATCTGCGAGAATAACGGATATCACCATAGCGATTGATAAAATTGATAAGAGAGGTATCAGTTCGGTTAACGAAGAGCTGAAGATCAGGGGCGTTTCAGATGTTGCCATCGGAAAGCTTCAGCCAATAATTCATCTGACCGGTGATACCGGTGAAAAGCTCAATAAACTCGAAGGGATACTTTCGGCTTCAGAGACGGGAATGAATGGCATCGCCGAGCTCAGGACACTTTTTTCGTATATTGAAACCGGTACTGCTGCAGGTAAAACCGAGCTTGACCTTACTCTTGCAAGGGGCCTGAATTATTATACAGGAGCGATCATTGAAGTCAGGTCGAAGGACCTGAACATTGGAAGTATTTGCGGTGGCGGCAGGTATGATAACCTCACAGGAGTTTTTGGAATGGAGGGTATTTCAGGAGTTGGAATCTCTTTTGGCGCTGACAGGATCTATGATGTTCTTAATCATCTGGATCTTTTTGATGCGACAAAAAGAACCGGAACGCAGGTTCTGATCCTTAATTTTGGAGAGGATGAGATCAGGTATGCGATGGAAATACAGGATAACCTGAGAACATCTTTAATAAGTTCGGAGGTTTACCCTGATGCTGTAAAGTTGAAAAGACAGATGTCTTATGCTGATGCACGGAAAATACCGTATATAATTATTGCGGGTGATGAGGAAATAAAGAATAAAGCTGTAATTCTTAAAATAATGTCAACGGGAGAACAGAAAAAACTGGATGTCGACGGACTTGTCCTATTTCTTAAGTCTGAAATGAACCTTTAACTACTTCCTGATTTCTCTCCGATTCTGCAATTCTTTCAGGAGCTGGAGCCTGTACTGGTTTTCAGCCTGGTAAAGCCTGAGCACTTTCACCGGTGAAAGGATGGCTTTTATTTTGGTATGGAATTCCTGTGCCAGCGATGCTTCCCTGACCTCAAGCGCAATATATTTATCGCCGGCTTCCGTCATTTCCCTGTCAGTCATGTTAAGCTCGTTCTGGTTAAAGTTCCTGTTTATCTCCTGTCGTTCGAACTGGATCTTGTTCTTCATATCCTGGTACTCATTGTACACAGGCCAGAATTTTTCGGCTTCCTGCGGTGTGAGGTTAAGACGTTTTGTGAAGAATGCTATTTTATACGCATTCAGTCTCTCCATATTCGGATTCTGTGCATATATTGCTGATCCGATGAAAACTGCAAGTATTGTTAACATAAATAACCTGGCTTTCATGTCTCAAATCTTATAATTGTTCATAAATGTCGTTTATATCAATATTTTCCTTAATGAGAAAATCTATTATATCCTGGTTATCCACGCCTGGTCTTTCTTCAGGTATTTCAAGCTTACCTGCCTTTTCTTCAAGAACGATAAGGTCAATGTTATTTACCAGTTCTTCAGAGTAAGTTTCTGACGGGATCCGGTTAAGTGACAGTGATTCTCCCCGGGGGGAAAAAAGCTTGATCCCTGTATAGCTTAAGAGGGCCAGAACTGCGACTGAGGCAGCCATGGCAAGGTATTGTCTCAATGGCATCCAGGCGTTCCTGTGCTTCCCCTGCAAACCATCACCCGTTGTTACAGTAATAATTTTTCTGTTTACCTCCTCAAAATAATTCTCAGGTACCTTGAATGGATTTTTATCCGGTATTTTAAAGTTTGTTTTCATTGCTCACTTTGATGATTAAAGGTATGAATGGTTTAATCGCCGGTTAATAAATTTTCAATTTTTTTTACTGCATGATGATAGGATGCTTTAAGTGCTCCGACGGATGTCCTAAGCACCTTGCTCATATCCTCGTATGTCATGTCTTCATAATACTTAAGATTGAAAACAATACGCTGTTTGTCAGGTAATTGAAGGATTGCATTCTGAAGCCTGACCTGAGCCTCATCGCCATCGAACCATGTATTTCCTTCAACTGAATTGGCAAATAAGCTACTTAGATCATCCAGCGATACGGCAGAATTTCTTGTTCTCTTCTTTATCAAGGCCAGGGCTTCGTTTGTAGCGATGGCATACAACCATGTATAAAGCGAGCTTTCGCATCTGAAACCTGCAATATTCCTCCATGCATTTACGAAGGTGTTCTGAAGGGCATCATCTGCATCCTCATGGAGGATTACCAGGCGGCGGATATGCCAGTAAAGCCTGGTGCTGTATCTCTCTACAACAAGCCGGAAACCCTTGTTTAGGTCGGTTTCCAGAAGACTGAAAATGTCACCGTCAGTTCTGATATTGCTCAACTGCAGTCAGATTTTGTCCTTTGATTGATAAAACGCCTGAAGGTTTAAAGTTATTAGTCTGACTGGTAAATTAAAATAAATGATCTGCGCATATCAGCGTGATCTGCGGGAAACAAAAAAATCTCCCGCAGATTCCGCAGATTAGCGCAGATAAAAAACAGCGTCAAAAAAGAAAACAAATTTGGCTGAAAAAATATCACCGTATTAAAAACCGTATTAAAAACCTATCTTAATACGGTGATTAAAACCAGAAAACATGTCACGTAGAAAAAATGAAGAAAGCCACATCAGGAGCCTTACAAAGGTATCGAAAGGAACCAGCTATGCAGTCACAATTCCTATGGAATACATACGGAAGCTGAGGTGGAAAAGCAAACAGAAGCTGGAAGTAAAACTTTTAAGCGGCCGGATAATAATCCGCGATTGGGAAGCCTGATTTCAATAATCCGTTATTTTTGGTTCCGGGAGATCATCCTTCCCGGGTTGGTATAGACCGGGAATAATGATAAATTTGCTTTGATAAATATAACTGCCCTGTCAGATGGCTCTTCAATGTGGTATTATCGGGATTACGAATGTCGGCAAAACAACGATATTCAACTGCATTTCAAATACAAAAGGTGAAACGAATGCATTTGCATTCAGCGCGACAAAATCAAACATAGGAGTGATCCAGGTGCCGGATTCCCGTCTTTATGAGCTTGAAAAACACCAGGTCACTGAGAAAATTGTTCACACAACGGTCGAAATCGTCGATATTCCCGGCCTTGCCCGAGGTTCAAACAAGGGAGAAGGTGTCGGCAATAAATTCCTTGGAGATATACGAAATACCGATGCACTGATCCACGTCCTTAGATGTTTTGATAATGATGCTTTGCCTCATATAGATGGCTCTGTCGATCCTGTCAGGGATATGGAAACCGTCGATTTTGAATTGCAGGTAAAGGACCTTGAATCGGTCGGGAAAAAATTACAGCGGCTTGAAAAGCTTGTCAAGGCCGGTGATAAGGATGCCAAACATGGCATTGATGTACTCAAGCTATACAGTGATCATATAGGTAATTTCAATAATGCCAGAACTCTTGATATAAAGGAAGAGGATAAAAGACATGTCAATGACCTTTTCCTTCTGACAATGAAGCCGGTAATGTATGTTTGCAATGTTGATGAGAAATCTGCAGTAACAGGCAACAGATATGTTGAGCGGGTAAAAGAAGCCCTTAGTGGCAAAGATGCAGAAATAATTGTCATTGCAGGTGCGATCGAGGCTGAAATTGCTGAGCTGGAAAACAGTGACGACCGGATGGCTTTTCTTAAAGATGCCGGACTTGCTGAACCAGGTGTGGATAAAATGGTAAAGGCAGCTTATAAAATGTTGAACCTTCAGACATTTTTTACAGTCGGACCAAAAGAGATACGGGCCTGGACAATCAAAAAAGGAATGACTGCCCCTCAGGCCGCAGGTGTGATACACAGCGACCTCGAAAGAGGATTTATCAGGGCAGAAGTAATGAGATATCACGATTTCATCACGCTGGGTTCTGAACATGCCTGCAAGGAGGCCGGTAAGTTCTTCATTGAAGGTAAAACCTATGTTGTTGATGATGGCGATATCCTTCACATCAGGTTCAACGTTTAAGGCTTTAATGACAAAAACATTTTCGATACCTTTCTTTTTACTGTTGTTATTCTCCCGGATTTGCTTTTCCCAGGAGACCGGTAATTCCGAAAAGCTGAGAAGCATTATATTAAAAAGCGGCCAGGCAGAAGTTTCGGTTCCGGGGTTGGGGATAAGAGAAACTGATAAACTTGCGAGGAATGTCTCGATCAGGTCGGTCAGGAACAATAAAATATATATCATACTTTCACCCCTCACAGTAGAATGGTTCATTTCACGGGGATACAATTATTCTATAATTGAAAGAGCTGAAACAAAAGGGATCAAAAACTCCCTGAATGTCAAACAGGCAATGCAATGGGAAAGCTACCCTTCCTATACACAGTATGATTCAATAATGAGATCCTTCGCGGCAGATTATCCGACTTTCTGCCGGCTCGATACGATAGGAACCAGCATCAGGGGAAAACTGGTATTGGCTCTTAAGATCTCGGATAACAGCCGTGCCGATGAACCGGAACCCAAAGTGTTTTACACCTCATCGATGCACGGGGATGAAACAGGCGGATTTATTCTGATGCTGAGATTCGCGGAATACCTGCTTAAAAACTAACAGCGTCAACCCCAGGATAAGAAATCTTGTCGACAATCTGGAAATATGGATTAATCCCCTGGCAAATCCTGATGGAACTTATAATGGAAGTAATTTTATTAATTCACCCGTCAGGAACAATGCCAATGGTTATGATCTCAACCGTAATTTCCCCGATCCGGAAGTAATATATGTCCCCAGGCAGAAAGAAACAATCGATATGATGAAGTTCCTGGCAAAACACAGGTTTACCCTTTCGGCAAATTTCCATTCAGGCGAAGAAGTTGTGAATTATCCATGGGACAGGTGGGGATGGCTTCATGCCGACAACGACTGGTACCGTGCAATATCCAGGAAATATGCAGATACTGTACATATGCATTCCCCTAAAGGTTATATGGACTTTCTCGAAAATGGCATTACCAACGGTTATGATTGGTATCCTGTTTACGGGGGGAGACAGGATTATGTGAATTATTCACTTCAGGGGCGCGAGGTTACCATTGAGCTTGATACCAATTTTGTTACTCCGGCTGATTATCTTCCTGAACTGTGGGAATACAACCGGCAATCACTGGTAGGGTACCTTGAAAATGCATTGTATGGCGTACACGGACGCACCTCGGATTCTTATAATGATAAGCCGGTTCCTGCAAGGATCTTTATTGAAAAGCACGATAAAGATAATTCACATGTGTATTCTGATACTGTTTCAGGAGAATTCGTAAGGCTGCTGAAACCCGGTTTATGGGATCTGACATTTTCTGCAGACAGCTACAAAGATACCACCATAATGAACGTAAGTGTGACAGACGGAGAAGAAACAGGACTTGACAGTTAAAATGGAGCCATACCTTAATCCGGCAGATACCGCTGACCATGCTGTTCCTTTAATATATCCTGATCCTGCCAGTACTTTTATTAAAGCTGTAGTTCCGAAAAGTATCAGGGGTGAAACTGTTAACATCAGGATTATCAACCTTTCAGGAATGAAAATGTCAGACTTTGATACAGAAGTTCCTGAAAGGGATCCTGTTTTGATTGACGTCAGCAGGCTCGCACAGGCTCCTATGTGGTTATTTTTACAGGCAGATCCAAAAATCTGTCATTCAGAGCCAGGTTTATTATTTCACGGGGATACTGATCCTGCATTTTTACCGGCTATTGTTTCTCAGCTTAAAAACACTACTTTTGACCCTTTATTTTTCAGCATAATTTATAATAATTATGATGTGAACCGTTATATCACTAAAGAATTGAGGAGTAAAACCATGATTAAGAAAAGAGATTTTTCATTAATTTTTGATATTGTCATCTGCTTTAAGCGTTATGGCGCAGCAGGCATATCTTCCGCCTGATAAACCAAGGCTTGTGGTGGGAATTATAGTTGAGCAGTTAAGGTTCGATCAGATTGAGAAATTCAGGGACAGGATGTCGGAAAACGGTATCAGGAAACTTATAAACGAAGGTACATTTCTACCGGAACGCCACCTTCGACTATATGCTTACCCAGTCGCCCCCGGGTATTCAACTATTGCAACGGGTACAGAACCTTCGTATCATGGTATAACCTCCGATAACTGGTATCTTCCCGCTGAAAAACGAACAGGTCTATTGTACAAAGGATGTTTCGGTTAACCCTGTTGGCGGAAGCTATGAATCGGGGCTTCATTCCCCCGTCAATCTCACGGCATCTACCTTCACAGATGAGCTTAAGATGTCAACTGGCAGAAAATCAAAAGTTTATGCTGTAGGGATTAAAGGAACTTTCCGCCATTTTTTCAGCAGGGCATTCGGCTGACGGAGCTTTCTGGTACGACAACACAACAGGAACATGGATGTCATCCACGTACTATATGAAAACTCTTCCTGCATGGGTAAATGATTTTAATGCAACAGGCTATTCGGATACATACCTGAATACCACCTGGAACCTTTTAAAGCAGACGTCGGACTATTCTGACTGCCTGCCCGATTCAAACAAATATGAATCAGGATTTAATGGCCTTAATTATTTCCCGTACGACCTTAAGAAAATGAGCCCGGCCAGGGGGAGGAATATGCCACGTAATTATTCTCTTTTGAGGGAGACTCCGTTTGCTGATGCATTTACAACCGATTTTGCGATCAGGCTTTTGGAAAATGAAGGCCTGGGAAAGGATGATGTGACGGATTTTCTTGCAGTATGCTATTCTTCCACTGATTACATTGGGCACAGGTTCGGTCCGTCATCAGTTGAGTCCGGTGATGCGATTCTGAGGCTTGATAAGGATATTGAGACACTCCTGACCTATCTTGACAATAATCTGGGCAAGAAAAATATTCTGGTATATTTTACATCAGCTCACGGGATTTCGGAAATCCCGGCAGTACTCACAAGCAACATGATCCCTGCCGGATATTTTATGCAAAATCAGGCTCTCCAGTTGCTGAGGAGTTACCTTAATGCCGTTTACAGGGAAGGCGACTGGGTCAGAGCGTTTTCCGAAAGGCAGATCTTTCTGAACAGGACACTGATTGAGGACGCCAGGATTCCCATTGAGGATATCCAGAAAAAAGTGGCAAGGTTTCTTATCCAGTTTTCGGGTGTTGCTTCAGCTTATCCCTATTATGCCTTTGAAGCCAATGATTTCGGAAACGGCCATCTCCGGAGGATTATAAATAATTTCAGTCCGCAAAGGTCAGGAGATGTGATTGTAACATTGAATCCCGGATGGGTTGAAAAGGAGGAGGATCAGCTTACCAGCCACAACTCCCCGTACGAATATGATTCGCATGTTCCTCTTATTTGGTACGGATGGACAGTTAACAGGCAAACTGTTATGAGGAAAGTGAATATGACCGATATAGCTGCAACACTTTCGTCATTGTGTAAAGCTCCTTATCCTAATGCGTGTACGGGTGAACCGATGTCAGAACTCTTCAGGTAGCAGATCTCTATTTCAGCTTATCTCTTAAAATACAGGCATCCGAAAGCAGACCCGGATTCTTTTCACAGCCATTGCCAAGTATTACCAGGTTTGCACCGGCATTGAAAGCATCTGATATCTCTCCGCTGCTTCTCAGTCCTCCGCCAACGGCGACCGGAACCGAAACATTTTCCTTCACTGCCCTGATTATGGCGGGAGGAACCGGATTATCAGCACCGCTGCCTGCTTCCAGATAGATCATATTCAGTCCAAGCATTTCACCGGCCAGGGCCGTGGCTACAACAAGATCTGATTTATCGGACGGGATCGCTTCAGTCTGGCTTATATATTCAACAGAAGTTTTTTTTCCGCAACCCACAAGAATATATCCGACAGAAATAAGTTTTTCCCTTACACTCCGGAGATAAGGTGCGGCGATTACGTGGTTGCCTATCAGAAGTTCAGGATTACGGCCTGATATAAGTGACAACAGAAGTATAGCATCGGCCTTGTGGCTTAACTGAAGAAGATTACCGGGGAAGAGGATAACAGGAATATTGCACAACTCCCTGATTGAATCAATCAGGCTATCGATACTGTTAAATGTGAGACTTCCGCCGGCAAATATGTAATCGGCTCCATAATCAGCAGCGATCCCAAGGATTTCCTTGAGTCCTCCTGCAGAAGATTTATCAGGATCGAGCAGGAGGGCAACGCTTCTTTGTCCCGGAAAATTATCCTTTATCATAGTTCTTTTTTGTCCAGACTATTGCATAATTATCATACCTTGTATAGAAAAGGTCGAACGAATCATTTATTTTATCAGTTTGGACTTTCCCCTTAATTTCGCCTGAATCCCTGACCTCGAAAGGTTCAATAGTTATGTTTCGTTTTATACTTATGCCCTCTTTGTCACAGATCTTGTACAGGGCTTCCTTAGCGCACCAGTGAAGGTAAAGATGATACCGGCGCTTATCCTGCTCCTTTGTGATTTTTTCCTTCCTGTTAAGGAATTTAAAGGCAATTGCTCCGATATTGGTGCTCATATACTCAAGGTCGATTCCCACCTTCTCGTTGGTGCTAAGCAGAATGGCTGTCAGTTTATATGAATGGGAGATACTAATAAATCTTGAACCATCCTTCAGGAATGGTTTGTTATTCTTATTATAAACAATCCTGGCGTCTTTTCCCAGGAGTTCAGTCAGGAGGGCTCTGACACTCAGGAACTCGAGTTTCCTTGAGGTGCTTGCAAAGACTTTGTATTTTTTTTTGTCTTCCGGGTCAAGCACGACGGATTCCAGAAGGGTATTCAGATCCTCCTCAATCTTCCAGACTCCGAGAACCGAGAACTCGTTAAGATAATGTTTTGAAATACAGCCCATTAAGCTAAAAAAGTATTACTTCTCTTTCCACTTCAGGGTTTCAACAAGATGGACGATATCATCCCTGAAGAATTCAATAACAGGTGCAAGTGAATCAGCATTAGGTTCAGCGTTGAAATACAATGATCCCCTGAGATAATGTTTTGTGCTGTCAGTTACGTAGAACTGGACAGATGTTGCAGTGTTGCCCTTCAGGTCGTATAGTACTCCGAATACCCTTCTCTGCTTATTGCTGATAATCTTTTCATCAATTGCATCTGCTTTTGTAATGTGGTTTTTAACATTCATCGTATAGGTTTGTTCGATCAGGTCAGCAAGATCCCCTTTAATGTCTCTGTATGTAAGGTAGATCCTGGCTTTAAAAGCAGGGAAATCGATATTAAACCAGCCCGGTTCAGCGGGATTGTCACCCATAGTCAAGACTTTGCCGTAGGACGGGTATTCAAATGATAAAGGTAAACGGGATTTTGTTGCTGAATCATTGAACTGGACGTACTCCTTTAAAGGAAGGCTTATCCTGAAATAACCCTTTGGCTTTGGGACAGCGACATCCCTGCAACTGCAAAAACCGAACAATATTAATAGTAACGGGATTACAGCAATTCTACTCTTCTTTAGTGCCTTCATTTTCTTCATTTAGTTCCACACGGATCTCCTTGATCCTTCTTTTGTCGGCCGATTCAATCCTGAAGGTAAAATTCCCATAGGTTATTATATGACCTTTCTGTGGAATCTCACCTGTCAGTTCCAGGATAAGTCCGGCAAGAGTTTCAGATTCTCCCCTTACTTCTTCAAAAGGATCATATTCAATTTCAAAAATTTTGAAGAAATCATTCAGCAGGACTTTCCCTTCAAAAATATATGTTTTCTCATCAATTTTCCGGTATAAGGGTTCATCTTCGTCGCTTTCATCAGTAATTTCGCCCACTATTTCTTCAAGCACATCCTCAAGGGTAATTATTCCAGAAGTCCCTCCGTATTCATCAATTACGACTGCCATATGTATCTTCCTGATCTGGAACTCTTTCAGTAGCTCATTGATCTTTTTTGTCTCAGGAACAAAATGGGGGGGCCGCATCAGTGACTGCCACTTGAAATTATCCGGGCTGTTTGTATAAGGTAGGATATCTTTTGCATACAGAATACCTTTAACCGAATCGAATGATCCGGCGTAGACCGGTATTCTTGAAAATCCGGATTCGATGATTATGGATTTAACCCTGTTGAATCCCAGTTTTATATCAATGGCCGTTACATCGATCCTCGGGCACATTATCTCACTTACATTAATGTTTCCGAAGTTTACGATCCCTTTCAGGATTTTCTCATCTTCATTTATATTGTCTGAAGCTAGTTCAAGAGCGTCCGACAGATCATCCATACTAATATTCGGATGCCTTCTCCTGGTTCTTTTTTTAACAAATGCAGTTGACAGGATCAGGAGGGATGTGACAGGTTTGAATAATACTTCAAGTACCGACAGGGGATAAGCCATTAAAAGAGCCAGCTGCACCTGGTTCTTAGTGGCATAGACTTTTGGCATTATCTCCCCGAAAAACAGAAGGAGAAAGGTAATGCCAACAGCTTCCAGAATGAATCCAAAGACTGGATTGGAGGTGAAATCAAATGTTCTGGCGCTTAGGAAGGCTGCGAGAAGCACAATCGCAATATTAACGGTATTATTCGATACAAGTATAGTGCTCAGGAGCCTCTCCGGTATGTTATGGAGTTTAAGAACCATTGCTGCCTTTTTGTTTTTCCTTGTTTTTAATTTTTCAAGGTCTTCGGGGCCAAGTGAAAAATAAGCAACCTCTGACGCTGACATAAGGGCTGATACCGTAAGCAGAAAAGCCAGTACAATTAATCCAATAATAAGTTTAAAATCAGGAGTGAAGGTTACTTTGCCTGAAATGAATAATATGAATGTAGATAAAAATCGCTGTTCCAATTGAATAGCTTTTTGTAAAACCTGCTAAAAGGGAAGATCATCCTCATTTGCAGGTTGATATGGTGCAGGAGGTTCATTGATTTCAGGACCGGGAGCATCCTTTTCAGGCAGATTATTCCTGATTGGTTCGGTCTGGGCAGTTGTGGAACCCGTTCCCTGTTTCCTGTCAAGCAATAATAAAGCATCAGCCAGTATCTCTGTTATGTATTTATTATTTCCATCCTTATCAACATATGATCTTGTCTTGATCTTCCCCACGATATATACCTGTGAGCCTTTTTTGATTGTTTTTTCAGCTACTTCAGCAAGGGCACGCCACAGTACTATGTTATGCCATTCGGTTGAAGTGATTGTTTCTCCCTGCTGATTGGTGTATGATTCGCTTGTTGCAAGGGGAAAAGTCGCTTTGGCAACCCCCTTATCAAAATAACGGACCACTGGATCTTTTCCAACGTTGCCGACAAGAATAACCTTATTGATGGACATACAGTTATGTATTTATTTTAATAAAAAAAATCCCATCGTAAAGTTAAGTAAAAATATGCTTTGAGCTAACCCTGGTTGTAATATTACGCGAAGGTTCATAATTCCAATACTTTATGAGGATACATACTATTTGCGTTCATTCAGACGGAAGATCCTTTCCTGCAGGCGCCGAAAGGCGTGAAATTTTTCTATTTCATTGTATTTAAGGCAATAATATTATTTTTTTTAAAAAAATTATTCTTTAAGTGTTTCAATATAAATAAATAATATTTCTATATTTGCAGGGTTGGAAAAAACGAATACTCAAAATAATTTGTTGAATTTTAAACTTCACGAAAATGACTAAAGCAGACATTGTTAATGAAATTGCCAAAAACACTGGTATAGAAAAGGTCACAGTTCAGAAAACTGTAGAAGCCTTAATGGAAACCGTAAAACATTCTATGGTTACTGGTAATAACGTTTACCTGAGAGGTTTCGGGAGCTTTATAGTTAAGAAAAGGGCTAAGAAAACTGCAAGGAATATCTCCAAGAATACAACTATTATAATTCCTGCTCACAATATTCCCGCATTCAAACCGGCTAAATCATTCATCACCAAGGTAAAATCACACGCTAAGAAGTAATTCTCCATGCCAAGCGGAAAAAAAAGAAAAAGACATAAGATGGCTACTCACAAACGTAAGAAACGTTTGCGGAAGAACAGACATAAGAAGAAATAAAAGGGTACATAGTAGTCAGAATCTGAAATTACTAAACCTAAAGGTCTCATGATCTTTAGGTTTAGTGTATTAGGGAGTTGGATGGTGTTGAATTATATTAGCTCGGATTGATTTAGTGACGTGGCAAACAAGGATTTAATTATTGATGTTGGCGATTCTGAGGTGTCTCTGGCTTTGTTGGAAGACAAGCAATTAATCGAGTTAAACAAGGAAAAGCGAAGTGTAAAATTCTCTGTTGGAGATATTTACCTTGGCAAAGTGAAAAAGATAATGCCCGGATTGAATGCAGCCTTTATAAATGTGGGCTATGAAAGGGATGCTTTCCTCCATTATTTTGATCTTGGCGCCCAGTTTCGCACACAGCATAAATACTATACAACTGCCGTTCAAAGGCAGGGACGTATCACTCCGGTCCACAAATTCAAATCTGAAGATGATATTGATAAGGATGGCAAGATAACTGAGGTTCTTAGCACTGGACAGACGGTAATTGTTCAGATAACAAAAGAACCCATTTCAACAAAGGGCCCAAGGCTTGCTTCCGAAATTTCCCTTGCAGGGAGAAACCTGGTTTTAATACCTTTTTCCGACAAAGTTTCAATCTCCTCAAAGATTGAAAGCGCGGAAGAAAAAAACCGGTTAAAGACCCTTATTCAAAGCATTAAGCCCAAAAATTACGGTGTAATAGTGCGAACCGTTGCCGAAGGCAAGAAAGTCGCAACCCTTGATGCTGAGTTGAGGGAACTTGTGAGAAGGTGGGAGTCGGCATTTGCATCCATCAGGAAAGAGACGAAAAGCCCGAAGCTTTTCATTGGTGAGATGAACAGGACCTCAACCATCCTGCGGGATATGCTTAATGTTACTTTCAACAGCATTCATATCAACGATTCGGTACTGGCTGAGGATATAAGGAAGTATATCAGGGAAATTGCTCCTGAAAAGGAGAAAATCGTGAAGGTTTATAATGGCTCGATTCCCATTTTCGACCATTTTGGAGTTAACAAGCAGATAAAAGCACTATTTGGAAAAACCGTTTCCTTTAAGCATGGAGCTTACCTGATAATTGAGCACACCGAAGCTTTGCATGTTATTGATGTTAACAGCGGTAACAGATCAAGGTCGGGCAATGACCAGGAGGCCAATGCGCTCGAGGTAAATATGGAAGCAGCGACAGAAATTGCCCGCCAGTTGCGCCTCCGGGATATGGGAGGCATTATTGTGGTCGACTTTATTGATATGCAGACATCAGATAATAAACAGACTCTGTTCGAAAAAGTGAAGGAGGTTATGGCAAATGACCGGACCAAGCATAATATCCTTCCACTGTCGAAATTCGGGCTGATGCAAATCACCCGCCAGCGGGTCAGACCCGAAATGAATATTGTGACTGATGAAATATGTCCTTCGTGCCAGGGAACGGGACAAACACGGCCGACAATCCTGTTTACCGATGAACTTGAAAGAGCTCTTTCGTTCATTGTTGGCAAAATCAAAACGCGTAAAATAATTTTGAACGTCCATCCTTTTGTAGCTTCTTATCTTAAAAAGGGTATTTTCCCGTTATCAAGGAAATGGAGTGTTAAATACAAGATCATGCTGAAGGTTCAGGCCGTTACCTCGTATCATATGCTTGAGTATCACTTTTATGATATGGAAGAAAACGAGATAGACCTCGCATAATCGATTATCGCATTCTGAACTTTCATCCTCATTATCCGTTAATCCTTTTGTTTATTACTTTTGCAAAGAATTTAAAACAGATTTTATGCTGAGAAGACTGTTATTAAATGCAGGTGCTTTTCTTCTGCTGGCTGTTAATGCCCATGCCCAGATCTACGACCCGGTAACTTGGGACTTCAGTTATGAAAAAAAAGGCGGGAATGAATATGAACTTGTATTCACAGCAACAATTGAAAAAGGTTCTCATATATACGCCATGGAAATTCCCGAAGGAGGGCCTATTCCCACGACATTCGCTTTTGATTCACTTCCCGGAGTTTCATTTGAGGGGAAACCTTATGAAGCAATCAAGCCGGAGGAAATATTTGATGAGGCATTCGGTTTTAAAATAAAAACCTTCAGCGGGAAGGCTGAATTCAGGCAGAAAATAACTTCAAAAAGCGATGCATTTAAAGTGATTGGCGTTGTCAATTTTATGTCTTGCAACAATACAACCTGTTCTCCCCCGAAGGATGTTGAATTTACTATTAATATCGGAGATGAACGACGTGCAACGGCTTCCCTGACGGGAGATAACAAAACTCAAAGTACGGAAGCCCCTGTGCCAGGGAGGGGTCTGCTTAAGTTTTTTCTGCTTTCACTGCTGGCCGGTTTTGCAGGAGTGCTTACACCTTGTGTTTTCCCAATGATCCCGATGACCGTTGCATTTTTCTCGCGGGATTCCGGAAACAGGGGAAGATCACTGGTAAAGGCAATTATATTCGGATTATCAATCGTGCTTATCTTTTCGTTGCTGGGTGTAATCGTTTCGCTTTCAAGTGCAGGGGCCGGTTTCGCTAATACGCTGAGTACGCACTGGATACCAAACCTGCTGTTCTTTATCCTGTTCATTGTATTTGCCATATCTTTTTTCGGAGCATTTGAGATAATTCTTCCTAATAAGTGGGTTTCGGGTGCTGATTCAAAGGTTGATAAAGGGGGCCTTATTGCCGCATTTTTCATGGGTCTCACAACAGTTATTGTTTCATTTTCGTGTACCGGTCCGATAGTGGGAGCACTTCTTGTTGAAGCTGCGTCGGGTGATGTTTTAAGACCTACGATCGGAATGTTCGGTTTCGGCCTTGCCTTTGCACTTCCTTTTACAGTATTTGCCATTTTCCCGTCGGTAATGAGCAGGTTGCCAAAATCAGGAGGATGGCTGAATTCGGTAAAGGTCGTACTGGGATTTATCATGCTGGCATTCAGTTTGAAATTCCTGATGACAATCGACAGTGTTTATTCCCTTAAGATTTTGTCCAGGGATATTTTTCTGGCCATCTGGATAGTAATATTTTCCCTTCTGGGGCTCTATCTTATGGGAAAGATCAAATTCCACCTCGATAATGACCTCCCTTATATAGGTACTTTCAGGCTTTTCCTCATAATAGCTGTATTTTCATTTGTAGTGTACCTGATCCCGGGATTATTCGGAGCTCCGTTAAAAGGGTTGTCAGGTTTGCTGCCTCCTCAGGAAACCTCGGGATTTAATATATCAAGGATTGCTGCAGAAAGCAAACAGGCAGCTGCTCCGGTTATGTCTTCATTCAATTCAGGCGAACTATGTTCAGTTCCGCTGTATGATGATATCTTTGATATGCCACTGGGTCTTAAAGGATATTTCGACTACAAACAGGGACTGGCATGTGCTAAAGAGCAAGGCAAACCGGTTTTTCTTGATTTTAAGGGACATGCCTGTGCCAACTGCAAGCTTATGGAAGCAAAGGTGTGGTCCGATCCTGAAATACTCAGACGGCTGAACGATAACTTTGTCATTGTCAGCCTTTATGCCGATGACAGGACAACATTGCCTCAAAGTGAGTGGATAACATCCTCAGTTGATGGTAAAATAAAAAAGACTATCGGTAAAATAAATGAGGATCTTGAGATCTCAAAATTCAAAACAAATGCCCTGCCTCTCTATGTGATTGCAGATTATAACGGCAATCCGCTGAACAAACCAATGCCGACAAATCTTAACATAGGGGAGTATAAAAAGTGGCTTGATGAGGGGTATGAACCTTTTAAAAAGGCTTTAAGATAGAAAACTGTATATAAAGTATTACTGGATACCTTCTTCTACTCCATTATTAATCTTTTAATAATTTTTGAACTCACCCCAAGCCCCTCTCTTAAGTTTAAGAGAGGGGTGTAATGAACTTATTTATAATTATATAACCCCTTCCCTTTGAAATAAGGGAAGGGGTTTGGGGATGGGTTTTAAATCCTATATAGTCACAGAGCTACACCAAGAATTACACAGAAGATCCACAGGGGATTAAGTCTGATTATTTCAGATAAATATTTCCTCTTGAGGCTTCAATCCTGACTTTCCGGGAGCCCGGGTTACTGCCTACTTTCCCTGAAGTAAGGTATTCTTTCTTATCCTCGTTCAGAACCTCTTTTTCCGGCTTTGAATTCCGTTCAGGTACAACAACAAATGCGTTTGTGTGCCTTATCTCAAATTCGTAGGAGGCAGAAGGGTCAAAGGACAAAGTTATATCGGAATAAGCTGAAACCAGATTAATCTTCTCAAAATTGTTATCAATTCCATCAGCATCAAGGCTTCCGTACTTCAAATTAAGGTCAGCTCCTTTTTCCAGATTGTCAATTTTGTAGTCGGTGAAATAGGAGACTCCTTCCAATTCCGAAACAGTGCCGGCGAAGAACTTATCCCTGCGTGATTCGACAGTTATTTTTCCGGCTTTTCTCATTTCAAACCTTGTTGAGGTGGAATTAATATTCAATTCATCACTTTCTCTTATCACCAGTTTGGAAAATGTGGCCCTGATCTTCCCCGATCGGACAGAACTTATTTCGGCATCGCCAAAATTTAGTGTGAGATCTGCCAGCCTGTTCAGGGAATTAGCCTTAAAATCACCGTTGGACAAAGAAACTGACACAACTCCCCTGTTATTTTCCATAGAGACATCCCCGAACTGGTTTTCCACATTTATGTCAATCTGCTCCGGCACACTTATGAAGTAGTTGATCTGCACCCTTGAATCGTAGTCAATTATTTTTTCGGTAAGGCCCTTAAAGCTTTCCAGCAGGACTGTGATTTCCCGGGTGAATTCTGTTTCAGCTCTTATCAGGGAAGAAGTACCGGTGATGTTAACATTGATTCCGTCGAACATCTTTTGAATTTTTGAGTGATTCGGTGCAAATGCTTCGACTTCTGCCATGATGTAAACAGAATCCTTGTTCCATAGATTGAAATGAACATCCCCGTACTTGTTTTTGACTTCGAGCCGGGTATCTTTCCCCATGGGAAGGGATTTCATAAAGCTTCTTTTTTCAGTTACCGACTGGGCCGACAGCGGATTGATCATCAATAACATCAGGCCAACCAATATTTCCTTTCTGTATTTCATAAGGCTAAATAATAACAGGTTAAAGATCAGAATAAAGACGCACATAAACCCGTATTGTTACACCTGAGAATCACTTATTTCAGACTTTTCCCGAAAGGTTTAATAACAAAAACAATAAATATAGTCAGCAGGCTGATAATACATGCGGCCCGCATCAGGAAATCACCATATCTGACATATGGTGTAATGCGGCTTTCAGGATAGAAGTCGCCTTTCAACACGGCAGGAGTCCACCATCCGGCTTTTTGAACAATCGTCCCTCTCAGATCGATAAAGCATGAGATGCCTGTATTGGCAGATCTGACTACCGGCCTGCGGGTTTCAATTGCACGCAATGATGCATATGAAAGATGCTGTTTATAACCATTCGTGTTTTTCCACCATCCGTCATTTGTAATAATGAAAATTGCCCCTGCACCTTCTTTGATATAATCTGTAACAAATTCACCGTAAATGGATTCGTAACAAATTACGGGGGCTATTTTCAGGGATCTATCAGAACTTCGGAAACAGGTTCTGGTAAGCTGTATATTGTAGTTCCGGTTTTTTAAGCCAATCTGAGGCAGCGCTTTGCTGACAAGCTTCATAATTTTTCCGGCGGGAACAAATTCAAAGCCGGGTACAAGCTTCGATTTATGATAGATCTCAATAAGTGATCCCGTATCGATTTTAAAAGCCGAATTGAAATAATAATTACTGTCCTGCAAAAAATCTTTATTTGTCGTACCAGCTGTACCTGGTCTTGTTTCAAACCGCCGTGGCCTGAAACTCACCATTCCGGTAACAAATGCCGTACGAGGATGTTTCTCTATTAAATCCTTTATCATATTAATGTATTTGTTATCATAAAGCTGGTCCTCATTTACGGGGTCATCGATCAGGGTTTCAGGAGCAACGATCCAGTCGGTGGTTCCTGAAATTGCCGGTTCAGCCATTCTTATGGCTTTTGAAAGCTGTGCGTCAAAGGGAATAGTGAACTTCTCAGTATACGGATCGAAATCAGGCTGAATAATTACAACTTCATTTTTACTTTCAGATGAATGCTCAATTGTATTGAACCTTACAATGGATATTGCCGCGGGAAGTGTGACAACGGCCAGCCATAATGAAAGGTCCACGACTAACTTTTTTTTATTCTTATATGGCCGGGTCACCAACTGCGTAAGGAGCAGATTGGAAAGAAGTATCCAGACTGTGCCTCCTGCAGTACCGGTGACCTCATACCACTGAATGAATGAGATATCTTTTGACAATCCATTACCGAGAACCACCCAGGGAGAAATAATACCAATTCGAAGACTTATATATTCAAGAGCAAGCCAGAAAGCTATTACCGCAAGAAAACCTTGCACGGAACCTGTTCTGAGCCTGACCATGTGTCCCAGCCATAGAGTGAATGCCATAAGACATGCTCCGATCAGAATTACACAAAGAGCTGCAGTCAGGCTGATCGCCCTTATCCAGCCAAGAGTAAGCATGCAGAACAAAATCAATCCCGGCAGCAGGTATATGAAGAAAGAACCGGAAGAATATATCCTGCGGTTTTCGTAAATGTAATTTTCAATAAAACAGAATGGAACAAACGAAATGAGCAGAATCAGTCCCGGGCACCAGTCGGTCCAGGCAAGTCCTGATAAGATTCCCCCGCATACCGACAGAGCAATAAGGATATACTTATTCATTTATGGTCCTGATGTATTTTCTTAATCCGGTCCTGTTAATGAGCCAGACCCCGGTAAGTATCACTGTGACTGAAACAAGCATTGATGGTGCAAAACTTTCATTATCAGCTATCCCCCACAGAGTTGAAATAACAGGTATAAAATAAGTAACCATTGATGCAAAAACAGGTGATGTTTCCCTGATAAGAAGGTAAAACATGGCCTGTGCCAGGGCGGTTCCCATCACGGCAAGCAAGACTATGCATCCAAGGTTCCGCAGCCAGTGTTCAGTTAAAGGTACATGTGAAAAATCAGAAAACAGAAGGAATCCGGCTGCTATAGGGCTGATCACCAGGAAGGCGAGGGAGGTGATCTGCAAACCGTTAATTCCTTCAACTATGCTGACTTCATTTGCATTTATTCCATAAAGGAGGGTGGCAAGGATTACAAAGAGCCCGTAATAATTAAGAGAAAATGACCCGGCATACAATAGACCTACAGCTCCGATCAATCCGAGAAAAACCCCCAGTATCTGTGATGTTATGGCCTGGCGCTTATAGAAAAGAATTCCAACAAGCAATGTGAAAACCGGACTTAGCGAATTCAACATGCTTGCAAGCGAACTGCTGATTCGTGTCTGGGCAATTGGGAACAGATAAGCCGGGATTCCGCTGCCAAAAAAACCGATAATCAATATCGACCTGATGTTACGTTTGTTAAGTTTATGCAGGTTGTGCAGGGCAATCGGCAAAAGGCATAAGAATGTTATCAGAATTCTTAATGACCCGATCTGGATTGAAGTAAAAGATTCAAGTCCCCTTTTCATGAGTATATAGCTGGTACCCCATATAAGGGAAAGGAGTACAACTATTATCCAGTGCAATATTTTTCTTTCCTCCGGCATAATTTATCAAGCCACAAAAATAAGCGACACTTTTTAACCTCAGGATTAAATCGGATATGATTTTATTGTTTTTTCCAAAATAATTTAATACTTTTACCTGTTATCTGACCTTAAACCGGAGTAACAGTAAGTAAAGAAAGCTAAAGACCGACAAAGATTAATAAAGATATTAAGAGCGCATTGCTCTAAAAAGAAGCTTTTACTGTCCAAAAGCAAATTTTCCATTCTTTTCATGGCTGCCCCGACTACCAATGTCGGGGCTTTTTGTATTTGATATCAGGACCCTCAATCCGGGTTCCCCTTCCTCATGCCCCTGTCTACCCTTTATACACATCTTTTATTTTAAAACTTTTGCGTTCATTGCTGTAAATACCATTTTGTTACAGGTAATATATTTATTGTGTTGGATATAATATTCCAGTAGTGTCCGACTAAACGTATTAAGTGCGAGTTAAACTGTTGATTTTACTAACCTTAACAAACAGGTCGCCCCGATGGGGCTCATTTTCCTGTTATGGTTAATTCCTACAAGCAGGTCGTCCCTAACGGGACTCATATAAACCCAACTCCGTAGGAGTGAGCTGTTTGTAGAAATAAGAACTACCATAATCTGAGCTCCGTAGGTGCGACCTGTAGTTAATCGTTCAGTAGTGTAATATTCATTGATTTACAATATATATCCTGATACTTTAAAATGTGGGATCTGTTAAATCCCCTTCACAACCCATTAATCCCGGATTTGAAACAAAATCCGGAACCCTGAAAGGGTTTAACAAAAGCACCACGGATAGTGGGGCGATGTGAATAACCTCCGGTGCAAACCGGAGGCGGGTGATCCCCCCACGATTGTCAGCTCTGAATGAGCTGAATATGCTGTCTATGTGAAAGATACATATCCATCAGCTCATCCCTCAAAGCACGGGAAGAGTCCGCTTTCTTTCATCCACACTGAAGTTGATACTTTTAACTCCCTCATAAAATATGAAAGTGCATATGATCTGAACTTAATATGCAAATATATTAAGGCCCTTCAGGGCTTGACGTTGGGATAGACAGCCCTACCTCCGGTTGCACCGGAGGTTATTCATATTCAGTCATTTTCATGACTTCTTTGTTAAGCCCGAATCAGGGCTTTGGATCTCTTTTTGACACAAGACAGAGTTGGGCAGCGGTTCCCTTAATCTGATCTCTGAGTTTGTAAAAAATGCGCCATGCTTCGTTCATTCCGGCTTTGTGAGATATTTACTATTGCCAACCCTGCAAACTGGCTCCGTCGCTAAAATAGCCCACTGGGCTATTTCTTAACGCTCGGCCCCCATTCACTCAGCAACACAAACGCCCTTTTTGCGGGCCGTTAGGTTTAATTTCATGCCTTGTGGACAAATCAGAAATTAATATTAAGCCTATAGGAAAACACCGATTTATGCCCGTTAACGAAATTTTTATCTGAAAATTTGTACATTAAATCCAGACTCATTTTATGCGATTTTGAATACAATGATAATCCAGGACTTAAATATCCACTAAAATATTCCTTTCTTTCATCTTTACCTACTCCTTCCGTTGTTACTATATCACTTGATTTAAAGTGATAAAAAGAATAGTAGGGGCTCATTTCAATAAAGGGACGAATCCTTGAGTTCTGCAGTACTGAGTAACGGAAAAAGGCTCCAGCATTTATAACTGTCAAATGGAAATCAGTTTGATTCCGCATAGTTGTAACATAATGACCTGAAATTTCTGGTCCCAAAGAGAAATTCTTTGTTAAGTTATAACCATATCGCAGAGCAAAAACTGGCTTTATAAAAGATCCTTCGAATAAATGTGAATCAAAGTAGGGATTAATTTGAATCCCTAACGAATGATTCTTATCTAGTCTGGGCTTCTAACGTAACTATTGAAAATAGTACGAATAAAAAACAAAAGAATGCTCTAATAAGGATTTTCATCAGTAGTTGGTTTAAATCGCAGTATCAAAGTTAAAACGAACTTCCTTAATGAAATGTTACAGAACAAGATAATACTGTTAAATCATTCACAATAAATTCGAAAACTAAACCTGACACGGACAATGTCATTTGTTTGTCACATTTTTTGCAGACTGGCTTCTACACCCATGACAGATTTGTAATTAGTGATAAATCCCTTCTTTTGTCCTTTACTTGTCACGGATTCACTTTTTCCCTATTATATTTCATTTTAAGCTATAAAGCAACCGATTCAAATTGATTGAGATTCCATTGTTATCTCTCCCTCCAAACCTAATTCGTGCCTTTTTACTGTCCAAAAGCAAATTTTCCATTCTTTTCATGGCTGCCCCTGACAGAATCGTCAGGGGCTTTTTGCATGTGTTAAATTGTGTTAAATGCAGATTATCAGGATTGTTCGTCGTTCATTTTATTTATCTTTCGGCCGTAAAGAGCCTCGATAAATGAAAATATTTTTATATTCAGCACTAATCATCGCCCTTATCACAGGCTGTAAAAGCTATGATGAACGCCTGGTAAGAGAGGCGGGAAAGATCCATGAAAAAATACTTACTGTAGATACCCATTGTGATACACCGATGGATATGGTAAGATCCGGTTTTGATCTGGGCATACGTCATGATGACGGGTGTGTTGATTTTCCCAGAATGAATGAAGGAGGTCTTTCAGCTGAATTCTTTGCAGTTTTCACAAACCAGGGAAAGAGAGATGACACTTCGTATAATGAAGTGCATAAATCAGCTGTAGAAACAATTAAAACGATTCAAAAGGATGTCGAAAAAAATTCAGTTATGGCCGGGCTCGCGTACTCTCCTGCAGATGCTTACAGACTGAAAAAAACGGGGAAGATTGCGGCTTTTATTGGTATTGAGAACGGCTATCCGATTGGCAGGGACCTGTCAATCTTAAAAGAATTCTATGATATGGGCGCGCGATACATCACGCTGTGTCATTCAAAAAACAATGATATCTGCGATTCATCCACAGATTCGAATGGTCCGGAGCATAACGGACTTTCTCCGTTTGGAAGGGAGGTTGTACGGGAGATGAATCGCCTCGGTATGATCATCGATGTTTCGCACATTTCAGACAAGTCATTTTACGATGTAATAAACCTGTCAAAAGCTCCGGTTATTGCCTCACATTCATCATGCCGGGCATTATGCGAAAGTCCGCGAAATTTAACAGATGATATGCTTCTTTCTCTTAAGGAAAACGGCGGAGTGATCCAGATCTGCATACTGAGCGAATATATCAGGACTCCTGATCCGAATCCCGAGATGGAAGCGAAGATTAATGAATTAAGATCGAGGTACGATGATTACAGCAAACTTACTGATGATCAAAGGAAAGCCATGCGTGCTGAATACCGGGAGATAAGGAACAAATATGAAAAACTTGCAACTGTAAAAGATGTTGTAGATCACATTGACCATGTGGTTCAGGTGATTGGGACAGACTATGTAGGCATCGGTACCGATTTTGACGGAGGGGGAGGAGTTACCGGATGCATGACAGTTGCTGATATGAAAAACATCACAGTTGAATTATTGCGCCGCGGGTATTCAAAAACTGATATTGCAAAGATATGGGGCGGAAATGTTATGCGTGTATTAAAGGAGGTGCAGACGATATCAGGAACCTGATTAAGGTTTCTTTACCCTTGAAAATCTTAATGTCTTTAGTACCCAGTCAGGCAGCGGCCTGTAGGAATTCCGTTTCCTGAGATCTATATACCATCCGAGTTTTTTCAGCACAGGTATCCTATGAGTTTCTACAAATTCAATTAAAACTCCGTCGGCATCCTCGATATAGGCAAAATGGCCGGCTGCTTCGCCCATGTCGAAGCTGCTTCCTTCTTTACTGAGTTTACTGTCGACAGCAAAAGGAAATCCTGCATTTGCACAATAACTTTTCAATTCATCCATTCCCCAGATATCAAAACAAATATGAATAAATCCTGGATCACCCCACATGCGATCCCTGTAAATCCTTCTGCCCGTTTTCCCTGGAATGCTTACAAGTTCAACTACACTCTCTCCGAACATTCTGCTGAAGTATCCTGAAAACGGCTCTGATCTTTTAAGAAGTACCCTGCGAAACTCGTTATTTCCGCCGGGCAGCGACAGCAGATCAGAAAAAGTTCCCGTGGAATCATAAACAACCTCATCATATCCAAGGATATCGGAATAAACAGCCCTTGATTTGTCTATATCCGTTACCCCGATTATTACACCATAGGACCCGCCGCCTACTTTGTTTTCATCCCTGAACCAGCCGGTTCCCTCAACCATCTGAAAAACGTTTCCGAACGGATCCTTTAAAAAGAAGGTTTTCTTGCCTGCCGGATCCATAACAGGCTGGCATAGAAGCATAACCTTGTTCTTATCAAAAAAGGAATAAGCTTCATCAATGTTTTTTACTTTTATTTTGCAGATTAGTATACCCAGATCGCCGATCCTGATCTCTTCCTTGATTTGTTCAGGCACTTTCCCTTTGTGCTGCCAAACTTCAAAGCCACCCCCGCCCTGAAGGTTCAATGCCAGGACAGCATGTCTTTTCCTTGGTTTTCCTTCGGTAAACGGCAGCATAAGTTTGGCTTCAGCTTCTTCCTCAAAAATTCGGCAATCCATCCCTAACACCCTGATGTACCAGTTCCATGCTTCTTCAAAATTCTCAACCCCGATCCCAATCTGCTGGATTCCTCCAATATGATATCCTTTCATTGTAATAATTTTAAATTATGTTATGTAGGATTTTACTTTATCTGCGATTCTGAAAAAAAGCCATGGACAAATACGTCTGATATACAATAGTGCTAACTCACCTCTTCCAACTAGAATTTCCCTTTTATCCCTGATTATTCCCCTGATGATGATTTTTGCTGCTTTTTCAGGGGATAGTCCATTAGACTGGCCTTCATCCATTTTCCCGTGTTCCTTTCCCCGGCTGTCAAGAGCATGCATTGATATCTGCGTTCTGACTCTGCCCGGGATAATAATGGAAACCTTTATGTTATTCACTTTATTTTCAAGATAAAGAGTTTCAAAGAAACCATGAATCGCCTGCTTCGAAGCGGAATAAGCTGACCTTAATGGAAATCCAAACCTTCCTGATATACTGCTTGTTGCAAGAATATGTCCGGACTTCTGACGGATCATATAAGGTAAAACCGCTTTGGTAAAACCTATTGTTCCGAAGAAGTTAATTTCAAAAATCTTCCTGTCGAGCCACAACGGTGTTTCTTCAATCCTCGATCTCTGGCTTATACCTCCGATATTCAGTAAATAATCGATTTTCCCGAATGTGTTAATCTGTTGTTGAATAAGTTCTTCAATCCCCTTAATATCGGAAAGATCAAACGGAATGCAATTTACCATATCGGATTGGTTTCCACAGGAACTTTTTACTCTTTCGAGCCCCGGCAGATCGTTTGACGAGATAATAAGCCTTGCCCCGCGTCGTGCAAATTCATAAACAAGAGCTTCGCCGATACCTGATGATGCACCGGTGATCCAGATTACTTTACCTTTAAAAAATTCATTTTTCATTTTCTTTCAGGGCTGACACCCTTGCAATCAGTTCGTCATAATTTTTCCTGACAACGAGATAATCGGCATTCTTTTGCCTGATATACTTTTTTATCCTGAATCCTCCGATTATCCGACGGACCAAAATATTATAGTTCCATGCAAAAATCCCTGCCACGGGAATAGTCAGAAAGATAAACAATGCCAGCCACCATGGGGAAAAAATTACCAGACAAATAATCAGGTATACCGGCAGGAATATAAATGCAAGCGCAAGGGAAATCCCGAACCGGATAGTGCTGTGAAACTGGAGATCCTTTGTTTTGCGGATCTTCAGTTCAGGTAATGTTAAAAAAGTGAGCGTGAAAATGTTACCGAAAAGCCAGACGGGGAATGTCAGCAATAAGTCCGGCAAGTCCGGCAATCAGCCATCCCAGGGGATGTTTTTTCTTCTCAAGGAGCCTGTAACTCAAATTAAGATCTTTTGCCTTGCTTTTAACCTGGAGGCTCAGTATACAGATCTTATTATAGGCTTGAATATCAGTAGATTTCAACTGATTGAGCTTATCTATAAGTTTTCTGTCCCTGAAGAGCTTAGGGTACTTTATATCATCACTGTATCTGCCGTTTATTATGCTCCTGAGTTCATCAATCGCCTCATAATCCTCTTCTGATTCAATATGAACCATTAGTTTTTTCATCTCCGAAGCAATACGCCATCTTAGTTCATTCAGAGCTTTTTCAGGGCTCTCCTTATACAACTCATGGTACTCTGATACTTCAATGGGTTTCCCATAAACCACAGTAAGCACTTGTCTAAATCTGGTATAGTTTGAAAATTCAATTCCAACAGGTATGACCTCGATGCGGAGTTTAAAACCTGTTGCTTCCTCGGCATGAAAGGCAACGCGGCAAATTCCTTTTTTCAGTTGTCTCAGCCTCCTGAAACCTACGTGATCCCCTTCGGGCAGTATGACCAGGCCGTTTTTATTTTTTATTACATCAATTGTCTTTAGAAATATTTCATCATTTGCTTTCAGGGCGCTGAATCCATCCCTTAACCTGTATACCGGAAGAATCTTCAGGAAGTATAAAAGAGATGCGATTGTCTTTCTCCTGAAGATATCAGCCCTGGCGAGAAAGACAGGCTGTCCTTTATGAGTAAAAAGAACAGCCAGAGCATCCATAAGGGCATTCTGATGATTAGGTGCAAAAATCAAATGATGGTCAGAATTTATATTTTCCGATCCAACAATAATTATTTTCCTGTAAAAGATATTATCATGCCAGGAAGCAACAGCCCGTTTAAATAGCGCATAGCCTGCAGAATATTTTTCAATATTTTCCCTGCCCATTCACCTTGTAATTTAAACAGATACCTGATGGTTTATTTTGCCTGAATTTTTCTACGAAAAGTATATTGCAAGTTAAAAAAATGCTTTATGAATGCTACAATCATGATCAAATTAATGTTCCGTATCCGGCAAATTATAGGTCTTTTTACCACCCGTTACTGACCGTTAAAATCTTCGACGAATCTGTCAAGGCTCCTTCTTTCCTTTTTTGTTGGCCGGCCTGTTCCTCTTTCCCTGAAACCAATAAATCCCGATTGCCCGATATCAAGTTTGGCTTTCTCTTTCTCAGGGGTAAGGTCTTCAATATAATTACTGACAAGTTTGGCCGAGACGCGATTTTCAATTGGTTCAATTATCCTGTAAGTGAAGATCACGGGGAGTTTCTTAACAATGATGATTTCATCCCTGGATACTGACCTTGAAGGTTTAACAGGTGAGTCATTTATAATGATCCTGCCTTTTCTGCAGGCTTCGGAGGCGATGCTTCTGGTTTTAAAAATCCTTACGGACCAGAGGAATTTATCGATCCTTATCGGTTTACTGACTGGCATGATGGCGTTATTGTTTATTCTTTGCCGGTTTATTTTCCTGGCTGGTCTCCTCATTCACCGGAAGCCGTGTTTTTCCCGATTTGTTAAATGCTGTCATGGTGAGGTCGGTACCGACAGTGCCGAAAGATTTGATCATTTCAACAACAATGGCAACTCTTTCATCGATAAACTTCTTTTCTTCACGACTCCATTTGCCAAGGACAAAATTTACCTGCGCCCCTTTCCTGAATCCGCTACCAATGCCAATTCTGATCCTGGCAAATTCCGTCGTGGAGAGGATTGTGTTAATATGGGCAAGCCCATTGTGACCACCATCGCTTCCCTTGGGTTTCATTCGAATGATCCCTGGAGGCAAAGCAATGTCGTCGACAATTACCAGCAGGTTTTCCACAGGGATTTTTTCCTTCTTCATCCAGTACCGGACTGAATTCCCGCTAAGGTTCACAAATGTTGACGGCTTAAGGAGCACAAAGGTTCTGCCTTTGTACTTTATCTCACAAACCTCACCGTAACGCCTGTCAGTGAATTCTGCCTTAAATACCGCAGCGAATGCATCCAGAACGGTAAAACCAATATTGTGACGGGTATCTTTGTACTCTTCACCAATATTTCCCAGGCCAACTATAAGATATTTCATTGTGCCTGTTTATTGACAGCAACAGATTATTTCTTTTTCTCTTCGGCAGGGGCAGCAGCTGCAGCAGTCTGATCTCCTGTTTCTTCTGCCGGTTTTTCTGCGCCGGCTTCACCTTCAACCTCCTCTTTCTGAACAACACGCGATGTAGCGACTGAAAGAACGGTAGTTATCCTGGGATCGATTAATTCTATCTTGTCATAGGCAAGATCCCCGACTTTTATTGAATGGTGTATTTTAACTTCTGTAATGTCAACAAGAAGTTGTTCGGGGATATCTGCTGCAAAGCCCTTAACCTTGAGGTGTCTCTTTTTGACTCTTAGTTTTCCGCCTGCTTTGACTCCGACTGAATCACCTGTTATTTTAATTGGAATACTAATCACAATCGGCTTATTATCAGCAATTTCCATGAAGTCAATGTGGATGATTTTATCAGTTACCGGGTGGTATTGAACGTCCTGAAGCACAACTTTATGCTCTTCGCCGTCAAGGTTTAGCCTGACAATATGAGCATCCGGGGTATAGATCAGGTTCTTGAAACTGTTTTCGTGTGCAAAAAAGTGGATATTCTGATCCTTCTTATAGATCACACATGGTACATTTCCTGCTTTTCTGGTTTCCCTTGAATTTTTCTTCCCCAGTTCTGTCCTTAAAGATCCCTTAATTTCAATTGTTTTCATTTGATAAGTGTTATTGTGCTACTCAGAGTTTTTAATAATGGAACTCCCCATTACACGTTCTACATTAGTAATAAAAATCGGATTGCAAATATATTACAAAGGAATCAGAATACAAAACTTGTGCTTATTGACTGATTAAGATTTACTGCCTGGATGACTTTGGCAAATATTTCAGCAACCGAAAGGACCTTTATTTTGTCGGATCTGTTCACGAAAGGTACGGAATCGGTCACAACAAGTTCGGTGATGGGCGATTGGTCAATCCTCTCAACAGCATTGCCTGAAAGGATCGGATGAGTTGCGAAAGCCCTGATGCTTTTAGCTCCTTTTTCCTTCATGATCTGTGCAGCAAGAACAAGGGTTCCGGCTGTATCAACCATATCGTCAATTATCACGACATTCCGGTCTTCCACATCTCCAATAACCGACATTTCCTCGATAACATTTGGTTTCTTGCGCAGTTTATAGCATAATACCATTTCCGATTGGAGATGCCTTGAATAGGCATTGGCTCTTTTGGAGCCACCCATATCAGGTGCAGAAACGGTAAGGTTTTCGAGTTTAAGGTTTTCAATATAAGGCGCAAATATTGCTGAACCGAACAGGTGATCAACAGGAACATTGAAAAATCCCTGGATCTGATCTGCATGCAGATCCATTGTGATAATGCGGTCAACTCCGGCAGTACCAAGAAGATCTGCAGACAGTTTTGAACCGATTGAAACACGCGGCCTGTCCTTTCTGTCCTGCCTGGCAAAACCGTAATAGGGGATAACAGCAATAACTTTATACGCCGAAGCTCTTTTTGCGGCATCGATCATCAGGAGAAGTTCAAAAAGGTTTTCAGCAGGGGGATTTGTTGACTGAATGATAAATACCATATCGCCTCTGACAGATTCGTCAAAGCAAGGCTGAAATTCACCATCGCTGAATTCAGTAACTGAACTTTTTCCGAGTTCAACGCCCAGCTCAGCGACAATCTTCTGAGCCAGATGTTGGGAAGCCCTGCAGGAAAAAATTTTCATGGGAGCTTTTCCGTACATTCTGTTGTGTTTTTGCTGGATTAAAAAGAAATCTTTAATCTGCAAAATTAAAAAATCCCAAGGATATCAAACTGTATTTGAAAAATTGTTGATAGTTTCTTCTATGAAATTCAGGATCTCTTCCCTGCCGGTCTTATTAACAGTTGATGAAATAAAAGTCGGTGGGAGTGATTCCCATTTTTTAAGCATTTCGACGCTGTAACCAAGGATTGCCTTATCTAGAGATCCGCCACTTAGCTTGTCGGTTTTTGTGAAAACCCTTGCAAAGGCGACCTGATTCATACCAAGAAACTCCATGAACATGAGATCGGAATTCTGGGGTTTAAGCCTTGAATCAATAAGTACGAACAGGCATGCAAGGTTTTCTCTTTTAAGAATATACTCTTTAACGTTCCTCATCCATGTTTCCCTCAACTTCAATGGCACCCTTGCAAAGCCATAGCCAGGCAGATCGGCAATATACCAGCTGTCGTTTATTAAAAAATGGTTTATTGTTCTGGTCTTCCCCGGAGTTCCTGATATTTTAGCCAGCTTTGAGTTCCCGGTAAGGAAATTGATAAGTGAAGATTTTCCCACATTTGAGCGTCCGATAAATCCAAATTCAGGCTTCAGTGATTCGGGACATTGTGCGAGTGAAGTACTGCTCCTTACATATGAAGCTGTGCGGATTATCATCACCGGTGTCCTTATTTCAGGTCTTTATACGGAAGTTCAATCTTTTTATAGGTAATATAATTGTTTCCGAAATTAGTAATAGAAACAGCAATAATACCTATACTGTTTACCTGGGGAGTCCCTGTCTTTTTAAGATCCACAGATGCCTTACCGTCTACAGTTTTGATTCCCGCACATTTCACCGAATCAAAAACGCCGTTGATAAATTCACCCCGGTAAAACTTCACCTTCGGGGATTTATCGGACAATTCCAGATTAACCCTGAATTTACCGGCAGTACTGTAATCATCATTGAAAGTGTAGAGAATGTCGGGATATCCTTTTACCAGCTTTCCATCCTGGGTAAATTCCTCAATCAGAGGGACACGCTTCCCTTTGACAAAGTATATCCTGGCTTTTATCTTGCCGTTACGATAATATTGCCTCTGTGTTCCGTCAATAGTATCATGTTTATAAGGTGTGGATCTGAACACCTGTCCTTCAAGGTAGTGCCACGTTGCAGAATCTTCCCTGAGCCCGTTTTTGTACCAGAATGTCTGATATAGTTGTCCGCCCTCGTAAAATGATTTCATCTCACCATTCCTGACTCCGTTTTCAAATGTGATCTGCTTAATCAGTCGATTTCTGCTGTAGAACTTCTTTATTCCTGTATAACCTGTATCCGGCACTGTAACTGTATCCGTTTCAGCTATTGCCTTCTTACTGGCTGATCCTTTTCCCGAACATCCTGAAGCAAGAAGAAACACGCAGCAAACAGAAATGCAAATATTGATTTTTTTCATCTTTTTATAATTTGTTTTTTAATTGTCAGATGCCTGCCTGTCGGCAGACAGGGAATATCCATGAATAATCATTTCGGTTTGTGATTTTACTTTTTAATCATGGATATTTCATAATAACTTATGATTTATACGATTCAGTATTAATGTAAATTTCAAGCAATGATGCATCAGACTCCGGCACCAGGACAACATTCCGTATCATGGCAGGCAAAAGGAGAGTTTCTCCCTTCGATGCCGACTCTGATTTTTCGTCCCAGCGGATTGAAAATTTACCTTCGGTACAAAGGTAAACAACAAAAGAATCAATAAGGTTATAGTCGCGTTCAATCTGTTTATTGAAATGGATAATATTAGTGTCGAAGAATTCACAACTGATAAGGTTTACCGGCTTGTTTTCAGGAACTTCTTTCCTGATTTTTTTCCTGGCAGGTGACTTGAAATCAATTGCATCTAGCGCCAGACCGGTATGAAGTTCCCTTGACTCCCCTTTTTCATTCTTCCTTCCCCAGTCATAAATCCTGTATGTTATATCGGAGGTTTGCTGTATCTCGGCAAGAACGGTACCGGCGCCAATTGCGTGTACGGTACCTGCAGGAATAAAAAAGGTATCTCCGGGTTCAACGTTTTCTATATTTAAAATGTCCTGGATAGTGTTATTATTCAGGGAATTGATATAAAGTTCCAACGTTACGTCTTTTAAAAGTCCAGTGTAGATCCTTGCATTTTTTTCGCTTTGCAGGATATACCACA
The DNA here is from genome assembly GCA_963831935.1 of uncultured Bacteroidales bacterium. GTDB lineage: Bacteria > Bacteroidota > Bacteroidia > Bacteroidales > VadinHA17 > LD21. Next base: position 643,019 of record CAWHSH010000004.1, read on the forward strand.
TTTCGGTCTTTCCGTAAGCGTTATGCCGCTTTTTTGCCAGGTCGTTGCCGGGATGCACCTGAACTGAAAGATCTTCCTTTGCTTCGATCAGTTTGATCAGAAGCGGAAACTCGTTTCCAAACTTCTCGAATATCGCTTCACCGGTAATATCACCCATGTATACTTCAATTATTTCCTCAATATTGTTTCCGGCAAGGAATCCGTTGCTGACAACAGACAGGTTATCCGAGACTGCTGACAATTCCCAGCTTTCACCTACATTTTTAAGATTTTCTCCATTTTTCCCGAAATTCCTGACAGCGTATCGCCTCCCCAGATCTTTTCTTTTAATATGGGTTCAAATTTTAAGGGATATAATTCTGACATTCCAATGATGTTTGAAGTTAACGTTATTACTGGGGTTTAAGTGCCCGGGTATGAAAAGTGCCCGGAATACTTTAGTTTATCTGATTTTTAAATTTAGACACTTCAAACTCTAGATACTACAGGCATTTCTTCAGTCAAATTGTTATTTTTGATAAATTGTTTTATGTCACAAATTTAATAAATAAATGCTTATTGTCGGAATAGCCGGCGGCACCGGTTCCGGAAAAACAACCGTTGTAAAGAAGGTGATGGAAAGACTTCCCAATGAGGAGGTTATACTTATACCTCAGGATGCTTATTATAAAGATAACGGACATATCCCTCTTGAGGAAAGACAGAAAATTAATTTTGATCATCCCGATTCTCTTGAATTCAGCCTTCTTATAGACCATCTTGAAAAACTGAAAAAGAGGTCAGAGCATTGAAATGCCGATTTATTCCTATCTGACCTGTCTGAGGGCAAAGGAGACTATTACGGTCCGTCCGGCAAGGGTGGTGCTCGTTGAAGGAATACTAATACTGGCCGACAGCGGACTAAGAGATATGCTTGATATCAAAGTTTTTGTCGATGCTGATGCTGATGACCGTCTCGGGAAGAGTCATCCAACGCGATATTGTCGAAAGGGGCCGTTCAGTTCTTATGGTCCTTGAAAGATACCATGATACCGTAAAACCATCACATCTTCAGTTTATTGAACCGTCCAAACGCTATGCCGACATAATAATACCTGGCGGAGGAGAAAACCAGGTAGGCATTGAAGTACTTATTTCAATAATTGAAAAACACCTGTGAAGAAAAAATTATAAACCATGCTGCAAACGTTAAACCTGAGGATATTTTATTCCTTGATATTGAAACAGTACCCCACTGTTTCCTGCATTTGATAATCTTGACCCGACAGCCCGGTCCCACTGGGAAAAGAAATCAAAACAGATAAAAAGTGAAGAACAATCTGCAGCAGACATTTACGATAAAGCAGGGATTTATGCGGAATTCGGAAAAATAATCTGCATTTCTGCAGGATTCATAAAGGAAAAAAATCCATTCGGCTTCAGACTTAAGTCATTTTATGGCGATGATGAGAAAGATCTTCTTTTACAATTTTCTTCAATGCTGAATAAATTCTCAAAGAACAGGGAAGCATTGCTGTGTGCACATAACGGAAAGGAATTTGATTATCCGTATATTGCCAGAAGGATGATAATAAACAAGTTAATCATACCTGAAATACTCGACAATGCCGGGAAAAAACCCTGGGAAGTCAAGTTGCTGGACACACTTGAACTATGGAAATTTGGGGATTACAAAAGTTATACTTCCCTTGATCTTTTAACCTCGATTCTCGGCATCCCCTCACCGAAAGATGATATTGACGGAAGCATGGTGGCGAGGATCTACTGGGATGAGCATGACATAAAACGAATTGTGAGGTATTGTGAAAAAGATGTTCTCGCAGTAGCTCAGGTCCTGCTCAGATTTATGAATCTCCCCTTTATTGAACCGGATAAGGTTGATTCCGTAACTATTTTCTGATCAATATTAACTGAGAAGTTTCAGGAAAGCACTTGTTACCATTTCAGGATTATCTGAATGGATCCAGTGCCCAGCACCCGGAATAGTAATAAATTCTGCAGCAGGGAAAATTTTCAGAATATTCCCGAAATCTTTCTTCCGGAAGGTAATCAGAGAACTCACCTTTCAGGAAATAAACAGGAAATCCTGTAATTTCGGAATTGATTGTTTCTGTTGAATTCGATTTTTTCAAGTATCCTGTCAAAGTTTTTCAGCAGGGAAGGTGCATTTATTTTCCAGGCAAAAGAGTTATCAGGTTCCCTTTTTATGTTTTTCATGATTAATCCTCTTGTTTCTTCAGATCTGATCCTGGAGACTAAAAAGGATTCGATTTCGGGTCGCGATGTAAACCCCGACAGGTCCATTGAGAGAATCGTATTGAGGATTTCAAGATGCCGGGAAGAGACTTCACTGTTCCTGCTTTCTCTTTTCAAAGGAGAAATATCAGCAATAAGCAGACCATTCAGTTTTTCGGGCCAGGTCAAGGCAAAAGTCATTGCAGTCTTGCCTCCCATGCTGTGACCGGCAAGAAAAAATTTATCGAGCTTAAGATCGCCGGCCAGTTCGTTCAGATCATTTTTCATTGAATCGTAGTCATGTACATCGCTGTGAGGAGAGATACCGTGATTTCTCTGATCGGGAAGGAAAATTGTAAAACTGTTGCTAAGATTTCTTGCGATTGTTATCCAGTTATCAGAAGAACCGTATAGTCCGTGAAGAATAATTAAAGGAGGTCCATTTCCGTATTTTCTGAAGAATAATTTCATACCCGGTATCAGTCAGCCAGTTGCCTCTTATACATCTGAATTGTATTTTCAAGCCCAAGGTAGAGAGCATCGGAGATAAGTGCATGTCCTATGGAAACCTCCTCGATCCAGGGTATGTTCTGATGGAAGATACCTTAGATTATCAAGGTTGAGGTCATGGCCCGCATTAACACCGAGACCGGCATCACGTGCGATGGTTGCAGCTGTAAGGAAAGGTTTTATTGCCAGCGGTGCATTTGCATCAAATCCCGATGCATAGGGTTCAGTATATAGTTCAATCCTGTCGGTGCCGGTCAAAGCTGCATTTTCGATGTTTTCAGGTTGGGTGTCGACAAAGATGGAAGTCCTGATACCTTCTTTTTTAAATGTTGAAACAATCTCAGTAAGAAAAAGCCTGAATCTCCCGGTATCCCAGCCGGCATTGGATGTGATTGCATCATGGGCATCGGGGACGAGCGTTACCTGATCGGGCCTTGCAGACAGGACCAGCTTAATGAAGCTGTCGGAAGGATAACCTTCAATATTAAATTCTGTAGTTATTATTGGCCTGATTTCCAGAACGTCCGCGTACCTTATATGTCGCTCGTCAGGCCGAGGGTGAACCGTTATTCCATCCGCACCAAAGAGCTCACATTTTATAGCTGCGGTTTTTACATTTGGAATATTTCCACCCCTTGCGTTCCGTAAAGTGGCAATCTTATTAATATTTACACTTAACTTTGTCATAATAAAAATGATGAATATCCGTATTGTATTGTGTTGCAAATGTACAACAACTGGCTTTTTTTTTCTTATTTTAGTTGAAATTTAAGCAGGCAGTCCATTTTTATGGTTGCAAAAGACTTAATATCGCAGGTAATACCGTCACTTAAAACATCCGATTCGGGGCAGACCGCACTGAACTGGATGGAGATATTCAGGATATCTCACCTTCCTATTGTGAATAATCAGGATTTTCTTGGACTGATCTCTGATTCTGATATTTACGATATGAATCAGCCTGAAGAGCCAATAGGTAACCATTCGCTTACATTATTAAAACCATATGTCAAGACAGAACAGCACCTCTTTGAGGTAATCGGACTTGCTTCGAGGCTAAAACTTACAGTAGTTCCTGTTCTTGATGAAAAGTTACATTACAAAGGAGTAATTACCACGACCGATCTGGTACGTTATCTCGCAGGAATTTCCTCGATGGAGCAGCCAGGCGGAATACTTGTACTTGAGCTTATTGAAAGGGATTATTCTCTTTCTCAGATTGCCCAAATTGTTGAGGGCAATAATGTTAAAGTACTGAGCATGTATATTACATCACCGCCTGATTCAACCAGGCTTGAAGTGACAATCAAGCTAAATACGAATGACCTGACATCCGTTATAAGGACGTTTGAACGCTATAATTATGAAGTAAAGACCTGGGTTACATCTGATGACGAAATGGACCGGTTTTATTCTGAGCGGTTCGATCTTTTAATGAAGTATTTGAATATGTGATAAATCATGCTGCTCGACAGTTGCAATTTACAGTAAGGAAAACAACCCGAAAACCACTGAAGGAGTTAAAAGGCTCATAAATGAATTCTGCAGGCGGGGTATCAGGATACAGTTGTACCAGAGATCGATAGATGAAGATTCGTGTCCTGGCGGGGAACTTATTGAGCGATTCAGCGATCTTCACACTCTTAAGAAGCTTCCTGACCTTGTGCTGAGCGTTGGTGGTGATGGTACCTTCCTTGAGACAGTACTTAAAGTGAGAGATTTCGGGATTCCGATTGCCGGAGTGAACACAGGCAGGATGGGATTTCTGGCAAATATATCAGAAGATGAAATAGGTCGTTCCATCGATCTTCTTTGCAAAGGGGAGTATGAGATAGTCGAAAGAACCCTGATCAGGATAACACATCCTTCAGGATTATTCGGGGAAGAATCACCTGTAGCCCTTAATGAAATAACCATTCAAAAAGCTGATCCCAGCATGATTACTATTAATGTTTATAATAACAGCACATATCTCAATACTTACTGGGCTGATGGATTGATAGTTTCAACTGCAACGGGTTCGACAGCCTATAACCTGAGTGTCGGAGGACCTATTTTATCTCCTGAGGACAAAAGCATAATAATTTCGCCGATCTCGCCTCATAATCTGACTATCAGGCCCATTATCCTGTCGGGAGAGGGCAGCCTTCGGATGGTTGTCGAAGGCCGCAGCAAAGAGTATATCGCAACCTGTGATTCCAGATCGAGAAGGCTGCCTTTCAGCGAGGAAGTTCATATTGAAAGATCGCCGGGCAAGCTGAAAACAGTGATGTTAAAGGGGAGGGATTTTTACAGTACCCTTAGAAACAAACTGATGTGGGGGGTTGACAGAAGGAACTAAAATAGTTTTATCCGGCGTGCTGTTTAAATTTAGATTACTATATTTGTAATAGTTTACTAAACCCAATCAAAATGAAACGCTTATTCTTCATCATTGTAATAGCTTGTTTTACAGTACAACTATCTGATGCCCAGCTATGGAAACTCAGACGCTGGGAAGCAGAATTCGGATTGGGACCGTCATTTTCATTCCCGGATATCGGAGGGTATAGCATTGGTAAAAACTTTCTGGGCTTCAAAGATTTGAGTTACAGGCAAACCAGATTTGATCTTAACGCCAACCTGAGATACAGGCTTTCAAGAACCGTTAACACACGATTGAGCCTGACCTATGCAATGCTTCACGCGACCGATGCCCGTGGGTCGAATGAAGGCAGGGTGTACGAATCCACAACCTCTTTGTTTGAACCTGCTTTAATGATGGAATATTATTTTATTAAGAACAAATATGAAAGCAGTTACCTTTTTTTGAAAGGTAAAAGTCTGTGGACCATGCTTGCGTCGCTCGATTTTTATGCATTTGCCGGATTTGGAGGAGTAGCTTTTAGCGTTAAGGGAAATGATGCTTTAGAGGAAAGGGGTTTAACGAAAAACGGGTTTAACCTTGTTCTCCCGGGTGGCATTGGTACAACCTTAATCTACACGCCAAATATAAATTTCGGACTTGAATTGGGGGCCAGATATGCTTTTACCGACTATCTTGACGGTTATACATCACAATATTCCAAAGCCAGGGACGTATACTATTTCTTAAATTTTACCGTTACCTATAAGCTGAAAACAGGTCCGCGCGGCCTGCCCTCTTTCAGGTGAAAATGAGCTGGATCAGGTTGGATGAAAAAAATAACTGGATTTATTTTCTTAATACTTTTAACACTTTCAGTATCAGGTCAGCGTAGCGCTGATTATGGTATTTTTGGAGGCGTATCCTCGTATCTTGGGGATATAAACACAAATCGCTTGTTTTATTCTCCCCTTCCTGCAGCCGGAATATTTTACAGGTATAATTTTCATCCGAGACAGGCTCTGAGAACGAATATTTTTATTGGCGGACTTAAAGCAAACGGACTCGATTTTAAAAATAATGTGTTTCCGGCGGACTCTGCCTCATTTTCAGGTGCTGTAGGTGAATGGGCAGTGCAGTTTGAATTTAATTTTCTTCCATACTCCACACAGGGCAAGAGATGGAATTATACTCCGTACATTGCCGGAGGTGCAGGGATTGCTTTTATAAATACCACTTCACTTACTTATGTCCCGGTTATTCCTTTTTCGCTTGGTTTTAAGATAAATATATATAAAAACCTTGGTCTTGAAGTAGAATATGGTTTTCGTAAGACTTTTTATGATAACTTTGACGGCTTGGTAGATAATGTAGATCCGGATCACAGAGCCTGGCTCCACAATAATGACTGGTATTCATTTGCAGGGATATCATTTACGTGGAAAATATATAACAAACTTGCAGGTTGCCCGGCTTTTAAGGATGTGGATGAATCAAGAAGGCGTTAAGTTATGTCGCTTAAAGAAGAGATCATTACTGACAGACTCCCATGCCATATTGCAATAATTATGGATGGAAATGGAAGGTGGGCCAGGCAAAGGGGTATGGACAGGATTTTTGGCCACCAGCAGGGAGTAAATGCAGTCCGGGAAATCATTGAAGCAGCCGCGGAATTGGGGATAGGCTACCTGACCCTTTATGCGTTCTCGACTGAAAACTGGGGAAGGCCCGATGAGGAGGTCTCTGCCTTAATGGGCATTATGGTCCGGTCGCTTAACGACGAAACTGATACACTTTTAAAAAACAATATCAGGCTGTCTGCTATTGGCGATACAGAACGCCTTGCAAGTGACGTGAAAAACAGGCTGATTGAAACAATCAACCTGACTTCCCGGGCCACAGGACTTAACCTTATCATTGCAATGAGCTACAGCTCGCGATGGGAGATCACTGAGGCTGCAAAAAAACTTTCAGCGGAGATCCTTGACAAGAAGGTCGATCCTGATTCCATTGATGAGAATAAATTCGGTCAGTATCTTACCACATCCGGCATTCCGGATCCTGAATTAATGATCAGAACCAGCGGAGAAGTCAGGATTAGCAACTTCCTTTTATGGCAGCTGGCTTATACTGAATTGTATTTCACGGAAATACTTTGGCCCGATTTTGGTAAGGAAGAATTTTATAAGGCATTAATTGACTACCAGAAAAGAGAAAGAAGATTTGGAAAAACAAGTGAACAGCTTTTGGATAAATGAGGGTATGATAGTGATTAATAGATTAAAAAGCATAATTCTGGCGGTATCCCTGATCCTGGTAAGCAATATTATTTTGTCGCAGGAGAAACAGCAGATTATCGATTACACTACCAGCGATGATTTTATAATCGGTGGAGTTTCGGTTTCGGGCGTAAGATTTCTGGATACAAATGCACTTATCGGAATTTCAGGACTGAGGATCGGTCAGGAAGTGACGGTACCAGGTGATGCGATTACCACAGCCGTAAAGAAATTATGGCAACAGGGCCTTTTTTCGGATGTCAGGGTAAACATTATCAAAACTGTAGCCGACACAGTTTATTTCGACATCGCGCTTCAGGAAAGACCACGTATTTCATCGGTAAAGTACAACGGATTAAAAAACTCCGAAATTCAGGACCTGGCTGAAAAAATAAATATGCCGGTTGGTTCACAGCTGACTTCTTATCTCCTGAATAATACAAAGAAAATAATTAGTGACCACTTTATCGAAAAAGGATTCCTGAATATTACCGTTGACTTCATTCAGAAGGATGATCCTTCGCAGCCAAATAATATTATTCTCACCGTTGATGTCGATAAGAAAGAAAAGGTAAAGATTGCCGATATTACATTCGTCGGAAATGAAAACTTCACCTCCAAGCAGCTTCGGCATAAAATGAAAAATACCAAAAAGAAGAATCTTAATTTCTTCAAGCCTTCAAAGTATATCAGTGAGAAATACGAAGAAGATAAGGACAAGCTCAACACATTTTATAATGATAACGGATTCAAGGATTTTAAGATTCTGGCTGACTCACTGTATCCTGTTTCTGAGGACCGTGTTGGACTTAAGATCAGGATTGATGAGGGGAAACAGTATTTTTTAAGAAATGTCGATTGGGTTGGGAACAGTGTTTATAAGAAAGAAGATCTTGAGAAAGTACTTAATATCAAAAAGGGATCAGTTTATAACCAGTCCCATATTGCTGACAGGCTTAATGGCTCAAGCGGCGCTCAGGATGCCGTTAGTAATTTGTATCAGGATTACGGATACCTTTTTTCGAGGCTGACTCCGGTTGAATCAAAGGTCGAAAATGATTCTGTTGATCTTGAGGTGAGGATTTATGAAGGTGAACAGGCATATCTGAATAATATTATTGTTTCAGGTAATACACGGACCAATGAACATATTGCAAGACGTGAGCTGTATACCCTGCCCGGGGATCTTTTCAGCAAGGATAAAATAATCCGGTCCATCCGTCAGCTTGGTGTTCTGGGTCATTTTGATCCTGAAAAAATTGATCCGAATGTAGTTCCTGATCCCGCTAACGGAACCGTTGATCTGCTTTACAAGCTTGAGGAAAAGGCAAACGACCAGTTCGAGATATCGGGCGGTTGGGGAGCCGGAATGCTTGTGGGAACAATAGGGGTAAGGTTTAATAATTTTGCAATGCGTAACTTCTTCAATCTGAAGGAGTGGAGACCTTATCCATCAGGCGACGGGCAATCGCTGAGCATCAGGGCCCAGTCGAACGGGCGTCTGTACCAATCGTACAACCTGTCGTTCGTCGAACCATGGCTCGGAGGAAATAAACCCAATTCATTTTCAGTTTCCCTCTTCAGGTCATTGATGACCAACGGCAGGAAGAAAGGTGCAAGTAATTATCAGTCAATGATAATGGATGGGGCATCCATCGGACTTGGTAAAAGGCTGGAATGGCCTGATGATTTTTTCTCCGTTTACGGCGAACTTAGCTATCAGAGGTACAAGCTTAACGATTTCACATATTACCATTTCCTTTTTTCAAACGGAACCTCTAACCTGCTTAGTCTTACAACAAAGCTGACAAGGTTCTCAACCAGCCCCAACCTTATATATCCAAGGAGCGGATCTACATTTACGCTGACATTGCAAATTACTCCCCCATATTCGCTCATAAATGGCAAAAATTATGTAGGTGCAGAAGATCAGGAAAAATATAAATGGATTGAATTCCACAAATGGACCTTCAAAGCGGATTATTTTTACCCTGTAACATCTGACACTAAATTAATTCTTAACGCCAAATTCGCCTTCGGATACCTTGGGTATTACAACAAGCAAATCGGTCCGTCTCCCTTTGAAAATTTCTATCTGGGAGGAAGCGGTATGACCGGTTACAGTTTATACGGACGTGAAATAATAGCCCTTCGCGGTTATACCGACGGATCTCTTACACCAACAGACAGGAAAAGCGGTTCACCAACCGGAAACGTTTATTCGAAGCTTACTTTTGAGCTCAGGTATCCCATTTCACTGAACCAGCAGGCCACAATATTTGCTCTTGCTTTTCTTGAAGCAGGAAAGGCATGGTACAGACTTAACGAATTTAATCCCTTTAAAATGAATCGCTCAGCTGGAATAGGATTAAGGGCGAACCTCCCGATGTTCGGACTGCTCGGCATTGACTGGGGTTACGGCTTTGATCCGGTCGCCGATCCGATCACTTATCCGGATGCAAATCATTCACAATTTCATTTTGTTATAGGTCAGCAGTTTTAATTATTAAAATCTTAAAAAACATCGCTATGAAACGAATAATTGTCATATTAACACTTGCAATAATGACTTCAGCTTTTGCTGCAGCTCAGAAATATGCATTTGTGGATTCTGAATATATCAGGAAGAATATTCCTGCTTTCAATAAAGCCCAGGAACAGCTTGATAATCTTTCAAAACAATGGGAAAAAGAAGTCGCCGACGGGTATGCAGTTGTTGAACAAATGTACAAATCATATCAGAACGAAGTGGTCCTTCTTTCACAGGACATGAAAAAGAAAAGGGAAGAAGCTATCATAGCCAAGGAAAAGGAGATGAAAGATCTTCAGAACAAATACTTTGGAGTCGAGGGTGAACTTTTCAAAAAAAGGGAAGAGCTTGTCAAACCGATTCAGGATGAAATACTTAAAGCCATTAAAACAATAGCGGCAGAAGGAAGCTATGCTGCCATTTTTGATACGGCTTCAGGAGGGAACATTCTATTCGCTAATCCTAAATTTGATATCAGCGACCAGGTTCTCGAAAAATTAGGTTATAAAAATTAATTAATTACTTTTGCAAAAATTCAGTAAAACAACGTTTAACATGAAAAGATTTATCGGATTAACAGCTCTTGTCATCATATTCACTTTTTTAGGTCAGAATGCTATCGCACAGAGCTTTAAATTTGGGCACATTAACAGGAATGAACTCATCCAGGCCATGCCTGAATTTGACTCGGCAAGAGTCAGTCTTGAAAAACTGAATACAGAACTTTCAAATGCCATGGAACTTCTACAGGTAGAGTACAACAATAAAGCTGAAGCTTATCTCAAGGAGAGCAAAAACCTTACCGATCTTGTTCGTCAGACCAAAGAGCAGGAATTGCAGGATTATCAGAAAAGGCTGACTGACTTTCAGACAAATGCCCAGACTCAGCTGCAGGAAAAACAGGTGGCTTTGTTTACTCCAATTACAGAAAAAGCCGACAAGGCTATCAAAGATGTCGGAAAGGAAAATGGATTTATTTATATCTTCGATCTTTCACAGAATCAGGTAATTTACTATGACGAAACAAAAAGCACAAACGTTATGGCACTGGCTAAAGGAAAACTTGGATTAAAATAGCTTGCAGATAATAAACCTGTGACCATCTGCCAGCTCGCGGATGGTCATTTTTTTAATATAGTACCGAAATTGAAAGAGCAACCAATTGGAATTTTTGACTCCGGAGTAGGAGGACTGACAGTTGCACATGCAATTAAACAAATCCTTCCGGGAGAAAGCCTTGTCTATTTCGGCGATACGGCCCATCTGCCTTATGGAGACAAATCGGCAGAATCGATAAAATACTATTCAAGGAAAATCACCGAATTTCTTTTAAATCATAATTCAAAAGTTGTACTTGTTGCGTGTAATTCAGCATCGGCTTCTGCATTTGACACACTGAAACAGGAGTTCCGCGACAAAACTATCATGATTAGATGTTATTGATCCGGTTGTGGATTACCTGGAGACCAGGAATTTCAGCAAGATCGGAGTTATCGGCACTAAAAGAACAATAATGTCGGGCACATATGACGATAAACTCAGAAAGAAAACACCCCGTACAAAAGTCATTTCGATGGCGACACCGTTGCTTGTTCCAATGATTGAGGAAGGATTTATTTTCGATGATATAAGCAATGCAATAATACGGACTTACCTTTCAAATGAAGTCCTGTCAGGTATAGAAGCCTTAGTTCTTGGATGTACCCATTATCCTATAATAAAAAACCAGATAAGTAAATTTTTTAACTTTGACGTAGAGGTGATTGATTCGGCCAGAACCGTTTCACTCATGCTTGAGGGAAACTCTTGATAAAAACAATCTGCTGAACGATACCGGAAAAGTAAAGGACCAGTTTTTCGTCTCAGATTACACATCCTTTTTTGAGAAAATTGCAAGGATGTTTTTTGAAGGTGAGATAAATCTTAAGAAAGCTGATATCTGGAATTGAACATTAAAAAGTTGTTGAAAAAGTAAAAACTTTCACAGAATTACGCAGACCAGCCTGCCAATAACCATTGGTTATACCGAAATCCGGTTACTACCGGGACAAAAAGGGTCAGATCTCAAAACATGATCAATATCATGAACACTAAAGAATAATCAGGTGATTATTTGATTATTAATTAAGTTAATTTTGTAAGTTTCAGGTTGGAGCAGTTTACAGAATCTTGTTCACTTTTAATAATATAAGTAAACATCATGGGTAAAAAATCTAATGTGATTGAAAGGGAAGAGGTTGTCATCAGGTTTTCGGGTGATTCGGGAGACGGGATGCAGCTGACTGGTACTCTTTTTTCTGATACGGCGGCTTTGTTTGGAAATGATCTTTCGACTTTCCCTGATTATCCGGCAGAGATCCGAGCACCTCAGGGTACGGTTGGAGGAGTCTCCGGGTTTCCAGGTTCATCTGGGCCATTCCGAAATAAATACTCCCGGCGATTATGCCGATGTACTCGTGGCAATGAATCCTGCAGCAATTAAAGCCAATGCCAAGATGGACAAAGCCAGGCGGCACTATTATTTTTGATAAAGATAATTTCACCGATAAGAATATTGAGAAAGCAGGTTATATGAAAGATCCTGTTATCGAAGAAAAGCTCGACAGTTTTAATATAATTGCAGCGCCAATATCTTCAATGGTCAGGGAGGCACTTAAAAATCTCGGACTGGATCCAAAATCAGTACTGCGGACTAAAAATATGTTTGCTCTCGGAATGGTTTACTGGATGTTTGACCGCAAGCTTAAATATACCGAGCAATATTTTGAGAAAAAATTCAGCAAGAGACCAGAAATAGCCGAGGCTAATAAAATCGCCCTTCGTGCGGGATACTATTACGCCGAGACCATTGAAGCATTAACTCCCGTTGTTAGGATAAATCCTGCCCCGATTGCAAAAGGCACATACAGGAATATTTGCGGGAATGCAGCAACCGCCTGGGGCTTAATGGCAGCAGCCGAAAAAGCAGGATTAAAGCTATTTATCGGATCATATCCGATTACTCCGGCAACCGGAATACTTGAAGAACTGGCAGCCCGTAAAGATTTGGGTGTAAAGAGTTTCCAGGCGGAAGATGAAATTGCAGGGATTTGTACAGCTCTTGGTGCAAGTTTTGCAGGCTACCTTGCAGTTACTTCCACTTCCGGCCCGGGACTTGCACTGAAGTCGGAGGCTATCGGACTGGCCGTAATGACGGAATTGCCTATTGTAATTATCGATGTTCAACGGGGAGGTCCTTCAACCGGCCTTCCGACAAAGACAGAACAGTCGGATCTTATGCAGGCTATTTTTGGGCGGAACGGTGAATGTCCGGTAGTCGTTATGGCTTCCAGCACATCCTTCAGACTGCTTCCATTTTGCTTTTGAAGCAGCAAGAATCGCGGTTGAACATATGACTCCCGTGCTGCTTCTTACCGACAGTTTCCTCGCGAATGGATCAGAACCCTGGAAAATTCCATCAATGAAAGATCTTCCGGAAATCAATCCTCCCTATGCTGATAAAAATGATCTGCCCTTCCTGCCATATAAGCGTGATAAAGAGAGACTTTCAAGAAAATGGGCCGTTCCGGGTACGCCTGACCTTGAGCACCGAATAGGCGGACTTGAAAAGACAGTAAAAGGCACTGTATCGTACGTCCCCGAAAATCATGAACTTATGGTAAATCTGAGAGCAGAAAAAGTTGAAAGGGTTGCAGACGAAATACCAAAACTGCTCCTTTCGGTCCTGAATCAGGCGATCTGCTTGTTGTAGGCTGGGGAGGTTCATATGGTTACCTTGTTACGGCAGTCAGGGAATTGCAGACGGAAGGACATAAGGTAAGCCTTGTTAATTTTAACTATATCAATCCTTTGCCAAAAAATGTTGCGGAGATATTCGCCAGGTTCAGAAAAATTGTCGTTTGTGAACTAAATATGGGACAATTTGCAAATTTCCTGCGAATGAAATTCCAGGATTTTAAATATGAACAGATCAATAAAGTTCAGGGATTGCCATTTACAGTTAAGGAAATAAAAGAAAAATGTATAAAAATACTGGAGGGTGAATAATATGTCGGAAACAGAAGTAATATCAGACAAGTCCAAAAGATTTTAAAAGTGACCAGGAAGTAAGGTGGTGTCCGGGCTGCGGTGATCATGCAGTTTTAAGCGCAGTGCAGAAAGCGCTGTCGGAATTGGGAATCCGAAAAGAAAAAATAGCTTTTGTCTCAGGGATAGGCTGTTCTTCAAGATTCCCTTATTACATGAATACCTACGGATTTCACGGAATTCATGGACGTGCTTCGGCGATAGCAAGCGGCGTAAAAATCGCAAATCCGGAGCTTTCTGTATGGCAGATAACCGGCGACGGCGACGCACTTGCAATCGGAGGAAACCATTTTATCCATGCTTGTGCGGCGTAACATTGATATAAATGTTATTCTTTTTAATAATGAGATTTATGGTCTTACCAAAGGTCAGTATTCCCCGACTTCGGAGAAAGGTATTATTACCAAGACCTCCCCTTTCGGAACTGTCGAAGAACCATTTTCTGTGGGGGAACTTGTTATTGGTGCAAAAGGCAAGTTCTTTGCCCGAACAATTGATTCAAACGTTTCACTTTCCACTCAAATATATATTGAAGCAGCAAAGCATAAAGGTACTTCAGTTATTGAAGTTCTACAGAACTGCGTCATTTTCAATGACGGAATTCATGATACGGTGGCAGGCAGGGAGGTCAGGGATGACAGGACTTTGGTGCTTAAGCATGGAGAACCAATGATCTTCGGGAAAAACAGCGACAAGGGCCTTATCCTCGACGGCCTGAAGCTGAGGGTCGTAAATCTGGGTGAAAACGGAATAACCGAGAAGAATCTGCTGGTCCATGATGCATTTGAAAGCAACCCGGGAATCCAATATATGCTTGCCAATATGAGATATCCTGAATATCCTGTTGCTCTGGGCGTGATCAGGTCGGTTCCGGGACCGACATACGAGACCGATGTTGAAATGCAGATAGAGGCAATCCGGAAAACTTCCGAAATTAAATGCATGGATGATCTGCTGAACAGCGGATCAGTCTGGGAAGTAAGTTAGATTTTAAAACAACAGCGGGCTGAATGATCATTCCGTTGTTTCAGCTGAGCTTCTGCCTTTTGTACGTGCGGATAACAGAATTTTAGTAATTTTAAATTCTGATGCTTTCAATATTCCGTGTAATGGATACAAATAATCATATATCACCTGAATTCAGCCGTTTATTGCATGAGCAACGTGAAAGATTAAAGGAACTCGGCTGTATAAACCAGACTACTTATATACTTAAGGAAGGAAAACCGATCGAGGAAACACTTCAGCAGATAGTACTTCTTCTACCTGCAGCATGGCAATATCCGGAATACACAGTAGCACGTATATCATTTGAACGAAAGGATTTTGAATCTCAGGAATTTCAGGAAACAACATGGAAAATGGTCTCAGGATTTCAATACGATTGACGGTGAAACCGGGACCATTGAAATTTATTATACCAAGGAGTTCAGGGAAGAAAATGAAGGGCCTTTTTTAAAGGAGGAAAGGGATCTTATACAGAACATTGCAAGCCTCATAACGGGTTATATCAACAGCTACAAAGCCCGCGACATTATTCGCACTGCAAGTGTTCCGCGAAAGGAGGAAGATGATTTTCTGAATATACCCAGTAAAAAACTGCTTCAGAAATTCCTTGACAGGCATAACGCCGAACGAGATGTGTTTCATGACCTCCAGCCTTTTAAGGTAAAGGAGATCCTTCTTGTTGCAAATCTGTACGATGCCTATTCGATTGAAGGTGAAGGCAGATTCGCCGATCATATACTTGGGGAATACTATCAGATGAGTCTGACTTCAATCCCCAGAGTTACAGGGGTATCGAGTGAGGAGGAAGCTTTTACCCGTCTTAAAGCCAGACACTATGATATGGTTATAATTATGATAGGGGTGGATAAGGAGACTCCTATGGACATGTGCAGTAAGATAAAAAATAAATATCCCTATCTTCCCACCTACCTGTTGCTTAACAATCCTGCTGATATGGCTTTTGTAAGAAAACAGAAAGCCAGGAATGTACCGTTTGATAATTATTTTGTGTGGACAGGTGAATCAAAGGTGTTTTTTGCAATGGTGTCGCTGCTTGAGGATCGGGTTAACGTGGAGAACGATACCAAGAAAGGGTTGACCGGAGTGATCCTCCTGGTGGAAGATTCAGCTGACTATTATTCAAGTTACCTTCCGATGCTCTACAACCTGGTCATGGACCAGACAAAAAACCTGATTCAGGACGTCTCGACCGATGAACTTTATAAAGTACTGAAGCTCAGGGCCAGGCCAAAAATATTGCTAGCCTCTGACTGGGAAAATGCAATAAATATTTTCAATAATTACAGGGATAACCTGCTATGTGTAATATCGGATATGAAGTTTCCAAAGAACGGAAATATCGATGACAAAGCAGGATTTGACCTGATAAAATATATTAAAAGTGATCTCCCTAACCTTCCGACCGTTCTTCAGTCAGCTGATCCCGAGAATGCGAGATATGCATTTACTCTTAAATCGAATTTTATAAATAAAAATTCCGACAGTCTGCTTCAGGACCTGAAGTCATTCATCAACTATTACCTTGGATTTGGTCATTTTGTATACAGGGATAACCGTGGGCGGCAGATCGCTGTGGCAAGATCGATGAAAGAATTTGAGTCGTACCTTGAAACAGTACCTGAAGATTCTCTTGCTTACCATGCCATGAAAAACCACTTTTCATTATGGTTGATGGCGAGAGGGGAAATAAAGATTGCCAAGCTGATAAACCCCATCAAAGTGTCAGATTTCAACACACTTAAGGAATTGAGGGAGTTTCTTCTGGATATTATCCGGAAGCGCAGGAAGGAAATGAATAAAGGGAGAGTAATCAACTTTGAAGAGTCGGCTGTAATTGATGAAACCAACGTGGTCAGTCTTTCAGCAGGTTCCCTGGGAGGAAAGGGAAGAGGTCTCGCTTTCATCAATACACTGATATACAGCTTTGAACTTGGCAGGCTGGTCCCGGGTATAAATATAAAGACCCCTGTTACAATAATTATCGGAACAGATGAATTTGACACCTTCATGGAAAGAAATCATCTGTGGAATCTGGTAAAAGAACAGAAAGACTTTGAAGTTATTAAGAAAACATTCATAGACGGTAGCCTGAGCTACACTCTCGAGAAGAAAACTGCGGGTCATACTTAAACAAATTACCAGGCCACTTGCCGTACGATCTTCAAGTCTTTTCGAGGATTCAATGAGTCAGCCATTTTCAGGTGTTTTCGGTACGTACCTTCTTCCTAATAACAATCCTGAAACAGAAGTCAGATTCAAACAGCTGTCTGATGCCATAAAGCTTGTATTCGCTTCTGTTTATTCAAATAGTGCACGAAGCTACTTTGAAGCCATCAACTACAAAGTTGAACTTGAAAAAATGGCTGTGGTGATCCAGGAAGTTGTCGGAAACAGATGTGACGATACCTTTTATCCCCATATCAGCGGATCTGCGCAGTCGTATAACTTTTACCCGGTTGCCCATATGACCCCGAAGGACGGATTTGCCGTGGTTGCCCTCGGACTTGGACAGTATGTCATGGAGGGCGAGATGGCATACAGATTCTCCCCTGCATATCCTTCGCTTGAGATAACTTCGCAGAAAGAGCTTTATAAGAATTCACAGGTACAATTCTATGCGGTTGATATGGCTAAGATAGACCTCAATCTGCTGGAAGGCGAGAATGCAGGTCTCAACAGGCTTGATATCATCATTGCGGAAAAACACGGTACCTTAAATCATATTGCTTCTGTTCTTAATCCGGACAATGATACAACAACACCAGGACTTGAAACTCCGGGTCCGCGAGTCCTTAATTTTGCCGACATACTGAAGTATAATTATATTCCACTGGCATCAACTCTTAAAACTGTGCTGGATGTGGTGACGGAAGCCTGCGGAACTCCTGTCGAAGTTGAGTTTGCAGTCGACCTTACCAAAGACAGCAACGGCAATGCCTCATTCTATCTTCTTCAAATAAAACCACTGCTGGGTTCAGGTGCGGGTTATAACATTGATACAGATACCATTAATGAGAAGGAACTAATTCTTTTATCAAAAAAAAGTATGGGTAATGGAGTAATTTGTGACATTTCGGATATAATCTATATCGATCCTGATAAGTTTAATAACAAGTTTACTCATGAAATGGTGAAGGAGATCGCTCTGGTCAATGAAAACATGGTAAAGGAAGGCCGGAGATACATACTTATCGGTCCCGGAAGATGGGGGACGAATGACAGATTTCTTGGGATTCCTGTGGCCTGGCCCCAGATATCAAATGCAAAGGTAATCGTCGAAGTATCCCTCCCTGATTTCCACCCGGATGCGTCTCTCGGATCTCATTTCTTCCATAATGTTACTTCTATGAATGTTGGTTATTTTTCTGTCAGTCAGGATTCTGATCAGGATCTGATCTCCTGGGAAAGCATCAGAGCTCAGCAACTTATTGATAAGGGGGAATTCCTCAGACATATCAGGTTTGAAAAACCATTGGTTATAAGAATGGACGGTAAAAAAGGAATGGCCGTAATTTCGATGAATCAATAAAAGTAGTGACCCATGACTATCATTGAAGGAATATTGGATTTACAGAAATACGATTTCACCGATACATCCTTTGATCTGCTGATGCAGAAAAGAATACACCGGGTGCTCCTGATATGCAGCAATTATGATAATTACATGCTTGAAGAGGATGGAAGGATTGATGAGCAGATATTTAACGAATACGTTTCCCTGAACCTGAGATACCCACCCACTTTTGTACAAACGGATAATGCAGAAGACTCTTTTAAAATATTGCAGGAAGGAAATATCGACCTGGTTATCTCAATGCTAAGCCTGAGAGGCACCGACGTATTTGCTCTGGCAAAAATGATAAAGGCCAAATATGAAAAGATTCCTATTGTTGTACTGACTTACTTTTCGAGAGAAGTATCGTTAAAGCTTGAGGGAGAGGATCTCAGCGGTATCGACTATGTATTTTGCTGGCTTGGAGACGCATCATTGATACTTGCCATTATAAAACTTATAGAAGATAAAATGAACGCTGAGTATGACATTGACAATATAGGCGTTCAGGCAATAATACTTGTTGAAAACTCAATCAGGTATATCTCATCATATCTCCCCAATATATACAGGATAGTTTTGTTGCAATCCCTTGATTTTCAGCGTGAAGCTCTGAATGAACATCAGCGCATGCTAAAAATGAGGGGAAGGCCAAAAATACTTCTGGCAAATAACTATAATGATGCTCTCGACCTGTACCGGAAATATAAATATAATGTACTCGGAGTGATCTCCGATATCAGTTATAAAAGAGATAACGTTAACGATGAAAATGCAGGGATTGAACTTTGTAAAGTGGTGATGACTGACGATAATAAAGTGCCTTTCCTCTTACAATCCTCAAGTTCTGTTCACAAACAGATGGCTGAAGCACTTGGAGCAGGATTTATATATAAATATTCCAAATCATTATCACTTGAGCTGAGGAATTTCATTATCCAGAACCTCGCATTCGGCCCGTTTATTTTCAAGAATCCCGATACCATGGAGCCGATAGCAATTGCTACAGACCTTCAGAGCCTGCAGCAAAAGCTACTGACAGTACCCGATAAATCGCTTGAATATCATGCTACCAGGAATCATTTCTCAAAATGGCTGAATGCAAGAGCTCTTTTCCCGGTTGCCCAGATGTTCAAGTATATCAGGAAAGAGGATTTTGAAACAATGGACGAGATGAGACGATTCCTTTACGTTGCCATTTCAAGTTTCAGGCTTGGTAAAGGAAGGGGAGTGATCGCAAAGTTCGACAAAACAAATTACGATGAATACCAGGTATTTTCAAGGATTGGTGATGCCTCGATAGGAGGCAAAGCAAGAGGACTGGCATTTATAAACAGAATAATCAAGACAAACAGGCTTTTCAATAAATTTCCCGACGTCCTGATTACAATACCCCGTACTGTGGTCCTTAGCACCGATATCTTCGATGAATTCATGGATCATAACAATCTTTATGCTGTAGCTCTTTCAGATCTTCCGGATGATGAAATACTTGACCGGTTCCTGAAAGCTGATCTTCCCGGGAGGGTTTACCAGGATTTTTATGCATTTCTGTCTGTATCGAGGAATCATCCGATAGCAGTAAGATCTTCAAGTAAACTGGAAGATTCACATTATCAGCCATTTGCAGGTGTTTACTCAACATATATGATGCCAAGGCATTCTGACAATAAGTTAATGGTAAAGATGATCTCGGATGCTATTAAGGAAGTCTATGCCTCGGTTTATTACAAGGGTAGTAAGGCATACATGACAGCAACCGCAAATGTGATTGATGAGGAAAAAATGGGTATCATTTTGCAGGAGATCTGTGGCAACAGGCATGGAGATATGTTTTATCCGACATTATCGGGAGTTGCCCAATCGATTAATTATTATCCAATCGGATCGGAAAAGGCTGAAGATGGAATTGCCAATATTGCTTTTGGCCTTGGCAAATTGATTGTGGAAGGCGGATTATCATTAAGATTTTCCCCGAAACATTCAAGAAAAATACTCCAGCTTTCTTCCATAGAGGCTGCTTTGAGGGATACTCAGAAAGAATTTCGTGCCCTCGACTTGAAACTGGACAGTTTCGTACCATCGACGGATGATGGTATTAACATTTTGAGGATAGGACTTAATGATGTAATAATGAGGGAGCAATGAAGTATGTGGCTTCGACTTATGATTACGATAATAATATCCTTCGCGACGGAGTAAGTCTACCCGGTAAAAGGATCATTACATTTGCCAATGTGCTGCAGAACAAACTGTTTCCGCTTGCAGATATATTTAGCTACACTTCTTGATCTCGGACAACAGGAAATGAATAATCCGATTGAAATTGAATTTGCGGCTAATCTTGAAACACCTCCGGGTGCACCTAAAATTTTCAATTTCCTGCAGATAAGACCAATCGTCCACACCGACGAGACTTCAAATATTAATCTGGATCATATTAAACCGGAGGATACGATTATTTATTCTGAATCAGCACTCGGAAATGGTCTGTTCAAGGGGATAAGGGATATTGTTTATGTTAAACCCGAATCGTTCAATTCGGCAAAAAACAAAGATATAGCTACTGATATTGAACGGATAAACAGTGAATTTATAAAACAGGGTGCAAATTATGTCCTTGTCGGTCCGGGCCGGTGGGGTTCGACCGACCCGTGGCTTGGAATACCCGTCAAATGGCCACAGATCTCGGCCGCAAGGATCATAGTCGAATCAGGGACTGAAGAATTACAGGATTGATCCCAGCCAGGGAACACATTTCTTCCAGAACCTGACCTCCTTCCGTATTGGTTACTTTACAATAAATCCTTATATCAAAGAGGGTTATTATAATGTAGAATACCTTAACAATTTAAAAGTTGAGTATGAGGATGATTATATAAGGCATATCAGGTTTGAAAAGCCTCTGGAAATAATGATTGACGGGAAGAAGCATAAAGGAGTTATCATCAGTCCATGAATGTGCCTTTCAAATAGATGCAGTACCAGTAACAACGTCTTTGTTAATCTTTTTGATAAGACCCTGAAGTACTTTTCCCGGGCCAACTTCGGTAAATGAATCAGCACCGTCAGCTATCATCTTTCTGATACTTTGTGCCCATTTAACAGGCGATATTAGTTGTAAAACCAGGTTAGCTTTGATCTGATCAGGGTCGGTTGATGGTTCAGCATTTACATTCTGATAAACAGGGCATACCGGTTTTCTAAAAGTAGTATTTCTGATGGCTTCCTCGAGCTCAGCTCTTGCCGGTTCCATAAGAGGAGAATGGAAAGCACCATCCGACAGCCAGTTTAACAGCCATTTTTGCTCCTCTGCCCTTCAGGATTTCAATAGCTTCATCGATTCCTTCATTTGAGCCTGAGATAACAATCTGCCCGGGGCTGTTATAATTTGCCGGTACAACAATTTCCTTTACCGATCCTGCAAACATCTTCAACAATATCATCGTCCAATCCAATAATTGCTGCCATGGCTGATGGAGACTTTTCACATGCTTTTTGCATGGCCAGTGCCCTTTTGGATACGAGGATAAGGCCATCCTCAAAAGACAAGCGCTTTATTGGCAACAAGCGATGAGAATTCTCCAAGCGAATGTCCTGCAACCATATCGGGTTTAAAATTACTTCCCATAACCGCGGCAAGAATGGTAGAATGAAGGAATATTGCAGGCTGAGTCACTTTTGTCTGCTTCAGATCTTCATCGTTGCCATTGAACATCAGGTCGGTAATCCTGAATCCCAGTATTGAGTTCGCCGTTTCAAACAATTCTTTTGCCAGTGGGGATGAATCATAAAGATCCTTTCCCATTCCGGCAAACTGTGCTCCCTGTCCGGGAAATACATATGCTTTCATATTTAAATGTTTTTTGTCCCGCAGATTACGAGGATCTCTCGCTGATGTGACAGATTTTATCGATAATCCGCGATAGATCAGCGGGATCAGCGGGGAATAAACTTAATGTAATTTTGAACCTATCAGGTGGACAAATTCTTCACGGGTATTAAGCTGATCAAGAAATATTCCGGTAAAAGCTGAGGTGGTTGTTACCGAATTCTGTTTCTGGACGCCTCTTATCTGCATGCACATATGCTGGGCTTCAATTACTACTGCGACTCCAAGTGGATTCAGACAATCCTGCAGGCAGTTCCTGATCTGGGTTGTCAGCCTTTCCTGAACCTGCAGCCTCCTGCTGAAGGCTTCAACAACCCTGGCAATTTTGCTTAAACCGGTTATATATCCGTTAGGGATGTAGGCAACATGAGCCTTACCAAAGAAGGGAAGCATGTGGTGTTCACACATTGAATAGAGATCAATGTCTTTAACAATAACCATCTGCTTGTATTCTTCCCTGAACTTTGCCGAGTTTATTATGTCACAGGGATTCTGATTATATCCCGATGGTCAGATAATGTATCGCTTTTGCGACCCTTACAGGCGTCCCCTTCAATCCATCCCTGTCGGGATCTTCTCCGATAAGCTTAAGAACCCTGTAATATATGTCTGACAGCTCTTTAATGTTTTCAGCATTCCACGATTCAACCTTTTTATATCCGTTTGAGGATTTACCAGGAGCCATTATTAACAGATTCGATATTCTTATCATTCTTATCCATAGTATTCAATTGAGTTATTTTCAGTCTCTTCTACCTTTATACAATGCAGAGTAGCGCCTTCCTTTTCAACAGCAGGCTTCAGTTCATCCCAGATTGCGATTGCCAGATTTTCCGTTGTAGCTATCCTGCCCTGCATAAAGCCAACCTCAACATTTAAATTCTTGTGATCAATCTTGTCGATTATTTTCTCTTTTATTATTTGTTTAAGTGAATTAATGTTTATAAAAAAACCTAAATCATCAGCAGGTTCTCCCTTAACAGTTACGTAAAGGACATAATTATGACCATGCCAGTTGGGATTAGAGCATTTCCCGAAAATCTTCAGGTTTTTTTCATCTGTCCATTCTTTTCTGTACATTCTGTGGGCAGCGCTAAATCTTTCTCGGCGTGTAATGTAGATCATAAAAACCGGCCAATGACGATGCAATATTAACCAAATATGTTGATCTTTTTTAATCTGAAAGCAATATATTTATGGTGTAATATGGTAGAGCCGGCGGGAGCAATATACAGGTACTTCACTGTCGGATAGATAATAAGAAGGGAAATCTTACTGATATTCCTGATTACCCGATTAACTAAAAAAAATGTCCAAGAAAACATTGCTGGTAGCGGCCACCTGCGCTGAGGCAGATTCCCTGAACACAATAAAGGAAATTCAGGTTATTCCGGGAGGATACCTGTTCGCTGAAACCGAGATTTCCATGCTTGTAACTGGTGTCGGGTCCGTTGCAACTGCCTGGGCTCTTACCAAATGGATATCATCCAATTCAAAGCCTGATCTGGCAATCAATATTGGCATTGCAGGGAGTTACAGGTACGATCTTGAAATAGGAGAAGTGGTAATGCCGGTTACCGATTGTTTTGCCGATGCAGGAATTGATACAGGAAAGGGTTTTCTAACCCTTGCGGAAGCAGGAATGGAAGATCCCGATAGTTTCCCTTTCAGAAATGGAAAAATAGTTGCAGAGAACAGATTTGTCGCAAAAGCGGCAGACATTATTAAACCTGTGAACGCCATCACTGTGAACACCTCAACAGGATCCCCTGAGAATATCAGAAGACTTGTGAAAAAATTCAATCCAGACATTGAAACTATGGAAGGTGCAACTTTTTTCTATATTTGCAGCAGGGGAAATATACCTTTTCTGGCACTGAGGTCGATCTCCAACAGGGTCGAACCTCGCAATAAAGACAATTGGAATATATCACTTGCTCTTAACAGGCTGGCAGATAAACTTGGGGAAGTTTTACTATTGTTTGATTAAGCTATGAAATTGACACTGGGTTTTTCTCCATGTCCCAACGACACCTTCATTTTTGATGCTTTGGTGAATGGGAGAATCGACACTGAGGGACTGGAGTTTGATTATTTTCTTGCTGATGTTGAAGAACTGAACAGGAAAGCTTTTGCTTCTGAGGTAGATATCACCAAGATCAGTTGCCATGCCTATGCCTATGTTGCCCGGGAGTATTCAATCCTTGACTCCGGGAGTGCTCTTGGGTACCATAACGGACCCCTGCTTATCAGTAAACATATTATAAAGCCGGAGGAACTGATTAATGCAAGAATTGCTATCCCCGGAAAATATACCACTGCCAACCTTCTTTTCAGCATTGCATGGCCTGAAGCTGTAAACAAGAAGGAATATATTTTTTCTGACATTGAAAATGCCCTGCTTAAGAATGAAGCCGATGCAGGTCTGATAATTCATGAAACCCGGTTTACATACCATAAGAAAGGGCTTATCAAACTGGCCGATATGGGAGAATACTGGGAGGAAATGACTGATCTTCCTGTTCCGCTGGGTGTGATAATAATTAACAGGAGGATCTCTTCGGATATTGCATTGACATTTAACAGAGTACTTAGAAGAAGTATTGAATTTGCCAGGGAAAATTCACTGGCTTCTTACGATTTTGTAGCATCAAATGCCAGGGAAATGGAAGCCAGCGTTATGAACAGTCATATAAAACTCTTCGTAAATGAATTCTCCCTTCACCTGGGGACCGTGGGTAGAAAAGCACTGTCAGAGCTTTTCAGGATTGCCAATGAAAAAGGAATTGCCCCTGAAGTACCGGATACTATTTTTCTCACCTGAAAGGAATAAATGGTACATTCAAATGCTTAAATTTGAATGGTGCTTCTGTTTTGCACTGGTTTATGAATAATAAAATAAAAAACTTTAAGTCATGGCATTTGAATTACCAAAGCTACCGTACAAGCATGATGAGCTTGTCCCGTTTTTAAGCGAAGAAACCCTTGAGTTTCATTATGGGAAACATCATCAGGCATATGTAAACAATCTCAATGGACTTATTCCCGGGACTGAATACGAAAAGTCTGATCTTGAGACAATTATTAAAAAAGCTGAAGGGCCCATGTTTAACAATGCGGCGCAGGTGTGGAATCACACATTTTATTTTGAGTCATTTTCAAAGAACGGCAGGAAAATCCCTTCCGGCTCTGTTGCCAAAGCAATTGACAGGACCTTCGGTTCGTTTGAGTCCTTTAAGGAACAATTTACTAAGTCAGCTGTTACACTTTTTGGTTCCGGATGGGTTTGGCTCGTGAGAAAAGAGGATGGCACCTTGCAGATACTCCAGGAATCAAATGCAGGAAATCCTTTAAGAAAGGGACTCAGGCCTGTTCTGACTTGTGATGTGTGGGAACACGCTTATTATATTGATTACAGGAACAGGCGTCCTGACTACATAAAATCTTTCTGGGAGATAGTTAACTGGGATGTTGTGGAAAAGAGGTTTTTATGATGGTATTTGATGTTTAATGTCTGAATTCCCTATGGTAAGGAAACTTTTCACATTATCGGCCATGATGATCGTGGCTGTATCTTCTTTGGCCCAGCAGGCCGGGATCACGGAGAAGATAATTGAACTTGGTAAAACTGACAATCGCACCATGCATCATCTTGATGTGATTACTAACCGTTTTGGAGGAAGGCTTGTTGGTTCCGGTGCATACGAAAATGCTGCGCTTTGGTGTGCCTCAGAGTTTCGTAAATGGGGCATGGAAGTGATAATGGATGAAGCTGGTACAGTTCCGGTCGGATTTGACCGCGGTCCGTGGTTCGGAAGACTTCTTTCTGACAACGGGATGATACTTCACTTTGCGACTCCGTCCTTTACAGCAGGCACAAAGGGAGTCCAAAGAGGACCTGTACTTATTGAGCCTAAAAGCCAGGCTGAATTTGATAACATGAGAGGCGCCCTTAAAGGTGCATGGGTGCTGATTGGTGGGAAAAATAACGGATGGCCGGTTGATTATTCTTTGGGAGCTGATTCCGCACGAGCAAAGATCATCACGCAGAATGATTCAATTTCGAAATTAAACCGTGAAATAATGCGGGAGAATTTCCAGAATCGCGATAAACCGCAGAAAGAGCTTCTACCATTAAAACAGGAGCCTGCACTTTTTTACCGGCAAATGTGTGAAGCAGGAATCCTTGGTGTCATGCAATCATCTGAGGTTCCCATAAGGGCGCTCTATGATCGTAAGAACCTGAGTAAGATGACTTTTGAAACACTTCCTGTTGTCTGCGATATCAAGTTGGATGAAACACAATATGCCTTAATCGAAAAGATGGTGAAGGAACGCCGTTATTTTCTGCTGGAATTCGATATACGCAACCATTTCAGGCCCGGACCTGTCAAATATTATAATGTGATAGGTGTTATTAAAGGCACCCGATATCCTGATGAATATGTCATGATGGGCGGCCATCTGGATGCTTTTGACGTTGGTACCGGCGGAGTTGATGACGGATCAGGGGTTACTCCGGTAATGGAAGCCGCTCGTCTTATTATGGCTGCAGGTGGCAAACCGGAAAGGACAATACTTACCTGTTTATGGGCAGGCGAGGAGTTCGGTCTGCTGGGATCAAAACATTGGGTCGAGGCAAACAAAGATAAACTGCCAAAGATCTCTGCCTACTTTAACCGTGATGGCGGTCCTACAGTACCAACAGGAATTTCAGTTCCGGAGGCAATGTATGAGGACTTTGAGAAAGTCTGCAAACCCCTGAACAGCATAAATCCTGATTTCCCATTCAAACTTACCAAAAACACAATGCCACCGCGTCCAAGGCCAACAACAGCGGGTGGTTCAGATCACGCGTATTTTGCGATGAACGGTGTTCCTGCACTCTCATTTGATGCACCCGATGCAAAAGGTTATAATTTCAGTTATCAGGAGATCTGGCACACTGAAAACGATCTTTATAACAAGAGCATCCCCGAATACCAGAATCATACTTCGGTTGTTACTGCAGTTGTTGTTTATGGACTTGCCAATCTTAACCACATTCTTTCAAGGGTTGGATTATTTGAGGAAAAGGGCGAAAAGGCTCTGAAATAAAGCGAAATTTTGACACTTCGAAAATGAAACTAAAGGACCTTGTCTTAAAAACGCGTTCTTACCGCCGGTTTGACGAAACTCACCGTATTTCAAACAATACTTTAAAAGAACTTGTCAGCCTGGCAAGACTTTCAGCATCAGGTGCTAACCGTCAGCCCCTCAAATATCTTATTTACACTTCCCCGGAAGATTGCGAAAAGGTTTTTCCTTCAGTTGTCTGGGCTGCATATCTGAAAAACTGGGATGGTCCCGTACCCGGTGAGAGACCTTCGGGATATATCATAATTCTTGGTGACAAATCTATTTCGGAATCATTTGGAGTTGACCATGGAATAGCGGCTCAGAGCATTATGCTTGGTGCCACCGAAGCAGGTCTTGGCGGCTGCATGATAGCCTCAATAAAGCGGGAATTGCTCAGGTCAGTACTGAAAATCCCGGACAGATTTGAAATACTTCTTATCCTCGCATTGGGGAAACCTGTTGAGGAGGTAATACTTGATGAAATAAAGAACAATGATGTAAAATACTGGAGAGATGACCAGGCATAACCACCATGTTCCTAAAAGATCTCTTGATGAATTGATTATCAAGATTTAACAAAACATGAAAAGTCCAGGTCTGATTATATTGTTGTTATTGACATTTTGCTTATCCCGGTTTCAGTCAGGTAGAAACAGACTTCCGCGAAAAAATATCCTGCTGAATGGTATTGTGCAGGATGCGGCAACCCTTACTCCGCTTGGACATTCACAGATAATTGTAAACAGGTCCTTCAGGTCCTGCAGGTGATGAAAACGGCTCTTTTTCCATTTGGGTGAACAGAAAGGATACCGTTGTATTTCAGTCTGCTGGGATATAAAACAGAGGTTTTATATGTAAGCGACACTCTTACAGGTCCCGAATTCATGGTTGGTGTTTATATGAACTCCGATACATTATCAATAGGAGAAGTGGTTATAATTCCAAGGCTTCTGAGTCTGAAATCTGAAATTCTGAAAGCACCTGTTGCTGCCGATCCTGAAATGGAAAATGCGAAATATAATATGGAAATAGCAGCCTATCAGGGAAAGGTGACAACGGGGAACCTGGTAGATGCTTCGTCAAACTATTCATTGATACGGAGCCAGCTACGTACAAGTGCATTTGAAAAAGGAGGTATTCCCTCAAGCCAGATGGCCCAGTTGAGTCCCCTGCTCCTGGTACCGGCTCTTATCTCCTTATGAATGGCCTGCCTGAAGCCCCGGCCCCGATGAAGTCAACCCTGACAAAGAAGGAACTTGATCAGATACACAAGAAATATCTGGAAACATTGAAGAAAAAGTAGACTATTTGAGTCTAAATTATACCTGTAACTGATTAATCGACATCCGCCCTGAGCCCTGAGCCCTGAGCCCTGAGCCCTGTAGCCCTGAGCCTTTTTACAGGCTATCCCTTGTAAAATATTGCCTTTATTATATGGCTGGCTATTTTCGGATTTTCCTTAAGTCGTCTTGTTGAATACCCGAACCATTTTTTCCCGAACGGGACATAAACCCTCATAGTGTGACCATCATTGACTATGCTTTCACGCAGACGCGGTGTTACACCATATAACATCTGGAACTCATACAGGTTCCGGGGTACCTTATACTTCTCGAGTAGTTTATACGCACCATCGATCAGGGGCTTGTCGTGGGTTGCAATACCGACATGGATCTTATTCCTGAGGATAAATTCCAGGTCCTCAAGAAAATGTTGATTGATCTCTTCATATTTCTTATAGGCAATTGCTTCAGGTTCAATATAGATACCTTTGCAGAGCCTGAAGCTGAGAGGATTTTGTTCACTGTTCAGATCAGCCAGTCCTTTAATATCATTAAGAGTCCTTTTAAGATATGCCTGAACCACAAGTCCGACATTACCGGGGAATTCTTTCTTTAAGTCTGCGGAATAGTTTAATTTCCTTATCAGTGCAGGGAGAATCCTCCATATCTATCCTGATGAAACTATTGTAGGAGGCAGCTTTAATTACTATTTCCCTGATATGTCTATAACAGACTTCCTCGTCAATCAGCATGCCGAAACTGGTAGGCTTTAAGGAGAAATTTCCGTCAACACCCGATTTAAAGGTTACATCAATCAGGTTGAGATAATCCTTTTTATTTTCTTCTGCTTCATCAAGGGTTTTAATAAATTCTCCCAGAACATCGAGGGTAACCTTTATCCCTCTTCCGTTCAGATCTTTCGAAACCCTCATTGCATCTTCAATAGTTTCCCCCGAGATATAGGATTTTGAAAATATCCAGATAAACTTTTTTGGAAAGTAGGGCAATATAGCCGCAATGAATTTATTGAACATTTTTCCTCTTTTTAAAGATTAATACAAACTGAAAACAAAATTATCACAACACTCAATTTTTCAAAC
The DNA here is from genome assembly GCA_963831935.1 of uncultured Bacteroidales bacterium. Classification (GTDB taxonomy): domain Bacteria; phylum Bacteroidota; class Bacteroidia; order Bacteroidales; family VadinHA17; genus LD21. The sequence goes on from CAWHSH010000004.1 coordinate 672,978, forward strand.
AAAATAAGAGTGCAAATAAAACTAATCAAAAACGTTTTAATATGACCTTTGTCACAAGATATAAATGATTAAACCGGAAAAGGGAATGATTCTTTAGAAGTCTTTACTTTTTTTGGAACCGGAAGAATTGTTGAACCAATCAAAAACAAATGAAAGATTTATTCTTGAATCCCGGCAGTTACTACTTCAAATCGATTGAATTCTGGCGTGAAACGACAGTTCAGATCCTTCCGTTTACCCAATTCCGATTAAAAAATTGTTTAAAACTGTATCACTTTTTGGGTAAAATTACGTTGTTATATAAATTGATGTGATTTACAATTCAGTATTTTAGTCATATAACCTAACCTGATCGAATTTGCTGAAGAAGTTAAAATATTCATTTATACTGTTTTGCATCATCTGCTTCACCGAGAGTTACGGTCAGGATCCTACTTTTTCCCAGTTCTATGCCAATGCCCTTTATCTTGCCCCTTCGTTTGCAGGAGCAACAGAGGAATACAGGTTTGCACTTAACTACAGGAACCAATGGCCTGCGATTCCGGGAGTATTTCATACGTACAGCATATCCTTTGATAAAGCCCTTGTTAATTTCAATTCCGGAATTGGAGTATTTGGCCACTTACGATGTTGCCGGTTCAGGCGATCTCAGTACTACCAATATCGGATTACTTTATTCTTACGACTTTAATATAAATGAAGTGTGGCATATCCGGCCAGGTGTCAATTTCAAGTTCACCTACCTCGGGCTCGATATCTATAAGCTGATTTTTGCAAGCCAGATGACAGGCAGCGGAACAGTCCCTACTGTCTATCCGCCACCTTTCAGCAAAGTTGCCGATGTGGACTTTGCAACTTCTGCGATAGTTTACAATGACAGGATCTGGGGAGGTTTTACACTCGATCACCTGCTGAATCCAAAGCAATCATTCTATGGGAATGAATCAGTTTTACCGGTAAAGCTCAATATTTTTGGCGGTCTGCAGATATTAAGGAGAACAAGGCTGAGACAGACTTATCATGAGGTACTGTCAGTAGCAATTAACTTCCAGAAGCAGGCAAAATTCTATCAGACAGATATCGGTTTATACTACTACCGCGATCCCCTTATTTTCGGGATATGGTACAGGGGAATACCTTTTGTTACAACCCAGGCCGGAGATGCTGTAATCGGACTGGTTGGGATAAAGACAAAGCAGCTTCATATCGGGTATAGTTACGATTTTACTATTTCAAACCTCATAACCTCAACCAGCGGCTCTCATGAAGTTTCACTGGTTTATGAGTTCAATTCATTCTCCCTTGGACAGCGGCAGAAGATCAGGGCAATCCCATGTCCTGAATTCTGATTAAACTGCTTTTTCCTGTTTGCATTCATCCTGCAAATATTCCGGTAATTACCAGGCCAGATGACTATAAAATTGCGGCCTGAAAGAGGTCTAATTATTAATTTGTTTATATTTGCGCCTGATTATATGTTTAATGATTATATTTTCCCCTATGAAGAAACTATCTGTAATTCTGTTTGTTGTCTTATTTCTGGCAGTTGCTGCCCTGTTTATCCTTCAGTTCACAGGAAATAAAAAAACCAAAACCAATGCAGCAACCGACACCTCACTTAACACTCCAACAGAAGGTATTGCCTATGTGAACATAGATACAGTCGTATTCAAATTCAGTATGTACGCTGACAGGAAGGCAGAACTTCTTGAAAAACAGAAAAAAGCTGAAGCTGAACTGAATTCCAAAGGGAGTCAGTATGAAAAAGGTGTAAAAGACTATCAGGATAAAGTAAACAAAGGTCTTGTTACCAGGGCAACAGCCGCTGAGATAGAACAATCCCTCTATCAGCAGCAGCAGGAACTGGTAAGCCTTCGTGACAAGCTTCAGACCGACCTTGCTTGAAGAGGATCAGGTAATGAACAGACAGATTCTTGAATATATTACAACCTACCTTGAAGAACACAAGGCGGAATACAATTATCAGTATATTTTCGGAAAAAGCTTTGGCAGCGTCGTCCTTTACAGTAACCCTTCTCACGATATAACCCAAAAAGTTCTGGATGGACTGAATCTTAAATACAACGCTGAGAAAAAATAAAAAATTATGGGTTTTGCCTCGACCTATCTTAAAGAGAGAGCATTATTCCCCGAATTTATTAAAGAGGCACCATCTGAGAATACAGGTATTATCGTCGTTGTCCCTTCTTATAGCGAACCCGGTATCACTGATTTACTGGATTCCCTAGCCCAGTGCCATGAACCTGCATGCAAGACGGAGGTGATAATCATTGTAAATGCGCCGGCTGAAGCAGATACGGAAAGCCGGGAGAACAACCTTATTAGCATCCAGAAGGCTGAAACCTGGAAAACTAATCATCCTGAATGTTTTTTCCGGTTATTCATAATCGATGTAACGTCAAGCAGGATCGATGGATGGGGTGTCGGTCTGGCACGAAAGACCGGAATGGATGAAGCTGTCCGCCGCTTTGATCAGATTGACAAACCTGAGGGTGTTATCCTGAGCCTTGATGCTGACTGTACAGTTAAAGAAAACTACTTTACTGCAGTCTATGATGAGTTGCTGATAAGAAAGGACAGATCCGGATGCTCAATATATTTTGAACATCATCTTTCCGGAAAAGAATTCCCGGATAATGTGCTACAGATCCATAACACAGTATGAACTGCATCTCAGGTATTATTACCAGGGACTGGCTTACGCAGGATTCCCATATGTTCATCATACTGTCGGTTCTGTTATCGCAGTCAAAGCAAAGTCGTATGTTAAAGTCGGAGGGATGAACCGTAGAAAAGCCGGTGAAGATTTTTATTTTATCGAGAAACTTGTTCCGACAGGCGGATATTTTAACCTGAACCTGACAACAGTATATCCGTCACCACGGCTATCCTTCAGGGTACCTTTTGGAACAGGCCCCGCATTAACAAAAATGGCCGATGGTGAGGAACAAATATTCTGGTCATATAATGTTCAGGCATTTAAAGAACTGAAGATTCTCTTTGCTTTGACTGACAGTATCTTTCTTTGCGAACCCGGCGATCCTGAATTTTTCTATTCTGATATCCCTCCGGGAATAAGGCAGTTCATTAAGACCAGCGAATGGACAGGCAAAATTGGTGAGATAAAAAGGAATACTACCGGAATAAAATCATTTAAGAAAAGGTTTTTCGGATGGTTTAACATGTTCAGGATCGTTAAATATATGAACTTCGTTCATGGATCCTTTCTAAAGAAGAGACCTGTAATTGAATCAGCTTCTGAGCTTCTTGAGGTTCTGAAAAAGGAATTTAATTCAAAGGATCCCTCAGCTCTGCTTAAATTCTACAGGGAACTTGAAAAACATGGTTAATTGGTCTTTCTGGTAATGCGTCGGTCTTCCTGGGGAGTAAGGATAATGTAAAGGTCCTCGTCAGGTTTTTTCATTCTGTATTGTTCCCTGGCAAATTTTTCAAGATTACGGTCATCAGTTTTCAATTCATAGAGTTTTCTTTTATCTTCTTCAATGCGCTTTACATAATATTCCTTTTCAGATTTAAGCTTCTTTAGATTTTTCATTTCCTTATACCTGGAAATCAGGTTGTTTGAATCCAGAAGCAATATCCATATTATAAAAATGATAAGGGTAAGAAGATATTTGTTCCTGAGAAAAGGAGGTATTTTATCTATGTATTTAAGCCTGATCATTACAATACAAACCTACAATTTTTTTTTCAACCTCCGCTCATCAGATAAATCATCTGAACATTATCTCCTTCATTTATTATTGTGGAATCATATTTTTCTCCTGGAATCAGTTTCCCGTTTATTTTAATGATCCTCATTCTGAACGAGAATTTTTTGTATTTAAGCATTTCGCTTACCGACATTGTTTCGACGGAAAATTCTTCTTCTGTATTGTTCAGGATGATCTTCATTAAAGGTAACGGCTTTTATATTTTTTTCATCAGTATTTCCACAACAGTATCAGCCTGCATATTGGCAACAATTCCCACACGCGGAGCCAAGGGAGGAAGATCATCGGAAGTTTCAGATGATTCATCCCCGCAAACATAAAGCGTTTCATCAATCTTTCTGCACCTTAATTTATCTGAATTACCCCAACCGGCTAATCCGGAACCGACAATCAGAGGGATCCCCGGCATACTTTGCTGAACAACCTTAATGAGCATTTCTTTCATCTCAGCGCTGTCGAAGGCTTCAACAATTACATCACATCCGGCAAAAATAACCGGAATGTTTGATGTGTTGAGCTTTACATGATGAGCTATTACATATATTTCAGGTCTTATCCGTAACAGATTCTCTTTTAAAGCTGAAGTTTTCTCCATTCCGACCTGATTAATGAAATAAAACTGCCTTGAAAGATTACCGGAATCGACAATATCAAAATCCGACAGAACAAATGTGCCAATTCCGGATCTTGCAAGAGCCGCAGCACAATTGGAACCCAGACCTCCTGCACCTGCAATTCCAACCCTGAATTTTCCGAGATGATTTTCAATTTCAGCTATTCTCATCAAAACCTGTTTAAGCGAAAATATCAGTTACAAATATAAGTACTTTGAATTAACATTTTCTATAAGATGTTCACTCGCTCATTGGTTAATGATGATTGTCATCATAAAGGTTACTTTTATAAGCTAAATTTGACTAATATTGTCATAATTTTACTCATTACCAAGGCAGTAGCTATGGATTTAATATCAATAAAGGCACAGCACAAATCGCTGAAAAATGGGACTATAACTGGACGCCATTAAGTAAAGGTTATACCGACAAGATCCTTTATATCAATGTCGGATCAACTGAGATAAAGGAAAAAGATGTTCCTCCTGAGATGAAGGAGAAATTTATCGGAGGCAAAGGCTACGGACTTAGGCTTCTCTGGGATGCAACAAAACCCGATACAAAATGGAATGATCCGGATAATGAGATTATTATTTCTTCCGGACCCGATAGGCGGGATTACCCAGTACTCAGGTACAGGCAAATCGCTTGTTGTAAGCATATCTCCTCAGACCAATTCTGTTATGGACAGCAATGTCGGAGGCTTTTTTGGCCCTTTCCTTAAGTTCTCAGGATTTGATGCCCTTGAAATTCAGGGTAAAGCAGAAAAGGATATCATCGTTTTTATCGACGGTATAAATCACTTCGTTGAGATTTTTGAAGCTCCGTATGAAGCCACTGATAGCCATGTTCTGGCAGAACAACTTACAGAAATTTTTGCAGATCATGAGAATGAAAAGAAAAATATCGGAGTTGTTTCGTCAGGATCAGCTGCCGAACATTCCCTGATTGGAATGCTGAATTTCAGCTTTTACGATTCCAAGCGGAAAAAAGTCAGGTTAAAACAAGCCGGAAGGGGAGGAATCGGAACTGTTTTTCGCAACAAGAAAATTAAAGCTCTTGTCTGCAAAATTCCGGGTGTAAAGGGCAATCTTAATAATGTCGTTGACCTCGAGGCAATTATGGAAAGAGGAAGACGGTTCAACAGGGAAATAAGAGAGCTCGATGCCAAACAATGCCAGATGAGGCAGGTAGGCACTGCACATCTGATGGAGATCATGAATGACCATGACCTTCTTCCTGTACATAACTATAAATTCGGCAGTCATCCTGATGCGTACAAAATCGATTCTTCAGTCTGGAAAAGAAATTTCACGCAGAATATCCCGGACGGCTGCTGGATAGGCTGCAATATGTCGTGCAGCAAGGGCGTTGATGATTTTGAGCTGCAGACCGGTCCCTATAAGGGCCAGAAAGTGATCGTGGACGGCCCTGAATATGAGAATGCTGCGGGATTGGGATCGAACTGCGGTATTTTTGATCCGCAATATATTATTGAAACCAATTTCTATTGCGATACATACGGGATTTGTACAATTACCTGGAGTACACTGTGACCGCTTTCATAATGGAATGTTATGAAAATGGCATCCTTAACAAGGAAAGAACAGGAGGACTGGAACTTAAATTCGGCAATTCCGCAGATGCTCTTGAACTTATTCACCAGGTATGCGCGCGGAGAAGGTTTTGGAAAAATCGCAGGACTTGGTGTCCGGAAAATGAAAGAGCTGTTTATTAAAAACGGGTGGGGAGAGGCTTCTTTTCTTAATGACATCGGAATGGAGAACAAAGGCCTTGAATATTCGCAGTACATGTCAAAGGAATCACTGGCTCAGCAGGGTGGTTTTGCCCTTACTAACAAAGGCCCCAGCATGATGAAGCCTGGCTGATTTTTATGGATATGGTGAATAACCAGATCCCCACATTTGAGAACAAGGCCGAAGCATTGCATTATTTCCCGATGTTCAGAACCTGGTTCGGACTTGTAGGTCTTTGCAAGCTTCCATGGAATGACGTGGAACCCGAAAATAATGCCCAGACGGATGAACCTGCCAAAGTGCCGGAGCATGTGGATAATTATGTGACTATTTATAAGGCAGTTACAGGTCGCGAATTCGATAAGAAACGTCTGGTTGAAGATTCCGAAAGAGTTTACAATTTCCAGAGGGTTTTTAATCTGCGAAGAGGGTATGGTACACGGATTCACGACAGGCAGCCCTATCCGGGCGGCCGGCCCGGTGACAAGGGAAGAGTATGAATCACGCGCTGAAAGATACGATAAGCAAATTAAAGAGAAGATTGGCATTGATCCTTCGGGAAAAACCACTGAGGAGAAGATGAAGATCATCAGGAAATACAGGGAAAACCAGTATGAGAGTCTTCTCGATGCTGTCTATAAGCGTCGGGGATGGAATAATAACGGAGTTCCGACTATTGATTTCCTTAAAAGGATTGGAATGGATCTTCCTGAAGTTATCGAAGTCGTAAAAAATTTTCAGTGAAAATTAAAATGCAAACCTTCATTTCTTTGCTTCGTGGAGTGAACATGGCCGGGCATAACAAAATTAAAATGACCGACCTCCTGGATTTGTATAAAAAGCTTGGCTTTAACGACTCCGAAACATTCATTCAAAGCGGAAATGTGATTTTCAGCAATCCGGAAAACATACCTGTTCCGGGAATTGCTTCAAAAATCGAGGTGGCAATCCGTGAAAAATTCGGATTTTCCATCCCTGTAATCATAAGAACTCCTGAAGAGTTCAGGGAAATCGTTGCCATGAATCCCTTCACCGGGGAGGAAAATTATAGTCCTGAACGGCTGGCAGTCATTTTTCTGTACGAAAAACCCACAGAAGCACAGATTGAGAAAGTAAAGAATATAGACTATCCTCCCGACAAGTTTAAAATAGCCGGGAAGGAAATATTCATATATTGTCCTCAAGGATTCGGAAGGAGCAAAATTTACACAGGTTTCTTTGAAAACAAAATGAAAGTAACAGGCACAGGAAGAAACTGGAATACTGTAAAAACACTTCTGGAAATTGCAGAAAAAAAACAACAGGATCCTCATATTTGATAAAATGATAACCGATCAGGAATGAAGTATTTATTTTGTATGATGGTCATTTCGCTTATCACATTGTCAGGATGCCGGAACACCCCGGTTAAAAAACAGAAAGAGATCATAATCTTTCATGCCGGAAGCCTTTCGATGCCTTTTAAAGACCTTGCTGAAGAGTATGAAGAAATGAATCCGGGGGTAAAGATTCTGATGGAACCGGCAGGGAGTCTGGTCTGTGCCAGAAAGATTACTGAACTCGGAAAACCATGCGATATAATTGCATCGTCAGATTATTTTGTAATTGATGAACTCCTTATTCCAAAATATACTGAATGGAGCATCAGATTTGCAACAAATGAGATCGTAATAGCTTTTCAGGAAAAATCAAGGTATTCTTCGGAAATCAATCTGTCAAACTGGATGGATATTCTTTTGAAAGATGACGTAACCTATGCAAGGTCAGATCCGGATTCTGATCCGTGCGGTTATAGAACCCTCCTTTCTTTTAAACTTGCTGAGAAATATTATAATACTCCGGGATTGGCTGCAAAGCTCACATCGAAAAACAAAGACTTTATAAGGCCGAAAGAAGTCGATTTGGTTGCACTTGTCGAGTCCAATGCTGTTGATTACATGTTTCAGTACAAATCGGTGGCTATACAGCATAATCTTAAATACATTGAACTCCCGGATGATATTAATCTGGCAAATCCTTATAAAAATGATATTTACAGCTCTGTTTCCGTGGAAGTGACAGGGAATTCCCCGGGAAGTAAAATTACCGTCAGAGGTGAATATATTAATTATAGTCTTTCAATTCTTTCAGATGCCGTGAATAAAGCCGGGGCGATCGACTTTGTATCCTTCCTGCTCAGCGCCGATGGAAATGAGATCTTCAGAAAGAACGGACAGGAACCAATTGTTCCTTTCTCCACGGAACAGCCTGAACTGATCCCCAAAGAGCTTCAGAAGTATTTGAAAATGAGTAATCCTGATTGAAAATATGTTTAAAAACAACTCATTCAGCTGGATACTCATGATCCTTTCATCGCTTGTGCTGCTTTTCATTCTGGCACCACTGGCTGGGATGTTCCTGCATACAGGAGGTGCTGAACTTCTTGAGACCGTTGGTGATAAGGAAGTTCAAAGAAGTTTCTGGCTTACTCTCTGGGTATCGTTTGCAGCCACATTCTTATTTTCTATCGGAGCTATTCCTCTGGCCTGGCTGCTTGCCCGGAAGAATTTCCCGCTGAAGAATGTGGTACAGGGAATTATTGATGTGCCTGTTGTACTTCCTCATACGGCTGCCGGAATCGCAATTCTCGGCTTCATATCACGCGACGGATTCCTTGGGAAAGCCGCAGATGCTATTGGGCTGACTTTAATCAATAATCCGGCCGGTATTGCGCTGGCAATGGCTTTTGTCAGTCTCCCGTTCCTTATAAACTCTGCCCGCGACGGTTTTGCTGCAGTTCCTGAACGTCTCGAAAAAGCTGCTCTTACCCTTGGAGCAGGAAGACCAAGGGTATTTTTTACCATCTCGCTTCCTCTTGCCTGGAGAAGTATTGTAACAGGCTTTGTAATGATGTTTGCCAGGGGAATGAGCGAATTCGGGGCTGTGGTAATTGTGGCCTATCATCCTATGATCGCGCCGGTCCTTATCTATGAAAGATTCAGTTCCTTCGGACTTAAATATGCACGGCCTGCTTCAGTGCTGTTTATAATTGTTGCTCTTGCTGTATTTATACTTCTGCGACTTGTCTCATTAAGGAAAAAAGAAATTCATCTGTCGCCTGATGCTGAAACTTAAAGAAATAAATAAGAAACTGGGCAGTTTCGCTCTCTCAAATGTAAATGCCGAAATACATGAAGGGGAATATTATGTACTGCTCGGGAGATCAGGGTCGGGCAAATCACAGCTCCTCGAGCTGATAGCCGGCCTCAGGACACCTGATTCCGGCGAGATCTGGATCAATGGCGAAAATGTTACAAAACAGAAAATTCAGGACAGGCGGATCGGGCTTGTTTTCCAGGATTATGCAATATTCCCGAATATGACTGTTTTCGGGAATATCGCTTATTCATTGCATTCAAGAAGGGTGGACAGGAAAGAAATAAATCAGAGGGTGAAACAGGTCGCTGAAGAAATGAATATTTCACATCTTCTTGACCGTTTTACGCAAAACCTGTCCGGCGGTGAGCTTCAAAGGGTTGCCCTGGCACGAACCCTTGTTACTTCTCCAAGGCTCCTCCTGCTTGATGAACCAATGGCCTCGGTTGATGCCAGCCTGAAAGATGATATTAAAAGAATCCTGCGTCAGCTTAACAGGAAAGGGCTTACAATAGTACACGTTACCCATGATTACAGGGAAGCAGTCAGCCTTGCCTCAAGGGTGGGCGTGATTCATAACGGTCATATTATCCAGGAGGGTGCTCCTCAGGAGGTATTCAGGAAGCCGGTAAATAAATTCGTGGCAAGATATGCAGGTATCAGGAATTTCTTCAGGGTGAAATTCAGTACGCAGGGAGATGCCCGTCAGGCATACTGCGACGGAAACCTGGTTTTTAACATACCGGGCGGCAGTTTACCCGAAGAGGGACTTTTAATAATTAAAAGTGACGATATCAGAATCCATGATTCAGAGCCAGTCTCCGGTTATGATAATTGTATCAAAGGGAAGGTAAGGGAGGTCAATACATCCGAATATGGCATAGAAATAACGGTGGATACAGGCGAACTGTTCTATGTCGATTTATCGTTGAATGACTTTAAATCATTGTGTATTAAGGAATCATCGGATGTATGGATTACTTTTCCAAAGGAAGCCGGTATAGTTCTGCCCGGTACGGGCTAGGTTTATGTATTATGTATTATATGCAATAGGCGGTTAAAAGAGTGGTATGAAGCATGAGGTTCACCTTCCGGGATTGGTCGGGGGTGGGTTAAAAAGTAAAAGAAAAAATATAGCAATGATCCCGTTTGAGAAAGCTTATGATATTGTGATGAGCTCCGGTTTCAGGACCGGAACTGAAGTGATCCCATATGATGACTCACTCAATCGCATCCTGGCTGAAGATGTTGTGAGTGACATTGATATGCCGCCTTTTGACAAGGCAACCGTTGACGGATTTGCCTGCCGGAAGGCCGATTTAAAGGAAGATCTGGATATCATCGAAACTATACCGGCTGGCAAATGGCCGGAGAAACAGGTTGGGAGGCTGCAATGCTCCCGCATCATGACCGGGGCAGCCATTCCATCAGGCGCTGATTGTGTTATAATGGTAGAAGACACTGAGATAATCCATTCAGGAAAAATCAGATTCAAGAGTGTTTTTACGAAAAAAAATATTGCCCTCAAAGGGGAGGATGGACAAAAAGGAGATATTGTTTTGAAAGCATGGAAGCAAATAAAACCGCAGGATATCGCTGTAATGGCATCTGTGGGGCATGTTTCCGTTACTGTAAGTAAAATGCCGCATGTTGCAATTATAAGTTCCGGCAGTGAGCTTGTTGAACCTTCGCATGTTCCTGGTATTTCGCAGATAAGGAACAGCAATGCAAGCCAGCTGATGGCACAGGTTAAAACAGCCGGTGCGGCAGGGAAATATTATGGCATAGCAAAAGATGATGAGAAGGAAACTCTTTACCTGGTAATCAAGGCAATTGCTGAAAATGAGATTGTGATTATAACTGGTGGTGTTTCAATGGGAGATTTTGACTTTATTCCATCGGTTCTTGAAAGGGCAGAAGTAAAGATCCTTTTTACACGGGTTGCGGTTCAACCGGGTAAACCAACTACTTTCGGATTGCATTCAAAGGCAATTGTCTTCGGCTTGCCGGGAAACCCGGTCTCTTCTTTCATCCAGTTCGAATTGCTCATACGGCCTTTGATTTGCGAAAATGATGGGATATGAATGGCATCCGGTTATCTGCCAGCTTCCAATGAATGAGAAGTTTACACGAACATCAGATGAAAGGATGATGATAATACCGGTAATAATTACAAATGAGGGACAGGTCACTCCGGCAGAGTATCATGGGTCAGCACATATCTCTGCTATCCCGGGTGCCCATGGGATTATTGCAATGCCGGTTGGAAAAAGGATTTTTAAAAAAGGGGAAATTGTAAGTGTACGACACATTTAACAGATCGATTAATTACCTGCGTATCTCGGTTACCGACAGGTGTAATCTGCGTTGCCGTTACTGTATGCCCGAAGAAGGCATTCAGCTTCTGAAACATGAAGATATCCTAACATTCGATGAAATAACCAATTTTGTAAAAGCAGCAGCAGATAACGGAATAAGTAAGGTGAGGATCACCGGAGGCGAACCTCTTGTCAGGAAAGGAATTGTGACGCTTACAGGCATGATTGCAGGTGTCAGGGAAATAGACGACCTGTCGATGACAACAAACGGAACTCTGCTTGAACTATTTGCAGATGATCTTTCAAAAGCTGGCCTTCAGCGGGTTAATATCAGTCTGGATACGGTCGATCCGGAAAAATATGCCTTTATTACAAGGACTGGTAATCTCGAAGATGTCTTCAGAGGAATTGAAGCAGCAAAAAAGGCAAAGCTTCTTCCAATAAAGATCAATTGCGTAATAAGGAAATCAAGGGATGAAGATGATGCCAGAGACGTTGCAAAATTCTGCAAGGATAATGATCTGGAGATAAGGTATATAAAAGAAATGGATCTCGCAAAAGGCAACTTTTCAGGGGTGGAGGGCGGAACGGGTGGTGACTGCAAGGTGTGCAACAGGCTCAGGCTGACTTCGACCGGAAAGCTCAAACCCTGTCTGTTCAGCGACATTGAGTTTGATATCAGGAAAATGGGATACGAAAACGCAATAAAAATGGCTGTAGGCCTGAAACCGGAACAGGGATTGAATAATGTTAAAAGATAGTTTTTATAATATTGGAGGTTAAATAATTATGGATGAACTGACACACACCGACAGCAATGGGAAAGCTGTAATGGTCGATATCGGCCAGAAAGAAATACAGCGTAAGAAGCGCCAAAGCTACCGGCCATATCAGGCTTTCACCGGATACTCTTAAGACTAATTGAAGGAAATCTTATTAAAAAAGGTGATGTTCTTACCGTTGCGCAGCTTGCGGGCATTAATGCTGCCAAAAAAACATCAGACCTTATTCCCCTTTGTCATAATATTGTACTGGATAGTATCAGGGTCGACCTGTATCCTGATGAATCAGGAATTTCTGTGGAGAGCGAAATTAACTGTACCGGAAGGACAGGCGCCGAAATGGAAGCTCTGACGTGCGGTAAGCGTGGCGCTTCTTACAGTATACGATATGTGCAAGGCAGTTGACAGGATGATGGTTATTGATAAGATATTGCTGACTGAAAAAACCAAATATGAATCTGCCTGACAAATTTGATGTCCTGATCATAACTCTGAGCGACAGGGCTTTCAGGGGTGAATACGAGGATCTCAGCGGGCCAAGGATCAAAGAAAGACTACTCAGATTTTTTTGCGGCTGAAGGGTGGAATTCAGATATCAGGATCATACTGATTCCTGATGACGAAGAAAGACTCCGGAGCCTTGTAAGGGAAAGCGCCAGTCACTGCAATTTCATCTTTACAACCGGTGGTACCGGTATTGGACCGCACGATATAACTGTTGACGTTGTTGCTCCACTTCTGACCAAAGAGATTCCGGGTATTATGGAATTCATCAGGATAAAATACGGTGCTGAAAAGCCAAATGCACTGCTGAGCAGAGGGGTTGCCGGCATTACGGGGAAATCGCTGATATATACACTTCCCGGTTCCTTAAAAGCTGTTGATGAATATATGTCGGAAATCCTGAAGACAGTAAAGCATACACTTTTTATGCAATACGGGATTGACACGCACGAAAAACATTAATCGGTAAGTCGGCCAAGTGTATTCACTGTCTGTGTTCCGACTACCCTGTCATATCTTCCGAGCGGATTCCTGTAATATATCAGCACGGTATAATCGTTCTCGGTTTCGTAGTGACTGCCTTCAAATTTGGAAGCCACACCATCATTGGCCCCGTCTTCCCTGAAGAAATATTCATAATTATACCACCCCTGCTTTAACAGCATTACACATTCATATGCCTCATGATCGGGATTATAACTCATAAGGTTATTACTGTCATACGACCAGTTGTTGAGCGCTCCGGAAACATACAGTTTACCTCCTGGTATTATGATACTTCGAAGGCATGGTAAAATAAACATAAAGATAATCCGCATCAGTCTCAGGATTTTTCCCTTCCTGAACTGCTATATAATACTTCCCGTTAAAATCCTGCCAGTAGAAATAAGGTTTGAACTCCCTGTTTTCGGACGGAGCGAGATATACATGGTAATTTGAAAGGAGATAATCAATCTTTCTGACGTACTCTGACAGGTATCTTATGCTTCTGATATCAAAATACCTGTATTCATTTCCGCCCCGGAATATATTCTTATCCGATAATGAACTGTATCTAAGCTCATTATTACTGTAAAACTCGGGCTTCAGATTTCTTTTTGCATTGTTCCAGCGACCATTCTGGAGAATAAAAGCGTAAATATCATTGTACGGGTCATTTATATTCAGGCCCGAATATTTTACAGTGAAATCGATCTGCTGATTGGCGTCTATTTCTGCTGTCATCCTTGGCCGGTGAGCTGCAACATTTATCCCTGCAATATCTTCTGTTATAATAAACCGCTGTGAAAGAACAGGATTTTCAATATTATTCAGGGGATATACCATTATAATATAATTCCCCGAGAGTTTGAGTTGTACCCTGTCGTTAGGGAAAGCGAGTTTATAATGAATATAGTTCACCGTTGTATTGAATGATTGCTTATAATCTTCCACCGGGTTTTCAGGAAAGCCCTCCATGTAGTCGGTGGGAAAAATATCCGATTTGTTCCAGTCCTTGTCACAATGAATGAATGTGTAATAATAGTCCTCAATATTTTCGCCAAGCAGATCGAAATGCAGAACAAGCTTTTCATCACTGTTAAGCTTAACTACAGGATATGACAGGTTCCAGCCCTCCTTATACAGTTGAACTGTTTTTATTTTATCGCTGAAAACATGGTTGGATAAGAGAAGTGAATCAGGCTCACTGGCACCAAGTGAGAAGATACTGAATACAAACATAATGGTTGCAAGCAGCCGGCGGCCTTTCCCTCTGCCTGCCGGCAGGCAGGCAACCCCTCTCCCGGGGAGAGGGGCTTTAAGTCCCTTCCCGCTCACTCCGGAGACCGTGGAAAATAGGGGATGAGGAAAATATATCAATTCCTTTTTCATTACCTGTCAGCAAAATTAATGCAAAAATACCATATTCCTGTCTGCATTTTTTCTTACGGCAAAACAATACAGAAATTCCGGTGAATGAATCCCAGCGAGCGCATTCCCCGCTGTTTGCTGCGGGGTTAGCGAGCATTAGAATAAAAAATTCCAAATTGGGATCGAAGATTCCTCGTAGCTTGCTACGAGGATCTTCAATAAACTTGCAGGCATATACCCTCATATGATTGATTAATCAGCTATTTTTGCAGAAAAATCCGGATTATGAGAAACAGGCTGTTGGCACTGGCAGTTGGGATATTGATTTTAATTCATTCGTGCAGGGATTCAAAATCTTATTACGACAATTTTGCAGGATTTGCTCAGGGTACTACTTACAGCATAATTTTTGAAAATAATGGCAGACTGAAAGCCACTGATCTGAAATCGGAAGTCGAAAAGATCCTTCACAATTTTGACATGTCGTTATCGCTTTATGTCGACTCCTCAATACTTTCAAAGATAAACCGCAATGAAGAAGCAGTCCCCGATACTTTTTTTACAGAAGCTTTCAAAAAGTCAGCTGAGATCACCGGGCTGACCGACGGTGCTTTCGACATAACGGTAGGTCCCCTGGTAAGGGCCTGGGGCTTTGGCCCCGACGAACGCAGGAACATATCCGAAAAAAAGCGCGACAGTCTTCTCCATCTTGTCGGGATGGATAAGGTGAAGATCATTTCAGGAAAGGTAGTTAAGACTGATCCACGGATAAATCTCGATTTCAATGCGATTGCCCAGGGGTACTCGGTTGATGTATTAAGCAAATTCTTTGATGGACTGGGAATAAAAAGCTACCTGATAGAAATCGGCGGTGAGGTAAGGGTGAAAGGTGACAAGGGCGGTGTGCTGTGGAGGATCGGAATAGACAAACCCGAAGATAACAATATGCTTCCGGGGAATGATCTCCAGGCAGTCATCAGTCTTAAGGACCGGTCGCTGGCCACCTCCGGGAATTACAGGAAGTTTTATGTAGAAAATGGGACAAAGTACTCTCATACCATCGACCCCAGGACAGGTTATCCGGCAAATAACCGGCTGCTCAGTGCAACCATTATTGCTGACGAATGCGCAGTTGCCGACGGGATCGCCACTGCATGTATGGTTATGGGAAAAGATAAAACCATTGAGTTTCTCGGCTTCCATCCTGAATTTGACGCATTCCTGGTATATTCAGATGATAAAGGAGATTACCTGACATGGATGTCTGAAAACCTGAAGCAGTTCATATCCGAACCGGAAAACCAGTAATACCGGTATTCTTTCGGTCATTCTAAACAACCTATCCTTTTGTTTGTTTAACCTTTGACAGATCAAAAATCACAGAAATATATGGATCAATATAATGTATCACCAAAACTGACATTAAGCAAGGAGGCAATTCTTGCAGATTTCAGACTCGCAAACCTAAGCCGGAACCTGAGTATAATTGGCCGCCGGGAAGTATTATCAGGAAAAGCGAAATTCGGAATTTTCGGTGACGGAAAAGAGATAATCCAGATCGCCCTGGCAAAACAGTTCAGAGAAGGAGACTGGCGGGCAGGATATTACAGAGATCAGACCTGGATGATGGCAATGGGGCTTTATAATTCGGAAGAGTTTTTCCATCAGCTTTACGGAAATACCGACAGGAAAATTAATCCCGGGAGCGGGGGCAGGGTTTTCAATAACCATTTCTCGGTACCGAATGTAAATCCTGATGGTACATGGAGGGATCTGACAAAGCAAAAGAACTCGTCATCTGATATATCTCCGACAGCAGGGCAAATGCCCCGGTTACTGGGATTGGCATATGCTTCAAAGCTCTTCCGCCAGAACAAGGAGCTTGACGGGTTTACAACGCTTTCAGTTAATGGCAATGAAGTTGCTTTCGGATCGATAGGCGATGCGAGCACATCGGAAGGACATTTCTGGGAAACGGTCAATGCTGCGGGTGTCCTGCAGGTGCCTTTAGCTCTGTCGGTTTATGATGACGGTTATGGTATTTCAGTACCGAAATTGTACCAGACAACAAAGGGAAGCATTTCTGATTTACTGATAGGATTTGCAGATGAACCCGCGAAAACCAGGCATTCTGATCTACAAGGGCAAAGGATGGGATTATCCGGGACTTATTAAGATGTATGAGGAAGGGATAGAGATATGCCGCCGCGACCACAAGCCGGTTGTTTTTCATGTTGATGAAGTAACCCAGCCATTGGGACATTCCACCTCGGGCTCGCATGAAAGGTACAAGAGTGAAGAAAGGTTAAAGTGGGAAGAAGATTTTGATCCGATAAGGAAAATGCGTGATTGGATGATTGAGGCAGGGATCGCTGACCCCGGCAGAGCTTGATGCTGTTGCTGCTGAGGCTGAGGATGAGGCAAAGGAATCGAGAAAAAAAGGGTGGGAAATGTTTCAGAATCCGATAAAGATCGAAAGGGATGCACTTGTGAGAATAATAAATGAACGCAGTTGCAGATGCACTGAATCGGAAAAAGAAGCTGCAGTGGACGATATTACAGGTGATCTTATGAAAATCATCTCGCCTATCAGGAAAGATAATTTTATGGCTGCCCGCAAGATATTAAGGAATATCTGTAAGGATTGTCTCAGTTCTGATAATCTCAAGGAGGAGTTGCAGGGCTGGCTTAAACGTAATTATCAGGATGCAAACAAAAGCTATAATTCATTTCTTTATAATGAAATGCCTTCATCGGTATTGAATGTTAAACCTGTTCCGCCGAAGTATTCCGAAAACTTCTCCTGATGTTCCGGGACGACTGATATTAAGGGAAAACTATGACAGGCTTTTCGCAAAGTACCCGTCTGCTGGTGACATTCGGTGAGGATACCGGTAAGATTGGTGGTGTGAACCAGACACTGGAAGGATTGCAGAAAAAGTATGGAGAACTGCGCATCACTGATACCGGGATCAGGGAAACAACAATTCTCGGTCAGGGTATCGGTTTGGCCCTCAGAGGAATGAGGCCGATAGCCGAAATCCAGTACCTCGATTACCTCATGTATGCACTTCAGACTCTGAGCGATGACCTTGCTACGACCCATTACAGGACTGCAGGACGGATGATAGCACCTCTTATAATAAGCACACGCGGGCACCGGCTCGAGGGTATCTGGCATTCGGGATCGCCTATGAGCATGCTGATAAATTCGGTGAGGGGTGTATATGTTTGTTCCCCGAGAGATATGACCAGGGCGGCCGGATTTTATAATACTCTTCTTGAAGGCAATGATCCGGCAATAGTCATTGAACCGCTCAACGGCTACAGGCTAAAAGAAAAAATGCCCGATAACCTCGGAGAGTTCAGGATCCCGCTTGGTGTACCCGAGATTATTGCTGCAGGGCAATGATCTGACACTCGTTACATACGGATCGACGGTCAGGATAGCACATGAAGCTGTTAATCAGCTTGCCTTGCATGACATATCTGTCGAACTGATAGATGTTCAGACTCTTGTTCCTTTTGACAGCGAACAGGGTGATACTGAATTCACTTAAGAAAACCAACAGGGTGTTGTTCCTTGATGAGGATGTACCGGGAGGTACAACGGCTTACATGATGCAGGAGGTACTTGAGAAACATGGCGGATGGAATTTCCTCGATACTCCAGCCAAGGACGCTTACTGCAAAGGAACACCGGCCGGCGTACACCACTGACGGTGATTACTTCTCAAAACCGAATGCGGAGGATATCTTCGATGAGGTTTACTCGATGATAAAGGAGACAGTACTTCAGAGGTATTGAAATCATTGATTTAAAACAAGCACCGGCAAAAACTGTTCTTATAACACATAGAAAATCACCGTATTAAAATACGGTTTTAAATACGGCTTTTAATACGGTGATTCAATTCATGGTTACAAGTCTGCATTTCAAAATCCTCAGGTCGACGCCCCGATTATTTTCAGCAGCTCGGCTGCAGCCTCCCTTGGACCTGATGTCTCATACCCCACTATCCCCAGCCTTGTCCGCATCTGCCCGACAAAGATCCCATTCCTGAAAAAGGAATTGAAATATTTCTCAACTATTTTCTCATGTATATCCCTGTATTCAGGAGGACCGAAAATATTGGCAAAATATGAATGGACCAATCCTGTTGATGTTGTTGTCCCTTTGCTCATTACAGCCCCATCGCGGAAAATGTCAAGAGCCCATTCCGGGGTATTGAATTTCTCTATGACAGGATGGTCATCGTCAATCTCTTCATAGTTATTTGCATACAGGATATAATCGATCTTATACCCATGGACTATTGTTTCAAAGGTGGTGACCGGGAACACTATCCTGGCGTTTACCTGGCTGGGATTCATAATAATCGATCTGTCGAGATGGCCGTAAGCATATCCGGGCTGAAGATCATCCAGCCGCAGAAAAGCTCCTATCTCTGTACCATACCCTACAGGATTCCCGTCAGGATCAAGCTGGATTGATCCCATATCGTCTGCAATTATCCTCAGTTCGCGGATCTGTTTTTCTGCCAGGACACGGAAGGCTTCGAGTGTTTCTGATTTTCCTGCCCCCGTATCACCCATCATCAGGATTGTTGCCTCCTTGTTCCCGTGCAGCAGGATCTTAACCATCGCTCCATGAAAAGGCATATTACCTGCTTTCATGACCAGCGAATTATGAAGTGTGAGGATCATTTTTTTCAGGTACCCGAAGTATCCGAATTCAGGTTTGTCGGGTATTGCGCCAACAAACATTGAGCTCTTCTGGTCATCATAAAATACCGTCAGGTATTTGCACAGGCCTTCAAGAGTCTTGGGTGCTATTCCGTAAATAAATACAGCATCAGGCCTTTTTTCAAGATCTGTATCTTCTGCAAGCTGGAAAAGATTGCACATCGATAATCCAAGTTCAAAAAAATCGAGGTGAAAATAAACCATTATTATGAACTTCCCGACTTTAGCGGGATAGCACAGCCAATCCTCGGCGTTCAGTTCTGCAAGATCGACCGGATTCTGCTGGATCCTTTTAAAATGCCCCGTCCGTTTGTTCATAGGCTGCTGAATTACGAGCGGCGGATAGATCAATATCTGCCTGATTACAGGTACGATATTCAGCTTTTTATATTTTTCATCGGCCCAGGATATATCCTTTGGCAGGGATATGACAGCCATTTCAGCTCCTGCCGGAACCTGCCTGTAAACCGTGGGGTGACTCCCTGTTATGTTCTCCTGGACATGACGGTAGGTTGTCCGGATAAGGTGGGTGAGGTGCTCAATCGTCTCATTGAATGTACGGTAAGGACGTTTATCAAGACGGTCACCCTCCGAATCATTGATGATAAACCTGTCAAAGTGGCGCCAATAGTCATAAAGGTGTTCGACAAAATTGTTAAGGAGCTGAACATCCCTGAGAAATGTTACCGACCTGTCAAAAATATGGGGGACGACATTGCTTTCATATTTAACCAGCAATATAAGAGTCCTGACCAGGTCATCCGTTGATTTTTCATCGGCAATTCCATTCCCGAATATCTCAAGAAGCGGTGATTCTTTTGATTTTAATCTGACAAGACAGTGATCCAGGACTGCCCTGAATTTCTCGCTGGCCATAAGTTCTTCGGCGGTTTCACACATTCTTTCGCGGATATTCAGAACCGCTTTATTCCCGGTAATCCGTAACGTACTTTTCTGCATATGTCTGATTATCAAAACGGGTTAAAAATATGACATTATTTTATTGAAGCAGTGATTTAGTGAAGTTTTTTATTTATCATTTGACATGTTTAACACAACTGATAAATAAAATGTTTAAATTGTGTCAGATTTTAGATTATATGAAACCGGAACTCGATCTGTTCGCAATACTTCCTGAGGATAAGATCCCGGAAAAGGGGAAAATACTGATTTCAGAACCTTTTCTTCCGGATACATTTTTTAACAGGAGTGTTGTATATCTTACTGATCATAATCCCAAAGGATCGGTTGGTTTCATTCTGAATAAAAAGCTTGATATCAAGATCTCAGATGCAGTTTCAGGATTTGAAGGCTGGAATGAACATCTGAACATGGGTGGACCGGTAGCTCCCGATACGCTTCATTACATTCATAACCTTGGTGCTCTTGTACCGAAGAGCGTTCATGTTGACGGGGAGATTTACTGGGGCGGGGATATTGATGCAATCAGGGAACTTATAAGATCGGGGTCTGTAAGTCCTTCGCAGATAAGATTCTTTCTTGGCTATTCGGGATGGTCGGCCGGCCAGCTTGAGCGTGAACTTAAGGAAAACTCATGGGTGATAGCAAAGGTCAAATCAGAAATGATCATGAACAGCAGGGGAGTCGACAGCTGGAAAAGATTTCTGAAGTCCTTGAAGAATAAATACAGGGTATGGGCTGATTTTCCGGAATCGCCGGAGATGAATTAGCCTCATCCCCAAGCCCCTTCTCCCAGGAGAGAAGGGGTTTAGTTTGCTTACATAATTATTAAGTCCCTCTCTCCCGGGAGAGGAATTTAGGGTGAGGCAAAAAAAGGGGATTTATTATATATGCAGTATCTTATACACCAGCTCCTTCAGCAGATCACCGGGCTCGGTTCCTACATCCCCGAATCCTTTTGTTTTCATATCATAGGTGCGCAGAAGACTTATGATCTGAACCGTTTTTAAAGCATTGTATTTTATTGCAGAAGTTTCATAATCCCTGACAAAAAAGGGATTTATTTTTAGCACTGAGGCGACATTGTTTTTTGATTTGTCAGTCAGGTAATGATACGAAAGGAGCTTTGTGAAAAAGCTGAAGATGGAAGCAATTGTAAGGTTGACCGGGTTGTCTTTGGGATTATCGGCAAAGTAGCGAATAATCATATTGGCTTTAAGGATGTTTTTTTCTCCAAGAGCTTTTTGCAGTTCGAAATTATTATAGTCTTTGCTGATTCCAATATTTCTCTCGATCAGCGCCGTTGTTATTAAAGGCTTACCAGCAGGCAGGGTAATTAAAAGCTTGTCAAGTTCATTTACGATTTTATGGAGATCAGCACCCAGAAACTCGGTTAGCATAGCCGATGCATCAGGATCGATTTTTATCCCTTTAAGCATCAGATACCTTTCGATCCATGGCGGAACCTGGTAGTCGCGCAATCTCATCGACTCAAAATAGGCACCCAGCATTTCAAGGGTCTTATAAAGCTTTGTCCTTTTGTCAATTACCTTGTATTTATAGTTAAAAACAAGAATGGTTGACAAAAGAGGCTTTTCGATGTAAAACAGAAGATCCTCCAGTTTCTTTAAGGACTGGGCTTCCTTTACGATCACCACCTGATGGCTTGACATCATCGGAAAGCGTCTTGCAGTGTCAATGATTGAGTTGATGTTTGTATCATCTCCATAAATGATCACCTGGTTGAAAGCTTTTTCCGAGTCAGAAAGAACTTTCTCCTCTATGAAATCCGTGATCTGGTCGATATAATAGGGTTCATCACCTGCCAGGAAATATACAGGCTTGTATATCCGCTTTTTAAGATCCGACATTAATTCTTCGAAGAGCACGGGCATACTCAGAATCTTAGATGTTTAACTGATATTCCGTTTTCCTTTATTTCCTTAAGGGCATCAATTCCTATGCTCAGGTGCATCTCGGCATATTTGTCAGTTACACGGCGATCAATTGCTTCGGTTTTAATCCCTGAAGAAATCATCGGCTGGTCTGTGACGAGAAGAAGGGCCCCCGTGGGGATCTCGTTGGCAAAGCCCACTGTAAATATGGTGGCAGTCTCCATGTCGATGGCCATAGCCCTTGTTTTTACCAGGTACTTTTTAAACCTGTCGTCATATTCCCAAACGCGTCTGTTGGTCGTGTAGACTGTTCCGGTCCAGTATTCCTTGTTATGCCTCGTTATTGAAGCTGAAATTGCGCTCTGGAGCCTGAAAGCCGGAAGGGCAGGCACCTCCATGGGGAGATAGTCATTTGAAGTTCCGTCGCTTCTTATGGCAGCAATGGGAAGAATAAGATCTCCCAGTTTATTCTTCTTTTTCAGTCCGCCGCATTTTCCCAGGAACAGTACGGCATTAGGGCTTACCGCACTCAGCAGATCCATTATTGTTGCTGCATTCGGGCTTCCCATACCGAAAGTAATTATAGTAATGCCGTCTGCAGTGGCACTTGGCATATTCTTGTCCTTGCCTTCAACCTTTATATTGTTCCAGCTGGCAAACAACTCAGTGTAGTGAATGAAATTCGTGAGCAGAAAATACTTGCCGAATGCCCCGAGTTTTTTACCTGTGTACCTTGGCAGCCAGTTGTTAACAATTTCCTCTTTGGTTTTCATGCTTTAAAGCGGGTTAAAAATTATCTCAATATATTTGTATCAGCGTATTACTTTCAAAAATACAAAAGTAAGTTGAAACGGCTAAATATGCCTGAATATTCATTCAGGATCAGAGAAAGGGAGGGATTTGAAATGATCTTTGATCAGATCCGGAAAAAATTCGTAAAGCTGACGGAAGAAGAATGGGTAAGGCAGAATTTTATTCAGTATCTGATAACCGAAGGAAAATACCCTGCAGGCCTTATGGGAGTTGAAGTGATGTATAAAAGCAAGGGGTTAAAAAGACGAGTCGATATACTTGTTCATAACAGAAAAGGAGAACCGGTCCTTATTGTTGAATGCAAATCTCATGCTGTGCCTGTTGATGACTCCGTACGGAATCAGCTCGGAGAGTATAATATGAAATTCAAAGTTCCTTACGTAATTGTTACCAACGGCGAAAAGCACTATGCGTTCAAATTCGATTCTGAAAAGAACGAATACGATTACCTGATGGCAATTCCCCTTTATGAAGATCTTTTAACCTGAACTCCCATGTTAAAAGTAACCTGCGCAATAATCCGTAATGAGGATAATGAGCTCCTTGTAGTTCAGAGGGGAGAGAAGAGTGATCATCCCTTTAAATGGGAATTTCCGGGTGGCAAGCTGCAGGAAGGGGAAACAGAAGAAGAGTGCATTATAAGGGAAATAAAGGAAGAGTTGTCGATGTCCATAGTCATTTGCAAACGGATGGAAGAGGTTGAATTTGATTACGTTACCAAACAGATAGTTCTTATCCCTTTCCTGTGTGATACACTTGATGATCTTCCTGTTATGGCAGAACACATTGCCTTCAAATGGATTCCACCATCGGACCTTAAAAAAATCGATTTCGCTGAAGCTGATATTATTGCAGCTAATAAATTCCTGGAGAAGATTAAATTAACAGAAAATAAAAACAGCACTGATTTAATTCCGGATCAGCAGACCATAAATGATGAAGAACTCAAAGCAATGATAAACAGGATGATGGGGATGAAGGAAGCCGATTGGATCGCGACATCTGCCATAGACAACCCGATTGTTTTCAGAAAGCTTCTTGAGTTTTCATACTCAGACGATAACAAGCTTGCCTTCCACGCTTCCTGGATACTTTCCAAGGCATGTGACAAATTCCCTGAATTAATGGATCCATTTCTGGAGGGGATAGTTGAAACACTTGACAAAATTAAAAATGAAAGTACTCAGCGGTCTTTTCTGCGCATAATCACCCAGGGTGATCTTAAAAAAATTAGTAATAAGCATCATGGATTGCTTGCAGATCATTGTTTTGCAGCCCTTAAGTCGGGATTCTCTGCAATTGCCATAAAGGCCTATTCTATGGATATCCTGTACAGGCTTTCAATTTTGTACCCTGATCTTACAGCTGAACTGACGGAAACAATCAAAATGCTTCAGGATGATCAACCAGCCGGTATTATGGCCAGAGGAAGGATAATCCTCAATAAGATAGCCGGGATCTCAAAAAATTCCGGAGCGTTCTAGTTAAAACCTTTCATTCTGTTACTTCTTTTTTATAAATGAAGTAATTTCGTCAACCAATCCTTTTTTTAATGGCAGTTCCGGTTCATTATAGGTTGCTAAGTTCTTTTGCCTGTCTGCCTCCGCTTCTTTCAATATATGGTTCATGTTCTCAATTATTAAAAGCCTGGCATCGGGTTTCGCTTTTGACAGTAACCTGGCATCATCCACACTTACCTGAATATCAGTATTCCCCTGGATTATTAATACCGGAATTTTCAGCTTGCTTATTTCTTTGGCAGGATCATATTTAAACCATGAAATTAAATATGGCTGGACGCTTGGCCGGTATAAGCTGACAAGCATCGGATTCACCTTTGAGACAGTTTTGCCATGCCTGAGGCTATCAAGAATTTTGTCTGACTCTTCAAGCAACTGAGGCGTCAATTGTTTTTTCAATTGATCCTGCAGGATCTTGTCAGCCGGGCTTCCGGCGCCGGCAACTGAAATAAATTTGGAAATACCGGGCTTTTCCGCAGCAACCATCCCGATAAGCGATCCCTCGCTGTGCCCCAGCAATATTATCTTCGAAAATCGCTTATCCTTTTGAAGCAGGTTTATCCATCCGGTAACATCATTTATATAGGTCTCAAACCTCAGATCACTTTCACTCGTCATTGCAGTATTGCTTTTACCAATGCCGCGTTTGTCATAACGTAAAACTGATATTCGGTTTCCGGCTAATCCTTCCGCAAGCATTTTATAAGCATTGGTTTTTACTCCTAGCGGGGAATTACCATCCCTGTCGGTTGGTCCGGAGCCTGCAATAATTATAACAACTGGAGTTTTTGCTGACTTTACCGGGATAGTAAGTGTACCGGAGATATCTCCGGTTGGTGTTTTCAACACGATTTCCGATTCCCTGAAAGGTAAACTGGTTTTATTTTGGGCCACTAAGCCCGGAAGGAATAAGTTTAAAATAACCAGAAACGAAACAACTTTCTTCATGATTTATAATTTGAAGCTTAAAATTAAATTTTTAATTATTCAATAACCAGACTTTAAGATTGAATTTTACGGGAGGAAGAACTTACACTGAACTATCACCCCCAACCCCCTAAAGGGGGCTTAATCGTGGTAATGCTTAGCCCCCCTTCAGGGGGGATGGGGGGTGAAACTCTGTGTACCCTTTTAAACTCCTTCTCCGCTTTCAACCTTTTTTACTACTTTTGGGCTTCATTTATTTTATTTGCATGCAAACCATAGATGTCAGGGAACAGAAATGCCCTGCCCCGCTTATTGCCACCAGAAAACTGTTGAAGGAAACCGCGATGGGCGATTCGTTCGAGGTGATAACTGACAGCAGGAATGCCCTCGAAAATATTTCAAGATTTCTTATGGATAACGGGATAAAATTTAATGTCATGGAGGAAAACAACGCCTGGACCATAACTGTCACAAAAAATGATACCGGGCAACCTCTTTTAGGAACTGAAAGCTGACAATATCCTGATATGAATATTGACCTTCTTCAAATGGTTGAGAACGGAGGATGTTCTGCTAAAATCTCTCCCAAACAGCTCGAGGAGATACTCAGTTATCTCCCGTTGCCGGATGATCCGAATATCCTCGTCGATATTTCCAGTCAAGATGATGCCGGTGTGTACAAAGTAAATGATGAACTTGCTTTGGTTCTCACTACCGACTTTTTTCCTCCGGTCTGCAGCGATCCATATGAATTCGGGCAGATAGCAGCCGCAAATTCGATAAGTGATGTTTATGCTATGGGAGGGACACCGGTCATTGCGCTTAATATAATGATGTTTCCTGCAGCAAAGCTTCCGCTGGAAGCTTATGCAGAAATCCTGAAGGGAGGATCAGATATGGCATCGGGGGCAGGCATAAGAATTATTGGCGGACACACTATTGATGATTTTCCTCCGAAATACGGACTGGCAGTTGTGGGATATATCCATCCCAGCCGGATCATCACGAATGCGGGCACCCGGCCCGGTGATTCACTGATACTTACAAAGCCTGTCGGTACGGGGGTGATACTGGCCGGTCAGCGGCTGAAAATTGCATCCGGCGATGACGTTGACCACGCTAAAAGCCTTATGAAGACGCTTAACAGGTCGGGGGCAGAGGTTATGAATAAATTCAACATCAGGGGAGCGACTGACATTACCGGATTCGGACTTGCAGGTCACGCACTTAAAATGGCAAAAGCCAGTAAAGTATCAATAACATTTAATATGAGTTATGTACCTTTAATAGGCGATACATACAGACTGGTTGAGGAGGGATGCATTCCCGGAGCATCATTCCGGAACCTTGACTTTGTTGAAAATGATTCTCATTTCGGACAGAATCTTGATTATAACCTGAAAATGATCGCGATGGATGCCCAGACGTCGGGGGGATTGCTTATGAGTGTGCCGGAAGATATCCTTAATGAGGTTGTTGACGAACTTCACAGGGTTGGATTAATGCAATCAGCCATAATAGGTAAAGTCTCTGAAAAAAGAGAAAAATATCTGTATCTTGATAACTAGCTGGTATTTATTGCACAGAGAGCCACTGAGTAGGCACAGAGATCCACAGAGGTTACCTTAAATCTTTTTCTTAACTCTGTGAAACTCTGTGTTTTTTGTGTCTTCTCAGTGGAACTCTGTGAAAGTTTTAAAAATTCTTTTAGATTTACTCTAGTCAAAGACTGCTTCGAAGGTATCGCGATTTTTTGCTTCGAAACATAATTCGATCTGGGCTCGTGTATTCCTTTCAGTTGAAAGCCTTGGTAATGAGTCGATTGTGAAAAAACCGGCTTCAAGTGTTTCAGTGTTTGACATGAAATTGCTTTCTATCAATTCACATTCCACAATAACTTTATAAATGGTATACGGATACAGGAATTCATAGTGCCTGTTTGCAACCTGTACCGCAATAATCCTTTTTGGTCTGACCCTGGCTCCAGCCTCTTCCAGGCACTCCCGTACAGCGGATTCGCTCACTGAAGAATTTACGTCGGCCCATCCTCCGGGCAATGACCAGGCACCATCGATTTTTTCCCTTACCATCAAAATCTTATCATCCCTGAAAACCGAAGCCCTGATATCGACTTTCGGTGTCTGATAACCTGTTTCCGATGCAAAAAGATCCCTGACCTTTTCATTGCTGACACCTGTGTATTCCTGCATTATTTCAACAGAGAGATTTCTTAACTGCTGATACCTGTCAAGATCGTACTGGTTCTCCCCGAATGTCAGTCCTGCCTGAGCGATTGACTGCAGTCTGGTTGCCCATTCAAGCCATTTGTCTTTCATCTGAGCGATACTATTTAAAAAATAAATATAGCCAATAATGTTGTAAATTTGATATTGGGTTTTAATAAAGGCAAAAAGGCTCTCTGTGACTACTCAGTAAATCTCTGTGACTTCTCTGTGAAACTCTGTGTTACCTCCCTGGAACTCTGTGTAAGTTTTTAATCTTCTTTTTGTTACACAGAGATCCGCAGAGAAGGCACCAAGAACCATAGAGAAATCCTTTAATTTTGGAGATGAATCACAGAGTTTTGTAACTTGCGTTCTTAATTAAACGCATGGTAAGAAAGGCAGTTTGCATATTTATTATAGGTTTATTTCCATCAGCCGGATTTTCGCAGATAACGACCCTGATCAATCCCAATTACTCTTTGAAAAGCCACGAAACCCTGGAAATCATAAAAATAGAAGCGGGTTCCAGGGCAACAATTTTTTATATGAGAATTGAAAACAGGATAGCCGGGGGAACCTTCTGCGCCGACAAAAACATATATATAATTTACCCTGACGGGAAGCGAACCAAAATGAGTTCATCCAGCGGCATTCCTGTTTGTCCCGATACATATAAATTCAAGACACCGGGGGAGAAGCTTGATTTTATTCTTGGCTTTCCTCCGCTTAAACAGGGAACAGAGTGGGTGGATCTCGTTGAAGATTGTTCCGAAAACTGTTTCTCGTTCTATGGTATCACTCTAAATGGTGAGCTTAACAACAGAATTGATAATGCTTTTGCCCTTGCGGAGAACGGGGAAGAAGCAAAAGCGCTTACGAGTTTTATAAGTATCGCAGATGGCATAGATAAAAACAACCGTGGCATTATGGGACTGCTTTATATCAACATAATAAAGCTTGCAAGGGAAACCGGAGATGAGGTAAAAGCAGAGGAATGGTATAACAAATTTAAATTGTCTGATGCACCAAGGCTGTCACAATATTTAAAATTTCTTAACGATCAGGGAATTAAGTATTAACCACGAAGTTACACAGAGTCGGCACTGAGTTCCACTGTTTTTTCTGTACTAAAACTCCATGTTTTGTTCCGCGAACGGCGAAGCCCTCGACGAAGTCAAACTTCGTATCCCTCTGTGGTTAAGAAAAAAATCAATATTAATTATCAGCTAATAATCTCCTGTAAGAATTTTAAGTTCCGACAAGGCAATCCTGTAATTCAGGTGAGCGGAAAAAAGATCGGATTCAGCTTTCGCCAAAGCTGCTTTTGCTGTGAGGAGATCGGATTCAAGGCTAAGACCTGATAAACGCCTGTCATTCTGGATTTTAAGATCTTCCCTCCGGTAATTCACCACTTGTTCTGCAACTTTTATAAGCTCCTCCGATTGTCTGAGTTTACGGGTTGCCTTAACAAGATCCTTGTTTACCTGCTCCTTTGTATTTGCGAAATTCTCTTCAGCCTGTTGTTTCAAATAATTCCTCTGTCCCTGGATTGTCCTGTTTGAGAGCAGATCCTGCAGGTTCCACTTTAGCGAAGCTCCAATGAAAGCATTGTTTTTGGGATAGATCACACTGCCCTCCTGGTAGGTATAACCCCCAAGGATCCCAACTTCAGGCAAATAACTGAATTGACTTGCTCTGATTGAATATCCTGCTTTGCTTGCAGACAGGGAAGCTATTTTAAGATCGTTATTATTAGCAGCAGCTGCATTCATTAATGTGTCAATTGATCCCGGATCAGCAATAATATTGTCAGCCGGAACCGGTTCCGGAACAATTTCTATGGAAGGGTCGATACCGGCAAGATGTTTCAGGTCAGCTGCATAATCATCAAATTGTATTTTCAATTTCAGAAGATTTTGTTCTTCATCAGCAACTGAAGCCGCTAGCCCGTATCTGTTCGACTCGAGAGTTTTTCCTGCTGACACAGCATTCTCAGCATCATTGAGTTTTGACTTCGCAAGCGCAACTTTTAACTCCGCTTCCTCTTTCTGCTTACCAAGAATAAGCAATCCATAAAACAGTTTCTCAACGGATTGACTGATCTGCTGGGCTGCTTTTGCCTGCTCAGCCTGAACGATTTGCAGTTCTGTTTTTGAGACATGGACCCCGGCGCTGATCTTGCCAATCTGACTTACAGGCTGATAAACAGTCACTCCGGCATTGTACATATTGTGATTTCCCATTACGATGACTTCGTCGGTTGCCGGCAAGGGTATTGAAATGCCCCCAAACGGCAGTTGTCCGAACTGGCCCTGCTCCAGTACGAGGCTTGGCAGGTTCGTATTGTACTGGTAAGATCCTCCGACAATTACAGTAGGCAGGAATTTGATCCTGTCTTCATTTACCTTTTGCTGTTTTTCATAAGCCTGTAGTTTCTTCATATTCAGCAGATGGTTATTCTTCAAAGCCAGATCAACAGCGTTATCAAGGGTAAGTGCGAGGCTGTTCTGAGCTGAAAGCTGTATCTGAAAGGCAAATGCCGGACAAAGTATTGATACAACAATTCTTATCATTATTTTAGTTTTCACTTTGTCTTGATTTATAGGTTTCCATGACATCTTTCTTATCCCCTGGCTTGATGGTAACTGTATAAAGTACAGGTATGGAGAGAGTTGATATAAACATTGACCAGACAACGCCGAAGGCGATTACACTGGCCAGGGGGCTCCATAAAGGTGAACCCGACAGATATCATCGGCAATACTCCGATAGCGGCTGCCATGGCCGTCAGGAAAATAGGCCTTAACCTTCGCTTTCCTGCTTCATATGCCGCTGTCGGTATATCCATTCCCTTTTTCAGAAGCTCATTTGTATGATCGATAAGTATTATAGCATTACGGACCTCAATTCCTGAAAGGCTTATTAAACCGCAGAAAGCCATGAATCCAAAATCATTTCCGGTAATAAGCAGTCCGAGAATTGCACCAAACCAGCTCAAGGGAATTGTAAGCATCACCATTCCTACCTCCTTAAGATTCCTGAACTGAAAGATCATGAACCAGGAAAATTATTATAAGGCTGATCACCAGCGCTATAAGCATATAACCATAAGTCTCCTGCTGGTTGGCATATTCACCTCCGAAATAAATCCTGTATCCGGGCGGAAGATTTAGTTTTGCGAGCTCAGGCCTGATTGCTTTAAGTAAGTTCTGAAGGAAGAACCGCCTTTTTTGTTTCACTCTGGATTGTCAGAGTTCGGAGACCATTCCGGTGCGAATAATCCTTCCTGGTTGCCAACCGGTTTCAGATCTGCTATCTGCTCGGAGCGGAACTGAAGCTCCTGTAACCGGCGATTGGAGATAGATATTCTCCAGGTCCTCAGTATTCTCGGCGGTGCTGTTCATCAAGCCTGAGAACTATATCAACCGGATTATTCCCCTCATAGATGGTAGATACAGGATATCCTGCAAAACCTGTGTATACAATCTGTGAGATACTTGTTGTTGTAAAACCGAGCCGGCCGGCTTCATCTTTAAGATTAATCTTATACCATAGATAGTCTTCCTTAAAGTCGGATCTGACCATGTTACTTCCGGGAGTCCTGTCTGATAATATCCTGAACCTCACCTCCGATCTGCTTCAGCCTACTGATATCATCACCTGATATCCTGACTTCCACATGAGCACCTAAGGGTTGTCCCTGCTGCATTAGCTTTACATGAGGCATTCCTTCGGGAACCAGGTAATTGACTTCGTCTGTCAGTTCCCTGTACAATGATTTTGTTGCTTTGCTGTTGGCAGTGTTAATAAGCAGCTGTGCGAAATTCTTCT
The DNA here is from genome assembly GCA_963831935.1 of uncultured Bacteroidales bacterium. Taxonomy (GTDB): domain Bacteria; phylum Bacteroidota; class Bacteroidia; order Bacteroidales; family VadinHA17; genus LD21. The sequence continues at coordinate 704,572 of CAWHSH010000004.1, forward strand.
CCGGCATTTCTGGCGAATAGTTATAGTAGAATCGGGGAGCACTTCGTCCTGTGAAAGTCGCATAGGACTTAATCCTCTTATCATTCTTCAGAATATTTTCGATTCTCAGAACCGCCTCTTCAGTTTTTTCAAGGCTGGTTCCCGAAGGCATCCAGAGCTCAACTGTAAACTGATCGCGTTCGGCTTCAGGAAAGAACTTCTGCTTTATCCCTGTTTTAAAAAGCAATGCGGCCAGCAGAATGGTGAAAAGACTTCCGGCAATTGTCAATCCTGAATGTTTAAGACACCATCCAATTGATTTATTATAAGTGTTTTGCAGGAAATCAAGAAAGGAGATCCTTTTGATTTTCCCTGGAACCTCTGCACTGTGCAATCCTTGCTTTATAAACAGGTAGCACATTAAAGGGGTAAGGAACATAGCAACAAGAAATGAAGATGACAGGGCAATTGTAACGGTTATCGGAAGAGCTCTGATAAATTCGCCAACTGTACCTGTCAGTATTACAAGCGGGAGAAATGAAGCTATAATCGTGATTGTTGCTGCAAGCACCGGAACCACGAGATCTGTTGCGCTGCGCCATGCAGCAGTCCACCTGTCATTACCCCGGTCGAGAAGCTCCACATAATTGTCAGCTATAATTATTGCATCGTCAACTACTATCCCAAGCATGGAAATCATTGATGCCAGCGACACCTGGTGAAGCTCTATGCCAAATGTATTCAGAAGGGCAAATGTAATGGAGATCGTCATTGGTATTGCGGCGGCGGCAACTGCAGCAATACGGAACGGCAGCAAAAGAAAGACAACCAGAATAACGGCAATTATTGCCAGAAGAAATTCCCGGAGGAATTGAGATATATTTTTACTGACAATATCCGGCTGGTTTACCAGGGTTGTAAGCTCCAGATTTACAGGTAGCTGTCCTGAAAATGCATTAAGCTTCCTTTCAACCTCTTTGCCTGCCCTGACTATGTTTTTACCTTCGTGCATCTGAATGGCCAGCAAAACAGCATTTTTACCGTTCACGGTGATCTTGCTTGAGGGTTCGGCATAACTTCTGGTGAGATCAGCAATATCGCCGAGCTTCACCACGGCGCCGGATTTTGACGCACCAACTATCTGGTTCCTTATGTCGTCTTCGGATTTGTAATATCCCTGTGTGTAAAGGGATGCAGTAGTGTTTTCCAATCTGACCTCACCTGAAGGGTTTATGGCATTCTCTGATTGAAGAATCTTCACCACCTGCTGAAGGCTGATATCGTACTGTGACATTTTATCGGAGCGGAAAGCAACCGTGATCTGTTCTTTCTGCTCACCGATGAGTTTCAGTTTGGATATTGAAAGGATCTGACGCAGCTGATCTTCAAGCTTTGCAGCAAAATCTCTCAATTCGGCAAAGCCGGCATCCTTACCGGATATTGCAATTATCATTGATTCAGTGTCCCCGAAATCAGAATTTACAAACGGTCCTCTGACTCCCTGTGGCAAATCGAGTGTTTTTACGACTAAAAGCTGGTGACGGAGTTTATTCCAGAAGATATCCGGTTTCCTTACATTATCCTGAAGCCAGATGTGGAGCTCCACCATGCCATCGGAGGTAACTGAGTATGTCTTTTCCTTACGGACCTCTTCAAACTGAAAAAGATATTCTTCCAGCTTACGGGTAACCTGATCTTCAACCTGAGCAGCATCAGCGCCCGGAAAATACGCGATAGCAAGGCCTGCCGGGATTGTGATTCTCGGGTCTTCGCGACGGGGCATATTCAGTAATGAATAGAGCCCAAAAGCAAACATAAGCAGTAACACTGTAAATGTAACCTGCCTGTGTTTCAGGGAAGCTTTGACAAAATTCATAAGCAGGTTATTTATTGGGTTGAGACCGGGGAACCGTCAACTAGTTTCTGCTGACCTCCTGTGACAATCATCTCATTTTCATTAAGTCCGGAAGTAATTTCAATCTTATCACTCAGCGAGTTTGCCCAGGCTGACATTCCGGCTTGAATGCCCTGTTTAGTGAAGTATCGACCACATATACAAAGCTCTGATCATTGAAATCGTGCTGTATTGCTTCAACGGGAACATACCAGATATTCCTTATTCTGTACCGGAAATTACTATTGACTTCAGCAATCATTCCCGGACGAATAACCAGACCGGGATTATCAACTTCAATCTTTACTGAAAAAGCCCGGGAAGCAGGATCAGCGGCAGAACCGACTTCAATTATTTTCCCTACATATGTTTTGTCAATAGAAGATACGGTCACTTTCGCATCTTGTCCGATTCTGATATTATGAAGCTCATCTTCAGGGATAAAAGCATTGACCTTGATCTTCCTGATGTCCGAAACGACAAAAAGTGGAATTCCGACCCCTGTTATCTCTCCTGTTTCGGCACAGTTTTTTCAGCAGAACCCCATTAATAGGTGAATAAAGTTTAGTATCAGACAGATTTTTCGTATGAAGTTTCTGCTGGGCTTTGGCCTGCTGCAGGCCAAATGTTATTTTAGCAAAATCGCTTTCGCTCAGGCTTTTATTGTCATGCATCAGCTTAAGCCGGTCGTATTCGTCCTGAACCTGGTTTACCTGGATATCCGCAAGCTCTTTTGCTATACCATAGTTTGTGGGATCGAGGCTCGACAGGAGCTCGTCCTTTTGAAACCGGCTGGCCTTCGTTTGCTGCAATAAAATCTATTTTGCCTGCTACCAGGAAGCCGAGCCGCACTGTTTTGTCACCTTCAATATTACCGCTGAGCGGAATTTCCCTGGTGAATGAGCTCCTTGTCACTCTGGATGTAACAACCGGCATTGCGGGTTCGTTAATTTCCTGATTGCCTTTTTTCGCCTGACATCCGTTTAACAGAACATAAGTCAGAAGAATGAAATAGGTTGGTTTACGTGTCATTTCAATGAACTTTACATTGTTTCACTCCTCAAAGTTCCTAAAAAGATTCTGAAAATGGATGATATAAGTTATGGATAAAAAAAGAGGCTGGCGTTTTAATTGCCAGCCTCTGCCAGTAATTTTCCTAACAGGTTAGAAACTAAGGTCAACTCCTGCTGCTATGACCATTGCATCTTTGTTATAGGTTTCCCTTGCAGGAATAGTGGCTCCTGTTGGAGCAAAAACGTGATTTATGGTTTTTTCACTTTTTTGATAATATGTATAGGAGAAGCCAAGATTAATCTGAAGATTGTCCATAATGTTGATTGCTCCGCCAATACCTCCTGTATGTGATGTAAGTTCATAGGTAAGATCGCTCTGATAATCCTTATTGACACCTGGCTTGGAATACAGGTAGCCGCCGCTGACAAGCAGAAAATCGTTAAGCTTATACTGCAATCCTGCTGCCAGTTCATAATCGTTTTTGTCGATTATCTTATCATTAGCTACATATACTCCATCAATTTTATGTCCATAATTTGCTGATTTATCGAAGTAGTAATGAACACCTGCGGTTACATTAATTTTGGATGTAACTCCATAATCAACACCAACAGAAAGCATGGCAGGCATATCATTCCTTACCTTTTCACCATTCGGGAACATTGTAATTGGAACTCCGTCTTCCGAGTAATCTGTTTTAATATCCTTGGTAGTTTTGTTTACGAGCTCCAGCTTTGTTGCAAATTCATATTTGACTCCGATATTCAGGTTTTCAACAGGTGAAATATTCACACTCAGGAATGGGGTATATCCTGAGCCTGTCTGTTCAACATCAGCTTCCTGATCACCAAGCAGGGAAGCGGCTGCAGTATATTTGGCTGCAGCTCCCTTGAATACGGCATCAGCTTGTGCAATTGTAATTGTGGTTGGGGAGCCAAATGCCGACAATGCACCCTCAAGTGCAAGTCGCTGGGCAGTTGTAATGATCGTTGCAGCCTCGGCCTGAGCGAGTGTCAGTGTTCCGGCACCGGCTGTTACCAGAGCGGTTGTAGAACCAGCAGCAGTTGTAGCCTGACCTGCAATTCCGCCCATAATATTATCAGCCCTGACTGAGCCGCCAGGCAGGATAAGGCTAATGTCTTTCAAATAGCCCGTATAAGTGTTTTTGGCAGTTACATAACGGAGTCCTGCTGCAACAGAAATAAAGTCGTTGATCTTGTAGGATACACCTCCCTGGAAGCCGAAATAAACCGAAGTTCCTTTAAAATATGTACTGAGACTGTAACCCGATGCTCCCTGTGAAGCCAAAGCGGGGACAAGATCTGAAGCATCTATTTCAAACGAAGGTAAGCCTTTGCTGTATTTTGCTCCGCCGCCACCGCCGATCGGATTAAATCCGATTGAGAAAGCGAGCCTGTCCATTTTATAAGCTGCATAGACATTCGGGAAAATGGGGGCAGATACTTTCCCTTTAAAAAGACTTTCATTAAGGCCGTAGGCACCACCCGGACCTGAATAAAAATTCTCAACCTTTATATTCTGGGTGATAATCTGGTTTGAAATTGAAAAGTGAAATCCGTTTTCCAGCTTCATTAATCCTGCAGGATTATAGTAAACTGCATCAATATTGGTGGATGCATCTCTTGCAGGAAGTCTGACCCAGGAAGCGCTCTGGTTGGTGTTGGTCACCAGTCCCCCGGCAAACAAACAGCCAGTAATAAAGGTTGCGGAGATAAATGTTAAAATCTTTCTCATAGGATAAATTTTAGGTTAAAACTAAGGAACAACAGGTTATTTTTCCGAGGAAAAAAAGTCCTGTTCCTTTGGTTTTTTGAATAGTCTAGGTTAATTGATTCAAAGAACTAAAGCAGGGCAAATGTAAAAAAATATTTGATTTATGCAATAGGTCTAAAATAGGTTACTGATTTTAAGCAGGTTAGGAGTGTTTTTATGGATCATTCGAAAAACCAAGATTAGTTATGCCAGTTTTGCAGGATATGCAGGTTATGCAAGTTTTGCCAGTTCAAATAGTTGAAAATGGATTAACAAGCAAAACCGCACAACTGGCACAACCGCATAACTGGCATAACATTAATTAAATCGAATCTATTTCCCTTGTAAAAGAGTAAACTCGTCATACAATCCATAATCGAGCATCTGATAATCTTTCCCGGCAGGATAGGATTTTACGTTCCTCCAGTTTCCCGGTGAAGCTAATCCGGCCGGGGGATTATTGTGATGAGGTCCCAGGAGGTTCTTAAGGCTTCCGATAACTTTTACCTCTATTTTATTGGGTCCCGGTTTGATCAGGGCGGTGATTTCTGACCGGTAAGGAGGAAAAGCAACCGGGGTAGCAGGCTGATCATTAACCATGATCTCGGCAATTGTCCCTTTCCAGTTGTTCAGGCTGATAAAATACTGTCCTTCAGGTTTTTCGATATTGAACTCTTTAGTATAGCCAACGCCCCATGAATAAAACGGCATTCCCTGTTCCTTCCAGCTCCCCATAGTTAATGTCTTAACTGGCGCCTCAATTATCCAGCCCTTATCGGCAGGTTTGACAGAAAAATCTCCGGTCAGATAAACCGGTTCAATCTCTGCATGAATCTTCATCGGAGATGCTTTAATGGTGATCGTATTATTTCCTTTTTTCACAAGATTACCAATATTGAAAACTCTGAAATTCGTGTCGATCCACCATTTTCCTTCATCAGGTTTGACCACAGTATCGTTAACTTTAACCGTCCATAAATCAGGACGTTCGACCACTGTCTTAAAAGATGAGTAATCAAAATCCCCTTTTACGATGAAATGATAGGCAGCTGTAAAACCTGTTTTAAGCCCGAAAGTATCACGGTCGACGATATTAGTTCTGAATTGTACTGAGGTATTCCAGGGGTTACCGTTTTTGAAACCATAATATTTATAGACTTTATCGGCTGCATAATAGGTGTGAAGATCTTTTACGGTTTCATCACCGACCGTTATGTCACAGAAATCTATCATCAGTGCATTTTCGGCATCTTTTGTTATTGACATCGGAGAGGTGGATGCAACAGGATAAAGAACAGTTTTTACGACAGGTATCGGAAAGTCCCCTGTTTTCTGGTAGGGTATAAACAACAAGAGGCTTCCTGCAGGCGGAAGAGAAAACACGCAGGTTATTTTTTCACCCTCCTTTATACAGGGATAACCATGAATTTCACCTGTCAGGGTGTTCATTTCAATTGCATCACTTCCTGTGAGCTTTATTTTTCCGGTAAGATCTGAAGAAAGATCTGAATTAATGAGGAAAATCACCTGGCCATCGCTCAGCAACCTGCGATGATGATACAATATTCCGCCGGAAACTCCCTCAAAATCAAGATCTTTGTTTTTCAGATCGGTTGAAATTATTCCGGGTGTTAGTTTATCAGCAATTATAAGCCTGTCAGACGATTTTCCCAGGAAATCCTTTAGTCCTTCACCGGGAGCACCATCAACCAGGGATGGCACTGAAAATGCAACAGGTGTACCTCCGCATCCACGAACCTTTCAAGAAGCTTAAATGTTGAAAGTCGAGATTTTCCATCAAGGACGGCAGCACTACTTTTGAATAACTGCACTGGCCGACTGCTAATTTTCCGTTTTTGACCGAACCGAGGTCTTTTAACATGTTTTCAGAACCAAGATCATATTCAACCTGATTCTTTTCAAGTGCTGTAACAAATGTCTGAAAAGATTGTCCGATTTCGGCGGATTTTGGGATCTCTTTTGACATAAGAATCATACAACCAGGCAGATGTGGTGGGCTCAAGGACCAGGATGTCATTTACTTGTCTTACCTGCAGAGAGTGCGAGGGAAAGTCTCGCATAATGATCATTAATGTACCTGTAGTCGTTCCACCAGGGTTCGTGATAATCAAAGGAAGGAGGGTAGTCGTACTTTCTTGCTCCCGCAAGGGTGAAATACGTGAGATGCTGGTTCATAAGGTTTACTCCAAGTGCATATTCCCAGTCACCGTTTCGTTTCATATCCCTGAAGGTCAGGTCCCAACCGGAGCCGCCATAGGTTTCACTGAGCTTTCTCTGCCTTCCGGTTTGATTAGCTGCGGATGATAGCTCCTTTACTGACCGGACGTTGCCAAATTGTGCACGTGCAGTGGAATCATTCCATTGATTAAAAAGCATGTCGATTGCCGGAACCTGATGCCATGCATACATGGCCATGTTGTCGCCGCCCGGACGCATATTCGGCCATTCATGCTCCCAGTAATGACCGGTGAACTTTAATCCTTTGGCTTCGACAATATTCATAATATGGTTTTGCCCAGCGGTCGATGAACATCTGAAGCAGAGTCTGTGTATAGTTGTGCCTGACTTTTTTCCAGTCACCCACCTCTTCGTAAAGGGAGGGAAGCCGGGTTTTGAGATCATAATGCCATTTTTGCTGGAAAACATTAAAAAGGTCAGCCGTCCATCGGATTCCGCCTGATGAATTGATCTGGGGTTCATCTGTAAAGATACCGGGAATCACATTGCCGAAATATGAACCTAAGTATTTTTCATATCCGGCCATGGTCAGCTCAATGAATTTCTGTGTAACTCCCGGATGAAGCAGGTCAACATAGTTGAAACCCCCATACCAGTCGCTTTTACCGTTATATGTCTTTGAGAACAGAAGATATTTACCCTGTTTCCCTTTTTCACTTTCAATTGATGAAGTGATATCAAGGAATCTCCCGTTATCCTCCTTAAGGCAGAGATAATATTTATCAGCTGTATCGGGCAAGATTTCAAGTTTGGTCATTCTTAATCCCTGACCCTGGTTATACGATTCGGGCATCTCATCAGGAACATGTCCTCCGGCAAATCCGCTTGGGTATGAGTTTTCGTCATATATCCAGATATTCATACCGAGCTCTTTCCCTTTATACACTGCGTGTTTGAAAAGTTCAAACCATTCATCCGAAAGGTATTCTGTTACAAGGCCGGGACGGGGATGAATAAACACCTGACTGCTTCCCTGCGATTTGAAACCTTCGAGGTACCTGTCGATTTCATCATTTGTGATTTTATAATTCCACACGAAGAATGGAGCTGTTGTGTATTCAGCGCCGGGTGCTTTGAATTCTGCTGATAATAAAGGAAAATCGTTGATTTTCACTTCATTTATTGTGGCTTTCTTGCACGAGAGCTATTATCAGGGCAAATACTGAAATACTCAAAAACGATGTAAGCTGATGACTTGACGGAGGGTTTCATAGGATTTTTATGATTAGAAATTTATAAATCAAATATAGGATAAAAAATTAGGGATAGTATTCAGGTACGTTCGGTTGACTGTAACTGCCGAGAAAGTTATTCCTTTGCTTTTCACCCCTAAATCCCCCCGACGCTACGGTCGGTGACAGGCCTAAAGGGGACTTATTAGGATGATTATTAATTAAGCCATCCCTGTGATCAGGCCCCTCCTAAAATTGCCCACTGGGCAATTTCTTAACGGTCGGTCCCCTTTAGGGGAAGGGGGCTGAATTTCATTAGATCGGGTTTTAGTCCTGAACTTTTTCAGCAAACCTGAACGACCTCTATATCAAGCAATTCGCCCAGTTTCTTTATTTTGGAAGCAATATGTCCTGTTCCTGCAGCACAATGATGTGCGGGACCATAGCTGTTCCAGTGCTGACAAAATTCTTTACTCCGTAGAGGAAATTTGTAGCGGCTGTTCGTATTTCCTATCTCCAGGATAGGTCCCGGAACTGATTCCCCTTCAGCAACAAGGAACATCAGTTTTCCGTCAGATTTCTCAACTACCGACAGAAGGGTAATATTTCCGTATCTTACAGACATCTCAACTGAAAGTCCTTTACCGACTTTTCCGTGATACACATTAAGCGGCTTCACCCTTGTCTTACCTTCAGCAATTGCCAGATGTCCGGGACCATCATGACCCATAAGTACGACCTCGTCATTGAAGTCAAGTGCGTAAAACTCAGTGAATGAACCGCCTGCTCCGAAACAATCCATTATTTTCATGGCATGAACATTCTTTATTTCGTATTCACCAGCCACCGGAATCCCCCGGGAAGTGAGCAAGAATTGGCGAGGATTATTGAGCTAATGGAATCTTCATTTTCCCGTATGCCGGTACCGCTGTAGAAATAAGCAGACGATCCAAGATCGTGCGATTTCGACAAGTCTATCCAGCGCAACGGAGGTTCGGCTGCCTCTTTAATATCGGCATCAGTGCAATCTTTATCAATTTCGAACTCTTTGTAAAACAGCTTTATACGATCCTGCAATCTCCTTTTGTGTCACAATCTTCCTTAAGGATGAAAGCTCATCAACCTCGATCATTTCAAAATGGCCACCCAGGGCAGATATCATCAGCGTAAAATCGGTATAAACATCAAGCATGCCACCATAGTAATGACCCATGCATCCAAGCCTGTTATGTGCAAGCTGATTTGCTGCTGACGCAGCCTCAATCCACTCACTCACTTCGTTCCAGACTTCCTTGTCACCATGAAGAACACCGGTAATCTGGTAGAAATTTATACCGGCTCTCCGGAAGACATTTGCAATTTCAGGAACAGGACAGGCAGAAACGTTCGCGAGCCATTCCCCGGTCATTTTAGTCCGGTCGTTTAATTTATTGAAGGATTTTATAATCGATGGCTTTTTCGGGGGTGAGATTTAGTATGATAACCGGGACCTTTGCTCTTTTGACCACCGGCAACACCGTTGAAGAAAGAGCATATGTGGTAACATAAAGAAATATGATGTCAACATCAGCTTGCCTGAATTTGTGTCCTGCCTCAATTGCATTTACGGGATTATCTATCAGACCAAGGTTAATTATTTCGGCATCGTGATGATCAAGTCTTCTTTTTTACTATCTTCAATGTATCCTTCAAGACGTTCCTTAAGACCTTTAAACTGAGGCCAGTATGCATCGAGGCCTATGCCGAAAAGGCCAACTTTGAGAGGGTATTTGTTTTCCATGGAAGAAAGGTAACAATATTTCAGAATTTTCCCGAGAGTCTCAGACTGAAACTCCGCGGAGGCTGAATATCACCCGGACGACCCATAAATTCAGCGTTAGTCAGGTTCTTTACGACAAATGAGAGATTGAATTTATCTGATATCCTGTACCCAAGATTCCCATCCATGAAGAAATATCCCTTGTTATCAGTGATCCAGTAGTTATAAAATCCGGGAAGAATTGCTTCCCTGGTCAATGGACTTAGAAAGACTTCATCAATATTGAGGATTTTCGATTTTGCATAAAAGCCCAGACCTGATACAAATTTCTTCCACGATAATTTAACAGTCAGCTTGGCTGAGTGTTTTCGCCTGTATTTCAGATATGTATCAGTATTGCGATTTGTGTTTTTGTTGTACTCAACAGGGTAGATAAAGGTATATCCTCCACCTATTGTGATATTGAAATTCCCGGAATTACGATTCAGTAGGAATTCCAATTCATACCCCATGATACGTGATTGTTCCACATTATTTGCCTGAAAACCAAAGTCAGGCAAACCTGTTATTGGATCGGTATAAATAGAAAATACATACTCAATAAGCTGGCTGTTCTGAGTCATAAAGGCTGAAAGGTCCGCCTGTCCTTCCATTTTACCGATCTTTATTCCCTGCTTGATCCCTATTTCTGTATTCCATCCCGACTCAGATTCCACCTCAGGATTCGGGAATATTTTTACTGAACCCAAAGTCGTGTAGGCAAATTTTTCTGCAATTGAAGGATAGCGATAACCCTGTCCGAATGAAGCCCGTAGAAAGGTATAATCAGCTGCCCGGTAGTTCAATCCGGCCCGAAAAACAGGAACGATCCTGTCTTTTATTCCGTCGAGAGAGTTCTGCTCGACCCTGATACCCGCAACGGCTTCCAGTCTTTTGACAGGCTTAATCTCAAACTGGCTGTAACCGGCAATATTCAGTCCGTTGTGGTCACCAAAGAAGTTTGAAGTCACACGGCTATTGAATTCGGCAAGTCCGGCGGTGAGACTGAGCCAGTTGGTCAGTTTATACCGCAGCTGATATTCGGAGTAGAGCGAAAAGGCGTTGCTGTTGTTTTGCTCACTTTCGGGAAGCCTGTTTCCTGTATACTGGAATCTCATTTTCAGGTCATGCCTGAACCTGTCAGACCTGTTTAATGAGATAAAAGGATCGAGTGAAATAAAAGATCCAAAGTTTTCGAGAGCTGTCGATTCATTCTGCTTCAATGCACCAAACTCAGCATCTTCCCACAGCACAAAATCCCTTTTGACGCTGTAGCCTGAATTTATATTAACTCCGTAAGTAAGTCCTTCAACTTTTTTGTCTGAGTGTTTCAGCTTGAAATTCAGTCTCCCGATTTTTTCATCGTTCAGTCTCCTGTAGCCGTCATCTGCGAGGTATGAAGCACTAATTCCGATTCCGGTATTGCCGAATTTCCGGAGGTGTGAAAAGGCAGCACTGGTAAACAGGCGCGGAGTGTCCCACCATTTCCAGTTCCGGTTTTGCGGCGAGTCGTAAATTCCTGCTTCAGCAAAGAATTGAGTAACGGGTACATTCCCGGCGTCAGCCGTCCGGAAATTAATGATCCCATTTAACGCAGATGATCCGTAAAGAACTGAAGAGGCCCCTTTTATGATCTCAACCTGGGAAATATTTTCAAGAGGAAGAAACTGCCATTTTATATTACCAGCGTCGGCCGACACCATCGGCAGTCCGTCAATCAGGGCAAGCACTCTGCTCCCCGCTCCGTAGCTGAAACCGCTGCCTCCCCTGACAGAAGCCTGACCGTCCATTATCTCAATCCCCGGAGTTTTGTTGATGATTTCCTGAGAATCGGTTATATTATTATCTGCAAGAAATGAAGATTTTATAATATCCATTGAAACTGATAGCTCTGCTATTCTTTTTTCAGTCTTGTCTGCGCTGACCACGACCTGGTCAATTTCACTGACTTTCATTTCCAGTTCTATATTAAGCTCGATCGTATCGTTTGAGCTAATTGAAATATCTCTGGTAACGGACACATAGCCAATGGATTGAAAAGTAATAGAAATCTATCGGAATTGGTTTTAATCAGGTAATAACCATCCTTGTCGCTTGAAGTACCGGATTGTTTTCCGTACAGGACATACACCCCTGCCAACGGTTCGGATGTATTCCTGTCGGTAATTCTACCTTTTACAATGCCTTCATATTCAGCACCATTAAGGACAGAAGCATTCATCATAATTATGACCGCAATGATGGTTCGCATCAATTAGTTGAATTAAAGGAATAAACCAGCATGATGATGTTTTAGAACTCCCTGATCTTTATGTTTTTAAATGAGACAGTATCTCCATGATCCTGAAGAAGTATCCTGCCTTCTTCCGCTTCCCCGAAACCGGGAATCAACTTGAATTTGCTTGTTGCGACCAGTTTCTTCCACGCTGGGTGTTGCCTCTTTCATACTCAACAGTCAGGAATCCATTGAGCCAGTGCTGGACTTTGCTCCCGTTGACCACTATTGTTGCCTTGTTCCACTGATCGGCTCCATTATCCTTTATATTATTGGGTGCTATCAGATCGTAAAGTCCCGCAAGCTTTCTGTTGCCGGCAATACCTTCTTTTGCATCAGGATTGTTCCTGTCGTCAAGAATTTGATATTCGCAGCCGATAGAAGCAAGGTCTCCATTATTGATTTCAGTATCAACAAAGTACTTTGATTCCGCTGTTTGCCACTCTGTTTGTACATGAAATCAACATTGAGTTCAAAGTTCCTGAATTCACCTGTAGTGACAATGTCACCTCCACCATCTGGAAGTTTCGTTGCCGGATTCGTTGACAGCACCCCGTCTTTTATTTCCCATCCGTTTTCCGGGAAGCTTTCGGTCTTTGCATTTATCCATCCATCAGTAGGTCTTTCCCGTCAAAAAGAAGCTTCCAACCATTACTGGTCTCGCTGCTGGTAAGGATATTATCGGTATTGCTCATCTTGGTGGGTACAGATTCAGCACCGGTATTGTCTTTTTTTGAAAATCCCTGATGGTTACCTTTACAGCCCAAGCCAGGGAACAGAATTACTGCAACAAGCAGGAAAATTGGATTTTTTCATTTTTTCTTCAGATTAAGCTTCTATTTAGCAGGTGAAAGATATGATTTTTTTGAAAATTTTTATTTTCCCACGAGCTGCGCGGAGTTCCACAGCTTGCCCGGGTCAATCGGAGGATTAAAACCCGTGATTTACTCTTGAGACTCTGGGAAACTCAGTGTCTCGTGGTGAAAAAAGGAATTTAGAAAAATTCAAAAATTTAGTTTCTGTATTATTGCAGGATTTGATTTTAAATTTTAAGATAATTTCATCGTTAATGTTTTATATTTTTGAATGATTAAACCCCTAAAAACATGAAATATCGAAATCATATTTTAAGGTGTTTCCTTTTGCCACTCATTTATTGCTGCTTTTTACTGCAGTCTTCTTATTCGCAGCCTGTTGTTGGACTTGACAACTGGTTCAACCGTGAAACCAACGCCAAGACGGGAAAGCCGTTTCATTATCTCTGGACTGATACAGCCTGGAGCGGCTATTCAAGGTGGGGAGAAATTTTCACGACGAGAGGAGCAAAGATCACAACAATTGAACGTCCGGTTACCACTGCTTTGAAAATCCTTGATGTTTACATTATCGTTGACCCGGATACAACAACAGAGTCAAAATCACCTAATTACATTAAGACCGACGATATTAAAGCTCATTAAAAAATGGGTAAAGAAAGGGGGAGTTCTGGCCGTACTGGCAAATGATGCTCCAAACTGTGAATTTACCCATCTGAACCTGCTGATGAAGAATTTCGGAATGTCCTTTAACCATGTCACACTGCATCCTGTTACGGGCACCAACTTTGAAATGGGGGCATCTGTCAATTTACCGGATCATCCGTTGTTCAAAGACGTTAAAAAGATATATATCAAGGAAGTCTCTGATATCAGACTTTCAGGCAAGGCAAAAGCAGTTCTAACTGAAAATAACAAAGTGCTGATGGCTGAAACCAGATACGGGAAAGGATATGTTTTTGCAGTAGGGGATCCGTGGATCTACAATGAATATATCGACCATGACCGGCTTCCTGAAAGCTTTGAGAACAGGAAAGCTGCTGAGAACCTGACTGATCTGCTGCTGGGGAAAGTCGCGGGACCCGGCTGGTCTGTTCCCCGGGAAAGTACTATGGCAGCCATGGTACTTGCCAACAAATACTTCATGGAAAAATGGCCCGATGTCGGTAAGACAATAGTAACCGAACGGGAAAGGCCAAGCAACATCTGGACCCGTGGAACTTATTATGAGGGACTGATGGCGCTTTATAAGCTCAATCCGGACCCAAAATACCTTGACTATGCAGTGAAATGGGGTGAATTTCATAAATGGGGATTACGTAACGGTACTCAGACCCGAAACGGGGATGACCAGTGCTGCGGTCAGACATATATCGACCTTTACCTTATGGATCCTTCAAAAGAAGAGAGGATAAGAGACATCAAATCGTGTATCGATAACATGCTTAACACCAATAAGATTGATGACTGGAGCTGGATCGATCTTTTACAAATGGCAATGCCGGTATTCGCCCGTCTTGGTAAAATCTACAAGGATAACAGGTATTTCGACCGCGCCCATGAAATGTATCTCTTTACAAAGCTGAGGCAAGGAACCAAAGGACTCTATTGTGCAAATGATCATCTTTGGTGGCGTGACAAAGACTTTATTCCACCCTATGCTGAACCTAACGGAAAGGGGTGTTACTGGTCGAGAGGTAACGGATGGGTTGTTGCTGCCCTAGTGAGGACATTAGAGTTTCTTCCCGAAGATTCATCTTACAGGATAGAGTATATTAATATACTCAGGGAGATGTTTTCAACGCTCGCTAAGGTTCAGCGCCAAGATGGATTCTGGAATGTCAGTCTCCTTGATCCCACACATTTCGGAGGGAAGGAAGTAACCGGAACAGCATTGTTTACTTACGGAATGGCGTGGTGCATTAACCGGGGCCTCATAAACAGAAATGAATATCTTCCGGTGGTGAATAAAGCATGGAATGGCCTTGAAAAAGATTCCCTCCATCTGGATGGTTTCCTGGGATACGTTCAGGGAACCGGAAAACAGCCGTCCGACAGTCAGCCTGTCGGATATGACATTGTTCCTAATTTTGAAGATTTCGGACTTGGATGCTTTCTTCTTGCAGGATCTGAAGTCTACAAAATGAAGTAACATTTATGTTAATCTCCCTGTGTCTATCAGTGTCTGCAACGCGATCCTTTAAATATGTTTATAAGGATAATCAGAAAAATCAGGATTAAAAATAAATCTAATTGATCAGATCCAGGGCCACAATTTCATGATCTGTAATTTCAGGAACATTAAGTATAACCAGGCCGTTTTTGACTTCAAAGTGGGGTTTACTGCCTCGTAATAGTAATTGAACGCCGTTTACTTTCAGATTCTCCGGTAACCGGATGCTAATCTGTGCATCAACCGGAATCAGTTCTCTGAATGGTCCCTTCATCATCATCGGATTGGTCAGGTTAACAAGATGTACAGTCATCGATTTTTCCTGGCGCCAGACAGTTACGTCAATAATACCCTGTCCTTTCACATCAACAATTGGTTCCTCATTTAGAGCCCACAGTACGGTATTCCGGATAAGTATGCCATGATCGGCCGACATGATCTGCCAGAATGAACGGTCAATATCGCCGGGGAAGTAAGCGACACGGCCTTTTCCGGACTCCCGAAGATACAGTTCTCTTATGTTTGTCTCCGGCTGTCGTGGATATACATCCTCCATGGGCAGGTCGGGATAAGTCGGGATAAGGGTTACCGGTGGCGGAAATTCTGTTTTTGGAACGACTTTTACCCTGTATATTGTATTAATGATGCGAAAGGCATCTTCAAGGTCTTTGAGCACCGGATGAAAGTTGTTAGTTGCAGGATCGTTTTTCAGACGGAGATAGCTGTTCTGCATGGGTCCTTCTATCTCCTGATCATACGATATCCCGAACAATCCGGATAGTCCAAAATCCTTCCTTTGATTTCCCTTTTCATCATAAAGTGAAGTTTCGAATGTAGCCACCATACTTCCGCCATTCTCAACAAACATACTTAATTTGATCACACTGTCATCGGACAAGAGTCGAAATATTCGGCAGAACAAGAACCCTGAAGGGCTTTAAGGTGCTCCCTGTTCATAAGCCTTGAATTAACCATCTCAAAAGGGATACGGTTTTCCAGAAGCGCATGATACATTCCTGTTCCGTGATCGCCGGTTCTCTGCTGCCATGGTTTATTACCATAATTCGGATATTGTTCAGAAAATACCAGTCCAACACGGGCCACGGGAGCGATATTTCTGAGGTATTTTTCAATCCTGTAGAGACCCTTGTATATTTTCTCGACCGTATCAAGCCATCGCCTGTCATAAAGAACTCCCGAAAATTTGGTAAACCATGGACGCATCCCGTTGGCAACTCCCTCAGCGACCCATACCCTGATCTCAGCTTCGCTCTGTACTGAATCCTTCCAGCGGTATTGCTCTTCAAATCCGACGCTGAAAATACCTCCCAATGGTTTCATCCCGATGGATGCCCGCAGTTCTTTTGCCACTTTGCCATTTGACCATGGGTGGTATTACACCACTTCTGGCCTGATGATCGGTAAATACTATATCCGAAAGTTCTCCGGTTATAACTTTATCGGGAAAACCATTCGGAATAAAACGTGATGAAGATTTTCTTTTTCTTATAAGATTATCCCATATGATCCAGAGATCCCTTAACCGTGTTAGTATTCCATTCATTATACTTCTGCCATACGGGATTAAACCTGTCGGATGATAATGGCAGATCCATGCCTGAATATTCCGTGAAGTTCTGTTCTGCAATGTTCGCAATAGCATATTCCATGGCCGGCCCACCGGTTTGAAAATATTCCGTCGGGCTCATACTTCTCCATTATTTCGTTGTGAACCTGCGTCATGAATTCAAAGTTGTACGGACCAAGGGCACATGTTACCCACAGATCTTTATTCGCCCAATGGCGACGTTTTTCCCCATCGGCAGTTACTGCAATCCAGTCGGGATGTGCGTCATAAACCTCCTGGCGGACAGCATGCGGATCGGTGCGGGCAACTATCGACATGTCCATTTTCCGGCAACCCTTTACCAGGTAGCCGAAGGGATCAGAGTCTCCAAGCCAGGCGCTCCTGTGGTGCAATGGTATTTGAGTGGGATAATATGCCACGATCCCGCCTGCACTCAATGTAGCGGCATCAGCATGAATCCGTTTGAAATAATCCAGCCAGAAATCGGGATCAAACCGGCCGGGGTCATTTTCAACAAGGGTGAGCTGGGCCCATCTCATCGGCCGGTCAAACCAGCTGTCGTTTTCAAGTATAATAATACCTGCTAATGCCTGCCTGCCGGCGATTGCAGCAGCACTTCCAATACCCGTTGTTTTAATAAATTCTCTTCTGTGCATGTGATTAACCAATAACCAAAAGAACCTGGATAGTAAACCTAAAGTCAACCTCTTACAGCTGTGAATTTAGCAATAAAGCCGGGATCAATTCCGATACCTGATCCGGGTCCTGTCGGTACTTTTATGAAGCCGTTATCTACAGTAAGGGGTGAAGATTCACATTCAAAAGTGATTTCAGTATTCAATCCCTTGAATTCGTGATAGGGAAGAGCATTGGGCAAAGCTGATACAAAGTGAATCATATACAGGAATCCCAGTCCTCCTCCTGTCATGTGAGGAGTACATTTTTTACCTAATGCATCTGCCATAAGAGCTACTTTCATGGAGCGGATCATTCCCCCAAAATAGTAATTATCGGGCTGGACGACCTGAAGCCCGTCGTTTGCAAGGAGCCAGCGGAATCCATGCAGGCTGTACTCCTGTTCACCGCCGGCAACAGGAATGGAAAGAGAATCTGCGACTAATTTTGTTTCTTCATACCAGTCGAATGGGACAGGTTCCTCGAAAAATTCAAACCTGTACTCTTCAAGGAGCCGGCCAACACGGATCGCTTCACCGGGAGAATAGAATCCGTTGGAGTCGGCATAAAGGACCATTTTATCCCCGAATGTTTTGCGGACCAATGGAACAATTTCTTCAGTTCTTCCGGGAGGTCCGACAGCGTTCATGTCCTCGGTACCAAACATTAACCCACCGACTTTTATCTTGAGGGCGTTTGCTTTATATTCATTTACATCTCTGATTATGAGATCCATAGATTCCTTAACCGGTTTTTCCCGGTATTCAGTAGCCTGGTAAACTGCAACTTCCGGATTATGAATTTCACCGATAAGCCCGCCGATAGACTTTCCGGCAATTCGTCCCATCATGTCAAGAATCGCAAACTCTATGGTTGCCAGAGGTACTCCAAGAGCCATCCCGCTTAATCTGAAATTTAATTTGTATATGTAAACCTTTTCAAGGATCAGGTCGAGTTCCCGGGCATCTTTTTTTATGAAAAATGGCTGCAGCAAATTGGTGAATATCGGGTATTGCGATCTGAGCTGTCCACTATGGCCCACTGAGAGACCTTCAGCACCGTCCTTTGAACGTACCCTGCAAAGGAAATTTTCCTTGTAACGCAAGAGTTCAAGTGATTCGATAATTACCGGATCGGGGAAGAACTCTTTTCTGAAAACCGGTTTTTCGAGTATCTCATCAAGCTTTTTATAAGCAGGATTAAGTGCTCCTGATTGTTCTCTGGATACTTCCATTGTGCCAGGCAGGAGTGGCAGGGCAGCAGCCATTCCTGCTTTCTTTAAAAAATTACGTCTGTTTGGTCTGAATTGATCCATATTCCCATTTTATTGATTACATAAAATTAGATAATATTTCCGCAGGGTGATCTTACAAATTTGACACATGGTTCCTGCAGAAGTTTAATTTCAGGTCATGTATTTATTGATATTAAAAAAAATTGAATATTTGGTATTCTGACCGGATTGCCGGGATTCCAAAAATATTAACTTAGTATTGAATTAGTTTTTTAAACCTGACGAAAATGAAAAAAATCTTTTTATTCATCATTGTAGTTCTGATCCTTCCGGGATTCAATTCATGTAACAGCGATGACCAGCTCAGAAATGCAACTCCTGAATCGGTAAAAATTTCCGCGGACCGGCTCGGCAGGATTGACAATATAATAAAGCAGGCCGTCGATACGGGTTGGATTGCCGGGGCTGTTGGATTAATAGCCCGTGATGGAAGAATTATTTATAACAGGTCATTTGGGTTCAGCGATCCTGAAAATAAGACCCCGATGCAGACTGATGCCATATTCCGGATTGCATCCCAGACAAAGGCTATTGTCAGCATAGGTCTGATGATGTTGTTTGAAGAGGGGAAGTTCCTGCTCGATGATCCAGTGTCAAAATACATTCCTGAGTTTGCCAACCCACAGGTGCTGGACAAGTTTAATGCGAAGGACACGACTTTTACGACTGTTCCTGCAAAAAGGGAAATCAGGATCAGGGATCTGCTGACCCATACTTCAGGAATTGATTATGCCGGTATAGGATCGCCTGAAATGAAGGCAATTTATACTAAAGCCGGCATTACCGCTGGATTTGGTTCCGATAAACGCACGATAGGGGATGATATTAAGCTCCTGGGGAAGCAGCCCCTGGTCCATCAGCCTGGTGAAAAATGGACTTATGGTTTGAATGTGGATGTAATTGGCTACCTGATTGAAGTACTTTCAGGGGAGAGGCTTGACCAGTACCTTGAAAATCGAATTTTAAAGCCTCTCGGCATGAATGATACATACTTTTATTTACCTGCTGAAAAACAAGCCAGGCTGGTGAAAGTAAATACCGAAAATGCTGATCACCATGTTGTCTCAATGCCTCAGGAGTTGGTGAATTATCCGTTGTTGAAAGGTACATATTTTGCCGGAGGTGCGGGATTGAGTTCTACCACAAAGGATTATGCTATCTTTCTCCAGATGCTCCTGAACAATGGGAAATACAACGGAATAAGACTTCTTTCAAGGAGAACTGTCGAACTTATTACATCAAACCAGATTGGTGACCTTAGTTTGGGTGCTGATAAATTCGGACTTGGATTTCAAATCACGACGAAAGCAGGACAGGCAATTCTTGGTGTCTCAGAAGGTTCCTTTTCATGGGGAGGATATTTCAGCACTGTCTACTGGGCCGACCCCAGGGAACGGCTGGTGTGCCTTTTATTTATGCAGCAGTTTCCTCTGAGTCACGGAGAGATTTCGAGTAAATTCAAGGCACTTGTATATCAGGCGCTGGACGACTAATGGAAAAAATAGTTGCATTTTGAATAAACAAAGGCGGAATAGAAATTGTCAAAAAAGCAGAAGAAATGAATGTATAACAAGCCTTTTGTATGTTTACTGATGAAATTCTTTCCTGATTTTTATATTTTTACTATTCAATTAATCATATGTTCAAGCGCCTACTTTTAAATCTTATCTGGCTATTTGCAGCTGATATTGGTGTTTTTCCGCAAACATCCTTGTTTGACAGGCAGATGCAGATCGGCTTCGAGGAGAAGCAGGGACAGTATATTGCCCTCGATACAAAACTGGTGAATGAAGCCGGTGATACTGTAATGCTTAAGGATGTTCTGAACAAGCCGACAATCCTGAATCTGGTTTATTTTGAATGTCCGGGTACCTGCAGCCCTCTTATGTGGGGTATATCAAAGTTCATAGATGCCGTCGATCTTCAGCTTGGAAAGGATTATGATGTATTTACTATCAGTTTTGATCCATCAGAAAAAATTGACCTCGGAATTGCAAAAAAAGCCAGTTATGTAAGTACAATGAAGAAGAAAGAACTTGCAGTCAACTGGCGGTTTTTTGTTTCAGACAGCTTGGACATTGCAAAGCTGACCCAGTCGGTCGGTTTCAGATATCAGTATATAAATAGTCAGTATGTTCATCCTACCGGACTTATAGCCCTGGCGGCTGATGGTAAAATAACAAGATACATGCGCGGCATTGATTTTTTACCCTTCGACATAAAGATCACAATGGTCGAAGCTGCAAACGGCAAGACAGGGACCAAGCATAAACCGGCTTCTTGCTATTTGTTATTCATACGATACACAGGGGAACCAGTACGTTTTCAACGTAACAAGGGTTTCTGCAATAGTAATACTGTTTATAATCCTCCTGATTTTTTCTTACCTGGCATTATCCCGGGTAAGGATCAGGAAACCGACACCCAGAAAATGAGCATTCAGAACAAGACTGAACAACCCAGTTTTTACGAGCACAGGGGCAAACACAAGGGGATCTTTGCCTGGATACTGTCGACCGATCATAAAAGGATTGGTTTGCTTTATCTTTATTCGATTATGTCATTCTTCCTTATTGGAGCCACGATCGGACTCCTGATGAAGTTAGAGCTTATAGCTCCGGGGAAGACCATAGTGGATGCGCAGACCTATAATGCATTTTTTACCCTGCATGGGATCATAATGATATTTGCCGTTGTCATTCCAGGGCTGCCTGCAGTGTTCGGCAATTTCATGCTGCCCATAATGATCGGTGCGAATGATGTTGCTTTCCCGAGGATCAACCTGTTATCGTGGTACATGTATATAACAGGTGTCTCGCTTGTTTTGATTTCGCAATTCACCGGGCAGGGACCACCTGACACGGGCTGGACATTCTATGCCCCTTACAGTTTCAGGACAGCCGGAAATATGATCCCGGCTGTATCCGGCGCATTTGTTCTTGGATTCTCATCGGTCCTTACAGGACTGAACTTCATTACTACAATCCACAGGATGAGGGCGCCGGGCATGACCTGGATGAAAATGCCCTTATTCCCCTGGAGTTTATATGCCACAGGATGGGTTCAGATACTTGCTACTCCTATTATCGGGATTACGCTTCTCATGATTATAGCTGAAAGGGTATTGCATATCGGGTTCTTCGATCCGGCACTGGGTGGGGATCCTCTTCTTTACCAGCATTTGTTCTGGACTTATAGTCATCCTGCGGTTTATATTATGATCCTGCCTGCTATGGGGGCAATTTCAGAGATCATATCAACTCATTCACACAAGGCGATTTTCGGATACCCCTTTATGATCGCTTCCGTCATGGCAATTGCATTCGTAGGATATTTTGTCTGGGGGCATCACATGTTTACTTCCGGAATGAGCGGAACAGCCCTTTATACTTTTTCTCTTTTGACCTTCCTTGTGGCCATACCGAGCGCTATTAAAGTCTTTAACTGGATATCCACTATGTACAAAGGTTCAATTGATCTACAGACGCCTTTCCTGTGGGCGGTCGGATTCCTTTTTGTTTTTATGATAGGAGGATTTTCCGGACTTATCCTGGGTTCGCTAGCTGCCAATGTACACCTTCACGGCACCCATTTTGTGCTGGCGCATTTCCACTTTATCCTTTTTGGCGGTACGGGGTTTGCATTTTTCGCGGCAGCCCACTACTGGTTTCCTAAGATCACCGGAAAGATGTACGATAAAATGTGGGCAAATATCGGTTTTTTACTCTTTTTCATTGGCTTCATAACACTTTATAGTCCAATGTTTTACCTTGGATTCAAAGGCATGCCAAGGAGATACTATGATTATGACGAGATCTTTCATTCGGGGAATATAGTGTCGTCAATGGGAGCGTTGGTTCTTTATGCAGGAATAGCAATTATTGTAATTAACCTGTTTATCTCACTGAGGCGGGGAGTAAAAGCACCAGCTGACCCGTGGGGCGGTAAAACACTTGAGTGGACAATCCAGTCTCCTCCACCTTTTGAAAATTTTCACGAACCTCCTGTAATAGGCAAGGAAGCATACAATTACTAATGACCGATCCTGAAGACATACACAAACAAGCTGTCACTGCAAAACTGGGAATGTGGGTATTCCTTTTTACCGAAATGCTCCTGTTCGGCGGACTGTTCATCGTATATTCAGTATACCGTTTCAGGAATGCAACGGCTTTTCATCTTGCTGCCCAGGAAATGAGCGTGGTAATCGGGACAGTCAACACTATCATTCTGCTTATAAGCAGTGCAACCATAGCCATGTCGATTACAGCAATAAGAAAGGACAACAAAAAGCTTGCACTTGTACTTACAGGGATCACTGTAGTTCTGGGTCTATTATTTCTGATGAATAAATATTTTGAATGGGGGGAACATTTCAGGCAGCACATTTATCCCGGTTCCTCAACCCTTGCATTACGCGGACAGGGAGATGTATTGTTTTTCGGTCTGTACTTCTTCATGACCGGGCTCCATGCTCTTCATATAATTATAGGAGTGACTGTTATAATAGTTATAATGACTTTTATTTCGAAGGGCAGGATAACTTCTGTAAGGTATAGTGTTTTGGAAAACGGCGGATTATACTGGCATCTGGTCGATTTGATATGGATCTTTCTCTTCCCGTTGTTTTACCTGATCACCTGAAACCGAACCACAGAAATGGAAAAGGAACAAGATGATATTATACCATACCGTACATTCCTGTATGTGCTGGCGATACTGATCGGGCTTACACTTACATCAGTTGCCCTGACCCGGATATACCTGGGCGCACTTACAGCCGCTGCAGCCCTGATAATTGCAGCAGTTAAGTCGTCGTTTGTGCTCCGGATCTTTATGCACCTGAAAACAGATAAAAGGATGTTTTCACGTTCCTTGTGATTGCCGTGGTCCTGCTTATTAGTACAGTAATTATCATAACATTTTTGGATTACCTATACAGATAACTCAGTATGTATTCAACCACCGGTATCGATGCTTCAAATTTTGTAGCCACTTTCAACAAGGCTTTTTATTTTACACTGGGTATATCGCTTGTGTTCCTTTTAGGGCTGACGGTTTGATGCTATATTTTATCTTCAGGTATAACAAGAAGAGGAATAAGACTGCCACTCAGATAAAAGGAAACAACATGCTGGAGATCACATGGACTGTTATTCCAATACTGCTTGCACTGGCAATGTTCCATTATGGATGGGCCGGATGGAAACCTTTATCCAAACCTCCTGCAAACGGCATGAACGTAACAACCACTGCAAGAATGTGGAGCTTTTCGTTTGGATACGAGAACGGGAAGCAGAGTACTGAACTGGTTGTCCCGGTCAGGAACTCCGGTGAAAGTAAAGCTTGTTTCGGTCGATGTTATCCACAGCCTTTATATTCCTGAATTCAGGATCAAATCTGATATTGTTCCCGGCAGGGAAAAGATGATGTGGTTCCTTCCTGAAACCGTCGGAGATGTATGATCTTTTTTGTGCAGAATATTGCGGGCTGAGACATTCATATATGAATTCAAAGGTCAAGGTACTGTCGGAAAAAGACTTTAATAACTGGTACGCCGAATCTTCTACCGGCGGACCTCAGGCTACAGCCCCTGCAGCGGAGGCTGAAGGACTGACAATAATGAAGACGCAGGGCTGCCAGATCTGTCATTCCACTGACGGAAGTAAAATTGTCGGCCCCAGTTATCTGAGGTTATATGGTGGAAAGGAAACCGTTATCAGGGACGGAAAAGAAATAACAATAACCGTTGATGATGATTATATAAAAAGGTCAATTTATGATCCTAACTCTGATATAGTGAAAGGTTACCCGAAAGGATTGATGCAGAGCTATAAAGGCACGCTGAACGAAAGTGATGTTACAAAAATCATTGAATATCTGAAAACCCTTAAATGAAACCGCCCGGAAATTGCTTTAAGGACTATCTTGAACTGAGCAAGCTGAAAATAATGATACCGGTATGCCTGACCGGGTTTACCGGGTATTTTATTTTGATCCGCATCTTTCAGCTGATTTATTTTTAATAGCGGCAGGTATCCTGCTGTTAGCAACCTCCGCCTCTGTGCTTAATCAGATCCAGGAAGCTGATCTCGACAGTAAAATGACCAGAACACGCAACCGTCCCATACCAACCGGAAGGATCACGCGGGCGGCAGGCAGCTTTTTATTTCATTTTCCTACTCCTGAGCGGGATGGCCATCATTTATTTTAGTGGGAATCTCAAAGCTCTACTTGTCGGCGTTATAACAATTGTGGTATATAATGGCATTTATACTCCTCTGAAAAGGATCACCCCTTTCGCAGTGGTGCCCGGTGCACTGACAGGCGCATTACCGCCATTAATCGGATGGCTTGCAGCCGGAGGGGGATCTGGGACAAACCAATTATTTTTATCGGATTTCTTCTGTTCATGGGACAGATTCCGCACTTCTGGCTTCTGGTTGTGAAATATGGAGAAGAGTATAAATCGGCAGGCATGCCCAACCTGATCGGCATTTTCAGCACCTTTCAGGTAAAACGGCTTACTTTTACCTGGGTTATATCTTCGGTTGCAGCTGCATTGTTCCTTTGTTTTTTTGAAATAATTCAGATAAGCCTGATCACAATTATCCTGGTGGTTGCATCTGGTTATCTGATATGGAAATTCACCGGCCTCTTAAAGGATCCGGAGTCCCATAACAATACAGGCGGGTATTCTTTTCTTCTTAATTCCTATTTTTTACTGATTATGATCCTGTTAATTTCAGACAGGATGATAACAGGCGGATAATTCTTTAACCACGAAGTTTCACAGAGTACCACGGAGAAATTCCCCGAATTTGTTACTTGAAGCTATGGTTCAGGCTTTCTTCGAGGTAGGGATGGTTTTGGGGGATAAGGCTGGTTTTGCTTAGTGCAGTAGCAACAACCAGCGAGAAAAGTCCGGTATACCCTATAAAGATACCTGCTTCAATCCATCCGAATTTCAATGTGCCCGTTGTTCCCGGGATAACCTGACCGAAGAGATCGACATACTGTCCGACGATAAGGATGATTATAACAAAGGTAATTGCAGTCATGTTCCTGCTGGTTTTAACCGGAAGGAGTACCATGAACGGGATCGCCCAGTTCAATGCCATCTCAGCAAAAAAGAGGATTTTCCATCCGTTCTGCCAGCGGATATAATAATATACTGGTTTCATCCGGAATATTTCCATACCATATTATCATGAATTGTGCAAACCAGAAGTATCCCCATACTATTGACAGCATGAAGATATACCTCGAAAAATCGTGCAGGTGATATTGATTCAGGAATGGGAAATATCCGCGTTTGTAAAGAATAAATACAATAAGTGTAAGGATAGATACACCATGCAAAAAAGCAGCTACCAGGTTTTTAAGCGCGAAAATCGTGCTGTACCATTTTGCCTCAATTGACATTATCCAGTCAAATGATGTGAGACAGAAGGAGATGGCAAGCACGAAAATCAGGATCCTCGAATACATTTCGCTTTTTTCAAATATTTTCATTATGCTTCCCGAATCTGAAGGATCCGCCAGATCTTCTTTTCTTGAAAGGTTCCTTATCAATGAACTTAAAATAATCCATAGTGCGAAGAACACTGCAATTCTGACAAAGAAAAAGGGGATGTTCAGGTATGGCGATTTATGCAGGAGAAGCTGATCCCCGGCTGTAACACTTTTATGCGACCAGGTGTACAATTCGTCAATCCCGAACCAGATCAGAAGAAAAAACCCTGCAGCATACGGTAGGTAGGCTGTTATTGCCTCAGGGATCCTGCCAAAGGCTGACGACCATCCGCTCTGGGTTATCTTCTGGAGGACAAGGAAGAAAAGAGCTCCGATAGTGATTGAGAAGAAATAATAATTAACGATCAGGTAGCTTGCCCAGGTCTCCTTTGCATTTGTCAGAATGCCTGCGATGAATGCAGCTATTCCGATACCCGTCAGTATGAGGGTCATTAACCTGAAGTTACCGGATATGATCACTTTATCCTTCATTGTATTTACTTATTTGAATCGTACTTCTGAAGTTCCCTGATGTATAGCACGATCTTCCACCGGTCGTCTGGCTGGATCTGGCTGCCATATGCACCCATTGAACCAAATCCAAGGGTTATTGAATGATAGATCTCACCATCTTTCAGTTTTACAGCATTATCACGTGAAAGTGTGCGGGGTTTCAGCGGATAAAGACCGCTTGTAAAAAGAATTCCGTCACCATTGCCTTTCTCTCCGTGACAGACAGCACAGAAGGTAGTGAAGGCTACTTTCCCCCTCAGCAGGTTATCTTCTGCAGGTGTAAATGGATTCTTAAGTTCATTTCCGGCTTTAATTCGCGATTCAGGGTCAATCGTATACTCAAAAGGAGTAAAACCCCGAGGTACGGTTCCATTTGGGGGAACTCTCATAGACATTCCATCCTTAAAATTTGGATTTTTCGTAAAGGTTTCATATGCTGTTGAATAGAACATATCAGGGAAATAATCCCAGCCGGGCATTCTTCTGTCCCTGTTGCAGCCGGACTGGACTACGATCAGAACTATCAGTAAAAATGATTTAAAAAGATAACGTGACATAAAAGTATTTGTCATTTGATAACCTTTTCAATTTTCTTTTTAACAACTTCAGAAGCACCATTTTCTATCATCAGGTTTCCTGCGCTTTCTGCATCAGTGTCATCGGGCGAAACGGCTTCCACAACAATCACGAACCTGTCATCGGTCGATCTCAAATCGAATATGGTATTTTCGCGTCCCGGGAGGAGTTTCGCTCCTGATGAAAAAAGAGCAAGACTGCCAATTGCCACAAAAAGTATGGTGATGACGACTGTGATCACAACAAATGAGGGGAACGAATTGAAAGGTTTCCCTCCATAGTCGATAGGCCAGCTTATGACACAAGCCCAGATAAGGAATCCCAGTGTTGCACATGCTCCTGCAAGACCCAGGAAATATGCCACTGTCGGCAGTCTTGTCTTCCGTTTAAGCATGTGAAGGACCTCATGGACAGGGTATGGGGTAAAAACATCATAAATTGAAAAACCTTTTTCATGCAATGTCCTTACCGAGGTTACGAACCTTTCCTCATCCTCAAAAATTCCTATTCTGAAAGATCTTGCCATAATACCATCTTTTTAGTCGTCCGGCTTATCGCCAATCTTAAGAACACCTTTAAGTTCGCTTACAGCCATTATGGGTATATAGCGGAGGAAGAGTAAAATTCCTCCGGCAAACAGGCCTACAGTAAACATGAATACACCGACATCGATAATAGTTGGAGTGTATGGAGCCCAGTTTGAAGGCAAAAAATCCTTGCTGAGTGAAGTTACAATGATTATATACCTTTCGAGCCACATACCAAGGTTTATACATAGTGAAATCAATAACAGCGATACCCAGTTCCTCCTTATTTTTTTGAACCAGAAGAGCTGGGGAATGATGGCGTTGCAGGCAATCATTCCCCAGAACTGGATATCATAGTCGCCGGTAATCCTGTTCCTGAACTGGGTGAAGATCTCGTACTCGCTTCCGGAGTACCAGCTAATAAAGATCTCGGTTGCATATGCCGTGCCCATTATAAGTGAAATAAAAATGAGGATCCTGGCTATTGCATCCATATGATTGTCAGTGATATAGTCTCTGAGTCCGTATATCTTCCTTATTATTACCATCAGTGTCATCACCATGGCAAATCCCGAAAAAATTGCTCCAACGACAAAGAATGGAGGGAAGATTGTCGAATGCCATCCCGATTCTATTCCTACGGCAAAGTCGGTAGAGACTATAGAATGTACGGATACCACGAGCACTGAAGTAATACCTCCGAGGATAAAAGCGATTGATTCGAATCTCACCCACTGCCTGCTTGACCCTGTCCATCCGAGGCTGAAAAAACCATAGATTGCTTTTTTTATTTTCGAGGCTGTTCGGTCTCTTACTGTTGCAAGGTCCGGCAAAGTACCGAGATACCAGAATGATGCTGATATAAGCAGGTAGGTTGATACAGCTGTAAAATCCCAGAAAAGCGGTGAATTGAAATTTACCCACAGCGGACCCCGTGTATTTGGATAAGGAAAAAGAAAGAACATATTCCAGATCCTCCCCATATGGATGGCCGGGAAAAGAGCGGCACATAGTACAGCAAAGACAGTCATTATCTCAGCTGACCTGTTTATTGAGGTTCTCCAGCGTTGACGCAATACAAGCAGGAAGATTGAAAAGGCAGTACCTGCATGCCCGATCCCGATCCACCAGACGAAATTAATTATATCCCATCCCCAGGCCACAGTATTGTTTACACCCCACTCTCCGATACCTTTTGTTACCGTTACATAAATAGCATATGTCCCGAAAAGAATAGCCGCCAATGAAATTCCGAGGGCAATGTACCACCATGTTCCGGGTTTTACTTCCATCGGATTAAGGACCTCCCTGGTAACCTGTCCCAGAGTCTTGGTTCCCTCAATCAGCGGACCTCTTATCTTTCTTCTATACATTGCTTAACCTCTGATAATTACGATTTTATTTCACTGTCGTTCAATATTTTTGTCAGGAACCTGGTCGAAGGAAGCGTATGCAGGTCTTCCAGAAGGCTGTAAGATCTGGGATCCCTGAACAGATGTGAAACGCGGCTGTTCTCGTCATTCATGTTACCGAACACAATTGCGCCTGCGGGACAAGCCTGCATACAAGCAGTTTTTATCTCGAAATCATTTAGCGTACGGTTTTCAAGCTTAGCCTGCAACTTTTTCTCCTGAATCCTCTGCACGCAGAATGAACATTTTTCAACAACACCTCTTTCCCTTACGGTCACATCAGGATTCAGTACCATTTTC
Organism: uncultured Bacteroidales bacterium; assembly: GCA_963831935.1. Taxonomy (GTDB): domain Bacteria; phylum Bacteroidota; class Bacteroidia; order Bacteroidales; family VadinHA17; genus LD21. Next base: position 734,124 of record CAWHSH010000004.1, read on the forward strand.
CCCAGATCAGATGCAGAATTGAAGTTGAATACTTTATTACCGGTATACCGAAACCAGTTAAACCTTCTCACCCTGTACGGGCAGTTGTTTATGCAGTACTTTGTGCCGACACAGCGGTTGTATGCCATCTGGTTGAGGCCTTCACTGCTATGATTGGTCGCCGAAACCGGACAAACATTTTCACATGGGGCATTATCGCAGTGCTGGCAGGTGAGCGGCTGGAAAAAAACTCTTGGATTATCCTGTTCGTCAGAATAATATCTGTCTATTTTAAGCCAGTGCATGATCCGATGACGTATCACCTCGCTTTTTCCCACCGTGGGTACGTTATTTTCAGCCTGGCATGCTATGACACAAGCATTGCAGCCGACGCATAAATTAAGGTCGATTGCCATTCCCCAGTGAAAACCGTCATAGCTTATTTCGGGGTAGAGAGTCCTGTGACCCGATTCAAATTCTTTATGGAATTCGTTACCTGAAGAAGGATCAGTTTTGTATCTGCTCAGATTTGTTGATCTGACAATCGGCCTTCCCTCCATTGAATGGTGTAGCTGTGTAAGCGCCAGGCTGGTATTTCCACCGGTTTTTACCGGCTTATTTATTGTGAATCCGTATATCCTGTTGCTTTCTGTCATTTCAACAGAGGGATATACATTAACGCCTTTGTGATCGGCGACCGGACCCATGTTAATATGCCCGTAACCGATTGCGACGGAGATAGTCCCTTCTGTCTGACCAGGCTGAACAAATGCGGGCAGAATCATATCCTCCTTTATCTTAATCAGGTCGCCCGTAATTATTCCAAGATCGCGGGCATCAACCGGTGACAGCGATGCAATATTCTCCCAGCAATGCTTTGAAACAGGATCGGGCAACTCCATCAGCCAGGGATTATTGGCATGCATACCTGTTCCAAGCGGAATGCTCTCAGTCAGGATTATCTCGTATCCATCTTCAGCCGTTTTGTTTTGTAACACCGAAGGGTGCATCATTGCCTCCTCCCTGAACAGCGGTAATTCCGTTTTGGCCCCATTATATCTGAACACACCATTACCGAGAGCCTGGTTCCAGAAATCCCTGAACACAGGTATTCCTGATTGGGGAAATATTTTTCCTCCCATGTTGCCTTAAGGTACTCATGATAATCCGTGGTCTTGCCTGACCACTTTAACAATGAATCCTGGAACGATCTTGTATTGAAAATGGGACTGATGCATGGCTGTGTCAGGCTTAGCTGACCGGGAATAATTTCTGCATCATCCCACGATTCAAGATAGTGGTTAACAGGGCATTCATACCTGGCTTTTCCGGTAGTTTCATTGAAACTTACGGCCATATTAACTGTCAGTTCAGTATTCTTTAACCCTGTAATAAAATCCTCTGATGAAGGGTAGTCATACACAGGATTCACGTTGTACATCAGTACTGCCCCGATGCGGCCAGCATTCAGATCTCTTATAAGGATATTGCATATCGTTGTCGATACCTGAGGCAATATTCAGATTGTTATTCAGATCGATGCATGATGGATAATTACCCAGCAAATGGTTGATCCGGTTGACAATTATTTGAATACCGGCATTGTTCGAGCCGGATATCACAATTGATTTTCCTTTTGCAGCGAGCAGTTCCGACGCAAGGCCAGTAAGGTCTTCCCTGAAGTTTGGTGCCGGATAGCTTTTCCCGGCCTGTCAGTCCGGCGATTCTGTTGTGCAGATCGGTAAAAAATATTCTTCTCTTCCGAAGGTTTTATTTTCTTTCGGATATCGGCATTACTCCCGGTCACTGTCACACCCGATCCATAATGGATATGCCTGAGCATTTCCGGTTTATCGGTTTCAGGCTTCCTTCGGGAGGTATAATCCGGAATAAAATGAACTGGAGAGATCCACGTTCCAAGGAAATCGGCATTCACTGATACCACAAGTCTGCATTTCTGAAAAGGTAGTCAGGGATTACCGGCTTTGCCGAAACAGATCCTGTTTGCTTCAATGATGGCAGAGTACGAAACGGCGTCATATTGTACCCATCTGAATTTACGGAATCCGTTTCCGAATTCCCTTATCAAGCGCGAAGTAGAAGGAGAGATAATGCTGGAAGTCAGAAGAACGATTTCCCGCTCCATAGTATTCACTTTTGCCAGATCAGCTATGATCTGTGGGTCAACCGTTTCCCAGGGTGTTTCTGTTCCGGCATACTGAAGGATTTTTCAGCCTTGCATCATCATACAGGCTAAGTACAGAAGCCTGTACTCTTGCCGTCGTTCCCTCGCCATTAAAGGGAGAAAGGGAATTACCTTCGATTTTTATTGGCCGGCCGTCGCGTGTCTTAACAACGATTGAAGCATACTCATGTCCATCGTAAAAACCTGATGCATAGTAAAGTGACTTACCTGGCGTGATTTCCGGAGGCTGGTTTATATACGGCAACGCATTCTGAACAGATCTTCTGCATGCTGCAAGTACAACTGCCGATCCTATACCGTAGCCGAATACCCTTAGGAAATCTCTTCTCGTGAAATCGTGGTCTCCAGTATTTTTTCTGCGTTTATTCATCTGTTTCCGTTTCAGACTTCACTTCTAATAATGGCATTTCATGCATTCAGTCCCGCCCATCATATTTACTGTTACCGAGTCTGTACTGCCAGATCTGACCCTTTCCGACATCATTTTATAGTCCGAATAAAACTTGTTGGTCATAAAATTAACATTTCTGGTCCGGTGACAATCAATACACCATCCCATAGAAAGATCTGACACTTGGACGATCCTATTCATTTCCTGCACATTGCCATGGCACTCCGTGCATTTCAGATTTCCTGCACCTGTATGCTGGGCATGACTGAAAAACACATAATCGGGAAGATTATATACCTTGATCCATTCAACAGGCACTTTGTCACCGCTGGCGTCTACTATTTTTGATATCTCAAATGCTCCCGATCTGCTCCCATTCCGGACCAGGAGATGGCAATTCATGCATACATTTAGGGGGGGGATACCGGCTGTTTTGCTTATCTGGGCAAAGCTGTGGCAATAAATGCAGTCTGTTTTATTCTGCCCTGCATGGACAGCATGAGAGAATTTTACAGGCTGATCGGGTGAATAGTCAGGAGTTCTGCCCAGCAGGATGGCATCAACCACCAGGGTCCGGGTTATAAAAACAGTAGTAACAATTAAAACGGCATAATGGATCCATTTCCTTTTTACCTTTTTTGTGATTATCAGGTCGGTAATCGAGAAAAGGAGAAGGATCGAAGCCATAATAAATAGAAGCAGGTTAGTAATCACGGGCTTATCGGGTTTAAGGCCGATGTTTACAAACCTGTCCATAAAAGCCTTTATCAGTGTAATATCTTCAGGAGTAAGCTGAAATCCCTTGTGGACTTCCATCATTTTCTTTCCTGAGGGTTCAAGCAGGACTTTGCTCAGATCGAACGCGCCCTTGCCTGCATATGCCCTTGAGATCACCAGTGCGTCGGGATTCCAGTTAAAAGTATCGGAAACTTGTGTATTATGGCAGGTTGCACAGTTAACTGATTTGTCAGCCGGATAAGCCAGACCGTAAAATAATCTTTCTCCTCTTATGAGTTCTTCACCTGTAAAAGTCTTTCTGCTGTAAACCGAATCGACATCCTGATAAATGCCAGGGGAAGCGGTAAGAAAGCGTCCCGTAAAGAGGGACACGGCAAGCATGTATATGGCGTATCTTTCGCGAAAGGAACTGGACATCAATAAAAAAAAGTAAAAAATTCTTATTCTTAATTTCCAATTTTAAGACTCATATTCCCCGCAAAATCCATTCTTATCTATTATGGAAAACCTTAGGTGCGCTTAATCAGGTAGACCATAGCCAACCGATTTGTTTACGGCTGGAATAAAGATAACCAATTCTGAATAAACAAGAAAAAAAAATCCTCCTTTTTGCAGTTGAAATATTACAGCGTATTAAGCTTTTTATGAAGCTGCCGCCTTTGTTTTCTGATACCCCGGGAATAAATGACGAGATACATTACGGGTATCATAACAAGCGTCAGGAATGTGGCAAAACTCAATCCGAATATTATTGTCCACGACAACGGGCCGAAAAACATTACGTTATCACCCCCGAAATATATATGCGGATTAAGTGAAGACAGGAGTGTCATAAAGTTCAGGTTCATTCCGATTGCCAGAGGGATCAGTCCCAGTATAGTTGCGGTTGCAGTAAGAATTACCGGCGTAATACGGGTTTTTCCGGCTTCGATTATAGCCTTACGAGTTTTAACTCCCTGCTTTTTCAACCGGTCAGTAAATTCAACGAGTAATATCCCGTTGCGTACAACAATACCTGCCAGGGCAACAATTCCCATCCCTGTCATTATGATTGAAACGGTCATGCCGAAGATCATATAACCGAGAAAAACGCCGATCAGACTGAAAATAACCTCTGAGATAATTATCAGAGCCTTTGACATGGAATTAAACTGTGTTATCAGAATGAACATAATGAGGAATAATGAAACCAGCATTGCTTTTGACAGGAATACCATTGATTCCTGTTGATCTTCCTGCTCACCTGTAATCCTGATATCAATATCGGGTGGTTTTGTAAACAGGGGTATTGCCTTTCCTATCTGGCATTTATTTCGTTTGCATTAAATCCAACCAGAACATTTGACGATAAAGTTATAACACGTTTCAGATTCAGCCTGTTGATCTGTCCGTAGCTGTTTACGTAATCAAGCCGGGCTACCGCGGAAAGAGGGATCTTACGCAGGACACCGGTGTTCACATCCATATATGTAATTGTAAGGTTAAGAAGTTGCTCAATATCTTTTCGCTGGTCATCTTCAAAACGGAGCATTATCGGATACTGATCCTCACCCTCACGGTATTTTGCAACCTCTTTCCCAAGCTGACCTGTCCTTATTGCATCACCGACAACAGCTGCAGTAATTCCTTCATAATTAGCACGTTCACGGTCGAGATTAATCAGAAGCTCAGGTTTATTGGCATCAAAGTCGGATTTTAGATCTTCAATGCCTCCAATCTGCAGCGAATCGATATAGCGTTTAAATCTCTCACTGTTCTGCGACCAGTTCTCTTAAATCATCACCTGCAATTTCAATATTAACCGGCTTTCCTGTAGGCGGGCCCATATTTATCTTATCGACAACTATTTCTGCTCCCGGGATGTCCTCTAACAGCAGTCGCGCAATTTATTGAGGTAGACACTTGTCTTCTTTCCTTTTCTTTCATTAAACTGGACGAAATTAACTGCGATTTTAGCCAGATTGGAGGATTTTGTTGAATTATCGAATTCGTTTTCTGAGGCAAGGAATGCAACATTTGTGACAACTGATTCGACAATGGGATTTTTCTGCCCAAGTACATCCATTATCCGTTTTTCCACGATACGGGTTACAGAATCTGTAACAGCTATCTCGGTGCCGACAGGCATTTTAATAAATGTATTAATTGTATTTGGCTCATTATCAGGGAAAAATACGACCTTTGGCTTCACAATGATTCCACAGGACCATTGTGAAAACAAAAAGACCGATCATTCCCCAGAGCAGGCGTCCCGGTCTTTTGCCTTTTAATGCCCATTTGAGAAGGTTCTCGTAACCGCGCATCATGGCAGGGATTGCCCTTGTCTGAAACCTTCTGAATATTTTATAGGCATACAGGTTATGCAGTAAATATGAAATTGCAACAAAAACAATCAGATTGGCAATTCCGGTTCGTCCGAATCAAATAAAAAGGTATTGCATGTAAGCACTATCCATCCTGTGGTTTTTAATACCCGCCAACGGTCAACAGGGCCGTCTTCATCATCATGCTTCATAAAATCGACCGCAAATACAGGATTGATAATATATGCTACTATCAGTGAAGCAAAAAGTGTAACAATAAGTGTAATCGGAATAAATACCATGAATTTGCCTACAACACCCGGCCAGAATGCGAGAGGAACAAACGGAGCAAGGGTTGTCAGTGGTCCCTGAAAGAATAGGCATAAAGACTTCTCCTGCAGCATATTTTGCAGAAGAGGCTATGGGCATCCCGGTTCTTCTTAATATCCGGTGGGTATTCTCAATTACAACAATGGCATCGTCCACAACAATCCCAAGCGCAAATATGAATGAGAACATTACCAGCATGTTCATCGAAAAACCTATTACAGGCAGGAATATAAAGGCAATTGCCATTGAAAGCGGGATTGAAAAAGCTACAAAAAGAGCATTCACAAGGCCCATAAAGAACATAAGGACAATTGTAACAAATATAAAACCGATTATGATAGTGTTATTCAGTTCATTGATTGTATCCCTGGTATAGTGTGACTGGTCGCCGGTAGTTTCAATTATGAGGTTCGAAGGCAGCCTGGTTTCCTTCATTTCATCTATGATCGCCTTTATCTTATCGGAAGCGGCAAGAAGATTTTGTCCGCTTTTCTTTATAACATTGAGAGTTATAACATTTTGCCCGTTATAACTGCGCAAAATTTTCAGGTTCATGAAATGTATCGATAACTGTGGCAATATCCCTGAGCTTTAACTATTGCCCCGCTTGTAGTACTCAGCACAATATTTCTGATCTCTTCAATATTCTGTACTTCACCGACAACGCTGATCGAACGGCTCATCCCCTGCAAATCGATGTTGCCACCTGAAACTGTCATATTATTGAGGCTCACAGCCTGATCCACATCCCTGAAGGTAAGACCGGCTGCCCTCATCTTATACATGTCGATGTTGATCTGTATTTCACGGTCGAGAGCACCTCCGATTTCAACTCTTGTGATCTCATTCAGGGTTTCAATCCTGTCCTGGATTTCGTCGGCATATTTCTTCAGGCGGTCAAGCGGAATATCACCCGACAGGTTAATATATTGAATAGGTATTTCCGAAAGATCTATCTCCATTACGGTAGGAAGGTCAAAAGAAGGATCGTTTGGAAGGTCCTTTCTGGTTTTGTCGACAGCATCAGAAACCTTCTGTTTTGCATCCCGGATCTCAACTCCGGTATTGAATTCAACAATAATGGATGAAAAATCCTGAACCGAACGCGATGTTATTTTTTTGACATCACTTATTGATTTCAGGTTCTTTTCCAGTGGCCGTGTTACCAGGTTCTCCATGTCGGAAGGTGAAGTCCCCGGATAAAGTGAATTAACAACTACCATCGGTATAACAATTTCAGGGAATTGTTCCTTTAGGAATTGTGTAGTAGTTCAGTAATCCGAACAATGAAATCATAAACACCAGAACATAAATACTGATCTTATTATCAATAGCCCAGCTGGTTGCAAAGAATTCCCTGAACTTTTTTTCCATAGAAAATTATTTTTGGAGGCTGATCCGATCAGCTTTAAAAGGTTTTTTCATATCTTATATATTCCCCATCGATCAGTTCCTGGAACCCGGCTGTAATTACCTTGTCGTTAACTGCCAAACCATCAAGAATTTCAGCAATCCCGTTATATGTATTCCCAATTACAACCGGCTGTTTGAATGCTCCGTGATATTCATCTTTCTTACGAACTACATAAACATAGCTTCCTCTGTTATCGGTCTGGATTATATTCATGGGGACCTGGATAGAATTTTCGGAATGATAATCGTTTATCTGAACGATGGCAATCATATTTGCTTTCATTTCAGGAAACCTGTTTGTAATCCGGCTTTCAATCAGGAATGTCCGGTTAACAGGATTTATGTATCTGCTTACGAAACCTACTTTTGCATCTATCCTGCCTGTTAATATCAGGAAAAATTACTTTGATTTTATCGCCAACCTGTACCCTGGCTGCATAAGCTTCGGAAACTTCCGCGCTTACTTTCAGACTTCTCAGGGCAACAACACGGTAGGCAGGAGAACGCGGATCGGGTGAAACAACACTGCCGGTTTTAATATTGCATTCCTCAATTGTCCCATCGACCGGTGATTTGATTTTGAATTTTTCAATCTGATCTTTCAGTGATGATATCTGCTGTTCGAGAGATTCCTTTGCCGTCTTTGACTGAAGGTACTGAACCTCGCTTCCTATTTTCTGGTCCCACAGGCGTTCCTGCTTATCAAATAAATCGGAAGCTAACTTAAACTGGGTTTCCAGGCTTTCAAGCTGACTCCGGTATTGCCGGTCATCAATCTGTGCTAGTACCTGTCCCCTGGTCACATTCTGTCCTACATCGGCATATTTAAAAGATACAGTACCAGGAACATCGGCATATACTTCTGCATTCTGATCACCATCCAGTTTCCCCTGGACTCTTATATAATGATCAAAGGGATTGGCTTTGACATCTGTAGTTCCAACCAATCTGAATTTTCCGGGATCCAAAGGATTGATTGCCACGGGATCTTTACTTTTCTCAAGATCCCTTATCTTCTCATCCAGGACAGCCTGCTGCTTTTTTCAGCTTTGCCAGTTCAGTTTTTTTATCTCCTCCGCAGGATAATAGCTGTAAAAGCAATCCCTGTAAATACTAAAATGAGTTTTATGATTTTCATTTCTGATTTTGTTTATATATTAATTAGTTAAACAGTTATTCCTCTCAATTGGTTCTCAAAATACGGTCAAGTTTTGCCCTGGCAATCAGTAACGACAATAGTGAATTGTAATAATTGGTTTCGGCTGTAAGGAACTGATTCTGATTTTGGGCAAGTTCGAAGCTTGAAGAGACCCCTTCACGATATTTAATTACTGTCCGGTCATAGACTTTTTTGCTCAGGTCCATGCTCTCATGGTTGGTTTTGAAATTGCTGAAAGCCGTCTGGTAACTGTTCCATGCAGTCTCAAACTCCATTGTCAGTCCCTGCTCGGCATCCAGTTTATTCAACCTGATTTTTTCAAGGTCGTACCTGCGCCTGGCTCACTTTCGCCGAACGCATTCCGCTTGTAACAATCGGGAAATTTAAAGTTGCACCGACCACATCCTTAACTGCAAAATTGAAGGAGGGTTGATTGGTTTGTTCCTGGTGACGGTAGAAAGCAGAAACTGAAGGTAAATACTTTGACTTCTCAAGTTTCAGCAGCAATTCCGAGATTTTTTCCTGGATGCCGATCATCTGGTAGTCAACGCTGTTTTGAAGTTTAAATTCGGGAGAAGAGAGATACATTATGTTTCCCTGCTCGATTATGGCAGGCAGGCTGTCGGTAAGGTATACCTGCTTCTCAAATCCTAAACCAAGCTGGTATTTTAAAAGTTTTACCGAAATCTCTTTCTGTGACTCAAGCGAAGTGATCAGGGTTTGAATATTTGATCTGTTGATATTCATCTGATCCACATCGGTCTCCTCATTCAGTCCCTGCTGATTCAACTTAACCAGCTCCTCATAGGTCTGGTCAAGAGCTTTCTTGCTTTCCTTCAAGCAGTTTTATATTTTCCTGAAGAACAAGTAACTGGTAATATGTATCCGCTACTGATTCTTTGATCTGATCCTCCGATTTTACGAGCGCTTTCTCAGATACCTGCTTTACAACCTTTGTTGCTTTCAGTCCGACAAAATATTGTCCGTCAAAAACAAGCTGCGAAAGTGTCAGATCAAATAGTTGTATTATCCATAACTCCAAGTGGAATGGGAGGAGAGTCTTTGTATGCATTTACAAAATCCTGCTTTGGTAAGAAGACCGTCAGGTAATAGATTCTGTATCAAGAAAAGGCCCAAAGCTTATTTCCGGAACAACAAACTGATGCAGGTAGTTTGCTGCGAGGCTTACCTGGGGAAGCCCAAGTGCGAGGTTTTCCCAAATCTTTTTGTCAGCAAGACTGATATCAATTCTGGAGGATTTAACAGTACGGTTATTCTCCATGGCATATGCCTGGGCTTCAGCAATTGAAAGTTTGAGGATTTCATTATTTCCCTGACCAAATCCTTTAAAGACAAATCCCGGTATAAAGATTATTAACAGGGATTTTCGTATCAGATTCATACTGGTTCTGTTTAGTGAATATTACTGATGACAGTTCTTTACTTTTTATTTCAGGATTAGTATATTCCCCTGAGTACCAGATGCTCAGGAAATATGACCCGGGTATTTTAGTATAAATGTTTATTAGAACTTAACTTCATGGTTAACAATTTTGTTTAACGGTTGTTCTATCAGACCTGAAAAAATCAAGAGGGAGGGAAATAATAATATCACCCTTAAGGAATCGAAATAGAATATCAAGATTTTAAGGCTGTCGTAAAAGTCAAAATCCATAAACCGCAAAGGGCGCTAAGGAAAAGCGCTAAGGTCGCAAAGGATTGGAAATAATGGATTTAGCTTTGCGTACTTTGCAAATACGGTGCATTCTTTGCGGTTAAGAAGGACTTTTTGGACAGCCCCTACTCCGACCGAACTATCATGGGGAGTTGGTGCTCCTTAAATACAGTCTTTTAGTACTTTTTAAGTAGTTCCAGCAGTTTGCTGTCCAGTTTATGTCCCTGCCAGTCTGTATACTCAATGTCGGTACGGCGTGAATCGAGTATACCGAAATCGCCCCTGAAGTTCCATAATGCATAACCGATTCCGTTACTTGTAAGAATATCGATAACATCACCGAACCAGGCAAGGAATACCTTATGTGGTGTTTTATTGTAACATCCGCATTCTCCGCAATGGACACCAATACCCTGGTCCTTAAGGGCAATCCACGGCTTATAGAATTCCTCCAATTGTTCCCTGCCGTAATATTTCCCGTCGATTATGCCCGGCCAGACGGGAACAGGAGCCTGGGAGGGATCTTTCCAGACCCACGATGCCTGGTAATGAGATACGAGTCCAGGATAATAACCACGGCAGCTCTGAGCAATATTAAGGCTGGTGAGTTCGGGTATTACACTGTTTCCCCCTCCATTCCCGTCAGCAACAATAAGGCGGTCAGGATTTGCTGCCCAAATGACTTTTGAAGCACCCTCGGCAACCTTACGGTAGATATCACCCGGAACCGGTCCTTTTCTTGCATATTGGTCATTCATATCTTCTATATAGGCAGGTTCATTCAACAGGTCGAAACTCAGTTTCCCAGGCGGGATGTTTTTATACCGTTCAGCCCACATGGACCAGTGAGTGTTAAATGCGTCCTGAGCTTCCTTGTCTTTCCACAGATTGAAAGGTTCGTGGAAACCTGCATTGATACAATATCCCGGCCCACGGTGCAGATTGAGACTTACGTGTAAATTATATTTATGTGCCATGAATATCAGATGATCAACCTCTTCCAGAGCTTTTTGATCAAAATTGCACACCATATCTTTTGGAATATCTGCAGAGCGGTCGAAAGAAAGATACCTCGGATAAGCCATCGGAATCCTCACGAAATCGAATCCCCAGTCAGCCATCCATTTAAGGTCCTCTTCGGTGGTTTTGTTCGATCCCGGATTGCGGGGAGGAGCAGGGGAAAAGAAATCAAGGAGGTTAAATCCTTTCCACCGTGGCAATTTATTCTTTACAGGTAAAGCAGGAACAGAAAATGCCTCATTTCCTGCAAATGCCAGTCCGGCGGCTGCAATGGTGCTATTCCTGAGGAATATACGACGATTAATTTTTGTGCTTTTCATTTTCAGGCAGAATTAATTTATTAATATTCACTTGAATCACGATTATCTTTTGTAATGTCATTGCGATTCCGACAGAGGAGGAAGAAGCAATCCTTATCACCAATAAATAAAGGAACTAAAATATATTTTACATCCCTCTAACCCCCTTCCAAGGGGGAAATTCTGCTATTTAACAATTTTCATTGGAGTTAAAGTTACGGGTCCCAGCAATCCCGACTCTCCTGGAGGCCAGGAAGAAGCATCAAATATCCCGTTTTTGGCGTTCTGTTTCAGCTTTGCTGCCATGTTCACATTATAAAATTTTTTCCAGAGAATGTTGTTCCTGTCAAGATAGGCGATCCTGTTTGCCATAAGGTTGGATACTTTAATTTCAAGGGTATTTTTTGATTTTAACTCTTTTTTACCGATAATGACCTGATAGTCAGGTCCAATTAATACGGCCTTCTCGTTGCCGTTAAGGATAATGCGGGCACTTTCGAACACTTTGCCAAGATTCAGCAACCAGCTATCAGCTTTACCCGCAGGTCTGGAAAAATTGATTGTATATCTGGCTGTTCCTGAAAAATTCTTTACTTCATCCCCCCCGAAATCTGTCCAGGAAACAAGTTTGCCGATCTCTTTTGAAGAAGGCAATACTGGTCCGCCTTCAATAAAATCTGTTTTCCAGTTACCCGTGATCTCTTTCGCAGCAGAAACAGCATCATAGTAAATATAGGGTTTCCCCTGAACAGAAGCTGTGAATGCTGAAACAATCAGGGATTCACCTGGAGCAAGTCTTGTGTAGATCTCAAGGTAACCTTCTTTGCTGTTCCGGCTTTTAGCCATTCCAAATTCCTCTGTCATCGGATTGAAAAGGGCAGCGGCCAATGCTTTTACCTGGAGCTGAAGCCAACCATCAAACGCAGTGTCTCCGTGGTTATTGAGGAAATAATAGAATCCTGTACTGCTGATACGCCGCGTATACTTAATGTTGTTGTCCACCATCATTTCACGCCTGATCCCAGCAAAACTGAGAAGCTCGTCAAGATTGCTGCCCAGAAGGATTGAACCGTTTCCGAAAACAGCCTTTGATACAGTGGGATTACTTGTTCCTGAAAATCTGATACTTGTTTTAAACCGCTCAAAAACACTTGCTTTCTCTTCCAGATCACCCCATCCGGCAACATTCTCAGGCAGATCTCCCAATACAATTATCCTGGCACCGTCATTTGCCAGTTTCAGGATGCGTGCAAATGTTTCAATCGGTATATATTTACAGCCCGGAAGCACCAGGGTTTTGTAAATATTCCCTTCTGTTTCCAGCCGATCTTCATAAAACTCTGTTTTTGTTAACTGAAGGTCGGAAATGTAGTCAAAAGAATATCCTTTTTCAAGCATCATATCAGCTGCAGTCTTGAAGGGTGATCCGTTAAATGCAGGACTGATTCCATCGAAGTGTTCAAGCAGCCCACGGCTGTAATCTGCATACCTGTCGAATATCGGGAAATAAAGAAGTATATCGTTATCGGATTGTCCTGCCTGCAGAAAAGACTGAACACGCGCTATGTACTGATTTAACTTCTGAAAGTCATTCCAGAAGCTGTTGACCGGAGTAAATTCCACAGAAGCATAGAACAGGAAGCCTGGCCAGGGTTCATTTAGGGGCGAAAAACATGTCCCGTGATAGAAAAGATGATTAATCCCTGCAAGAAAAAAGAGGTCTGCGTTTTTCCTTACGTCCGAAAGGGTTGAGGTGAAATGTTCTCCAAGCCAGGTGGCTGCCTCGCATGATGCATAGTACTTTCCGGTAACATTCGCAGCAGAAGAGGCAAATTTCAGACGTGTCAGTTCGTTCCCTTCTGTTTCAGGGATATCCGATGCGGCATAAAGATCCAGAATGTTACCCGGAGAACCATGCGCCTGATTCCGGACTGATTTTCCCTGCCTGTGTGCCCATTCAGCCCAATGAGTGGTGAATTTTTCAAGGATCAGATCCGAAATTGTCTGCCGGAAGTCAGATAATACCCGTGCGTTTTTATCAGGATCATCCTGCTGAAAAAGCGCTGGCAGATTCGCGCTTAAATCATAGCCTCTCCTAAGATAAAATTCATAGAAAAGGTCATTAGTCCAGTCAGCTTGCCCAGAGGCATCGTCAACCTCGTATGAATCATTGAAATAGCCTCGCAGATAGTTTATATTATAATCTTTGAATATCTCATCAAAATGTTTCAGATAGTTATTGATTGCCTGTCCTGAAAAATGATCAATAACGTCCCCTTCACCTCCTGGTCCTGCACGTTCAACCTGCTTGCCATGCCATCCCTGGAAAAGCGCATAAAGTTTCCAGTTACCGGCAGGAGCATTCCAATCGAGCATTTTTTCCGGTGTAACATGGCCCGTGAGATTAATTACCTGTCCTGAATCGGAATAGGCCATTAGTGCATAGAGCGGAAGAGGTTTCTCAAAACGTATCTGATCAAGAGCATATACCTGAAGATCTTTATTCTTGCTTATCGGATCAATAAGCCTGGTGATATCCGGTTTTTGTCCGACTGCCCTGACAAGAGGTTGCTGGATAAACTCAATCTTTTCAGTGAGCCTCCGGCCTCCTGAAAGTGACCATGTCTTGCAGTTAATGTTTTTACATGCATCGGCAGGATCGACCCAGGGACCTCCAAAAGGCCAGCCGGATGCGTTTGCCAGGTCAATTCCAAGATCAAGCCGTTCAGCCTCCTTCAGGGTGTAGGTAAACATCTCCATCCACTTGGGTGACAGGTAAGAAATGAATTTATCTTCCTGTCCTTTAACTCCGTATATAACAGCTACTTCCATCCCTCCGAGACCAGCATCCCTGTATTTTTCCATAGCAGTAGTAAGATCGGACTGAGAAACAATGCTTCCCGGCCACCACCATCGGGTCCATGGCTTGTTCGTGCGGGTTAACTCAGGCCAGGAGAGCTGCTGAGATGAAACCACCTGCGAGAACAATATCATAATAAACAGAAATCTCTTCAACATATATGGAGATGTTTCTCGGTATGTTTCACCCCCCGACCCCCCTAAAGGGGGGCTAATTAACAGGTGTTTTTAAGCCCCCTTTAGGGGGTTGGGGGTGGAAAAAGGTTATTATTAGGTTTAAAGATATAACACATTTCCTTTTTTTATATTTAAACTCTGTTTAAAATCGTAATTACCGGTTTTTAATGACTGGAGAATTAGATGAAAAAAATTGACATTCATGCAGCCACTGAACCAGAAAGGGACATGGCATCCCGATTATTGGCAAGCTCAGAACCCTGGATTACTCTTAAAATAACCCTGGAGCAATGTGATAAAAACTGCCATGATCCAGAATTTCTGTTATATATAGCATATGTTGGAGACAGGCCGGGAGGGATCATTCTTCTTGATCCACGTGGTGTTGCGGGGTCTCCATATATCAAATCGATTGCAGTCTTTCCTGAAATCCGGGGACATGGAATAGGTACAAGGCTACTTTATTTTGCAGAGGAATTATTCAGGCACAAATCAAAGAATATCTTCATCTGTGTATCATCGTTCAATCACCAGGCGCGGAAATTATATGAAAGATTCGGCTTTCAGGCTTTGTGTGAATTCAGGGACTATATAATTGAAGGAGCATCTGAAATCCTGATGCATAAGCGAATATGAATCATACGGGCGCAAAACCATGGTCAATTGTAATTATGCTGTGTGCAACTGCAACAGCGGGTTATATATGCCGGGTAAATATCTCCACTGCGGCACCTTTGCTTATGAAAGAATTTGGCTTGACGCAGATTGAGATGGGGAGGATCTTCAGCGCATTCCTGATTGGTTATGCCCTATTCCAGATTCCTTCCGGTGCTGTTGCCGACAGATTCGGAGCCAGGAAGGTTCTCTCAGTTATTACATGGCTGTGGCTGATTGTTACTGTCTTACAGACCATTGTAGGCTGGGGTCCTTTCCATTCAGGAGTGGTTACTTCAATTGTAGTATTTATGATCTTCCGGTTTATTCTCGGTGTTACTGCTTCTCCGACATATCCTGCTTCAGCCCAGGGTGTATCCGGATGGGTTTTGCCTCTTTTTCAGGGACGTGCCAACGGAATAGTGATTGCTTCGATAGGAATCGGTTCTGCCCTGGCTCCACCTTTGGTTTCAAATATAATGGTCACACTTGGTTGGCGGCCTGCATTAATAGCCTCTGCAATACCAGCCCTCATAGTTGCCCTGATCTGGCTCAGGATCAGGGAACCCGCTCATATTGACCATTTTACTCCCTCTGATGCCACTGATTCTTCCCCTTCCTTTCCGGGGAAAATGGATAGAATTAACTCACTGAGTTTTTATTTGCTGACACTGAGTTATACCCTTCAGGGTTACGTCGGATATATTTTTGTTTCCTGGTTTTATCTTTATCTTGTTCAGGAAAGGCATTTCGGATTATTGAGTGGAGCTTGGATGAGCAGCCTGCCTTGGATATTGTCTGTAATCTCCATTTCTCTGGGGGGATGGATCTCTGACAGGTTAACTGCCGGCAGGGCAGGGCAGGTGTGGGGAAGAAGAATAGTGCCCTTGACGGGTATGGCTGCCTCAGGAATACTGATATCTGTTGGTGCCCACACCACAAGTGCTGTTATGGCTGCAATCAGCCTTGCATTTGCCACAGCTTTAATACTTTGTGTTGAAGGCCCCTTCTGGACTACAATGATGGGAATAGCAGGCAGTAAAAGCGGCACAGCCGGTGGCATAATGAACATGGGCAGCAATGTCGGGGGATTGATATCTCCTGCACTTACTCCGGTAATTGCAAGCCTTATAGGCTGGGAAAACGCCTTGCATGTAGCGGCCCTTCTGGCAATAGCCGGAGCATTATTGTGGTTCGGGATCAAACCGGCTAGCCCCGCATCCCCCTGACCCTAAGGTCAGGGCAGGCCTAAAGAGGGGCTAAATAACTGCGAATCGAACTCTGATTAGGGGAGCAGAAGGGTTACCTGTAATTATTCCAATCAGTTCCTAAAGGATAGAACATTACTGCAGAGTCGTTTATGACTATCTGAAAATTTTTCATCAGTTTCAGCATTTCAGCTCCTGCCAATATTACAGGTCCGTACCCGTGAGCTGCCGCAACATTTACGGGACGATAATAATAAAATGCCGGATCAAATGCCATCCCTGTACCAACACAGGTTCCTTCAACCTGTCCCAGTTCATTCACTCTGGTTTGCACTGCATTCCATCCCAGGATTACTGCAGGCCCGAAAGCTCTGGCATCGATCCACCCCTTATTTATTCCGTGTGCAATACAATAAGTAAATATAGCTGTGGCTGATGTTTCAAGGTATGAATCATTCCTGTCGATCAGCTGGTGCCACAAACCTGTTCCGGATTGGTAAGAGACGATCCCATTTACATGAGACCTATACTGTTCAAGAATTTCCTTTCTCAACGGGTAACCTGATGGCAGGACATCGAGTAATTCTGTCATTGCCAGCAGCGCCCAGCCATTGCAGCGGGCCCAGTAAAACTCAGGATGAGAACTCATATCCAGAATCCATCCGTGCATATAAAGTCCCTTGCTTTTGTTGAACATCCTTTGTGAAAACTGGATTATCTGCCTGTTTGCGTCATCGAAGTATTTTTTATCACCTGTAAGTTTCCCCATTTGTGCAAGGGCAGGTACACTCATATATAGGTCATCAAGCCAGAGAGTATTGGGCAAGGGACGGTTACGGGCTAGTGTTCCATCCTGCAGACGGAACTGCTTCGAGGAGATAAAGTCAATATAATTGTCGATTAAAGGGCGCAGGTCCTGATTTTTCCCTGAATTCAGGGTCTTTATCATAGCGGCGCACATCGAACCTGCATCATCGAGGGCATGCGGATCAAGCACTGATCTGACAGGACTTCCGAAGGTTTGTTCTGTTGGATTACTGGCCTTAAAATATTTTGAAACATCAGCGATGAGGTTCATTCTTTTTATTGTATAGTCCGTGAATTTACTGTCATGAGTAACCTCACCCGCGAGTAACATCGCACCGTAGGTTACGCCCCATTCATAACTTATAAGCCTGAAAACACCGGGCTCAAAAACAGCACTGGCAGTTAATTTTGTCTTATCTGTTATCTCAACCTTTGTTTTGCTGTCAATAATTCCCGCCGGGGTTGAGGCATCAAGATATATTTGAAGACGATCCAGTACTGCAATAATATCCTCTGATCTCATGGGGCCATAGGGTACCGGATATTCCGGTTGAAGCGCATGAAGGGCGGTGTTTGAATCGGTGACTTTTTGAGTTGTGGTTTGTGAAAAAGCCGGGGTTAATGCAAAGAAAATCAGGAAAATAAACAGGATTGGTTTGGTTTTCATTTTATTGAGTCTTGTTAAATTTGCTCCCCTTTTCTCCATGTCGGCCTCACCCTAAATCCCTCTCCCAAGGGAGAGGGACTTTAAGTTGAATGAGGTACCCATTCAGGGAGAGGCGGAAAAAGCCAGTGAGTTTTTATACTTTTAAAAATATCTTCTTCTTATAAAGGAAATACAGAAATAGCCAGCCAATAGCTGTGACAGCAATACCATTAAGGAAAGGCTCCCATGTCGACGGAAAGAGCTCTATCAGTCCGCCAAAGATGAATTTTGAGGCATTTCTGAAATTGATGATCCTTTCGGCAAGGTAAATTGTTATCGGATTCATTCCGATAACTACAAAGAAGAATGCCCATTTTCGCATATTCCATATATCTATTATCAGATAGAAAACCGAAAACAGAAGAAGGCTCAGTCCGCCAACCCAGCAGACAAATGAGCTGCTCCACAGGTTTTTATTTATCGGGAAACCAATATCCCAAACCTTCCCGATGATCATTAAAACAGCCGCAGCCAGAACCATTACCAACACTTTCTTAAGTTGTTTGTCGTGCAGATATTTTGACATAAGGAATTCACCTGTAAACATTCCCAATAAGGCAGTTGAAATTGCCGGCACCGTACTGAAGATACCTTCCGGGTCGTGGTTGCCAAGGTATAATTTTCCTGGCATCAATAGCCGGTCGATATAACTTGCAAGATTGCCGGTCCGTGAAAAGGGATCGGTGGAACCCAGATCATGAGCCGGGAACAAAAGGAAAAGAAGCCAGTAACCTATCAGCAAAGACCAGAACCAGACTATTCTCCAGCTTAGCCTTGTATTCATAAAAATCAATGCCGCGAACATCCATGCAAGGCCAATACGTCCCAGCACACTCCCATAGCGTAATTCCCCAAAATTGAATCTGATTCCGTTATTGTAAATTATGCCAAGCAAGACAAGAATTAAACCACGGAAGATCACATGTTTATAAATTGATTTCCGGCTTTCGTTCGATGCGTTCCGTTTTGCTAACGAAAATGGGAATGAAATACCGGCAATAAACAGAAACAATGGAAATATCATGTCATAAAAATGGAAACCATGCCATTGCACATGTTCAAGTTGCCCTGCCCACCATACAAAAACTGGCCAGCCGGTTAGTGTCGCCAGTCCGGTAAATATTGCTTCCCCGCCCATGATCCAGAACATGTCAAAACCACGCAGGGCATCAAGGGAATAAAGCCGTCTGAATACAGGTTTTTTGTCGTTTTCCATAATTTTCAGTTTAATTTTAAATTGAGGCTTATATTATTTAATATACAGAATGAGGTGTTTTATACAATCTTAGTAATTGTTCAAGGAGCAATCATTACACTATTTTCAAAGATATAAAAATTGTAAGCCTTTATAAAAACATGTTATTTCATTTAAAAATAACGGACTCCTTTAATAGTAACGAATCTCCGGATTATCATCTTCTTCTGAGGGAATCAAGAATATTATTTATATTAGGCAACCTGGTTTTTCATCGTTTTACTATACCTGATTTATGGGAAGTAATGTAAAAATCTGGCAATCAAGCCGATTGTCTTTTCTTTTTATTCTATTATTAACCGGACTGATTAAGGTTGGAATATTATCATCGCTCTACGCTCAGCCAGGACAGATCCATCTCAGTCTTGCTGACAAAAGATCTGCCCGGGTGACGGCTCCTTTGATCGTTACCTGGGGTTCGGATAATGATTCCGGTAACCAGTATGTGAAATATGGCCTGAAGGAAAACAGGATGAAAGCAGTAAAAGCTGTAAATCTGCATTATCAGGGAGCTTTGTTTTCAATGCTTCTCTTAAAAATCTGAAACATGGTGCGAGAATATTTTTACAGATGTGGATCTGAAAAAGATGGCTGGAGTCAGATTTATATGTTCAACATCGCGCAGCCTTGCACAGGAACATTCAGGGTAGGCATAATAGGTGATACTCAGAATAATGAGAACAATGAGACTTTCGGAAAAACGATAAGAATAACGGACCTGGTCCGGGAATACTCTCCGTCATTTACATTGCATATGGGAGATATCATAAACAATGGTTCAATTCCTGACGACTGGAAAGAATATCTCACAGTCACCCAGGAACTGAATGCTATCTCTCCCTTAATGCCGGTTTTAGGCAATCATGATGTTCAGAATACAAAAGGAGATGATTTTCAGAAACCATTTCAGGAATTTCATACCCTTTTTAATCTCCCTGGTGATGAAGTGAACTATTCTTTTACTTATCAGAATGTCAGGTTCATTGGAATCTTTTCAGGATGTGCTCAGGCAGCATCAGAAACCGGTCAGGTGAAATACAAGCCGGGTTCCCCCGAATATAAATGGCTCGATGCTGAACTTTCAGCAGCTGAAAAGGATAAAAGGATAATATGGACTATTGTCTGGATGCATTATCCCGTTTATTCAGTCGGCTGGAGCAATATTTCAAAATGGAAAGAAAATGTTTTACCGCTGCTTGAAAAGTACAGGGTGGATCTTTGCCTGGCAGGGCACCGCCATATTTATGAGCGTCATTTCCCATTAAAAAATGGTATTCCTGTAAGGAACGAATCCGGAACAACTTTCACTTCCACGGATGGAACTATATATATAACTAATGGTACGGCAGGGGGTAATCCGACAGGACCGGGAGGAAAAGATCAGCCGGCAATGGCATTTACTCCCGACAGCATTATGTATAGTTTTGGTATTATGGATATCAACAATAAGTCAATAACCTACCGAGTCTACAGTCAGGATAATATATTGATAGATAAGTTTATCCTGAACAAAGCATTTGGAGAAATAAGTGATTTTAAGGTTTTTTAGCATTTTATTTTCCCTGTTTTATTATGAAGTCGATATCTTTAGCCAACCTAAGTTTTAAATTTCATTACTAACTAATCTAACTATCTATGAAAAGAATTCTGATGATTCTGTTATTCCTGGTATCTACATCAGCCTATGCCCAGAGAATAACTGTTACAGGAACAGTGTCCGATGAAAAGGGAGCTCCGCTTCCCGGGGCGACTGTTCAGGTAAAAGGAACAATTACTGGGAGGACTGACTGATCCTATCGGGCAAGTATTCAATTGAAGTAACTGGTGCAAATGCAATACTTGTATTTTCATTTGTAGGTTATGCCTCAAAGGAAGTACACGGTTCAGAATCAGACCGTGATCAATGTAAACCTGAGGGAAGATGTTCAGGGACTTGGAGGAAGTGGTTGTGGTCGGTTATTCCACTCAGAAAAAAGCCAACCTGACAGGAGCAGTCGATCAGGTAACCAGCGGAGCTCTTGAAAACCGTACAATGTCCAACCTTACCCAGGGACTGAAAGGCGTTGTGCCAAACCTTAATATCAGGTTACTGGATGGTAAACCGAATCAGGCACCAAGTTATAATATCAGAGGTTTGACCTCAATCGGTCAGGGAGGTAGTGCACTTATCCTTATTGACGGTGTTGAAGGAGATCCAAGTATGCTCAATCCAAA
Source organism: uncultured Bacteroidales bacterium (assembly GCA_963831935.1). Lineage (GTDB taxonomy): Bacteria > Bacteroidota > Bacteroidia > Bacteroidales > VadinHA17 > LD21. The sequence goes on from CAWHSH010000004.1 coordinate 755,517, forward strand.
TGATATTGCCAATATTTCGGTTCTTAAAGATGCTGCTTCAGCATCTATTTATGGAGCAAGAGGAGCTTTCGGGGTAGTTCTGATCTCAACACAAAAATCCGACAAAAGGTAAAACAAGTATTACCTATACCACAAATTTTGCAATAAGAAAACCTATTGCTGTGTCCCGGATCTGGTATCTGATGGATATACTTTTGCCAAGATGTTTGCTGAATCATTTTACAACTGGGAAAATACTTTCCCTGCAGCTGTAAATAAAACATTGAAATTTTCACAGGCCTATCTTGATGAACTTGAAAGAAGAGCCACTAATCCCTTACCAACTGATAAGGAAGTCGAAATTGATCCTGTTACAGGAGATTATGTTTATTATGCAAGCAATGATAAATACAAAGAGCTTTACAAGGATTTTACTACCGGGACTGGAACATAATGTTGCAATTTCGGGAAGCACTGAAACGGCAAGTTTCCTCTTAACCGGGAGATTGCTTGATGAGCCCGGGATATTCCGTTATAACTCTGACGATTATAGAATGCATAATATCAGGGCTAAAGGTGCAATACAGGTATTTCCCTGGCTGCAGTTTGAAAACAATTCGGAGTATTCCGACAGGAATTATCACAATCCTTTAAACGTTGGTGAAGGAAGCGGAATCTGGAGAAATATCGGGGATGAAGGTCATGTTCTTGCTCCAATGTTCAATCCTGATGGTACACTTACAATGTCGGAGGCTTATAATGTTGGTGATTTCTGGTATGGCAAGAACGGGTACGATATGAAGGACAAGATTTTCAGAAGCACAACCGGATTTGTATCACAGTTCTTTAGTGACAAGTTCAGAATTAAAGGTGATTTTACTTTCAGAAACAGCGATAACAATGAAAAACGCAGACAGGTACCTGTTCCTTACAGCAACCACCCCGGGGTTATAGCATATGTGGGTACAACCACGAACGACCTGAGGGAAACAAGGGATGGAACCCAATACCTTGCAGCAAATCTGTACAGTGAATATGAAAATACCTTCAATGATTCACATTATCTTAAGGTGTTGCTCGGATATAACTATGAACAGTCAACCTGGCAGAGATTACGTGTTCAGAGAAACGGCCTTATCTTTGAGGATGCCACTGACATAAATCTTGCACTCGGACAATCAATAACAACTTCCGGAGGCTGGGACAGATGGAATATTCTTGGAGGTTTTGGCAGAATTAACTATGCATTCAAAGACCGGTACCTTGTTGAAATAAACGGACGGTATGATGGATCTTCCAAATTCCCGTCGAATCAAAGGTTTGCTTTCTTCCCTTCCTTTTCGGCAGGATGGAGAATCTCCAAGGAATCGTTCTGGAATGTTTCACCAAAAATAATTTCTGACCTGAAACTGCGTGCTTCATACGGATCGCTGGGTAATGGAAATATATCATCGTACACATTCCAGGAACAGCTTTCAATAACCCAGTCCGGAAGAATTCTCAACGGTGTAAGACCTCAGTATACGAGAAATCCCAGTGTTCTTCCCGAAGGTCTTACCTGGGAAACAGCAACCACCCAGAACATAGGTATTGATATAACTGCTTTGACTGACAGGTTAAGATTTGTCGGAGATGCCTATATAAGGAATACAACTGATATGTACACCATTGGGATGACACTTCCTGCAGTTTTTGGCGCAACTCCCCCAAAAGGAAACTATGCTGATCTGAAGACAACAGGATGGGAAGCAAGCTTATCCTGGAGAGACAGATTTAATGTGGGTGCAAAACCATTTAACTATGAAATAAGAGGTACACTTGCTGATAATAAATCTGTAATAAAAAGGTACAACAATCCAGAAAAGGTTCTGACTGATTATTATGAAGGACAGGTAATTGGTGAAATATGGGGTTATGTTACTGAAGGATTTTTTGTTGATGCAGAGGATATTGCTTCTCATGCAGATCAGAGCCTTTTCAAAAATACTTCATCGGGTGCAAATTTCCCGGGTGATCTTAAATTGCTGGACTCAGATGGCAGTGGTAAAGTTGACTATGGCACCAACAGGATTGGCAATACAGGTGATAAACAAATCATCGGGAATAGTGCTGCCCATTATACCTATACGATTAATCTGAATGCTGACTGGAATAACTTCTTCATTTCTGCATTTTTCCAGGGTGTTGGAAAGCAGCAGTGGTGGCCAAGTTCTGAAGCCAGTCTTTTCTGGGGACAATATAACAGGCCTTACAATCCGATTCCGAAATGGCAGCTGGGCAATTACTGGACTCCGGAAAATACCGATGCTTATCTTGCCAAGATATGTTTCACGTCTTGCAAACAGGTCAGGTTCAATGCTGGTTGAGGCACCTCAAACAAAATACCTTCAGAATATTGCATATCTCAGGTTGAAAAATATTCAGATCGGATATAATCTGCCGGCAAACTCTATTTCAAGAATCGGAATTACCAATCTGAGAGTCTATTTTTCAGGTGAAAACCTCTGGACAATGTCACCTCTTTATAAAATCACAAAAGATCTGGATGTTGAAAACACCGGACCTTCTGATCAGTTATTTACCTCAGGTAATGCCGGAGATGGATTATAATTACCCGATGATGAAAAATGTGACATTTGGTTTATCAGTAACATTTTAACTTACCTTTAAATTATAGTTATGAAAAAATATATTGGTTGCTTTTCCTTATAACTGCTCTCTGTAGCCAGCTGTGAACTTGAACAACTTCCTCAGGCTACAGCGTCAAAAGAGGCAGTATTTGGCAGCGAAAAGGGTTTGGAATTGTATGCAAATTCCTTTTATAATATTCTTCCTGACCGGAATACGATGTCATCCGTGCAGATTGTATTACTGACTATGCTGCCCGGAGAGATGCTCCGGCTTTTCTGGTCGCAGGTTCCTATACGCCTACAACTACTGATAATACAAATGAATCGGGTTATACCAGAGTATCCCTGGGTGGTGATGCAAACTGGGTATGGACATCATTAAGAAATATCAATTATTTCCTTTTAAATAATAATGATCCCAAAATTGCTGTTGATATAAGGAATCATTACAATGGTCTTGCAAAATTTTTCAGGGCATGGTTCTATTTTGAAAAAGTAAAAAGATATGGTGATGTTCCCTGGATCGGCAAACCGCTTGAAGTTGGAGATCCTGATCTGAATAAACCAAGAGATCCGAGAACGCTTGTGATGGATTCAATCCTTGCCGATATAAACTATGCCTGTGCAAATATTAAAACTTCAAGCGATGGTTCGCAGGAGCCTTATTACAAAGTATGTAGCTTACGCTTTTAAAGCAAGGGTATGCTTGTTTGAAGGTACATTCAGAAAATATCATACTGAACTCGGGCTGACTGCCAGTGCAAATACCTGGCTCTCAGAAGCTGAAGCTGCTGCCAAAACAGTAATTGATGAAGCGGGTTTTAAAGTTTATGAAGGAGCCGGTACCAGTGGATCATACAGGAAAATATTCACTAATGCCGCACCTGTCGCTGATGAAATAATGCTTGCCAGTATAATGGACCTGTCTTTAAGTGTGCTTCATACATGCGAACTGGGTGTATACAAGTTCAACAACCGGAATAAGGTTTAGTTTTATCCGGTACATTCATAAATACTTATCTGAAAATCGACGGAACTCCCTTTACGGATACTCCGGGTTATGAAACAATGCTCTTTAAGGATGAAGTAAAGGACAGGGATAAAAGATTGCAGCAGACTATAAGGATGGGTGATTACAAGAGATTGAATGCAGGAGTACTGGTATCCACACCGCCGAGCTTTGCATACTCTTACACAGGTTACCAGCCAATTAAGTGGAGTCTTGATGATGTTTACTATGATACCAGGGATCTTAATATCAATGCAGTATCAATTTTCAGGTTACGGCGAAGTTCTTGCTGAACTATGCTGAGGCAAAGGCCGAATTAGGAACTCTGACTGATGAAGATTGGGCTCTGACGGTAGGTAAATTGCGGGCAAGGGCTGGAATAACCGGCGGACTTACAACAAAACCAACTGTTGTTGATACTTACCTTCAGACCAAATATTTCCCTGATATTACTGATCCGGTTATCCTCGAGATAAGAAGGGACAGAGGGATTGAGCTGTGTATGGAAGGCTTCCGCTTTTATGATTTAATAAGATGGAAAAGAGGTGAATTGTTTGCCAATGGAATGGAATGGAATATATGTTCCTGAACTTGACACCCCGATGGACCTGAATGAAGACGGTGTTCTGGATGTGGCATTTTACAGGGTATATGCCATCATCCGAAGGTTTCAGGAGTTACATATATCAATGTTGCTGAGACAAGCGGCGGAAAACCAAATGCTCAGAGGCTTAAAAATGATACAAGCGGGGAACTGACCTGGCTGAATACTATTACCAAGGGTATGGGCAGATAAGAATTATTATTATCCGATTCCTGAAGCTGACAGGTTAATGAATACAAATCTGGTACAAAATCCGGGCTGGTAGAACTGATCAGGAAACTATTTTAGCTTATAGAAAAGCTCCTTTGCTTTTATGGCAAAAGGAGCTTTTCAATTTCATACCATGAGTCTACCCTTTTATGGATTGAATTATTCATAAGCATATTTGGGGCTGGGTAAACATTATGGTTTCTCCGTTAAAGTGATCAAGGTTCTTTAAGTGGTCATCTATCATAATATCAGCCTTTATTATGTTCTTGTTGCCGCAAAATACGATCTGCTTCCAGCTTATGAACGGGAAATGATCATGGAGCCATAATTGTTTATCAGTAAGGCTATTGGGAAATTCGGTTGCAAGCGATACTACAATTATACTGTACTTGTCATTCAGCTTTTTAAGCACTTCACGGCTCCCGGGCATAACCGGCAGGTTCCTGAAAAATCCCGTAGCACTTACCCATTTCCGCTGGTTCTGAAACGCTTCTGCTTCAAGTAACCCTGCTATATCATTTACAGTACAGTCTTTGTCCTGGTCTCCTTCTCATGCAATTCAAAAAACCTGGCATAAATATCTACGAGAACACCATCCATATCCACAAGGATCCGTTTCATTAACTTTAGTTTTTTTTAAGATTATTTAAGATATGAAAGTAAAAAAAAGCATGATTAGTATAGCATGATGAAGTCTAATTAAATTATTTTTACCTGATTAACCACAGATTCAGGTTTTTTTGGGATTTTTCGAACAACATATTAACAGAAAATTAATCCGGTATTACACAAACTTGTGAAAATTATGAAAATACATTTCGGGAAATTTAAATGGTTGTTATTCTTAATTCCGCTTAAGGTGATTCTTGCGACAGGACTGGTTATTGATGCCCAGTCACCAAAAGATAGAAGTGTAAGACTGGAAAAGCTTGAAGACCAGCATAAAGTGAATGTTTATATCAACGGTACTCTGTTCACCTCATTTCAGTATCCGTCCAGACTTGAAAAACCTTTTTTGTTTCCGGTTTTTGCCCCAAACGGATCGGTCATCACAAGGGGATTTCCTCTTGAACCCAGAAAAGGGGAACGGGTCGATCATCCTCACCAGGTAGGATTATGGTTTAATCACGGAAATATAAACGGCCTTGATTTCTGGAATAACTCATCTGCCATTCCTTCAGACAAAAAAGATTTATATGGCCATATAGTTGTACAAAAAATTGTTAAAGCAGAGAGCGGCAGGAAAGGTATACTTGAAGTGACAGCCAACTGGGATGATAACAAGGGAAATACATTGCTTGTTGAAAATACCAAATACATATTTTCAGGTGATAAATCCTCCCGCACCATTGACCATATAACAACCCTGACAGCAGTAAATGGTCCTGTTATTATTGCTGATAACAAAGAAGGTCTTTTTGCAATCAGAGTTGACAGGGCTTTTGAAATGCCTTCAAATGAATCACTGATATTCACTGATGATAAGGGAAATCCGACAACAGTTAAAGCCACTGATAATACCGGCGTTACGGGAATGTATACCTCGAGCGGAAATCTTAAGGGCGATGCCGTTTGGGGTACACGAAATGAATGGGTCTGCCTTTCAGGTGAAAAGGATAATTCAAAGATTGCATTTTGCATATTTGATCATCCGAAGAATTTTGGTTTTCCTGCATATGCCCATGCCCGCGGTTATGGCCTGTTTTCGATAAATAACCTTGGACAGAACGCCTATGATCCTAAAAAGGAAAAAATGAACTGTAACCTGGGAAAGGGGGAATCAATCACACTCCGTCACAGGTTTTATGTCCAGTCGGGTTCTGATCTGACTCCTGAAAAGGCTAACAAGATATTTAAAGAGTTTTCAAAAATGTATTAACAGTTGTCCTTTCCCTATTTTGTCGACCTCATCCCTCTTCCCCTTCTCCCTTGGGAGAAGGAGTGTAAAAGGCTGATATTATTGGATTTAGCCCCTCTCCTCCGGGAGAGGGGTTGGGGTGAGGTCGGTAAAGCAGAGAGAGGGTTAGGGGTGAGTTCATGAGCCTGAAAAATAAAACCAAATAACTATGAAACCCACATGATTGAGAAAAATCACAATCATGAAAAAATATAATTTTCAATCATGTGTGGTTCCATCATACCATTAAAATCAAAATTATATTATGATGAAAAAACTGAATTTTATTACGATTGGAATAAGTGTCATTGTTACACTTATTCTTAGCTCATTTTCTGCAAGAACTTTTGCAGGAAAACCTGTAAAGCAACACTATTATGAACTGAGAATTTACCGGTTAAAGGATGCCGGTGAAAGGTGCCGTTATTGACAAGTATCTGAAAGATGCATTTATTCCGGCAATGCATAAGGCCGGTATAGCAACTGTTGGTGTATTCAAACCTGTTGAGGCTGATACTGCATTTGGCAAAATGATCTATGTCCTTATTCCATATAAGACGATAGAGCAATATCTTGGGGCTGTAACAGCGCTTGAGAAGGATCCTGTACACCTGCAGGAAGGCAAGGAATTTCTCGATGCACCATATAATGATGCTCCTTTTACAAGATATGAAAGTGTATTTATGAAAGCCTTTTCATCAATGCCGCAGTTAAGGGTACCTTCATTTACAACTCCCCGGCAGGAAAGAATTTATGAATTAAGAAGTTACGGAAGCTGGACAGAAGCCAAGGCTCAAAAGAAGATCCATATGTTCAATGAAGGGGGCGAAATTGCTATTTTTGAGAAAGATCGGAGCCAATGCAGTATTTTACGGTCAGGTTTTATTGGGAAGCCTGAAACCGCGATTAATGTATATGACTACCTATTCGGATATGAAATCGCACGATGAACACTGGAAGGCTTTCGGCAGTCATCCCGACTGGAAAGCGCTCTCAGGGAACCCGGAGTACGCAAATACTGTAATTAAAGCAAATGCATATCTGCTTCACCCGACAGATTATTCTGACTTTTAATCTGTTTCCTTCTCAGTGTCCCTCTGTGAATACTCAGCGGACCTCTGTGTATATTCTGCCCCCAACCCCCTAAAGGGGGTCAAGAGAGATGAAAATAGGGAGAACCCCCCTTCAGGGGGGCAAGGGGGTCAATTCGGAAGCTCAATTTTTGAAATTGCCTCATCGACTTCTGCAGTGGTGAGTTCATGATCAGGCAGGTTATTCTCGAAATACTTTTCATAAGCCGAAATGTCGAAATGACCATGACCGCTTAGATTAAAAAGTATTGTTTTTGATACTCCTTCCAGATCGGCCTTTCTTGCCTCATCCAGTGCACCGGCAATGGCATAATTTGATTCAGGAGCCGGAAGAATACCTTCAGTCCTCGCAAAAAACACTCCGGCTTCAAAGCATTCCCTCTGCATCTTTGCTTTTGCCTCGATAAATCCATCCTTGAGGAGCTGGCTTACAAGGACGCCGGCACCATGGTACCGTAATCCGCCGGCATGTATACCGGCGGGTATGAAATTATGTCCGAGAGTGTACATCGGAAGGAGAGGGGTCATTCCGGCAGAATCGCCAAAATCGTACATGAATTTCCCTTTGGTAAGTTTTGGACATGATGAAGGTTCAACTGTCAGAAGCCTTGTTTTCTTACCTTTCTGAAGGTTTTCACGAAGGAACGGAAATGCAATTCCCGAGAAGTTCGATCCTCCCCCGAAGCACCCGATTACAACATCAGGATAATCACCTGCTTTTTCCATCTGGATCAGCGCTTCCTGTCCGATGATTGTCTGGTGAAGGACAACATGGTTAAGCACACTGCCGAGAGAATATTTGGTATAGGGATCTTCGACCGCTACTTCCATCGCTTCGGAAATTGCTATTCCCAGACTTCCGGGAGAGTCCGGATCCATCTCAAGAACTTTCCTGCCTGAGGCTGTCATGGTTGATGGAGATGGTACTACCTTGGCATTATAGGTATTCATCAAAAGCTTGCGTCCTGGTTTCTGGTTGTAACTAACCTTTACCATGAAGACCAGCAGTTCAAGTCCAAAGTGATGGCAGGCGAAACTCATAGCGCTTCCCCACTGTCCTGCTCCGGTTTCTGTGGTGATCCTCCTGACTCCTTCTTTTTTGTTGTAATAAGCCTGTGCAATTGCAGTGTTGGCTTTATGAGAACCTGAATAATTGCCTCCTTCATACTTATAGTAGATTTTACTTTTTGTTCCAAGTGCTTTTTCAAGGTTAACAGCCCTGAACAGAGGAGAGGGACGATAAGTCCTGTAGAGGTCAAGCACTTCATCCGGTATATCAATATACCTTTCTGCCGATACTTCCTGTTTTATAAGCTCCATGGGAAATACAGGAGCAAGAGCTTCCGGTCCGATGGGTTGCCTGGTGACGGGATTCAGCGGAGGCATAGGTTTATTGGGCATATCAGCCACAATATTATACCATTGCCTTGGCATTTCGTTTTCGTTCAATAAAATTTTTCTGAATTTTTCCATAGTTTTAATTATTAGTGGTTGTTAAAATTTTAGAAACAAAAAAGGCACGCTGTGAACAGCGTGCCTTTACAGGTTAATATCTTTTGAAGATTATATAACGGCCTTATTCACAGCTTAAACAGAAAAGCTGCGCCAGGACCAGATATATAACATTCCGTTTTTCATTGAGTCAAAAATAGTAAAAAAAATTAATTCTCCAATATAAAAAGTAAATTTTTTAAATCTGTTAAAGGAATTACCTGAAAATTATTAAGCGCAAGACTTGAAAAAGTATTCTATTCATTCACTGACAATTGCACCCATCTTTCGAAGATCATCAAAAAAACCGGGATAAGATTTTGCAACGCAGTGAGAATCTTTAATAAAAACTTCCCCTTCTGCTCCAAGTGCAGCAACGGCCTCAGCCATTGCGATCCGGTGATCTTCATGTGAATTTACCCTTGCCCCTTTTACTTTTCCTCCGGTAATAAACATATGATCATCTTTCAGTTCAACCCTGATATTCAGTTTCCCGAACTCTTCGACAAGGGCATGATGCCCTGTCGCTTTCTTTATAAGTAAGGCGTGAAGCTCCTTTTATCCTGGTAATGCCCTCGCAATAGGATGCCAGCGCTACCAAGCGGAGGAAAGAGATCGGGTGATTCAGTAGCATCGAATTCAAATGCTTTAAGAACTGATTTTGAAATATCAATATGCCTGTCATAAATTTTTAAATCAGCACCTGCTTCTTCAGGGCTTTCAATATTCCTGCATCGCTCTGGAAGCTATCTGACCGGAGACCAGTAACTCTGAGATTACCGTTAATTGCTCCTGCAACAAGCAGGAATGCACCGCCGCTCCAGTCACTTTCCACTTCGTACTTTTGAGCGGTGTACTTCTGCCTGCCGTGAATCCGGAACACCTCATACTTCTCATTTGAAATCTTAATTCCAAAATCCTTCAGAATATCCAGGGTCATGTCAATGTATGGCTTGCTCTTCAGGTTACTGACTTTAATGGTTGAATTCTCTTCTGCAAGTAGGTAAAGACATCAGAAGTCCGGTAAGCACCTGGGAGCTCAGTGATCCGTCAATTTCACAGTTTCCTCCTTTTAGCGGGCCCTGAATAGTTAGTGGAAGAAAACCATCGGTGGTAATGCATCTCACACCGAGCTGACTAAGAGCATCCCCGATTATGGACATTGGCCTCTTTTTCAGTGATCCCGAACCTGTCATTATGATCTCTTCAGGAAACAGAGCTGCAATCGGAGAAAACATCCGGATGGCAAGTCCTGATTCTCCGCAATTGAGTTTTTTTTCTTTCAGTTCCCTGCATCCGGTGATCTTCATTTCATTGATTATCAGGTTCAACTTTTGCACCAAGACCGACAGCAATGCTCATTGCTGCAAGTGAATCATCGCAATATGATGGATTTAAAATCAGGCTCTCTCCGTCAGCCAGCATGGCAGCGGCAATTGCCCTCTGAGTCATACTCTTTGAAGGAGGTGCTTTTACCTGACCGCTGACATAGGGATGGCGCAACCGATCTTTCCATAATCTGACAGTTGTTATTATTTGTCTCTGACTGCTTCACTCAGTCCCATTGTTCATGATCTTCATCTGGTGGTTTATTGATTCCTGATGAATGGCTTTGAATATGATATCGATCACTTCCCTGCTGAGACCCTTTGCCTGTCCTTTTACCAGCACCTTCCTTATTATTTCGTCCCAGCGTGTGGTCTGCAAGATAGTAATATTATTTTCCTTTTTATACTGGCCGATGGTTTCAGCCACTTTCATACGTTTTTCAAGTATGTCGAGAAGATGATCATCAAATACGTCAATCTGCTGTCTCAACTCTCCCAGGATATCAAGTAATTTGGGATCGGATGTGACCGGACTACGGAGAATAAGTCTGCTCAGCAATTCCTTCAGATCATTTGGAGTAAGTTGCTGAGCTGCATCGCTGAGGGCTTTGTCGGGATCGATATGCGATTCAAGCATCAGTCCGTCAAAGTTAAGGTCCATGGCTTTCTGTGAGATCTCGTAGAGATATTCCCTCGCACCTGAAATATGACTTGGATCACAAATAATTGGCAGATCAGGAATCCGGCGCCGTAGCTCAATAGGCAATTGCCAGTTAGGCTGATTTCTGTAAATTGTCTTTTCATAAGTTGAAAATCCGCGATGTACTGCTCCAAGCCTTGTGATCCCTGCTCTTGCGATGCGTTCAATTGCTCCGATCCATAGCTCCAGATCGGGATTAATCGGATTTTTGACAAGGACCATAACATCGACGCCATTCAGGGCATCCGATATCTCCTGTACTGTGAAAGGATTAACAGAAGTTCTCGCGCCTATCCAGAGCATATCAACGCCATACTTCAGAGCTTCATAAACATGCTTTTCGTTTGCGACTTCAGTTCCCACCATTAGACCCGTTTCCTGCTTTACGTTTCTCAGCCATTTAAGACCTTCTATACCCACACCTTCAAAAGAATTTGGACGTGTCCTGGGTTTCCATATCCCTGCCCGGAAGACACTTACCTCCTTTATCTCGAGCCAGCTGGATTGCTGTTGACATCACCTGTTCTTCAGTTTCGGCACTGCATGGGCCCAGAAATCAGGAATGGCCTGCCTTTGTATCCCCTCCAGTCTTTTACGAGTATTGGTTTTGATTCAAGTACCATATTTATTATTTTTAATTCAGTATTTTTCTTATTTTATTTGCCTCTTCCATAAGGGCTTTAAGCCCCTCTTTATCTTTTTCCGCTATCATCTTTTTAAAGAGATTCATTTTTTCAATATAGTTATCTATCACTTCGATGATAAATCTGGAATTTTCAAGAAAAATGGGTGCCCAGGTGTCTCCATTGCTTTTGCAAGACGTACTGTGCTTTCAAAACCTCCACCGGCAAGGGTCAGATATATTCTGTTCTTCCCGCTCCTTATCCAGAACGCTCAAAGCGAGAGAAAAAGAGGTAATATGAGAAATATGCGAAACATATGCAACATGAACATCATGGTCGCTTGAGTTCATATAAACTTTCCTCATATTAAGAATGTCAAGCATTCTTTCCACAAGGCTTGAGTGCATCTGTATCACTCAGCTCAGGATCGCATATAATTGCTGTCTTGTAATCAAAAAGTCTCCCTATTGCAGCAAGCGGTCCTGAAAATTCAGTACCGGCCATGGGATGCAATGAAACATAGCGTCCTCGTCCCTGATGATTTGCAGATGCTTTTGCAATACTTCCTTTTGTCGATCCCATGTCAGTTACAACTTTCGGGGTTCCTGTTATCCTGTCAAGAATCCGGGGCAGCATTCTGCAATTAGTATCAACAGGAGTACTGAGTATTATCAGATCACTTCTTTCAACAGCATTTTCCAGCGTATCAGTCTCATCGACCAGTCCGCAAAGCTGAGCAATATTCCTGTGCTGAAGGTTTGAGTCAACTCCTATTATTTTATCTGCAAATCCCCGCTTTCGCAGGTCGATCATCAGTGAACCTCCTATTAGTCCTATTCCTACTACTGCTACTGTCATTGTTGTTATGTCTCTATTGATCTGTTGATTACTAATTAAAAGTGAATTGATCCAGCTGTTGCAAGTTGCGGTTGCCTGTTGGATTTAGTTTTTAACCAGCAAGCGCGGCAACCAGGAACCCGCAACAGCGTATTAAAATCCGGATCATTCGAATTCTGTTCTTGCTTCCGTAAGTCTTTTCTCGTCAGCACATAATGAAATGCGAATGTAGCGATTGCCATTGGTTCCGAAAATAAAACCGGGAGTAAGAAACACATGTGCTTTATTCAAGAATTTCTTCAACGTAGGTTTCACAATCTGGGATTGTCTCCGGAATCCGTCCCCAGACAAAAAGTCCGGTCTGGTTTTTGTCGAATTTACATCTCAGCAAGTCCATTATTGAATCTGCAATTCTCCGGCGTTTAATATAGATTTCATTTACAGTGTCATACCATGACTCAGGATTATTAAGTGCTTCAACTGCAGCCATCTGCAAGCGGAAGAAACATTCCTGAATCCATATTGCTTTTTACTTTCAGGATATTCTTAATGTATTCACTGTTCCCTGCCGCCATCCCAATCCGCCAGCCTGCCATATTATGGGATTTGCTTAATGAATTAAGCTCGATGCAGATATCTGAAGCACCATCAACTGAGAGCAGGCTAAGATAGTCACGGTTAAGAATAAAGCTGTAGGGATTGTCATTGCACAGAAGTATATTGTGCTTTAAGGCAAAAGAAACGAGCCTTTCAAAAAGGTCAAATGTTGCTTTTGCTCCGGTAGGCATATGAGGATAATTTATCCACATCAGCTTTACTCTTGTCAGATCCAGTGTTTTCGAGTTTCCCAATGTTTCGGGAAGCCATCCGTTTCTTTCATCAAGATCATAATATCTAATCTTACCTCCAACCAGATTCGTAACTGAGGAATAGGTAGGATATCCGGGATTTGGAACAAGAACCTCATCCCCCGGATTTACAAATGCCATGCTAATATGCATTATCCCCTCCTTGCTCCCCATCAGAGGCAATATTTCACTGTCGGGATTAAGCTTGACTTTGAAATACCTTAAGATACCAGTCAGAAAAAGCTTTCCGTAAGTGCCGGGTGTCCTGTATAGCTCTGGTAACCATGCACATTTGGTTTTTCAGCTTCTGACTGCAAGGCGCTTTATTGTATTTCTGAGGGAGGCTGATCAGGACTTCCAATACCCAGGTTAATAATATCTGCACCGGCTCGCGCATATTTTCAATCTGCCTCAGCTTCTGCGAAAAATAGTACTCCTGCTACGGCAGAAGTACGATCAGCTGGTTTAACTTTCATATAGCTTATCTCCTTTGTTGTAAATACCCAGAACCTCCATATTGCTGGTAATTTTTTCGAGGACCTTCGTTATCTCTTCAATATCTGAATCGGGTGGCAATTCAAGGTCAAGGTAAAACATATACTCCCAGTCACCGTTCAGTCGGGGTACAGACTGGATTTTTGAGAGATTTATGTTCATTTCAGCAAGTTTTACCAGGACAGCTGCCAGAGAGCCCGGTTTGTGTCCGGTGGCAAAGCATACTGATACTTTGTTACCGTTAGTGTATCCCCTTTTCCGGGCTTCCTATCACAAGGAACCTTGTATAGTTTTTCTCATAAGTCTCAATTCCTGAGGCCAGTATTGCAAGTCCGTAAATCTCAGCTGCACTGGAAGGTGCGATTGCTGCGATCTTTTTCAGTTTATGCTCGGCAATAAGCTTTGCGCTACCGGCAGTGTCATCAGATTCAACAAGAGTAATGCCAGGATACTGGTTCAGGAACTTCATGCATTGGGCGAGAGCAATCGGATGTGACCTGATCTGCCTGATATCGTTGATTGTCTGACCAGGAAGTGCCATGAGGTTCTGCCTTATCCTGAGATTGTGTTCTCCCAGCATCTTCAGGCCTGATTCCCTTATTAGATTGTAGTTATAAAGAATACTTCCCGATCTTGCATTTTCAATAGCCATCATGGCAAGATCAGCTTCACCATCTGAAACCGCTTTTAATGTCATATCAAATGTTGTACATGGCACAATGTCAATTGTGTCGTAACAGAAAAACTGTCTTGCAGCCACCTCGTGAAAACATCCCTTTTCACCCTGAATTGCGATTTTCATCATTTTATTGTATTAATAAAAAAGGGTCCTTTTTCGGGGACCCTTGCTTCTTTATGTAATAGTTTATTGTATACAAAATCCCCTTATTTCTTTTTGTAATAAAAAAAGAAGTAAAAATAAGAGGCAAAATAGCTGTATACAGTATTCATTTATTCGCTTTATTGGCTTACAAAAGTAATGCAATTATTAAAAATCACAAATAAAAATCAAGAAATATTACTTTTTGGTGAATTTTCTTAACATACAACTCCGTGTTCCTCTACTTGTGACCGGTAGTTCTTAAATTCACCAGAGAAAAGACATTTGCCATGCACTTAGATTCTATTATGCCGGGATTTAAGAATTTCTTCAATATCAGAAAAGGTAATATTTTTTGCTTTCAGAAGAACCAGAAGATGATAGACCAGATCAGCTGCTTCGTTTTTTAAAAGCTCAGGATTGTCGTCTTTTGCTTCGATCACCAGTTCAACAGCCTCTTCCCCGACTTTCTGGGAAATCTTATTAATACCCTGCCGGAATAACTTGTTCGTATAGGAATCCTTCACATCCTCCTCAATACGCTGGTTGACAATATGTTCCAGTTCGTAAATAAATCCTTTTGATATCTCTTCCCCAAAGCATGACTTATTGCCTGTATGACATACCGGACCTGCCGGATCGACTTTTATCAGGAGAGCATCATTATCGCAATCTGCTGTTATCTCTTTAACAAACAGGAAGTTACCTGATGTCTCTCCCTTAGTCCACAAACGATTTCTGCTACGGCTGAAAAATGTGACTTTTCCTTCTTCTTCTGTTTTTCTCAAAGCTTCTTCATTCATGTATCCAACCATAAGAACCTGCAACGTTGTATTATCCTGAATTACGGCAGGTACAAGATCGTTGCCTTTTCTGAAATCTATAGAGTATCATATAATTTTATATTTGTTAATACTTGTCCATGTGTCTTTGTGATTCCCCCTGCCTGCCGGCAGGCAGGTCTGAGGATTCTCTGTGAACCTCTGCGTAAGTTCTGCCCCCAACCCCCTGAAGGGGGCAAATTAAGTCCCCTTCTTCGCCTTTGCGCAGCCGCTTCGGCCTTCGGTCGTTGAAGTCGACCTATGGCCGACGAAGACGGCGGAGATAACTAAAGTCTTACGGCAATGTTTTTTGATGCCAGGTACTCTTTCAATTCGGGAATTGATACTTCACCGTAATGAAAAATACTCGCTGCCAGGGCTGCGCTGCAGTTTGTCTTTGTAAATACCTCCCGGAAGTGCTCCGGCGATCCGGCGCCTCCTGATGCAATAACAGGAATATTCAGGTTCATGCTTATGTCCCTTGTGATCTGAATTGAAAATCCTGATTTTGTGCCATCAGAATTCATCGAGGTAAGCAGTATTTCACCTGCACCGTTCATTTCTGCCTTCATAGCCCAGTCAACTGCCTTTACCTGGGTCGGGGTACCTCCGGCATCAATAAAAACAATCCATTCATTGTTTACGAATAAGGTATCAATTGCCACTACAACACACTGACGGCCAAACTGCCTGGCAACCTGGGATATTAGATCGCGGATTCCTGAATGCAGATGAATTAATTCTGATCTTTATCAGCTCCTGCTTTTATCAGTAACTCCACATCCTCAATCGTTTCTATACCTCCTCCGACTGTAAATGGGATGTTTATTTCAGCTGCAATCTTTCCTACAAGCTCTGCAAAGGTTTTCCGTTTTTCCACGGTTGCAGTTATATCCAGGAAAACCAGCTCATCAGCACGCTGTTCAACGTATTTCGTGGCAAGCTCTACCGGATCTCCTGCATCCCTTATGCCGGCAAAGTTGACTCCTTTGACAGTTCTGCCGTCTTTAATATCAAGACAGGGTATAATTCTTTTCTTTAACATAGGCGGCTAAGATCTTTTAGGTTCAGGATACCTTCATATATTGCTTTTCCTATAATGGCTCCTTCGCAGCCAATCGCTGAGAGTTCTTCAATCTGGGCTATTGAAGAGATCCCACCACTGGCTATTAGATTTATTCCCGGTATTTCAAGTATTTCTTTATACAGATCTACCGATGGCCCCTCGAGCGTCCCATCCTTCTCTATATCAGTGCAGATAGTGTATTTGATACCTTTTAAGCTGTAATCGCTGATAAATTCATAAATATCCGAATCAGAACTCTCAGTCCATCCACCTGTGGCTATCTTACGATTGATGCAGTCTGCTCCCAGGATGATCTTTTCCTGACCCCACTTTGCAAGCCATTCCAGGAAAAGGGCAGGATATATGACTGAGATGCTTCCGATGGTGATCTGTCCTGCACCGTTTTCAAAGGCAGTTTTCACGTCATCTGAAGATCTTAAACCACCACTGAAATCGATTTTTAAGGATGTTCCGGCAGATATTGTTTCAAGAGTTTTGTAATTAACAACATGTTTGCTAAGCGCTCCGTCGAGATCGACCAGATGGATAAATTTAATACCATGATCTTCAATTTTCCTGGCGATCTCAAGGGGATCTTCATTGTAGGTTTTCTGCGTGGAGAAATCTCCCCGTGTAAGGCGGACACACTTACCTTCCATAATATCAAGTGCAATAATAATTCTCACAGCTCAAGAAAGTTTTTCAGGATTTTTATTCCTGTATCGGCCGATTTCTCGGGATGGAACTGAACAGCATAAAAATTCTCCCTGTGCAGGGCAGCGCTGAAAGGCAGTACATAATCGCAGATAGCTGATGTATAATCAGTTATTTCCGCATAGTAGCTGTGAACATAATAAACATCTTCATCAGCTTTAACCCCTTTGAACAGATTTCCCTTCAATGCTGAAAAATTATTCCAGCCCATATGCGGTACTTTATCAAACGGAGGAAATTTTTTAACTGCAGCATCAAATATCCCGAGACACCGGATTCCACCTTCATCGGAAGTACTGCACATGATCTGCAATCCCAGACAAATTCCGAGAACCGGTTGTTTCAATGAAACCAGGACAGTGTCCAATTTCCTTTCCCTCAGATATTTCATGGCTGAGCTCGCTTCTCCTACTCCGGGAATTATGACTTTATCTGCTGCCAGTAATTTCTTCAGGGTCATCTGTCACTTTGCTGCTGATTCCGAGGCGATTAAGCGCATTCTGAACCGATTGAATGTTCCCGGCATTATATTTTAGAATTGCGATCATAGTCTGCCCTTTGTTGATGGTATATTATAGTTGTCGGACTTTTTCACTGCCATTTTAAGCGCTTTTGCAAATGCTTTGAAAACAGCTTCAATTTTATGATGTTCATTTTCACCCTCTGCTTTAATATTCAGATTGCATCTTGCATTGTCACTGAACGATTTAAAAAAATGGAAGAACATTTCCGCCGGCATTTCACCGATCTTTTCACGCCTGAAATCCACATTCCAGACAAACCAGGGGCGGCCTCCCAAATCGATTGCCACCTGTGCAAGGGAATCATCCATGGGCAGGAGAAATCCGTACCTGTCTATTCCTTTTCTGCTTCCCAGAGCCCTTCATACTCCTTCACCAAGAGCAATTGCCACATCCTCAATCGTATGATGCATGATCGACTTTCAGATCGCCTGTAGCATTTATTAACAGGTCGATATCCCCATGCTTTGCAATCTGTTCCAGCATGTGATCAAAGAAACTGATACCCGTTGATATTTCACTTTTTCCTGATCCGTCGAGATTTATTTCAACAGTTACTGTGGTTTCCTTTGTCTTGCGTTCAATGAAAGCCGTTCTTGGAATTGCACTCAGATATCTGCAGATATCAGCCCAGTCGGTTGTATTGAACAGTGCATCAGGATGTTTATTGTTGTTTATATAGATAGCCTTGCATCCAAGATTCTTTGCGAACTGAAGATCGGTAATCCTGTCGCCGATTACAAAGGAGGAGCCAAGGTCAACTCCCCGTGAAAGATATCTTGTCAGCATAGCCGTCCCGGGTTTTCTTGTCGGGGCGTTATCTTCAGGAAATGACCTGTCGATAAAGATCTCAGCAAACTCTATCCCCTCTCCTTTAAGTATCTGGAGGATTTTATTATGAGCAGGCCAAAATGTATCTTCCGGGAAGGAATCCGTTCCGAGACCATCCTGATTGGTCACCATTACCAGTTCATAATCAGTCTCTTTTGAGATTCTTGAAAGTGCGCAGATAACACCGGGAAGAAACTGAACATCTTCAATAGTGTCAACCTGCTCATTTGAAGGTTCGGTAATGATTGTCCCGTCCCTGTCTATAAAAAGTACCTTTTTCATATAACAATCCTGCGCAAGGCTTTTATCAGTCTGTTATTCTCAACGGGTGTTCCGACAGTTATGCGAATACATCCCGGCACTATTTTATTCCGGTTTCTGACAATTATTCTTTTCCCGATCAGCTTTGAATAAATTTCATCAGCGTTTCTGGTCTTAACAAGGAGAAAATTTGCATCCGAAGGAAAGACCATTTCAATAATACTCAATTTTTTAAGATTGATCACCAGTCTCTCTCTTTCAGTTTTGATCCTTTTCACCCTTTTTTTGAACAATATCATATGGTTAAGGCTTTTCAAGGCAGCTTTCTGGTTAATTGTGCTGATATTATAAGGTGGCTTCATCTTGTTGAAATATTGAACTATCGAGGGATCTGTAAAAGCCATCCCGACCCTGGCAGCTGCCAGCCCGAATGCTTTGCTGAATGTTTGCATCACAATGAGGTTATTGCATTGTCTGGTCATGGATTTGAAGGATTGCTGTTCTGAGAAATCAATGTATGCCTCGTCAATCACCACAATGCCTTTAAAATTTGAGATTATGAATTCGATATCGGAACTTTTCATCGAGTTTCCGGTAGGATTGTTTGGCGAGCAAATAAAGATCAGTTTAAGATCCGGGGCTTCAAGCCACGGTGTAACGCTATCAAGGTCAATCGAAAAATCAGGTGTCGAGAGGAACCTTGATAAGCTTTACAGAATTAATAGCAGCAGAAACCTCGTACATTCCGTAGGTAGGGGAGAAGGTTAATGCCATATCTGTTCCAGGGTTGCAGAATGTCCTGAAACACAGATCGATTATTTCATCACTTCCGTTCCCAAGAAAAATGTTTTCTTCAGGAATCCCTTTTATCTGGCTGATAGCCATTTTCAGCTCTCTCTGATATGGATCGGGATACCTGTTCAGACTACCGTATGGATTTTCATTGGCATCCAGAAATATCCCTTCCCTGTCCCTTAAATTCATCCCTTGCACAGGAATAAGGAACAAGTGCTTTTACATTTTCCCGTATAAGTTTTTCAATATCAGTCATTTTTCAAGTGATTTTAGACGTATTGTTACAGCATTTCTATGACCGATAAGGATTCGGCTTCTGCCATTTGTTCAATAACCCGGCCGAGATTCTTCAGACCTTCAGGTGATATTTCCTGATATGTTATTTTCCTGATGAAGCTGTCAACTGAGACACCGCTGAAATTTCTTGCAAATCCGTTTGTTGGCAGGGTATGATTTGTACCGGAAGCATAGTCCCCGGCACTTTCACAGCTGTATTTTCCAATGAAAACTGAACCTGCATTTGTAACTTTGTCCGCCATTGTTCGAGGGTCGGATGTCGAGATTATCAGATGCTCCGGAGCATAACTGTTGCTGAAATCCATGCATTCGGAAATAGAGTGTCAGTAAAATTAATAAACTGTTTTTCAGTGTTTTAGTTGCAATTTCTTTTCTTGGTAAAAACTTTAGTTGGTTGTCTGTTTCAATCTGAACATTCCTGATGATTCTCCGAGTCATCTGTTACAAGAACCACCTGGCTGTCAGGACCATGTTCAGCCTGTGCAAGAAGGTCAGAAGCAATAAATGAAGGATCGGCACTTCTGTCAGCGATTATGAGGACTTCGCTCGGACCGGCAGGCATATCGATTGAAACTCCGTCACGCTGAACCATCTCCTTGGCTTTTGTAACATACTGATTTCCGGGACCAAATATCTTATACGTTTTTGGTATGCTTTCTGTTCCATAAGCCATTGCAGCAATTGCCTGGAGCACCTCCGATCTTAAAAATATTCCGACACACCGGAAATATTTGCTGCATAGAGGATTAATGGGTTTATATTTCCACGTTTTGTCGGGAGGGGAGCAAAGGATTATTTCTTTGCATCCTGCAATTTTTGCCGGTATGGCAAGCATCAGTACAGTCGAGAATAGAGGTGCTGTACCCCCCGGAATATATAGTCCGACATTTTCAATAGGAACATTTTTTCTCCAGCATCTACCCCCCTGGAGAGGTTTCAACCGGCTTCTCATTTATCAATTGCGATTTGTGAAATTTTTCAATATTTGATTTCGCTATATTTATTGACTTTTTGAGATTTTCCGGTATGTTTATATGGCAGAACCTTCAATTTCAGCATATGAGACTTTCAGGTTCTTCCAAGAACTGCCCATCAAATTTTTTCTCCAGTTCGTAAAGAGCAAAATCCCCGTTAATCTTTACATTCTGCAATATGGCTTTTACGGTATCATCGAGATCTGAACTGTCTGTTACCGGTCGTTTACAGAGCGAATTCCCATTCATCGCGCTTAGGGTTAATTATTGTTTTCATCACAGGATCATTTTTTCAATTGGTATTACCAAGTATGCCTTCTGCGCCTGCATTTTTTAACTGGTCAATCCTTTCCCAGAATTCGTCTTCCTTGACAACCGAGTGGAGGCTGCACCAGCCTTTTTCTACCAGCGGCAGCAGTGTGGGACTTTTCATCCCGGGAAGTATTTTGCAGATCAGTGGGACAGCCTCTTCCGGGGCGTTAAGAAGAATATATTTATTTTCTTTTGCATTCTTTGACTGCTTTTATCCTGAAAATCAGCTTATCCAGTATTTCCTGCTTTTCTGCATTCAGATTTTTGTTTGCGATTATAACGGCCTGGCTTTTAAGGATTGTTACCACCTCACGCAATCCGTTGGTCATCAGTGTACTGCCCGAGCTTACGATATCGCACACTGCATCGGCAAGTCCTATTCCGGGTGCTATCTCAACACTGCCGCTGATCTCCTCGATTTCTGCCGTGATATTGTTCTGAATAAAATAGTCAGTAAGCAGCTTGGGATAGCTTGTGGCCACTTTCTTGTTCATGAACCACCCAGGTCCTGTAAAAGCCTCTTTCTGGGGAATAGCCAGGCTCAGGCGGCAATGCGCAAATCCAAGCTGTTCAAGGATTCTGACATCTTTGGCCTTCTCGAAAACCATGTTTTCACCGAGAATGCCAATATCAGCAACCTGCTGTTCGACATATTGCGGAATATCATCATCCCTGAGATACAGAACCTCGACAGGAAAATTCTCTGCCCGGCTTTTAAGCACATTTGCTCCATTTGAGATTTTAATTCCGCACTCTTCCAGCAATTTGCGGGAATTTTCACTTAGTCTTCCGGTTTTCTGGATTGCAATTTTAAGTTCGCTCATTTTTTTTCAATTATTCTGAGCAAACCTTTCAGGAACAAAAAACCCGTCAGATCTGCTCAGACGGGTTTATGATAATTTGGTGTTGCACATATCACTTTCATCTCGCCTGAGAGCAAGTATGAAAATGATGATGATGTAGCTGAATTTAAATTCATTTCTTCAGTTGTCAATGCAAAGTAAGAAAAAATTAATATATTTATCAAAATTACATGATAGTAAATAAAAAATATTTTATGTTATACCCTGTCAGCCACCAGGTCTCCTACCTCAGTAGTTGAATAACCCATCTTTCCGGCAGCCATATCCTTTAGTTTATTGGCAGTCACATCCATAACAGCGTTTTCAATGGCATGGGCAGCTTTTTCTTCTCCGAGATGCTCAAGCATCATAGCTCCGCAGCAGATTGCCGCGAGCGGATTAATCACATTTTTACCTGTATACTTCGGAGCGGAACCGCCAATAGGTTCAAACATTGAAACACCCTGGGGATTGATATTTCCTCCTGCAGCTATTCCCATTCCTCCCTGGGTGATTGCACCAAGGTCAGTAATTATGTCACCGAACATATTGCTCGTGACAATTACGTCGAACCATTCAGGATTTTTAACCATCCACATGCAGGTTGCATCAACATGATAGTATTCTCTCTTTATATCAGGATAATCGGCTTTTCCCATTTCATGAAATGCCCTTTCCCAGAGATCAAACACATATGTCAGCACATTTGTTTTACCGCATAGCGCCAGGGTTTTCTTCCTGTTTCTTTTTCTGGTGTATTCGAAGGCATACCGCAGACAGCGATCGACCTGCATCCGGGTATAAATCATATTCTGGATTGCGACTTCATCCGGAGTTCCCTTCATCGTTACTCCGCCGCTGCCTGTATATACATCACCTGTATTTTCCCTGACAACGACGTAATCAATATCTTCAGGTCCCTTGTTCTTAAGAGGAGTTTCCACTCCGGGATAGAGCTTTACCGGACGAAGGTTTATGTATTGATCAAGGTCAAAACGAAGTTTCAGAAGAATTCCTTTTTCAAGAATGCCGGGCTTAACATCCGGATGCCCGATAGCTCCCAGAAATATAGAATCAAACTTTTTCAGCTGGTCTGCTGCAGAATCCGGAAGGACTTCACCTGTCCTCAGGTAACGATTTCCTCCAAAGTCGAACTCTTCAAAATTGATTTTGAATCCGAATTTTGGCGCAACGGCACTGAGTACCTTTTTACCTTCCCTTACGACTTCCGGACCTGTACCATCTCCAGGTATTACGGCGATATTGAATGATTTGCTCATAGGATTATTCAGGTTTTTGGTTAGTTTAAGATCAGATATTCACGACAAGTTTATTATTATTTCAGACCGGAAGGCTTTTATGATCCCTTCCATTCATACCTTCAATGATATTCAGCATCTTTTCGGTTGCCTTGATAGCTGACTCGGTTTGATCTGCATCAAGTCCCTTGGTCCGGAATTCCCTGTCGTGATACTTCCAGGTGATGACTGTTTCCACGAGTGCATCTGTATTTGCCTCCCGGCGGGATAGATACCTCATAATCAGTAAGAATCGGCAGTTCTTTTCCAAGTTTGTCGTATATTAACCTGAGCGCTTTCATAAATGCATCGTACTGTCCGTCACCTGATGAAGTCTCCTGGTAAAGATTTCCTTCAATTTCGATCTGAACACTTGCGAAAGGCTTTAATCCGTACGATAATGAAAGGGAATAATTCTTTATGAATATTTTGTATTCAGTCCTGTCATTTCCGAGCACATCAGATATTATGAAAGGCAGGTCTTCTGTGGTTACATCTTCCTTTTTATCTCCGAGCTCAATCACGCGCTGGGTTACTTTTGCAATTGATTCAGGATTAAGATCCAAGCCAAACTCTTCGAGATTCTTTCGGATAGTTGCTTTTCCTGACTGTTTTCCAAGGGCATATTTCCTTTTTCTGCCAAACCTTTCAGGAAGGAGATTATTATAATATAGATTGTCTTTAGCTGTCACCGTCAGCATGCACACCTGATGTCTGGGTAAAAACATTTTCTCCGATAATAGGCTTATTAACCGGTATTCGTATTCCACTGAAAGTCTCAACAATCTTGCTTGCTTTTGTTATTTCATGTTCATCGACACCGGTTTCAGCACCAAACTGATCATGCAGTACACCGATAACGCTTGAAAGGGCTGCATTACCTGCTCTTTCACCCAGATCCGTTAATTGTTGTATGCACTCCCCTGATTCCTGCCCTGACTGAAGAAAGTACATTGGCTACCGCAAGGTCATAGTCATTATGTGCATGAAAATCAAAATGAAGTGAGGGATACTTTTCAGTCATCTTTTTGCAGAAGAAATATGTCTGATCCGGATTCAGAATACCAAGGGTATCAGGAAGCATAAATCTTGATACTCTTTCATCTTTCAGATTATCGAGCATAAACGTTACATAGTCCTCGGAGTTGATCATGCCGTTTGACCAGTCCTCCAGATAGATATTGACCTGCATGTCAAGTTCTTCTGCTTTTTTTATTATTCCCCTTAATATCACTTATATGTTGTTCCGGAGTCTTCCTCAGCTGCTTTTCAAGATGGCGAAGAGATCCTTTGCAGAGAAGATTTATGACTTTTCCACCGGCATCATGTATCCAGTTCAGGGAGACGTCCCCGTCGACAAATCCAAGGACCTCCACTTTCCGTTGCAGGTTGTTCTGCCTTGCCCATTCCGTTATCCTTCTTAATGCTTCAAATTCCCCCGAAGAAACACGTGCAGAAGCAACCTCAATACGGTCGACCTTCACATCTTTCAGCAGGAGTGTTGCTATATGGACCTTTTCAAAAGGGGAATAGGAGACCCCCTGGGTTTGCTCCCCGTCCCTTAAAGTAGTATCCATTATTTCAATTCTCATCTCAAAACTTTTTATTGTTTTCAAATGAAGTTATCTGATCCTTTATACTGAGCAGGAAATCAATATCATCAAGGCCCTTCAGCATACACAGTTTCTTGTATGGATTTATTTCAAAAGCTCATGGATTCTTCCGTCGAGGGAATGCGTAAGAAGCTGTTTTTCAAGATCTATGCGAACTATAGTTGCAGGCTTTCTCTGTGACGAGATTTAACAGATCCTGAAGAAATTTTTCAGGAACGACAACAGGAAGCAATCCGTTGTTCAGGGCATTGTTTTTAAAGATATCTGCAAAATAGCTTGAAACTACTGCCCTGAAACCATAATCATATATTGCCCACACGGCATGTTCGCGGCTTGATCCGCTGCCAAAATTTTTCCCTGCAACGAGGATTTTCCCGCTGTATTCAGAATTATTTAATATAAATCCCGGATTTGCTTTTCCGGTTTTATCAAATCTCCAGTCACGGAAAAGATTTTCTCCAAATCCTTCTCTCGAAGTGGCACTGAGAAAACGTGCCGGGATAATCTGATCTGTGTCGACATTTTCCAAAGGCAACGGGACACAGGTTGATTCAAGTATTTCAAATTTTTCTTTAGCCATTTCAAATTCCTTTACATTAATTGACTAACCAATGAATTCACGTGGATCACTTATTTTACCTGTTATTGCTGCTGCAGCAGCCGTGAGCGGACTGGCAAGCAGTGTCCGTGAACCCGGGACCCTGCCGGCCCTCAAAATTCCGGTTTGATGTTGAAACTGCATATTTCCCTGCAGGAATCTTGTCTTCGTTCATTGCCAGGCATGATGAACATCCGGGCTGTCTGAGCTCAAATCCGGCTTTATTCAGGATCTTAATAAGGCCTTCTTTAATCGCCTGCTGTTCAACAGTTTAGATCCGGGTACTATCAGGGCTTTACATGTGGTGCCTTTTTTCTGCCTTTAACAAGCCGGGCAAAAGCTCTTAAATCTTCTATTCTTCCATTGGTGCAGCTGCCAACGAATACGTAATCCACAGGTTGTCCGAGCATTTTCATCCCCGGGACAAAACCCATGTAGTCAAGCGATTTAAGAAAAGATGCCTCCATTTCCTCATTGATATCATCAGAAGTAGGAATTGAATCATCAATTGCGATTCCCATTCCGGGATTCGTTCCGAAAGTTATCATCGGTTTTATATGATCTGCATTGAATTCCAGTTCACGGTCAAAAACTGCTCCCGGATCACTTTTCAGATTCTTCCATTTTAACAGAAGATGAATTCCAGTCAAAACTGCCGGGCACTGAAGGGAGCTCTTTAAGATATTGAAAAGTAATTTCATCAGGTGCTATCAATCCGCCCCTGGCACCCATTTCAATGCTCATATTGCAGATTGTCATGCGGGCTTCCATGCTCAGTTCCCTGATCGCCTGGCCGGAGTATTCGACAAAATACCCGGTTGCACCTCCGGTAGAGATCTGTGAAATGATATACATTATTAAATCTTTGGCTGTTACTCCTTTACGGAGTTTGCCATTGACGTTGATCCTCATCTTTTTAGGCCTTGGGCTGAAGTACACATTGTGTTGCCAGTACCATCTCAACTTCGCTTGTCCCGATACCAAATGCTATCGTGCCAAAGGCACCGTGCGTTGAAGTATGGCTGTCACCACAGACAATTGTCATACCGGGCTGGGTATACCCGAGTTCCGGACCGATAACATGTACTATCCCGTTCTTCGGATGGTTAAGGCCGAAGAATTCTACCCCGAAATTCCGGCAGTTTTCCGCCAGTTTTTCAACCTGGATTCTTGAAAGTTCCTCAGTAATAGGAAGGTGCTGATTTATAGTCGGGATGTTATGGTCGGCAGTTGCAAGTGTCTTCTCCGGTCTGAAAACAGATATTCCTCTCTGTTTCAAGCCATTGAAAGCCTGTGGACTTGTTACTTCATGAATATAGTGCTGATCAATATAGAGTACATCAGGTCCACCGGCTATCGATTGCACCACATGTGCATCCCATATTTTGTCGAAAAGTGTTTTTTGTTCCATATTTATTATTATATCCTAACTTCTGTGTTTTTTGCCCCCCAACCCCCCTAAAGGGGGGCAATCGGGACATCTCCGATTTGACCCCCCTTTAGGGGGGCAGGGGGGTTATTTTATTTTCGAAATTGCATCGATAAATGCCTCAACCGATGCAGTTATTATATCAACGTTGGCTGAAAATCCATAATAAATTTTCCCCTGGTGTTCAACCTGTATATGTACTTTTCCGATGTCATCGCTTCCTTTTGTAATAGCCTGAATAAGAAATTCTTCCAGATGGACGGTCTTGCTTATTAAATGTTTTACAGCCGTAAATGAAGCATCTATCGGACCGTTCCCTGAAGCCGTCGAAGTATGGACTTCACCATTTATCCTTATCCCGACAGTGGCAACAGGAATTGCCGATTTCCCGCATGTTACCTGGAGGAGCTCAAGCTTAAGGGCTTTTTCTCCTGAAAAGACTTCCCCGGAAAGAATTCTTAAATCTTCATCGTTGATCTCCTTTTTCTTGTCGGCAAGAATAAGAAAGCGGTGGTAAAGATCATCGATCTCTTCCTTTCCAAAAGAATAACCCAGCGTTTCAAGCCGGTGGTTAAGTGCTGCCCTTCCGCTCCGTGCAGTCAGGATAATTGAAGATTCCTTAATTCCGACTTCATGAGGATCAATTATTTCATAGTTCTCCCGGAATTTAAGCACTCCATCCTGGTGAATTCCTGAAGAATGGGCAAAGGCATTCCTTCCGACAATAGCTTTATTTGCCTGGACCGGCATACTCATAAGAGTCGATACCAGTCTGCTGGTGCCGAAAATAAGCTTTGAATTGATTTCGGTTTTCAGATTCAGGGCATGATGACTTTTAAGTATCATAACAACTTCTTCGAGGGATGTATTGCCGGCTCTTTCCCCGATGCCGTTCATTGTCACTTCCACCTGGCGGGCCCCGTTTATGACGCCCATAACGGTATTGGCAGTGGCCATGCCCAGGTCATTATGGCAATGTGTTGAGATAGTTGCCTTGTTGATATTTGAAACATTTTCCTTAAGATACTTAATCTTGGCTCCATACTCTTCCGGGAGGCAATAACCTGTTGTGTCAGGGATATTTACAACAGTAGCTCCGGCTTTAATTACAGCCTCGATGACCTTGGCAAGGTATTCATTTTCACTTCTTCCCGCATCCTCAGCATAGAACTCGACATCATCCACGAATTTTTTGGCATATTTTACCGCATCGACAGCTCTCTTAAGGATCTCCTCAGGTGTGGTCTTTATTTTATATTTTATATGAAAAGGGGAAGTTCCAATCCCGGTATGGATCCTTTTCCTTTTTGCATACTGAAGTGCTTCGGCAGCAACCTCAATATCCTTTTTTACTGCTCTTGTGAGAGCGCATATCACAGGATTTGAGATCGCCTTTGAAATCTCGACCACCGATCTGAAATCGCCGGGACTTGAGATCGGGAATCCTGCTTCGATCACGTCAACGCCAAGGGCCTCAAGAGCCTGGGCTACCTGAATCTTTTCAACTGTATTTAACTGGCAACCCGGCACTTGTTCCCCATCCCTGAGGGTAGTGTCGAAAATAATTACTTTGTTGTCCATTATTGGTTATTTATGATGGTTAACTTCTTATTATTTTTTCCCCGGTCTGAGTTTTCTTACCGCCGAACCCGTTCTCCATAATTCTGAATTGCCGAGCACTTTTAATTCTGCGTCCAGCATTTCCTTGTAATCCGGCGCACCGGTGGATTTCAATACCCTAACACATTCCTCTCCCGATTTTACTTTTTTATACAATTCTTCGAAGACAGGCAATGTAGCTGCCCTGAATTTTGGGCGCCAGTCAAGTGCTCCCCGTTGAGCTGTTGCACTGCAGTTGGAATACATCCAGTCCATCCCTTTTTCATCTACAAGCCTGATAAGACTCTGGGTAAGTTCTTCCACGGTTTCGTTGAAGGCTTCGGAAGGAGAATGTCCGTTTTTGCGGAGTACATCGTATTGTGCATCCATTATACCTGCAAGTGCGCCCATCAATACACCTCTTTCGCCGGTCAGATCCGAGTAGACCTCCTTCTCAAAGGTTGTTGGAAACAGATATCCTGATCCGATTGCGATGCCAAGTGCAATAATACGATTGGTAGCTTTTCCGGTATAATCCTGGAACACTGAATAACTGGAATTTATTCCGGCACCGGCGAGGAAATTTCTTCGTACACTTGTTCCTGAACCTTTTGGAGCACAGAGAATTACATCAATGTCGGCCGGTGGTATAACCCCGGTATGTTCTTTATAGGTTATTGAGAATCCATGGGAAAAATATAGGGCATTCCCCTTTTTAAGACAAGGCTTGATTTTTGGCCAGAGAATTCTTTGTGCGGCATCGGACACCAGATACTGGATTATGGTTCCTTTTGTTGCTGCCTCTTCCGGATTAAACAGAGTCCTGCCCGGAACAAAACCATCAGCAACTGCTTTGTCCCAGTCAGCTTTGAACTCAGGTGCCTGTCCGACTATTACATTGATGCCATTTTCTTTCATGTTAAGTGCCTGGGCGGGCCCCTGCACTCCATAACCAATTACCGCAACAATTTCGTCTTTAAGCACCTCCCGTGCCTTCGCGAGAGGGAATTCTTCCCTGGTCACAACGTCCTCAACAACTCCGCCAAAATCTATTTTTGCCATGTTTTTAAGTTTTATTGGGTTAATTAAATACATTAATTTCTTCCGGTTTATTCCGGTTAGCTTCATCCATCTCCTGCAGGTAGGCATTAAGCTCCTTAACCTGTTTTGTAATTGCAACCCTGCCTGACCTTACAAATTGCAGCACGCCGCATGGTTGTAACTGGTCAAGCAGATCAGTAATTTCTGATTTGTGGCCGGTCTTTTCGATAACAATATATTCAGGTGTAACTGCAAGAATACGGGCGTGATTTGCACGAACAACATGTTCAATTGTACTGCCAGACATAAGTCCTTTGGTAGTCACTTTAAAGAGTGCTATCTCCTGGTATATGATTTCATCGGAAGTATGGACGAATACTTTCAGAACATCAACCAGTTTCTGCATCTGTCGTGCCACCTTCTGAACCATCTCAGGGCTGGTTCTTACTACAAGTGTGAGCATCTGGACACCCTTAACGGCAGACTCTGATGCGGTAATGCTTTCGATATTAATCTGCCTCCGTGTAAGTATTATCGTTATCTGGCTAAGGATCCCTATGTGATCCTCCGTAAAAAGCGATATTGTAAATTCCTGTTTCATAATTATATGTTTTTCTCTGCGTTCCTTTTTTCCGGAGGAACGCAGAATTCATTATTCCTTATTTTTGTTGTTATATGTCAATGTAACATCCGATACTGAAGCTCCCGGTTCAACCATTGGAAGTATGTTTGCCTCTTCATCTATGCTTACCTCAAGCAGGTAGGGTCCTTCTGCAGCCAGCATTTCAATGAGTGAATCCTTAAGGTCATTTCTTTCAAAGACTCTTTTCCCCGGTATGTTATATCCTTTTGCAATGGCAACGAAATCGGGATTCACCAACTTTGTTGAGGCATACCTTTTTGAAAAGAACATATCCTGCCACTGGCGCACCATACCGAGAAACTCGTTATTCAGGATAATGATTTTCACTGGAACTTTATAATGAAGGATTGTTCCAAGTTCCTGGATTGTCATCTGGAACCCGCCGTCACCGAGAAAAGCCACAACCTCCTGTCCTGGGTTGCCAATTTTAGCACCTATGGAGGCAGGAAGTCCGAATCCCATGGTCCCCATACCTCCTGAGGTTACGAGGCTGTTTGGCTTTGAAAATTTATAATACCTGGCTACCGACATCTGATTCTGCCCAACATCCGTAACAATGATCGCATCCCCATGTGTCATTTCTGAAACAAGACGGACTACTTCGCCCATTTTCAGGCGTCCCTTTTCCGGCTTCGTTTCTTCTTTTATTACTTTGTCATATTCAGTCTTATCGCAAATCCTGAATTCCCTGATCCATTTTTCATATGATCTCTCTTTGACCAGCGGCATTAAATGCTCAAGAACTTCTCTGGCGTCATTGTTGATCTCAACATCCACAATAACATTCTTATTGATCTCAGCTTCATCGATCTCAATATGCACTATTCTGGCCTGCTTTGCATACTTTTTAAGGTTGCCTGTGACTCTGTCGTCAAAACGCATTCCGATAGCAATGATCAGATCTGCCTCATTGGTTAGCATATTGGCTGCGTAGTTGCCATGCATGCCAAGCAATCCTGCATACAGCCTGTGCCCCGACGGGAACGCCGAAAGGCCAAGCAGAGTAAGGGCAACTGGAATACCTGTCTTCTCCGCAAATTTCAAAAGCACATTTTCGGCACCTGACAAAAGAACTCCGTGCCCGGCAAGGATCAGGGGCTTTTCAGCATGATTTATCATTATTGCCGCTGATTCTATAGCCCGTGTGTGCAAAGGTATTTGAGGATTATAGCTTCTTAAGTAATTGAATTTTTTGTATTTGAAGTCAAAGGTTTCAATCTGGGCATCCTTTGCAACATCTATGAGGACAGGTCCCGGTCGACCGGATCGGGCAATGAAAAATGCTTTTGCAATTATTCCGGGAATATCCTGAGGCTTTTTGACCTGAGCATTCCATTTGGTTACAGGCATTGAAACTCCCAGAATATCGGTTTCCTGGAATGCATCAGTTCCGATAAGGTTGGAAACTACCTGTGCAGTTATGAATACAACCGGTATTGAATCGAGAAAAGCATTTGCGATCCCGGTTACCAGGTTGGTGGCACCCGGTCCGGATGTTGCAAAGCATACACCCGGTTTCCCGGTCACCATTGCATACGCCTGGGCTGCATGAGCTGCACCTTGCTCATGGCGGGTAAGAATGTGTTTGATCTTATTCTCATAATCAAGCAGCTTGTCATAAACAGGCATAATGGCACCTCCAGGATACCCGAAAATTGTATCGACACCCTCCTCAATCAGACACTTCAGGATAGCTTCTGCCCCGGAAATGGTTTCGTGTCCGTTCGTTTGTTCAACTGGCTTTTGTGTTTCCTTCTCTCTCTTCATAAAATCAGTTTTGTCTGTTTCTACTAACATCCCCCGAACCCCACCACAAATCTCCCCTGCAAACTGGCTCTTTCGCTAAAATTGCCCCCCGGGCAATTTTTTAACGCTCAGCCCCCTTCAAAGGGGGAATTCATTAACTTATACGATTCGCACTGCCCCTTTATCTGCCGAGCTTACCATCGCAGCATAAGCTTTCAGTGAGGGAGGTATTACCCTGTTTCTCCCAACTGGTTTAAATGCACCGGCACCCCTGGCTTCTGAATCTATGCGTCTTATATTAAGCTCATTATCAGATAATAATACATTAATTTTTCTGTCAGTCACATCAATTTCTATTTCATCACCTGATTTAAGCAGTGCGATTTCTCCTCCTGCTGCCGCTTCGGGTGAAATGTGTCCTATCGATAAACCTGAGGTACCGCCTGAAAACCGTCCATCGGTCAGAAGTGCACATTTCTTGTCAAGAAGCTTTGATTTCAGATAGGAAGTTGGATAAAGCATTTCCTGCATTCCGGGGCCGCCTTTCGGGCCTTCATATCTTATAACCACTGCATCACCTGGCTTTACCTTTCCTGTAAGTATTCCTTCCGCCGCCTCTTCCTGTGATTCAAATACTATTGCAGGACCCTTGAATTTAAATAAGGAAGGATCCACACCAGCTGTTTTAACAATACAACCGTTTTTTGCAATATTCCCGTAAAGGACCGCCAGCCCACCGTCGGTGCTGTAAGCATTTTGGACGCTTCTGATGCAACCTTTCTCACGGTCGGTATCATGATCAGCGTAATATTTGTTTTGAGATCCCATCTCAGAAGTCCTGTTCATGGCCGGGGCACTCAGGTAAAAATCGAATGCTTCGGGAACAGCATTTCCGCTCGTAATGTCCCATTCGGAAACAGCTTCCTTTAAGGTTCCGTAATCAATACGGCCGACGGAACTATCTATCAGATTATTCCTTTCGAGCTCTCCCATTATTGAAAGGATGCCTCCTGCATGGTTTACATCCTGTAAATGATAGCTTGAACTGGGAGATACTTTGCAGATGTTGGGAATCTTACGTGATAATAAGTCAATATCTTTCAGGGTGAAATCAACGCCCGCTTCATGGGCTATTGCCAGCAGATGCAGGACAGTATTGGTTGATCCTCCCATGGCAATGTCAAGTGACATAGCATTTATAAAGGCCTGCCGGGTGGCGATGGACCTCGGAAGAACGCCGGAATCACCATCGTAATAATAACGGTTTGTTATTCCAACTATCAATGAGGCAGCTTTACTGAAAAGTTTAAGCCTGTTCGTATGAGTTGCCAGCAATGTTCCGTTTCCCGGCAACGCCAGTCCAAGAGCTTCAACCAGGCAGTTCATCGAGTTTGCTGTAAACATTCCCGAACATGATCCGCATGTGGGGCAGGCCGACATTTCCATTTCCAGGAGGTCATCATCGCTAACGGAATCATTGGCAGAAGAAACCATTGCATCGATCAGATCTATGTCTTTACCATGGTACCTGCCTGCCTCCATTGGTCCGCCGGAAACGAAAACCGCAGGAATATTAAGTCTCATTGCTGCCATCAGCATCCCCGGGGTGATCTTATCACAATTGCTTATACAGATCATTGCGTCAGCCAGGTGGGCATTGCATACATACTCCACACTGTCGGCAATAAGTTCCCTTGATGGAAGTGAATAAAGCATGCCGTTATGGCCCATTGCAATTCCGTCATCAATGGCTATCGTATTGAATTCAGCGGCAAAAAGACCGTGACTCTCAATCTCTTTCCTGATGATCTGGCCGATTTTATGAAGATGGACGTGTCCCGGAACAAACTGTGAAAACGAATTCACTATTGCAATGACCGGTTTACCGAATTGTTCTTCCTTCATTCCGTTGGCACGCCAAAGGCTTCTGGCCCCTGCCATATTCCTTCCGGAAATTGTCCTCGAACTTCTTAACTGTATCTTCATCACTTCAAAAAAAGCATTTAAAAAAAAAGCTTTCCGGTCGATCCGGAAAGCCTCTCTATATTTATAAATATACTATTCCCGGATCATCTTTTTCTGGTGACAATAAGGATGAGGGCAATAATATGGATTAAATTTCTATTCACTCTTTTGTTTCAAAATGAATGACAAAAGTATTTATTTTTTTAATATTTCAAACAAAAAATGGATATTTTATTCAATTCTTATTTCGGAAGCATGAAACAGATTTAAATTATATATTTATATAGTTGCTGAATATCAATTAATTACCTGACTTTATTTCTGCATGATTTTTTAGGTATTTTCATTATTGCACGAAGATATTTTCCACCATCATTCCGGCCTTGCTCCACTACCCTGTGTAAGTTATTCTTTATCTTATAATTACCTAATAACATATGTCACATTCCGTAAATTTATTACACTTTACATAATAGTTAACAGGTTTTGATAGTTAAATAATAATAATAATAATTTTGCGACATAAAACCAATATCCCGGATGCTCAGGAGACTTACCAGACTGATTGTACTAATATTGTTTCTTCCCATTATCACTTCAGGCTATTTACCTGATAAAGGTAAGGAGGATGCCGTATCTTCCTCTTATGAAGCCAGTATCGCCAGTTTCAGTTCACAGGTTTTCAGTATGATCAGGAGTGAAGTATCGAAGCCTGATTATGAAGTCTTCAAAAAAGCCCTCACGGGCTTTCTGAATCTTAAAGCTGACAATTACATCAATAAAAACATACTCACAATAATCGATTTTTCCCTTTCATCCACATTGGACAGGATGTGGATAATTGACATGAATAAATTGGAGGTGGTTCACACCAGTCTTGTAGCTCATGGAAAGAACAGCGGAGAAGAATTCGCCAGTCACTTTTCCAATTCTCCTTCTTCACTTCAAAGCAGCCTTGGGTTCTATATTACAGGCAGTACATATATGGGAAAGCATGGAATCTCACTTATCCTGGACGGGGTTGAACCAGGAATAAATGACAATGCAAGGGAACGGGCTATTGTAGTGCATGGTGCGGATTATGTCAGCAGAGCTTTCATCCGCAGTTATGGCAGATTGGGCAGAAGTTTCGGATGTCCTTCAATTCCACTTGAAGATCACGATAAATTCATTAACCTTCTTTCGGCAGATCCTGTATATATATTTATTACCCTGACAACTAGTTATCAGACCACTGTCCCGAATGTTTGCAAAGGAGGACACGCTTAAGGGATTGTACAGTTTTTTAAATGAACGGTCAGGTATTTTTAGCATCTTTTGCTAAAATATATTCAGTTTCTTACAACCAGGGATCCTCTCCACTGAAGAAGACCTTTTTAAGGGCACTGATTAACGGCTGGTCGCGATTATAAATATCTTTGCAGAAATATGGTGTCCCTTCATCATCAGCCAAGACAGTGAGGTATAAGATATGAACCGGTACAGGGTCCGGTAGAACAATAGTTGTTCTCTGGTCCCTGATCAATTGCCTTCTGCAGGAGGGCATGACTCCATTCAGTATCATCCTTTAACAGGTACTCAGCCAGTTCATGAGCTTTGCTAATACGTATACAGCCATGACTGAAGGTACGGTTCCTTCGCAAAAACAGACTACGGGAAGGTGTGTCATGAATATAAATACTGTATTGGTTCGGGAACACAAATTTTATATGCCCCAGAGGATTGTTCTGGCCCTGATTCTTGCCGTATCATATAGGGAAAGCTCTTTACAAGCGTACTGTCCCAGACAATTGCGGTGGGATCTACTTCTGAACCATCTCTTCGCAATATCTTCATTTTCTTTTCAGTCAGGTATTTAGGTATTTTTGATTATATCAGGGATAATTTCAGATTTTAGAATTTCGTCCGGAATTGACCAATCGGGATTTATGACAAGATACTTCAGTACTGAACTAAAGATTGGAGTCTCCTTGTATAGGCGCCCGACAATTGCCGGTGATTGAAATGCCACTTCATCATTATCAATGACCTGCAGTTCAAAATTAGCAATATTAACCCTTATGTAACGCTTGCCAAGATCATCGCTGATCCATCTCCATCGCTCAAGATTTGCTTCAATTGATTCAATCCTTTCATCTATTGTAGTATTTAAAGCTGCAATGGTTGCCTTGCCCACAACACCATCAGCTTCAAGGCCGTTCCGTAGTTGGAAAAGGACTACCTGATCAGATAAATTTTGATCAAACAGATTTGTATCCTCAGGAGTGCAGTTAATATCCCCCTGAGTCAATGCAAGTCTTTTTCTCAATAAAGAGACATCCGGATGACTCATACCTTTCTCTAACTTCGGGAGACTTGTACTGAAAATCGGCCAGCCGCCCTTTTCCTGGAATTTGCGGTATTTAATTAGTGCTTTCTTAAGGTTATTATAATCAGCATGCACAGGAGTCAGACCTTGAAGAATTTCAATAATATTATTATTGCTGTTCAGTGTACTGTCGATAAAAGTTCCCCAATCCTTCCTTGCTATTCTCCTTGAAGCTTTCCACTGCGGGTCAATTGTTTCCGGATCGGTCTTCCCGACTGACAAATGCAAAGATAAAAGCCTGAAGGAATCTGTCAGCATAAATTCCAGCTTGCCAATATCATCAGCGTTAATATTGTCTGAATATGCAATTTTTTCGGCCAGCCGTTCAATATCCTGAAGATGGTAATCGTCAGGATTCAAGCCATTCTCCGATGCATTCATGATGGCAGAGATCATCTGTTCAATTTTATCCCTGCTATTCCATCTGGCTGAAAGAAGACCTTTTCCCTTTTCGTAAAACTTTGTGAGAATATCAGGTTCGTAAATAACCTCCGCAGTTACTCCGGACGATTCACTTTTAAGCGTATCGGTGATGGTTGCAGGATTCTCGGATGATTTCCCTGCAAATTTTTCAGAAGTACAAGTGAAAAACGCAGAAACAACTATGACAAACAACAATCCTGAAATCGAATTTGTGATCTTGGTTGTCAGCATAATTCCAACATGATTGATTACCTCATGCTAAACAACAAAAACAAAAATTAGTTTTGCGTTTCTTCTATTTCCTGATTTATTACATTTTACATCGCCTGTAATACATAATGCAATCTTTACCTTCTTTTAACTGTTCACATGTTTCAAAGAGGAAGAAAAAGATCTGCTATTCTATACGTAATCCACGAGACATAAAAAACTATTCAACTTTTAAAGCCTCCGCCGGATTGGTGAGCGCTGCCCTGTATGCCTGGTAACTGACAGTCAGCATTGCAATTATTATTGCTGCGATCGCCATTACTGCAAATACAATCACGTTCAAATCAATCCTGTATGCAAATTGTTTAAGCAGGCTTGCCACTAAAATCCAACCAACCGGTACTGAAATTACGATGGAAATCAGTACCAAAACCAGAAATTCCTTCGACAGTGTATACATTATAGAAACCTGATCCGCCCCCATAACCTTTCTGATTCCTACCTCATTAGTCCTGCGCTGTGCTGAGTATGATGCAAGGCCATAAAGCCCCAGACAGGCTATGATTAATGCAAGAATTGTGAAATACTTTAACAGTTCTGTCAGTCGCATCTGTGATCTGAAGAGGTTTTCGTAATCCTGATCAATAAAACTGTAATCCAGGGGGTATTCCGGTATTACCTCTTTCCAGATTTTTTCGACTGATCTAAGCGAAGCCGGAATATTACCCGGTGTAAGCCTTATTAATATCTGATTAAGATTAAAACTGCTTGTATCGGTAAGTGCAAAAGCTATTGGTTCAATGACCTGATCGGCACCCTTAAAATGGAAGTTTTTCATCACTCCGATTATCTTCCCATTTAAACCCATGAACCTGAAGCTTTTTCCGACCGGATCTCCAATTCCCATAATCCTCACAACCTCCTCGTTCACCAGGAAATTGCCTGTCGTATCCTTTGCCATATCCGATGAGTAGTCGCGCGAGAAGTCCCGTCCGGATATGAGTTTCATTTGCAGAGTATTTATATAATCGTAGTCGACGGTATTTGTCCCGATCAGAACGTTTTTATCCGGGTCTTTTCCTTCCCATCTGGCTCCGCCTGAATTGCTGCCCATCATAACCGGGCTCCACCTGGATGCAGTAACACCCTGTATCAGTGTTTCCTTCTGAAGTTCCCGTTTCAGTGAGTAGTATTTTGATTTCATATTGCCTGTCATTTGAATGCCAATAAGGTCATTCTTGTTATAACCCAAGATCCTTATTAAGCATGAATTTCAACTGCAGGTACATAAATATTGCAGCAATTCCGATAAGCATCGACAGTGTGAATTGAACAACAACAAGGATCTGTCTTAACCTGCCATTTCGCCTTACCTGAAGTCGATGATCCCTTAAGAACGGCAACCGGCTTAAAGGCAGGAGAGATAAAAAGCGGGATAGACTCCCGAAACAAATCCGGCAAAAAGCCCGGTCGCAATAAAACCCAGTATAAATTTTGTTTGCAAAAGATCGCCAAGGCTGAAATTCTTACCGGATATTTTATTGAAAGGTACCAAGGAATAATCCCACAAGAATAAGGGCAAAAACCATCGCCAGTGTAATAAGCATAGGCGATTCAAGCATAAACTGGATCACCATTGACATCTGACTGGCACCGGCTACTTTTTTAATTCCGATTTCTCTTCCTCTTGCTGCTGCCTTTGCAGTAGACAGATTAATAAAGTTTATACATGCAATTACGAGCACAAAAATTGCAATCAGTGTGAAAACATAAACAACTGTAACAGGACCGTTTGTCTCTTTGAAACCAAACTGCTGATGCAGGTGAATGTCAAGTAACGGAAACAAACTATATTTTGTCGTTATCTGGGGAACATATTCTTTCACAATATCAGTAAGTTTTTTATCGACCGGGCTGGGATCAGTGCCTTTCCCGAGCTGAACGTATGTAAAGATCGAATTACTGTCCCAGGAATCGAATACTAGCGCCTGATTTCATAGAGGAAAGAAAATGGTATGATCCCCTCAAACGTGAACATTGAATTTTTAGGAAGACTCTTGCTATCACTCCCTGTTACGGTGAACTGGATATTTGTTTTCAAGGGTTATTGTTTTTCCAAGAGGATTTTCATTTCCAAAATACTTCTCTGGCGAGTTTTTCGGAAATGATCAGGGAATGAGGAGCCCTGAGGGCAGTGGCGACATCACCTCTTAGCAAGCGGCAATGTAAACATTTTAAGAAATCCGGAGTCGGCAGCAATTATCGAATTCTCAAAGAATACCTTGTCTCCATTTCTGAACAGGACACTGGGAAGCCACAGATTCAGGCGTGTTTGCTCCTTTATCTCAGGAATCTTTTGCATCCAGACTGGTCCAGAAGGGTACGGTGTGACTGTCACGTGATATCGTTCACCCGAATAAAACTGATCTTCCTCGACACGGAAGATATTCTGAGCGTATTTATTGTACTTTTCAAAACTCAGTTCATCCTGAACCCATAGCAGAATAAGCAACGAGGCCGCAAGTCCGACCGCCATTCCTGTAATGTTTATAAATGTAAAGCCCTTGTTCTTTGAAATATTTCTAAGAGTGATGTTGAAAAAGTTCCGGATCATAGTTTCAGTGGTATCTTTTATTAAAGACGTGTAACAGAATCCTTCGTTGCAAGGAATATGGTTTTTATTCAACCCACCCCTGCCCCTCCTGGGAGGGGATCTTATTGATACAGTGCGACTTTATGCTTTTATTTGAACTGCTTTATGTACTC
Source organism: uncultured Bacteroidales bacterium (assembly GCA_963831935.1). GTDB lineage: Bacteria > Bacteroidota > Bacteroidia > Bacteroidales > VadinHA17 > LD21. Next base: position 795,212 of record CAWHSH010000004.1, read on the forward strand.
CAGAAACGCCTTCGCACTTTTATCCAGGTTTTCGACCGATCCTCCGCCTTCCAGTACTTCGCACATCTCATATGCAATATAGCCCTGGTAACCAATCTCTTTAAGCGTGTTTATAAAAGTCCTGTAGTCAAGAAAACCTTTACCCATGGGAACTGCTCTCATCTGCGATTCAAGGGGGAGATAATTGGTATGGTTGGCATCGTACCTGAACCTTGGCAGTTCTGCATAATCGGCAGTTGTCGTGTGGACAATATATGGTTTCATGGTCAGGACAGCATTTTTAATCTCTTCGGACGATAATCCTTCAAGTGTTGGTGACCAGCAATCGAAAGCTGCCTTAACATTCGGCAGGTTTACCTCATCCAGCAGCCATTTCATAGCATCATGATGCAGTGCAATATCGTGATGATTTTGAATTGCCAGTGTAACGCCGTATTTAGAGGCAAGTTTGCCTGCAATTTGCAGTCCTTCAACCACCATCGAATATTGCCTGTCATAAGGGATATCAGGACGTTCATAACCAGTATAGATCCGTAACATACTGGTTCCGAGATCCCTGGCCAAACGAGCCAGTTCACCGACATATGTCGCCTGGATTTCAATATTGGGCACCCCTGGTTTATCAATCCCGGCAGTGAAGTCAGTGTAGCCGGCAAGGCAGACCAGTTCAAGCCCGAGTTCCTTTATCCTTGCCCTCAGTTTTTGCCGTGCAGCATCATCGTAATCAAGAAGAGATACATGAGGCCTTTTTGCCGCAAGCATTACTCCGTCAAATCCGAGCTCCTTTGCCTTTAGTAGAAATTCATCAACAGTCAGTGTTGCCTGTCCGCGCCATATACCCATATAGCTTACCGAGTGCAGGCAGGTTCTGACTTTGAAATCGACCGGATTACCGCTTGGGGTTTTTTGCCCCAAAGAAATGGAAACTATTAAAAACAAACAGTTAAAAGAAATTATCAGTCTCCTCATGACAAAAAGTAGTTAAGTTTTAAACAGTCCGAATAAAAGTAGGAAAAATCTTATTAAATTCAACTTAAAAAATAAGACTAAGATTATGAGAACACAACTGCTTATCGTGATGTTTTTTATCCTGACAAACCTTATCGCATATAATCAGTTACCTCAGGATATCTACAGGAAACCGCTTAAAGAGGTTCTGACCGATATTGAAGAAAAGTATAATATAAAGCTCCAGTACGACGAAAACCTTGTAAAAGGACTCGAGGTGCTCTATCCGGCATGGCGCTACAGGTCAGGTACGGAAGCGACTCTTACAAATATTCTTTATCCTCTCGATATGATCTTTAACCGGACAGGTGACAATATTTTTAAGATAAGCAAATATGTTTATTATGAGAGGCCGGTTGAAGAAGGGCAAAAACACCTTGAAAGGTTACTTGCAAGCTATCCCGGCCTGCCTGCCTGGGAATCACGCAAAACTGAGCTTAGGAAATGTATGCTTAAACAAATGAACCTGTCTCCTCTGCCAAAGAAAACGCCGTTGAATCCGATCTATACGCAAAAAAGGAAAATGGATGGCTATACTGTTGAAAATGTGGCTATTGAAACCATTCCTGGAGTCTATCTCTGTGGATCACTGTACAGGCCTGCAAAAGGGAAAGGCCCATTTCCTGCAGTGCTATGCACGCATGGTCACGCCAGTAACGAGGATCTGAATAAATATGGCCGGTACCGTCCCGATCATCAATACAGATGTGCCATGCTTGCCAAAATGGGAGCAGTTGTCTTCAGCTATGAAATGTTTGCCTGGGGAGAATCAAGACTTCAGGTAAGCAGTGAAGTTCACAGGACTGCCCTGGCTCTTACAATGCAGACAGTGAACTCAATGCGCGTAATTGATTTCCTGACATCCCTGCCATATGTTGATCCAAAACGTATTGGAATGACTGGTGAATCGGGAGGAGGAACTCAGACTTTCCTTTTGACAGCCCTTGATGACCGGGTTTCAGTAAGCGTCCCGGTAGTGATGGTATCCTCATATTTCTTCGGGGGATGTCCCTGTGAAAGCGGATTGCCGATTCATTCTTGTTCCAATCTCGGAACAAATAATGCTGAAATCGCAGCCATGGCTTCTCCGCAGGCCTTTGATGGTAATTTCAGACGGGGGCGACTGGACCGCTCATGTTCCGGAAATTGAGTTTCCCTATCTGCAAAAGGTTTACGAATTGTATGGTAAGAAAGAAAACGTTGAAAATGTCCATCTTGCTACCGAAGGACATGACTATGGTGTTTCAAAGAGATTGGCGATGTACGATTTTATGGCACGTCACCTCGGATTGAACATCAATGCCGTTAAGGATAAGACAGGCAAAATTGATGAATCGAAAGTAACCATCGAAAATTATACATCTCTCCTGGTATTTGGTACCGGGGGAAAGTTACCTGCAAATGCTGTTCAAGGTCCCGATGCTATCAGGACAGTATTGAAATCCTTACAATAGAAAATCAAATTAGAAATGGTAAAGAAACTTGTTGTACTGATCTTTCCAGTGCTGATAATCAGTTCTTTTTCGTCTGTCCATGGACAGAAAAGAAAGGCGGTGGCATCGCACGATACCATTCATGTTATCGGTCATGCCCACATGGATATGAACTGGCTCTGGACCTATTCGGAAACCATGCAAATGTGCAACGATAACCTGCGGCAGGTCGTTGCTTTCATGGAGGAGTTCCCTGATTATACCATGATTCAGAGTCAGGCCGCTGTTTACAATTTTGTGGAGATGGTTGATCCTCCTCTGTTCGAGAAGGTTAAAAAATATGTGAAGGAAGGAAGGCTTGAGCTTGCAGGAGGCATGTGGACAGAAGGGGATATGAATCTTTCAACCGGAGAGGCTATTGCCCGGTCATTTCTTCTCGGGCAACGTTATTTTCAGAGCCGCTTTGGTAAGAGAGCCAGTATCGGATGGTTGCCTGACAACTTTGGTCACATCTCTCAAATGCCACAGATCCTTAAACTTGCGGGCTGCGATTATTTTTATTTTCACCGCACCAAACCTTTTAAAGGCACTTTCTGGTGGATCGCACCTGATTCCTCAAAAGTACTTTGTTATGCAAATGACACCTACAACGGAAATATAACTCCGGAACTGAAAAATGAAGTTCAGAAATTTTCCCCCGATAAACGGAGGATACTGCATATCACAGGCGTTGGGGATCATGGCGGGGGCCCGACCCGTGCAAATATTGAAATGATTCATCAGCTTGATAAAACCCCTGGTTACCCTGCAGTTAAGTTTACCACAGCTGGTGATTTCTTCAGAAAAGCATCAGGAGAAATGAATGGCCGTCCAATCCACCGGGGTGAAATGCAGTTCATTTTTGAAGGTTGTTATACAAACGTGGCAGATATAAAAGAAGGAAACAGGAATTGTGAAAATGCCCTGTTTGCCGGCGAATTTTTCAATACTCTCCGCTGGCTTTACGGGGACAGGTATCCTGATAAAGAGTTTAACGACCTGTGGACAAATGTTACATTCAACGAGTTTCATGATATACTCCCCGGATCGGCAATAAACGAAGCAAACAAGGAAGCAGTTGCCAGGTACACTGAGACTTTGCGTAAGGCCACTGAATTACGTAATAATGCTTTCAGGAAAATGGCTGATGAAGTTAAATTTCAGACAGGGATAGGCCAGCCTGTTGTGGCTTATAACCTTCAGCCTTTCAGCCGCAAAGCTGTTGTTGAGGCAAATGTCTATTCGTACGAAGAACCAGCAACGGCTAAACTGGCAAACTGGGGAGATTACTACGGCTCCGGAAACATTGTTCCTGTGGTTAAAGGTGAATCTGCACTCCCTTCAGTTCAGGTGCGTGACGCTTCCGGTAATAGTTATCCGGCCCAGATCGTCTGGGGAAAATCAACACCTCCCGGATATACAATGAAAGTCCGGTTTATTGTCGATAAAATGCCGGCCGGAGGATATAAGACTTTTTATATCGATCTTTCAAAACCCGGTGTTCCGAACAGTGCTATACCATTTAATAAAGATACTTTCGATACAGATTTCCTCAAGGTCAGATTTGATATGAAAACTGGTGGTATTGTGGGTCTGTTCGATAAGCGAAGCGGGAAAGGAATACGTCAGGGAAGGAGGTCAGTCTGAATAACCTGAGAATTTATCTGGAAGATAAGAACGGTTCAATGAAATCATGGACCATAAATAAGATTGTAAAGCAGGAAGATGTAACAGATGTGGCAAGTGTAAAGGTAGTTGAGAATGGCCCGGTAAGAGCCTGTGTCGAAACAGTCAAAACATGGGGAAAATCGAGATTTATAGAGAGGACTTATCTGTACCGTTCATATCCGCGTATTGATTATGATATGGAGGTCCACTGGCTCGAAACCGGCAGCGATTCAACAGATTCTCCTATGTTAAGGGCGGTCTTCCCGATCGCGATGGATAATTCAAAATTCTATTCCCAGGTTCCGTTTGATGTGGTCGAAAGACCTGTTGATGGAAAAATAAACGGGAAAGATGCCCCATCTTACCAGAAACATGAGGATGTTTACGGTATTAGTGCAGAATCGATTGATGGTCAGGAAGTTCCTGCACAAAAATGGATTGATGTATCTGACGGGAAAACAGGAATTGCACTTCTGAACAAAACTAAATACGGACATTCATATTACCGTGGTGACCTGCGTATTACACTGTTAAGATCTGCCGGACGAACCTGATATCTATCCCAACCTGGGGAAATTTGTTATAAGCTATTCATTGTTTCCTCATTCAGGCGACTGGAAAAATGGAGTATGGGCAGAGGGTGAAGATTTTAATAATCCGGTTTATGCCGCTGAACCCCCTTCACTTGCACTTGTAAAATCACATTCTTCACGTCCCGAAGAAGCTTCATTTTTTTCACTTGATGCCGGTAATGTCACCCTTACGGGTATCAAACGATCCGAAGACGGAAATGAACTCATTAGTCAGACTCGCTGAAGTTGAAGGCAAGGCTGGTGACGGTTAATCTTACTCTGCCTCTAAACATCACAAAGGCACGCAGACTGAACCTTTTGGAATTACCGGTTGAAAATGCTCCGGATCCTGATATTAATGGCAGGGTAGTTAGAGTAGGATTTAAACCAAAAGAGATTATTACACTTGGACTGACTTTTTCAGATCAATAAAATTTTAACTTTGACAGGTTCGGGAAAATCTTACCGGTTCATCAAACAATTCAAAACAAGAAATAAATTAGAAATCAAAACCCATCTCAAAATGAAAAAAAGAAACCTTATCTCGATTGTACTTCTTTTGGCTGTCTGTGGTCTTTTCCTTTCACCATTTTATTCATGTAACAAGGTTCCGCGGAAAGAACATCGGATTGCAGTTATATTCAATCCGTGACTCAATAATGCGTGATGTTCCTGGAGCTATTGCAAAAGTTGCTAAAATGGGATATACATTTGTTGAACCTGCCGGTTATGAAGACGGTAAATTTTATGGTATGGAACCTGCTGATTTTAAAGCTCTTTGCGAAAAAAACAAACTTAGTGTCCTGAGTTCCCATACCGGACAGGCTCTTCCGGATTCTGCAAGCTGGGAAAAAGTAATGACATGGTGGGATCAATGCATCGCTGCCCATGTAGCCGTTGGAGCCAAATTCATCGTTCAGCCTTTCATGGGACGTGAGGCATACCAGAGCCTTGATACCCTGAAGAAGTACTGCGATTATTTTAATTTAATCGGCGAGAAGTGCAATGCAAAAGGAATACGTTTCGGATATCATAATCATGATAAAGAATTCTCGACAAAACTTGACGGTCATACTATTTACGATTTTATGCTTGAAAACACCGATCCGGTTAAGGTTATGTTTGAGATGGACCTGTACTGGACTGTTATGGGCGGTGCAAATCCGGTGGATTATTTCAATAAATATCCCGGCAGGTTTGAATTATGGCATATAAAAGACAAGGCTGAATTAGGTGCCAGCGGTATGATGGATTTTGCTGCCATCTGGGCTGACGCTGCAAAATCGGGATACAATACGGCATTGTTGAAGTCGAGGAGTATAATTACGATGAGTTCACAAGCTGTCAGAAAAGCCTCGATTTCCTGAATGCTGCGACTTATGTGGTTATGCCGAAATAATAAGTGTCCTTTATGAAACACCTGACAGGTTTATCAGTTTTTATTTCACTCCTTCTTATTAGGCTGCCAGAATCTTTATTACACTGAAAAGGATTATCCGTCTGTTCTGAAAATCGATTCTCACATTCATATAGAAGGTGATAAGGGATATTTTGAAGAGGCTGCACAACAGGATAATTTCATTCTTATTACACTGAATGTTGATCATTCTGATTCGGCAAGCGTTGAAGAACAATTGAAGTATGCTGTTCTGTCGGTTAAGAAACATCCTGGGAAAGTATTTTATGGATCCACTTTCCATTTTGATACGGCCGGATGGGGAACAAGCAACTGGAGCAAAAGGGTAATATCATATCTCGATCATACAATTTCATGAGGGAATTGTCACTGTCAAGTTGTGGAAAAACATAGGTATGACAGTTCGTGACCGCCAGGGGAAATTCATTATGGTGGATGATCCCGGACTTGATCCCGTTATTGAATACATAATAAGCTAAAAATCTGCCGGTTACCGGGCATCTTGGAGAACCCGAAACTGCTGGCTCCCGCTTAATGAAATGACTGTAAGCAGCGACAGCAGCTATTTTGCTGAACATCCGGAATACCATATGTTTCTTCACCCCGAATACCCGTCATATGAGGCCCAGATCAAAGCGCGCGATCATCTTCTGGAAAAACATCCTGATCTGAAATTTATCGGGTGTCACCTTGGAAGCCTCGAATGGAATGTTGATTCACTCGCAAAACGGCTTGACAGATTTCCTAATATGGTTGTGGACATGTCAGCAAGAATATGCCATTTGCAGTTTCAGTCTGCCAGCAACCGTAACAGAGTGAGGAATTTTTGCATAAAGTATCAGGACAGGCTCCTCTACGGAACTGATACAGGGGATGGAGGCAACTCTGAATCCGGAAGAATTTAAAAAGAGAATGCATGAAACATGGATGGATGACTGGAAATACTTTACTACAAATAAGGAAATGACCTCGGATAAGTTCAGAGGAAAATTCACGGGAATACAGCTTCCGAAAGAGGTTGTTAATAAGATCTATAGTGAAAATGCGATAAGGTGGTATAAACTGAATATAAAGAATCAGGAATTCAATAAAAGTTAGTAGACCCACTGCCCCCTGAAGCTATGGGATTACAGAGGGTTAGAGAAGCCCCCTTCTGGGAGGTTGGGGTGTATACTCTGTGGGGCTCTGTGATAACTGAAAAATATTTTATGTACGATAACCTTAAAATATTTTTTGACAGATCAAGTCCTTGGGATTCTGGCGACGGGTATTTGGCTGGAGGAAAGATCAGAACCTTAAGCTATGATGCCTACGATGAGTTTACTAAGTCTGACCGAGAAAATAAGCACCCTGACTCAAAGTCTTATGGTAGAATGAATCGAAGATTTCGGAGCTGGAGTCAACGATCGGGAGGAATAAGGAAATATCTTCAAACAGGATTTCCGATCTGGTAATGTCTTCACAGAAACTTGAAAACAGGTTGGTAACCTGGAAAATGAAATTACCCGACTTAATAAGGAAAAAACCGAATTACTGAACAAGATTACGAGGATTGAACAGACTGATGTAGCCAGAGATGAAGAGTACAGGAAAAACGTTTTTAATATTAATGCACTGCGCATAAGTCTTGAAAATGACAGGAACAACTTAAATGAGGAAAGGCTCAGGGAGAAAGAAGAACAGTTCGAAAAATTGAAACTGACATGGCGGAACCATGAAGAGTTTGTAAAGTCAGTAATACGTAATATCTGTAAAGCTCATCTTATCCAATATATTGAGAGTGTGCCTTTTAAAGGGAATCCCGACAACACAATTATGGTTGCAGGTGAATATGTAATATTTGATGCAAAGAGCCCTGCAGGCGATGATCTTGAAAATTTCCCGAAATACCTTAAGATTCAGACTGAAAGCGTAAAGAAATATGTCAGGCAGGAAAATGTAAAAAGCGATATTTTTCTGGTGATTCCTTCAAATACCCTTGATGTTATAAGTCAGTTCTCGTATAATATGGGAGACTATTATGTTTACCTGATAACGGTCGATTCGCTTGAACCCATAATACTTTCTCTAAAAAAAATCGAGAATTACGAATTTGCCGAACAGCTGACTCCGGATGAAAGGGAGAACATCTGCCGCATCATAGGGAAGTTTTCACATATCGCAAAAAGAAAGATCCAGATCGACTACTTCTTTTCTTACCAGTTCCTGGATATTCTTTCAAAATGCGGGATCGACCTGCCGGATGATATCTATAAATCGGTTCAGGAGTTTGAGAAGGCCGAAAAGCTTAATCCGCCTCAGGAAAAAAGAGCAAAACAAATTATGACCGATGACTTTGGTTGCAGAAAGTGAAAAGCTTGCGATTGAGGTCAGGGCAAAATTGGCAGAAAAGAAAGAGGATACAGAAAAAGGAAATCAGGAACCAGAATAAAAGAACCTTAAAATCGAAAGCATGAAGAAAATAGTGGTTGCAGGTGCCGGAGGCTTTATTGGTGGACATCTTGTCAAAGAGCTTATAGGCAAGGGTAATCAGGTCAGGGCCGTTGATATTAAACCATTAAATGAATGGTATCAGGTTTCAGATGAATGCTGATAACCTGGTTCTTGATCTGCGGCTGAAGAGAGAATTGTTACCGGGCTGTCAATGGATATAATGAAGTTTTCAATCTTGCAGCCGATATGGGAGGAATGGGATTTATCGAAAACAATAAAGCCGCCTGCATGATCAGTGTCCTTATAAATACTCATCTGCTAATGGCATCAAAGGATTGTGGTATTGAAAGATTCTTCTATGCATCATCCGCTTGTGTCTATAATGGTGAAAAACAGACTGATCCCAATAATCCCGGGACTTAAGGAATCTGATGCTTATCCGGCACTTGCCGAAGATGGATATGGATGGGAAAAACTCTTCAGCGAACGTATGTGCCGGCATTTTTCAGAAGATTTCGGATTAACTACCAGGGTCGCAAGATTCCATAATGTTTATGGACCTCACGGGACTTTCGACGGGGGACGTGAAAAAGCTCCAGCGGCTATTTGCCGTAAGGTGATTGAAGCCGGAATCACCAAAAGGAAAGAAATAGAGATATGGGGAGACGGACTCCAGACCAGGAGTTTTATGTATATTGATGATTGTATAAAGGGTATTAGGATATTATGTACAGTGATATAAATGAACCCATAAACCTTGGAAGCAGTGAAATGGTATCAATTAATAAACTTGTTGATATTGTTGAGGATATTGCAGGATATAAACTGAAAAGAATCTATGACCCCACAGCCCCGAAAGGTGTAAGGGGAAGAAACAGCGATAATACTCTGATAAGAAAATACCTCGGATGGGAGCCATCAATTCCACTGGCAACAGGAATGAAAAAGACTTATGAATGGATACGCAAAAGGATGGTTGAAGAAAGCCGCGGATTGAAAGGTGCGAGTCGATACAACAGATGATTTACCTCAATTGATGAATAATAAAAAGGTGTTTGTCAGTGGTTGTTTTGATCTGCTTCATGCGGGTCACATAGCATTTTTTAAAACTGCTGCATCATATGGTAAATTGTATGTCAGTATTGGAAGGGATGATAATCTTCTACTCCTTAAGGGGAAAAAACCTTATTTCTCCCAGGATGAACGGCTTTATATAGTCAAATCAATAAGGTATGTAAAGGATGCTTTCATTGCATCAGGGTCAGGTTTGCTCGATTTTGAACCTGACATAAACAGGATCAAACCTGATTTTTTTATCGTCAACCGGGATGGCCATTCATCTGAAAAAGAAATCCTCTGCAAAAAGCTTGGAATAAAATACATTTTACTGGAGCGCATCCCTGAGCCCGGATTGCCTTTCCGTTCCAGCTCGGGATCTAAAATGGATCTGCGGTTTCCTTACAGGCTCTGCCTTGCCGGGGGATGGGTAGATCAGCCCTGGGTATCAAAAATTCATCCCGGATCAGTGGTCGTAGCACAGATCCGCCCAACAATCGATTTCAACGACCGTTCAGGTCTGGCAACAAGTTCCAGAAGTGTAGGAATTCAGCTCTGGGGTGACAGATATCCGGGTGGAGATCATGAACTGAATGCAAGAATGCTTTTCGGAGCAGAGAATCCGCCGGGGAAAACATATATCTCAGGTTCACAGGATCATATAGGTTTATTATATCCGGGAATAAACAGGCTTTATTATACCGGTGATTACTGGCCTGAAAGAATTGAATCAACAGTCGATAAGGATATCTGCAGCTGGCTGTCTGATGTTATTTATTTGATTCCTCTTAAACCTCGTCCTGAAGGATATGATCCCCTCAGGATAATGAATCTTGAGAAAGAGTTTGTAAAAGGACTTGGTGAGGCCGGCGACTTATGCTGGCATAGCATTCTGAAAAAGGACATAAATGGATTAGGTAAAGCCCTGACAGAGACATTTTTCGCCTGGAAGAAAATATTGCCTTTTACTGTACCCGACCAGGTTATGCATGAAATGAAATCCAAATACTTCCCAAACTATCCTGGAGCAGTAACCTCAGGTAGTGGCGGAGGATACGTGATTGTCGTATCAGATAAACCCGTAGAGGGGGCAATTAAGATCAAGGTAAGGTATTGAAAAAGTCAGAAGTCGGAAGTCAGAAGCCGGAAGTGAAGATGGGTTAACCCTTAGAGGAGGGACAGGGGGTGGGTTAAAAAAATAGTCAAAAGCTAATAGTCTGAAATCAAAAAGATACATCTACATTCAAATCTTATATTATGAAAACCCAACTCTTCAACAAAATCATTTTCCTCATTGGAATGACTCTGCCGTTACCGGTTTTTCTTTCAGCGCAAACCGGCAAATTACCTATCGCTGATGGCCCATTTAAGGCAACGGATGAATCATTGCAGCAGTTCAGATGTCCCGGAATGGTTCCGTGATGCCAAATTTGGCATCTGGTCGCACTGGGGACCTCAGGCAGTACCAAGGCAGGGCGACTGGTATGCACGGAGGATGTATCAGGAGGATGATCCGGCCTATAAATATCATGTTGAACATTACGGCCACCCTTCAGAGTTTGGATACAAAGACATAATACCTCTATGGAAAGCAGAAAAATGGGATCCTGAAAAACTTATGGCTCTTTATAAGAAGGCAGGTGCAAAATACTTTGTGAGCATGGGAACACATCATGATAATTTCTTTCTCTGGGATTCAAAGATCCACAGGTGGAATGCCGTTAAAATGGGCCCTCACAAGGATGTGGTCGGGTTATGGCAGAAGAGCTGCAAAGGCACAGGGTCTGAAATTCGGAGTATCGGAACATCTGGGTGCGAGCTATACCTGGTTCCAGGATGCTCATAAATCGGACAGCAAGGGTGCCAAAGCAGGAGTGCCTTACGATGGCGCCAATCCTGAATACAGCGATCTGTACCATTCACCGACAACTGCTGACGACAAAGGCTGGCTAACTAATAACCTTGTTTTTCAGATCGAATGGTTCAGCAGCATTAAAGAGCTGATCGATAATTACCACCCCGACCTGCTTTATTCCGACAGCGGAATGCCATTTGGGGATGTTGGCAGGAATCTTATAGCTCATTACTATAATCAGGATACTGACAAGAGTAAATAATAAAGAGGGTGTGGTTTATACCTGCAAGCAATATCTCAGGCGGAAAATGGGTCGAGGATGTTGAAAGGGGCGTCAAGGATTCATCTGAGTTTATACCCATGGCAAACAGACACTTCGATAGGCGACTGGTACTACCGTACCGGACAGAAATATAAAAGTGCAAATGAGGTGATCCAGATGCTTGTTGATATTGTAAGCAAGAACGGAAACCTGCTGCTTAATGTCGTTCAGACTCCGGAAGGAGATCTTGAACCTGATATGCTAAAGATACTTGAGGAAATAGGTGTATGGACCTCTGCCAACGGTGAAGGAATTTATGGTACACGGCCGTGGAAGACCTTTGGAGAAAAGCCGGAAGGACAAATATCTTCAAAGCGCGGGAAGGTTCGACGAAAACTATAAATTCACTTCGAAAGATATCCGTTTTACCACAAAAGATGGTATCTTGTATGCTTTCTGCCTGGGAATCCCGGCTGAAGAAATAACTATAAAATCATTGGCCAGAAATTCAAATCTGCGTAAACAGCCCGGTAGCTTCTGTTTCAATGCTGGGGAGTAATGTGAAAATCAAATGGTCACAGAAGGAACAGACGGAATGATTATCAAAAAACCTGTAAAATTGCCGGCTGGCAGGTTATTGGATTTAAAATATGAATTCAAAAAGTAACATAATACATTTCAACCATATTATTCTCGAGATATGAAAATGAATACAAATAACATTCAAGACGTGAGTTCATCAGGAAAGCAGCTTTTGGCACCATTGCTGCAATAAGCATCCCGGAAATACTCTCAGCAGCAGTGCCAAAAGGTAAAATAAAGGAAATTAAAGCTTCAAAAGGATCAGGTAATTCTCTTCCAGGGTGATTCAATTACGGATTCGGGAAGGAACAAGGAGGATACAGGTTTTAATACAGCAAGGAACCTTGGCACGGGCTATCCATTACTTGCCGGTGCTGCTCTCCTTAACAAATATGAAGCACTCAGCCTTAAGATATTATAATAAGGGAATATCCGGGAACAAAGTATTCCAGCTTGCTGAACGATGGGATAAGGATTGCCTTGATCTTAAACCCGATGTCCTAAGCATCCTGATAGGAGTTAACGATATCTGGCATAAGCTTACCGGGACTTATAACGGGACTGCCGAATTATACAGGAATGATTATACGGCCCTTATTGGAAAGAACAATGAAGGCACTTCCCAATGTTAAACTAATTATTTGCGAGCCATTTGCAGTTAAGGGTGTGAAGGCTGTAGACGATAAATGGTATCCCGAATTTTATGAGTATCAGGAAGGCTGCCAGGGAAATCGCCAGACAGTACAAGGCAGCATTCATCCCTTATCAGAGTATTTTCGATGAAGCACAGAAAAGAGCTCCCGGATCATACTGGACCGGTGACGGAGTTCATCCGACACTTGCCGGAGCTCAGCTGATGGCAAAAGCCTGGATGAAAGCCATTGAATAATCAGATAATGAAATCATATATATTTAATCTATGAATCTTATGAAAGGCATTTCACGTCGTCGTTTTATACAGCAGAGCGTTTCGGCGGGAATCGGACTGGCTGCTCTTAATAAGTTGACAGCCATGCCTTTGATGCCGCAAAGGAAATGAAATTCGGACTGGTAACTTATATGTGGGGTTTTGACTGGGATCTTCCTGACCCTGATTGCAAACTGCGAAAAAACAGGTTATCTGGGTGTTGAGCTGAGGACACAGCATGCCCATAAGGTTGAAATAAACCTGAATGCAGCCCAGAGAGCGGAGGTCAAAAAAAGGTTTGCCGACAGTCCGGTAAAATGTGTTGGCTATGGGTCGAATTTCGAATTTCACAGCCCTGATCCCGAACAGCTTCGTAATAATATTGAACAGTCAAAAGAATACATAAAACTTTGCAGGGATATTGGTGCAACAGGATTAAAAGTAAAGCCAAACGACCTGCCTGCAGGGGTTCCAAAGGAAAAAACCATAGCTCAGATAGGCGCATCTCTGAATGAGATCGGGAAGTTTGCCCGCGATTATGGCCAGCTCATCAGGGTTGAGGTCCATGGCAATCTTACACAGGAAATACCTAATATGAAAGCTATCTTTGACCATGTTACTGAACCGAATGTTAAGATAAACTGGAATTGCAATGATCAGGATCTTTTGCCTCCCGGACTTGAAGGTAATTTTAATATGGTAAAGAAATGGTTCGGTGATACAGTACATGTACGTGAACTTAATGTCGGTGATTATCCGTATCAGCAATTGTTTGACCTTTTCAACAAAATTAATTATAAAGGATGGATTCTTCTCGAGGCACGTACTGAACCGGCCGACAGGATTGTAGCTATGAAGGAACAGATTGCATTTTTCAACAAGATGATCGGATAGTTAAATTGCAGTTCCGGCAAGCCGAGATGACAAGCAACAGCATATCAAATAAATTAAACATGAAAAACATATCTAAAATGACAAAAAGAAGAGATTTTATCAAGACAAGCATAATCGGAACTGCCGGGATCACCATCGGAGGATTGGGCCTGAGTCCGAAAAGTTATGCTTCTAATTAGGGTGCAAATGATCGTATCAACCTTGCTGTTGTCGGGCATCCGCAGCCGGGGGACGGATCATATCAACAGCTGGTGTGCGCTGAAGGATAACCGAAATGTCAGGATAAAGACTATTTGTGATGTTGATGAACAGTTCTTTGCCCAGAGAGTCAAAAATCGTGCTCAGACAAAACCGGAGAAACAGTCGGTACTGAATGGGATATGCGAAAGGTATTTGATGATAAGGAAATTGATGCTGTTTCTTTCGGTCTTCCCAACCACTGGCATGCACTTAAGCGCAATCTGGGCCTGTCAGGCCGGAAAACATGTTTATGCTGAAAAACCAGCCTGCCACAATCTTTTTGAAGGAAGAAAAATGATTGAGGCTGCCGCAAAATACAATGTGCGTGTTCAGACCGGATGCCAGAACCGGTCAATCGACAGCGTCATGGAAGCAATTAAGTTCCTGCATGAGCGGAGGCATCGGCGACGTGTTCATGGCCAAAGGTCTGTGCTATAAACCGCGTGATTCGTTCGGAATCGCACCTGACGGAACTCCTCCTGCATCACTTCATTACGATATGTGGCTCGGTCCTGCACCTTACCGTCCTTATAATGAAAAACGGGTTCATTACAACTGGCACTGGTTCTGGGCTACAGGTAACGGTGATACCGGCAACCAGGGACCTCACCAGTTTGATATCGCCCGCTGGGGTCTGAACAAAAACGAACATCCTGTTTCAGTTTTTTCAATGGGCGGCATTTATGGGATCAATCCTGCAGAGTGTGCCCAGGAGACACCAAATACCCAGACCTCCTTGTTCAAATACAAGGACGGGAAAGATCTTGGAGTTTGAGACCAGAGGCCGGTTTACAAACGATGAATCCAGCCTCGGTATACGGATTGGCAATATTTTCTACGGCACTGAAGGATATCTTGAACTCGACGGGGACACCTGGAAAGCATTCCGCAAACGTGAAAAGGAACCTTTTGCAGGATCTGAAACAAGGAGAAACAAACCAGCAGATCCTACTTTCCTTGCGGCTCCGGGAGGAACTGAACATTTTGCCAACTTCCTTGATGCAATCCGTTCCGGCAAGGATGAAACTCTTCATTGCCAGATTAAAGAAGGATTCTATTCATCGGCTTTGCCGCTTCTTGCAAATATCTCCTATCAAGCTGGGCAGAGAACTGACTTTTGACGGTGCAAAGGAAAAATTTGTAAAGGATAAGGAAGCAGATGCAATGCTTACAAGGGATTACAGGAAACCATATGTTGTTCCGAATGTAGTTTGACTCTTGACACTCCTGTAATTCCGCTTACCACGGAATAGAAGTGGGATTCTCAGACGGTGAACATTCAGTAGCGATTCATTAATAAATGAAACATCCTATGTCAACTAAAAAACAAAATCAAACGTCGCAACTTTATAAAGACTACAGCCACTGGTGTAGCAGGTTTTGGCCTTATAGGCAAACCATTGAAGATCAATCCATTGAACCAACAGGAATCCCGACAGGATCGGAATAATTGGTCTCGATACATCTCATAGTGTTGCCTTCACAAAAACACTTAATGATCCTTCCGCAGGCCCTGAATTTGGAGGTTACAAGGTAACAGCTGCCTACCCGAAAGGAAGCAACGACATTAAGTCGAGTGTCGACAGAATACCAGGGTATACTGAAGATGTTAAGAAACTGGGCGTTGAAATAGTAAATTCAATTGAAGATCTTGCTGAAAAAGACAGATGTTATCCTGCTCGAGACCAATGACGGAAGGCTTCATCTCGAACAGGCACTGAAAGTGATGAAGGCAGGGAAAAGAATGTTTATTGACAAGCCAATTGCTGCTTCTTTGTCCGATGCAATTGCAATCTTCAGGGCAGCAAAACATTATAAGGTTCCTGTATTTTCGGCATCATCCCTGCGATATATACAGGGGGCAAGAGAAATCGCCGGAGGTTCGATCGGGAAAGTATTCGGCGCTGATACCTACAGTCCCGCAACTCTCGAAAAGACACATCCCGATCTGTTCTGGTACGGGGTTCATGGAGTTGAGACTCTTTTTACCGTTATGGGGACAGGATGCAAAAGTGTTTCAGGAACATTTACCGAAAATATTGACCAGGTTACAGGCATCTGGGCGGATAACAGGATTGGTACCTTCAGGGGAATCCGAACAGGTAAATCAGATTACGGAGGCACTGTTTTCGGAGAAAAGGGAATTTCAGTTCTTGGCAAATACAACGGATATAATCCCTTGCTGCTCGAAATTGTGAAATTCTTCCAGACCAGGTATTCCTCCGGTCACTCCGGACGAGACTATTGAAATATTTGCATTCATGGCCGCAGCTGAAGAAAGTAAAAAGCGAAAGGAGATCCGGTGATGCTGGGAAAAGTATTCAGGATGCAGAGACGGGAAGTTGACGTAAAATGAAGGCTATAAAATTATAAATCTATGAAAACCATGAAAATATTCAGACTTTACTTCGTCTTTTACTATTCTTATTCTCCTCCTATTTATTATAAATACAGCGGAGCTAAAGGTCAATGCGGAGAAAAATCAAAAAGTTGAGTTCAAGTAAAATAAAGCAGAAAAGAAAGTTGATGTTACTGATCGGAGGCAGACTGATCACATCTTATTGCTGGCCTGATAATGTATATAAACCGGTCTTATATCCTGTTTGTACACTTTGCAGGAACGGAGATCACACGTGGATTCCCGCTAAGACCAAGGGAAGGGTGAGCGGAATGATCATATCCACCAGGTTGGAGTATGGCTTAATTACGGAAATGTAAACGGATTCGATTTCTGGGGAAATGGCTCAACCGGAAAAAGAGTGAGAATGGGGGTGTAATTAAACACCTGGATATTGAAGAAATGAAAGGCGGGACGGGGAAGGGACCATGACAGTCACTGCCAGCTGGCTGGATCCCTGCCGGTAAGGAATTGCTCTCAGAAAAGACTGATTATCATTTTATTGCAAAAGAACAATTATATATTATCGACAGGATTACAACCCTCACTGCTACCGGAAATACAGTTACAATGAAGGACACCAAGGAGGGAATGTTTGCAATTCGGGTGGCACGGCAGCTGGAACTGCCGTCAAAGGAAAATGTTCCACTTCTTGATGCACAGGGACAGCCCGGGAAAGAAAAAGCGATGGAAAACATTGGAGTTACAGGTAACTACCTGAGCAGTGAGGGAATAACCGGAGAAGCTGTCTGGGGTACACGGGCGAGGTGGATGGATCTTTACGGAACTATTGGCAATGAAAAGATTTCAGTCGTTATCTGCGACCATCCGAAAAACCCTTCATATCCGACTTACTGGCATGCAAGAGGTTATGGATTATTTTCAGCAAATCCGCTGGGAGGGAACGATTTTACAAATGGGAAAGAAGTAGTTAATTTTTCTATACCTGCCGGCAAATCTGTTACTTTCAGATACAGGACAATAATCACCTCCGGAATTCATATGAAAGATACAGAGATTAATGATCTGGCAAACGGTTTTGCTTCTGAATATTGACAGAGGAGAATAAATGCCGATTAAGCTCCACGCAGTTTTTTAAGCTCATTGAAATGAGCCATTGACATTTTTTCGCGGGCTTCGCGTGAAGCTTTACGATAAGCTTCGAATTCTCTCTTGAGGTCTTCAATCTCTTTTTTAGTATGGGTTGTGACGACATGATTCCTTTTAAACACAAGGAAACCCACTGCCAGAATACCTGCAAGCACAGCAATTATGGTCCACATTACAGCATTATCAGCAGTCTTGACCTCAATGCCCATCAAACTGATACTGTTTTTGGATTTGGTCATCTGATCAAGGTTCGTCTTTACTGTTTCAAGGGAATCTCAGAGAATCGATGGTA
>CAWHSH010000005.1:0-273518 GCA_963831935.1 uncultured Bacteroidales bacterium
TATCACCTGGGGATTATTTTTTACAGCAAAGAAATTGCTTCCAAGTGTATCTTTTATTCCAAACAGCTCCTTGAAATACCTTATATTGCCTGATTTGGTATTGTCGAAAATCACACTTATCCCATCAAGCTTTGATTTGGGATTTATTTCCTTCCATTTTTTTATCCGTCCCGCGAAGATTTCTTTTACAATTTCATATTTAAGAAGTGTGTCCTGGTTCTCCTTGTTAGTAATCAGAGCCAGTGCATCATAGGCAAATGCAATGGTACGGGCAACAACAAGTGTGTCGCGCAAATATTGTATCTGATTATCTGAAAGCTTCCTGCTTGTCACCATAACTTGAACGGAATCATTCATAAAATCATTAACAACATCATATTCAGGCTTGTATTCCGGCTTAACCTTTGCGTTACGATAAATGGATGAAAAAGTAAAAACCTCTGTATCGATAAGGGGTTGAAAAGACTCATCGACCGAAATTTCTATATTGCCTCTGGTTGCAGTTTCTTTATTTGCAGGTTTATTCCCGCTGGTGCAGGATACCAATCCCAAAAGGAGGCCAAGAAATAAATAAGAAATTCCTGGTATCGTTTTATTGGGCATGAAGCTTCTCAAAGCACTAAAAGTTTTAGTAGAAAAATAATGGAAAGCAATATTAGTAAAATTTTGGCAAACTTCTGCAATTCTCATATTTCTTTATATTATGTATGCAATTAAATTTCTCTATATCCCTCAATGCAAACTGTATGCCAACCCCAAAACTCACCAAAAAGTGAACTATTCTTCATCATTCTTATCCTTCCGGAAAAAGAGATCAACAATGCTGACATAAGTCCTGTATGCCCTGTACAGACCATAAAAGATAAACACCGATCCCATAAGCACCAGGACCGATTTGTCGAGGTAGGTATTTTTGAAGAAAAATATCAGGAATATTCCACCCCCGAGGTAGAAAAACACCATGAATAAACTAAAAACTGCCGTTACCTGCTTCATTATCTTATTATTGTCCATACCGAATCTTTTAGTTAACAAATTAACGAATTATCCTCATACAAACAAAAAATATTTTTCTGTTTCAGGCTTTCATCCTTTTATATAAAAACTTAAAATCATCTGAATAACAGCGAACTGTCACCATAACTTAAAAATCTGAAATCATTTCTTAATGCGTAATCGTAAATTTTTAGCCAATTCTGCCCGGTCCAGGCTGAAACCAGAAGCAATAAAGTGCTGCCCGGCTGATGGAAATTTGTGACCATACCATTGATCACATGGAACTTAAAACCCGGAAGGATTAAAATTTTTGTCGATGATTTGATTACCTGCAATCCCTTCCTGTCCATAAGATCTAAAAGAGCGTTCAAAGACTCTGCTACAGTTATTTCAGTAAGACAATCATAAGGTTCCCATTGGCCGACCAACAGATTATTGATGTTAATTGACTGATTATTAATGACCTTTACACCCAGCCAGTAAAGACTTTCAATCGTTCTTACCGAAGTAGTTCCAACAGCAATTATATTTCCCGTATGTTTTATCAGGTTTTTAACTGTCTCTGAGGTGACAAAAAAATGTTCGCAATGCATTTCATGATCCGATATATTCTTTGCTCTTACAGGTTGAAAGGTACCGGCGCCTACATGCAGTGTAATTTCCGCCTTTTCTATCCCTTTTGATGAAAGCCTTTGGATTAATCCGTGAGTAAAATGGAGTCCTGCTGTGGGTGCAGCAACAGAACCATTTACAGATGAATAGACTGTTTGATACCTGATGATATCCTCCTTCTCATCTTCTCTGTTAATATATGGAGGCAAGGGAATATGACCAGATGCTTCAATGACCTCACCGAAACTAAGGTCAGGATCATCCCAGCTTAACCTTATCCGCCACGCGTCTGCTTCAGGATGAATTTTTTCTGCAAAAATGAGCAATGCTTTTCTGTTAAGTGTGACTTCCAGCTCCAATATCCCGGTTTTCCATTTCTTCAGGTTTCCTATAATGCATTTCCATTCAACGGGGCCTTTTGACGCAAATGATTTTTCATAGACAGCCGGAGAGAGAGGCTCAAGGCAGAAAATCTCAATTATTGTGCCCGATTTTTTCCGGAACAGCAATCGTGCACGAATTACCCTTGTGTTATTGAAAACAAGCAATGTTTGGGGTGGTATATATGAATCCAGATTGGTGAAGAGATCTGAAGAAATATTATTCCCGTCATAGATCAGTAACTTCGATCTGTCACGCTTTCTGACCGGGTGCTGAGCTATCCTGTTTTCGGGCAGATCATAATAATAATCAGAGATATTTATTGGTTTCATTTAATAAAAGTTCCTGAAACATCCCCCTAACCCCCCTGACGCTCCGCTCAGGGCAGGTCTTCAAAGAGGGAATATTAATCCCGTTATACCTTTTTCCTGACGCCTGAAGCCTTCTTTTAATCCATCCCTGGTCTCTCAAGGGAGGGGATCTGTAAGTGTTCAGTCTTTATGGCTTTGCCCCGTTGATTATTCCTGCCAAAAGTAACAATTTTAAAGATTCACCATGATTATGTATCTTTGCATTGCAGCGGGCCGTTCCATCGTTCCGCCGGCAGGCGGAAAGGAAAGTCCGGACAACACAGAGCACCATGCTTCCTAACGGGAAGATATCCGTGAGGGTATAGTAGTGTAACAGAAAATAACCTCCCTGACCGAAGTGTCGGGGAAAGGGTGAAAAGGCGAGGTAAGAGCTCACCGGTTCCTGTGGCAACACAGGATGCCGTACACCTGATGGGTTGAAAGACCATGTATACCGGTAATTAGGATTGCTCGTCCGACGCCGGGGGGTGGGTCGTATGATCACGCAGGTGATTGCGTGACAAGATAAATGATGGAAACCGGTCCAAATTTCTCTTGCAGATACCTGGGCCGGCACAGAATCCGGCTTACAGGCTGGCTGCATAAACAGCAGGGACGCAATTAATTGCGTCCCTGTTTCATTGGGAGAGGTTATCTCAAAAATTTGAATTTTCGCTTCTTATATTTTTTAAACCCTATCTCTGTTCCTTCCCCTTAAGTCTAAGGGGACAAAACTTAAAAAACTCTAATTCCAGAGTTTTGAGACAGCCTCTACTTTTTATTACTTTATTTTGAAAACACTATCCTCAATCGGAATGTCAACCTCTACTTTGGTGAAAGTTGTCACTATCTCCATCCCGCTTGCATTTGTAGTTGTTTTCATAGGCAGCAGGATACCACTGGTTTCAGTATAGTCTGTCGGATATGATTCAATAGTCACGGCCATTCCATTCTGGCTGATATCTGCAACTGTTTTTAACAGCAGGAAAGAGGATTTGTCAATATACATAAATGCCTTGTTGGTCCCGTCAAGATCAGCCTTAACCTTAAAAGCAGGTTTCCCGTTAACATTATCTTCTCCTTCAAGAGCAAGTTGTCCCTTTTTCAGATAATTGACCATGTAGTTTTGAAAAATGTTATTCCTTGCGACATCCTTTATCTGCTCTGCTGTCAATTCAATAGCATCATTCGAACCAGCCATGGGATTGATCATATATCCTTTTTCTCCGTCAAAGGCCTGAATAATGTCCTGTCCGTTAAAGCTTGTGACGGTTTTGATCTTGTTGGGACTTTTCATGAAGATTTCCATTGGCATATCCATTCCCATCATTGATGTCTTTGCTGTTATTTTGATAGTCTTGAATTCGGAAATTTTATCGAGTTTATTTGCTACCGAGTACTTGTTTATGATATCTTCGAGTGACTGAGCATTGATTATAACGACAGTAAGCAGACAGGCTGCCGATAGTAAAAGTCTTTTCATGATAATTGTTTTTAGATTTTAATAATTAAAATGTATTGAATGTTTTTTTTTCAGCAAGTTTTCTCGGTAACTACTGTTTTCTTCATTTCCGGTATGTCCTCATTTTCGACCACGCAGGGACCATCGATCAGCAGGAAGTTTCATGATTCCCTGAATTTTCGTCCGGGAATATTTATTCCTTTTTAATCATTGAGGCGTAAAGATAGCAAAATAATTATCGACTTTATGAGGTATTCTTTTCTGTGTAACTCTGAGCTAAATCCTCAGTGGTGCTCTGTGTAGGTCCTTCAAATTCTTTTTGATTAACACAGTGAGAGCACCAAGAGTATTCACAGAGATACACGGAGATTCCCAATTTATTTATCATAATCGTAAATGTCTTTCCACAAGCTGTTAAGCCTCTTTCTTATTTCTTCTTCTTTTGGATTTTTACCAGGGTCATAGAATATTGCGCCCTTCAGTTCATCAGGCAGGATAATTATCCTGAACAAAGTTCCCCTCAAAACTATGGGCATACTTGTAATCCTTATGATATCCGAGGTCTTTCATGAGCTTTGTGGGTGCATTTCTTATATGTAACGGTACAGGCAGATCGCCCCGTTCTTTTACTGCTCCAATAGCTCCCTCGATTGCCATATAGGAAGCGTTGCTTTTTGGGGAGGTTGCCAGGTATACTGCCGCTTCCGACAGGATTATCCTCGATTCCGGCCAGCCGATTACGTTAACGGCTTCAAAACAGGCCTGCGCCAGCAGGAGTGCATTGGGATTTGCCAAGACCTATATCCTCTGCAGCAAGGATGACCATCCTTCTGGCAATAAATTTCGGATCTTCACCGCCTTCAACCATCCGGGCCAGCCAGTAAACCGCTGCATTGGGATCGCTTCCCCGCATTGATTTTATGAATGCTGAAATAATGTCGTAATGCTGTTCTCCATTCTTGTCGTACAATGCCAGGTTCTTCTGTACATGTCTTAAGACCTTGTCATTGTCAATTATTATTTTTTCTGATCCAGTCTCATCGGATTCTGAAAATACAACAAGCTCCAGTGCATTGTACAATTTTCTTGCATCGCCTCCTGAAATCCGCAGAAGTGCTTCATTTTCCTTAATATCGATCTTATATTTTGTCAGGTATAAATCCTTTTTTAGTGCCTTGTTGAGAAGGGTTAACAAGTTCATTTTCTTCCAGTGGATTCATAATATATACCTGGCACCGCGAAAGCAGGGGAGAAATAACCTCAAATGAAGGATTTTCTGTTGTTGCACCGATCAGGGTTATTATTCCCTGTTCAACGGAACTCAGAAGGGAATCCTGCTGTGATTTGTTGAATCGGTGGATCTCATCGATAAACAGGATTGGATTAGGCTGATTAAAAAACTGCTGTTTCTTTGCTTTTTCAATAGTTTCCCTTACATCTTTAACTCCGGAATGAACGGCACTTAAATGGAAGAATGGCCTTTTCAGCGTATTTGCAATTATTGAAGCCAGTGTTGTTTTACCAACACCGGGAGGACCCCAGAGTATAAAAGACGGGATATTCCCTGATTCAATCACTTTTCTGAGAACGGCATTTTTGCCGACAAGATGTTCCTGTCCGCAAAATTCATCAAGGCTTCTGGGGCGCATTCTGTCTGCAAGTGGTTGATTTGCCAGCATAGTAAAATGTTTGTGCAAAAGTAATAAAAACTATCGTTCGTTCTTCTTCATCTAAATTGCGCGGCTAAAATCAAGGGATTCAGAATAAATCATCCATCAAATAGATTCATTTTTTACATTAACTTGCATCTGACAGGCTGAAACCTTTTAATTTGCTTAATTTTGATATAGAAACTTAAAATACTTCAACATGAAAACAAATTCAATTCTTTCCGGTAATCCTGCTTATCATTTTGAGCTTCTTTGCCTGTAAGCCAAAAGAAGAACGTGCGCCTCTCATTCCTATGGAGGACTTTTTCAGGGATGCTGAAAAAGCTGCCTTCAGGATTTCGCCAAATGGGCAGATGATCATCTTCAGAGCTCCGCATATGGGACGCATGAACGTTTTTGTTCAAAAGCTTGGGGATACCGCAGCAATCCCCGTTACCCATGAAACCGAACGGAGTATTTACAATGCATTCTGGGAATCGGACGATCGCATAATTTTCACGAAGGACATCGGAGGGAATGAAAATATGCATGTACTATCGGTCAAACCTGATGGCACAGGTCTTACCGATCATACGCCCTTTGAAAAGGCAAGGGCTGATGTTGTTGATATTCTGGAGGATAAGCCTGATGAACTCCTGATTCAGCACAATCTGCGGAATCCTGAGGTTTTTGATGTGTACCTGCTTAATACAGCGACAAATGAAATGAAAATGGTGGCCGAGAATCCCGGCAATATTACAGGATGGGTTACAGACCATGATGGGAAGATAAGGGCTGCAGTGACTTCGGATGGTGTCAACACTAGTCTTTTGTACAGAGACAATGAGCAGGACAAATTTAAAACAGTTATAACTACAAGTTTCAAAGAAACTCTGGCTCCGTTGATCTTTACATTCGACAATAAGAATCTTTTCTGTTTGTCAAATCTTGGAAGGGATAAAACAGCGCTGGTTGAGTTTGATCCGTTAACAGCTAAGGAAGTACGGGTCATCTTTGAAAACCCGGATGTCGATGTTGTCGACATTGGCTATTCTAAACTCCGTAAAGTGCTGACAGTTGCTTATTTCGAAACGGACAAGCTGCAGAAGCATTTTCTTGATACCGAAGCGGAAAATATCGATAATAAAATAAAAACCCAGATCCCCAATTATATTTTCCAGGTTAATAATATGAGCAAAGATGAGACGAAGATGCTCATCTACACGAACAGCGACCGGTATTTTGGAGGTTATTATCTGTACGATGTAAAAGCAGGTTCGTTGTCCAAGCTGGCCGATTTCAAGCCATGGTTGAAGGAAACAGATATGGCAGAAATGAAACCTGTCTCATATCAGTCACGCGACGGTCTTACAATCCATGGTTATTTGACACTACCCAGGGGCATTAAGGCCGAAAAACTGCCGGTTGTTGTCAATCCGCATGGCGGACCCTGGGCAAGGGACAGCTGGGGATTTAATCCTGAGGTCCAGTTTCTCGCTAACAGAGGATATGGTGTGTTCCAGATGAACTTCAGGGGTTCAACCGGGTATGGAAGAAAATTCTGGGAATCCTCTTTTAAGGAATGGGGCCGCACGATGCAAAATGATATAACTGATGGTGTGAAATGGCTTATAAAGGAAGGTATCGCCGACTCTTCCCGGATTGCCATATATGGAGGCAGCTATGGTGGTTATGCTACACTCGCAGGAATAACACTTACCCCTGAATTGTATTGCTGCGCAGTAGATTATGTGGGTGTGGCAAATATGTTTACTTTTATGAAAACTGTACCCCCGTACTGGGAGCCTCTGCGGCAGATGTTCTATGAAATGATTGGAGATCCGGTTAAGGACAGCCTTATGCTGGCTGAGGTATCTCCGGTATTTCATGCTGACCGCATACGTTGTCCGTTGCTTGTTGCACAGGGAAAGAATGATCCAAGGGTCAATATTAATGAATCGAACCAGATGGTGGACGCGCTTAAGAAGAGGGGAGTTGCCGTTGAATACATGGTAAAGGATAATGAAGGTCATGGATTTTATAATCAGGAAAATCAGTTTGATTTTTACAGGGCTATGGAAAAGTTTCTTGGTGAATACATGGCAGGTAAATAAATATGTATGATAAGAGGAGCTGCTCTTTTAGAATTATTGATAATCACATTGTTCAATGGTTGCGTAACCTCTGAGGTTAAAAAGCCCCAAGTATCGGAGGGGCACTATATTGTAACTGACAGCGGCATGGTTGTCTCTGCACATCCGGAAAGTTCACGGATTGGAGTGGCAATACTCAGAAAAGGCGGAAATGCCGTTGATGCAGCCGTTGCAACAGAATTTGCGCTTGCCGTGTGCTATCCCGAAGCAGGTAATATCGGGGGAGGTGGTTTCATGATAATCAGAGAGGCAGATGGAAGAACAGACATGGTCGATTACCGGGAGAAGGCACCCCTTCTTGCATCAAGGGATATGTACCTTGATGCTTCAGGCAACATTGTTAAGGATTTGAGTACCGATACTCATTTAGCCTCAGGCGTCCCGGGAACAGTAGACGGGATGCTCAATGTGCATTCAAAGTATGGACTGCTTCCTTTCCGTGATGTGATTCAACCAGCAATCGATCTCGCCAGGAAAGGATTCCCTTTAACTGAAAGTCAGGCTGCCGATCTGAATAACAACAGGGAACAGTTCCTTTCAAGGAACATATCTGTACCTGATTTTGTAAAAAACACACCCTGGAATGAAGGAGATACCCTCATGCAGCCAGATCTTGCCCTTACACTTGCAAGGATAAGGGATTACGGAAGGGAAGGTTTCTATTCCGGCATAACTGGCAGGCTGATTGTTAAGGAAATGAAAAGAGGGAACGGAATAATCACTGCGGAGGACCTCGCAGGATACAGGTCAGAATTCAGGGATCCTGTTTCCGCAATTTACCATGGCTATAAAATTACCTCAGTCTCACCTCCTTCAGGGGGAGGGATCATTCTTTTGCAAATACTCGGGATGATCGAACCTTATAATCTGAAAAAGATGGGTTTCCATACATGGATGTCAGTGCATCTCATAGCAGAAGCAGAGAGAAGGGCATTTGCTGACCGTTCAAGGTATCTTGGTGATCCTGAATATACTCAGGTGCCGGTTAAGGAAATATTAGACAGCGGTTACTTACGGAATCGCATGAAAAATTATTCTGAATATTCAGCGACTCCATCACTGCAGATCGGACCCGGTTCCCTGATGGTTGAGGTGAGCGAAGAAACAACGCATTATTCAATTGTGGATCATATGGGTAACGCTGTTGCTGCGACCACTACTCTTAACGGAGGTTTTGGTAATAGCATTGTTGTTGATAGTGCAGGCTTCCTGATGAATAATCAGATGGATGACTTTTCACTGAAGCCGGGTACTCCGAATATGTATGGATTAACTGGTGGTGAAGCTAATTCAATAACTCCGGGAAAAAGAATGCTGAGTTCCATGACACCAGTCATTGCAGAAAAGGATGGAAGATTATTTATGGTTGCAGGATCACCTGGCGGATCAACTATCCCCACGTCTGTATTACAGGTAATTACGAATGTAATTGATTTTGGCATGGGTATCCGGCAGGCGGTGGATGCCGGAAGATTTCATCATCAATGGCTTCCAGATTATATAAGCTATGAGACTAATTCGCTTGACGGTACTACCATTTCCAGGCTTGAAACAATGGGTTACCACCTGAACAAACGTGAAGCGATCGGGAGGGTCAACGCAATCCTGATATCGCCTGACGGGAGGAAAGAAGGAGGAGCTGACAGGAGAGGCGAGAACACTGCATGCGGCTATTAAGCGCCCTTGTTTTAGATAATTTTTACTATATTGATGCAAAATTTATTTTACCCAAAGAAAATAAATTGATACTTTTAGCAGTTATTTAACTGTCTAAAAGTGCAATTAACATAGTATTTGAATTTTTTCAGATATGAAAAAGCCTCTGCTAATAACGATTATTATCCTGGTATTAGTCCTTGTCGTGCCATTCATTAGCTTCGTCCGTTGGTCCTTCCAGGATAAGAAAGCCAATTGATATAGTTATTCTTGACAAAACTGTTCCCACACTTGACCGTCTGAAACACAAGTCGTTCACCTGGATTCTTAACAGTGAAAGATTCGTTAAGAAAGAAAAAAAGAACGGTTACTCATATAAAAAAGATTACTACGGATTTTCTCCGACACGGCCTCTTAAAGACAGGGGAAGCAGCAAAAAAGAATATCATCTGTCTGAAATGATCGATCTGCCTCAGAAAATCGACGCTCTATATATTGCTGATACTTACGGAGTATTCTTCAACGATTGGTATGCAGGAGTAAATAAAAGCCGGAGATCCAGTAAAATTTACGGAGGTCTGAATAACACCGATTATCTGCTTATAAATGAGATGAAGAACAGGAATAAGCTGATAATCCTTGAATACAATTCCTTTGATTTCCCAACACCTGCATTCGAGTCATACAGGACACAGGAAAAACTTGGTATAAGTTTTTCAGGGTGGTCGGGCAAATATTTCGAAAAACTTGATTCCACATCCAGGGATTTTCCTATATGGATGACCGCTATGTACAGGAAAGAATACAAAAAGCCATGGACTTTTATCAAACCCGGAATAGTTATACTCAATGAAAAAAACATTATCGTGCTTGAAGAAGGAACCCATCTGAAAAATGCATTACCTTATATAGTTACAGATGCTGAAAACTGTCAAAAATATGGAGTGCCAGCGTCTGTGGCATTCAATAACTGGTTCGACATTATCGATCCTCTTCAGAGCAATGTGATTTCAAAGTTTCATTTTGAAACAACTGCTCTCGGGGATACTCTGCTGAGCAGCAATTCCCTCAGCCCTGATTTTCCGGCAGTAATTCAGGAACCTACCAACCAGAGAATTTATTATTTCTCAGGTGATTTTGCAACCAACAAGGTTTGCTTCTGGACATCACAGGATCAAGGGATTCGATAAGCTTAAAGGGATACTTTATTCAGATAAGCCTGATGATCACAAGAAGGTTTTTCTGGCTTTATTATAAACCGCTTATAAACCAAATTTTCACCGATTACTATACTTCCCTGAACGCACAAAAATAAATCCACCACAATATAGCGGTGTCATAAATTGTTTCCGGGGCTTTCAGCAAGCCCCTTTTTTTTAGAAAATATTGAAATAAATTTGCATACAGACCATTATATTCACATCTTTCCTGCTGAATAATTAGAAATGAAAATAACACTCATCCAACCTGATATTGTGTGGGAGAACAAGCTAAAAAACCTTGAAAATCTTGGTGTAATGGTTTCTTCAATTCCATCTGAAAGTGAAATTGTAATTCTTCCGGAAATGTTCAACACAGGATTTTCAATGAATCCTGAAAAACTATTCGAAGCTCCCCGTTCCCTTACTTTTGACTGGATGATAAGTATGTCGAAAACAGGTAATTATGGTATTTGCGGGAGCTATATAATAAAAGAAGGTAATCATTTTTTTAACCGGTGGATCTTTGTTTCCCCTTCCGGCGAAAGTCTGGCAATACGATAAAAGACATCTTTTCAGTCCCGGGAATGAGGATAAATTATTTACTCCGGGCAATCAGCGTATTGTATTTAAATTCAGAGGATTAAATATATGCCCGAATATCTGTTATGATCTTCGGTTCCCTGTCTGGAGCAGAATCAGGAATGATTACGACCTTCTTATCAATTCTGCAAACTGGCCTGAAAGCAGGAGAGATGTCTGGCTGACATTGCTTGAAAGCCAGAGCCATTGAGAACATTTGTTATGTAGCAGGAGCCAATCGCATAGGCACCGACGGTGAAGGAAATAGACACTGCGGGGATTCAATGATCTTAAGCTCTCGGGGAAATAATTGCATCGGGCGTTCAAAATAAGGAATGTTATGTTTCCGGAGACATTTCAGTTGCAGATCTGTTGAAATTCCGCAAAAAATTTCCGGTACTGAATGATGCTGACAAATTTACTCTGGAACTTTAGATAATTGCTTTCTAGTTTCCCGCAGATATCGCAGATCTCTCGCAGAAAGATCAGCGAAGATATGCTGATATCTGCGGGAAATTTTACATATACATCCGTTTAATACATCAGAGACACAGAATATTTCCCAAGCTTTCTTAATATTTAAGGGCATCGAAAAGTATTTCAACAGGATGCCTGGCAGTTCTTCCGGTACCATCTTTTATATGATGCCTGCAACTAGTCCCAGGAGCCGCAATAACCACATGTTCACTGCTATTTCTTATCTCAGGAAATAAAACAAGATTTCCGATCTGGTTTGACAATTCAAAGTGCTCTTTTTCATATCCGAATGATCCGGCCATGCCGCAGCATCCTGATGGGATTTCTTTTACAGTGAAATTCGACAGGTATTGACAGCATTTCAATGGAGCAGGCTGAAGAGGCAACTGCCTTTTGCTGGCAATGGGCGTGTAAAATTATGCCGAAGCTCCCTGTTGGTGAATGATTCCTCTTTAATTCTGCCTGCTTTGAATTCACTTGCAATGAATTCATCGATCATATAACTGTTTGCTGCCAGTTTTCGTGCATTTTTCCGTAATTCCCCATTCACCAGATCAGGGATATTCGTCACGGAATCCGAGGATCGCGGAAGGTTCAATGCCAATAAGTGGCTTGATTTTCATCCACAATGTCAGAAAGCATTCTGACATTATTTACTGCAATTTTCCTTGCTTTCCTGAGAAGGCCTTTCGAAATGAATGTTCTGCCGCTTAAGTCATGATCTGTAACTACCACCCTGTAATTAAGTCCAGTCAGTAATTTCACGGCCGCAATACCTGCTTCGGTATCATTATAATTTGTGAATTCATCGATAAACAGGCAGACAGAACCTGATGGATTTGCCGGATTTAAATCAGACAGATTCCTTTTTATCCATTTTCTCAAGACTTGATTTACTGACAAGCGGGATTGATCTTTCTTCAGCAAACCCAATTGACTTTTTCAGCAGTCCTGACAAGGCTTTGTTTTTCAGAAAGAAATTGTAGATATGTGGTAGCAGTGCGCCCAATCTGTTAAAGGTTGAAATGTAAGCTATCAGGAATGTACGTAGCGGTACTCCGTGCTTGTCGTACCAATGCTGAAGGAATTCAGATTTCATTTTGGCAATATCAACTCCTGAAGGGCATTCCGATTTACATCCTTTGCAGCCCAGACAACGATCGAGGATATCATATATTTCTTTATGATCCCAGCGATCCTGACCTTCCATGCTCAAAAATTCACGAAGAATATTGGCACGTGCCCTGGTACAGGTTTCCTCGTCCATTGTAGCCATAAAGCTGGGGCACATTGTTCCTCCGATTTTCATCGATTTGCGACAATCGCCTGACCCGTTGCACTTCTCTGCAGCCCTTATTACACCGTCGGTTGATGAAAAATCAAAAATAGTTTCGATATCAGGAGTTACCGTTCCCGGCTTATACCTCAGGAAGGTATTCATTAATGGAGTGTCAACAATCTTACCCGGATTCAGAATATTATCCGGATCCCAGCATGTTTTAAGTTTTTTAAGCAATGCATAGTTTGCTTCTCCCAGTATTATCGGAATGAATTCTCCTCTGAGTCTTCCGTCGCCATGTTCACCGCTTAATGAGCCCCGGTACTTCTTTACCAGTTTTGCTGTTTCCAGACCTATAGTCCGGAATAACTCAACATCCCCGGGATCTTTCAGATTCAATACGGGTCTTATATGAAGCTCACCAGTCCCGATATGCGCATGATAGACTGAATCCTTTCCATGAGCTGCAAGTAGTTTCGCAAAATCGTCCATGTAAGCAGGTAAATCCTCTACTCTCACTGCCGTATCCTCAACCAGTGAAACAGATCTTCTGTCACCTTTCATATTCCCCAGAACACCTAAGCCTGCCTTTCGGAGATCCCATACTTTTACCATGTCACTTCCTCTCACAACAGGGTAGGAATAACCGTAACCGGCCGCTTTCAGGGCATCAATCATGTCTTTTGTGACTGCTTCGACCTGTTCTTCAGTGTCCCTTGCAAATTCAACCATCATTACAGCTCCCGGATCACCGTCAAGAAAAAACCTGTTATTCTTCTGGCTCAGATTATCTTTTGTAAGTTCGAGTATCCTGTCATCAGTAAGCTCAACTGCAGACGGTTTGAATTTCAAAGCAATCAGGTTCGCTTTAAAAGCTTCATCCCTGTCCCTGTGATGGACGCAGACAACTGTTTTAAAAGCAGGTGGTAAAGGGACAAGGTTTAAGCTTAATCTCGGTTGAGACAGCAAGTGTCCCTTCCGATCCTGCAAGAATCTTGCAGAAGTTGAATGGTTTGCCTGATTTCTCATCTAAAGATTTCAGAATCAAGCAGAAGGTCCAGTGCATAACCAGTGTTCCGTCTTGGAATCCTGGGATCAGGATAATTCTCATTTATACTTTTCCTGTTTTCCGGATTGTCAAGGATTTCTCTGATATTCCGGTATATTTTCCCTTCAAGGTTATCCTGATTGCATTTTTCATCAAAGACCGTTTTATCGACAGGACCAAAAGTAACTTCACTGCCATCGCCGAGGATAGTTTTCAAGTTCAATCGTGTGATCCCTTGTTGACCCATATACAACGGAATGTGAGCCGCATGAGTTATTACCGACCATACCTCCCATATTGCATCTGTTCGAGGTTGAAGTTTCAGGTCCGAAGAAAAGGCCGTAGGCTGTAAATGCAAGTTCAGTTCATCAAGAACGACTCCGGGTTCAACCCTTACCCACCTGGCTTCCTTGTTAACCTCAAGTATCCTGTTCATGTACCTTGATATATCTACTAATAATGCCGGGACCCACAACCTGTCCTGCAAGTGATGTACCGCCGGCTCTCATTATCACTCCGATTTTTTCTGCCCTGGCAAACGACAATATTTTTCTTATATCGTCCGGACTTTTAGGCCAGGCAACAGCGACCGGTTGTTCTTTGTAATCCGAGGCATCGGTCGAATATATTGTTTTGGTGATAAGATCATATTTGAGATCGCCCTTCAATACTTCCTTTCAGAGAATCCAGTCTGCCGGTAAAAGAATTCATATAAGTTTGTTTTTTGAACTGCGCAAATTTAGAAAATGATTTGATCATCTCTTTTAAGATTTAAAGAAGCAAAATTGATTTTTCCCGAAAAAATAGAACACCAGGGCAATAATCATGACATCTCATAATTGTATAATCGAACTTTTTTTTCGTACATTTAAACCAGGAAGTAGAATAATTTAAATAATTGATATACAATGGAATTGCTTGATCGTATAAGATTTAATGCTAAAAAACATAATATGAGGATTGTCCTTCCGGAAGGATATGAAGAAAGAAATATTAAAGCGGCTGATATTGCAGATTGCAGAAGGACTTAGCTCAAATAATTTTAATTGGGGATCCTGATGAAATCGCTTCTCATGCAGCAACAACTTGGATTAAAAAATCTTTCAAAAGCGAAAATAGTAAACCCTAAGTCTCACGACAAAGAAAAACCTGTATATCGACCTGATGGTAGAGCTCAGGAAAAATAAGGGTATGACCAGTGAAGAAGCCTCGAGGCTGATTGAGGACCCTCTTTATCTGGGTGTTTTGATGATTAAGAATGGTGATGCTGATGGTGAGGTTTCGGGTGCCGACCATGCTACAGGAGATGTACTGAGGCCTGCTTTTCATTATGTAAAGACAGCCCCAGGAATATCTGTTGTTTCGGGCGCATTTATTAATGATACTTCCCGAAAAAACATTTGGGGAGGAAGGTGTTCTTATTTTTGCTGACGGAGCTGTTCATCCGGATCCCACTGATAAGGAACTTGCTGAAATAGCTATTGCAACTGCGCATACTGCAAGGCTATTGCAGGTTTTGAACCGAAAATTGCCTTTTTGAGCTTTTCCACCAAAGGAAGCGCAAAGCATGAACTGGTCGATAAAGTTGTCAGTGCCACAAGGTTAGCTCAGGAAATGGCTCCCGACTTAATGATCGACGGTGAACTTCAGGGTGATGCGGCACTGGTGGAGTCAATCGGGCAGAAAAAAGCTCCCGGGAAGCAAGATTGCCGGTAAGGCCAATGTTCTTATCTTCCCGAATCTTGATTGCGGAAACATAGCATACAAGCTTGTCCAGCGTCTCGCCAAGGCAGAAGCTATAGGTCCTATACTTCAGGGAATGGCAGCACCGATTAATGATCTTTCCCGTGGCTGCTCCGTTAACGACATCGTGTCAATGATTGCAATTACCGCCAATCAGGCGGCGGCAAAAAAATAAATTTTTAATGTCTCATAACCTATTGAATAAATGATTGTCCTTGTTTTAAACTGCGGAAGTTCTTCTATCAAATATCAGTTATTTAACATGTCGAACGGATGTGAAATGCTGGCAAAAGGACTTCTGGAACGTATTGGCTTGAATGATAGCATCTTGACTCATAAACCCACGAGGGGAGAACAATACAGGGTAATAAATGATATTCCCGACCATACGATCGGAATAAATCTTGTAATGGCAGCTCTGACAGATTCCAGACATGGTGTTATTAAGAACGTGAATGAGATTAAGGCAGTCGGTCACCGTGTGGTAAACGGAGGAGAAAGCTACAAGGAAAGCGTGCTTGTTGATAATGAGGTGAAGCGACCAGATCGAGATCTGCAGTGATCTTGCTCCCCTTCATAATCCTGCAAATCTTAAAGGTATTCTGTCTGTTGAAAAGCTTATCCCGGGAGTTCCACAGGTTGCTGTCTTCGATACTTCATTTCACCAGACTATGCCGGACTATGCATATATGTACGCTTTACCTTATGAATACTACGAAAAGTATAAAATCAGGAAATACGGATATCACGGTACCAGCCACAAATTTGTTGCTTTAAAGGCCGCACGCTATCCTGGGTAAGGATATAAAGGACTTAAAAATCATAACTTGCCATCTGGGCAACGGGGCATCAATTACTGCCATTAAGCAGGGTCGATCGATTGATACCTCAATGGGTTTCACTCCGGTTGACGGACTGATAATGGGAACACGTACAGGTGAGATTGACCCAGGAGTACTCATTTATATAGCAGACAAGGAACATCTTAACGTAACAGGAGTTAATAATCTGATAAACAAGAAGAGCGGCGTTGCAGGTATATCCCAGTTATCATCGGATATGCGTGATCTTGAGGCTGCTGCCGTCGAAGGAAATGAAAAAGCTCTTCTTGCACTTAATATGTATGCCTACAAGGTCAAAAAATTCATCGGATCATATATTGCAGTTCTGAACGGACTCGATCTTCTTGTCTTTACCGGAGGAGTCGGGGAAAATGATTTTAAAATGAGGGCTATGATCTGCTCAGATATGGAAAGCCTTGGAATAGAATTTGATCACGATGCTAATAATGGCGTTAGGGGAAAAGATAAAGTAATTTCAAAAACTGAGTCAAAAGCTACAGTAATGTGCATTACCACTGACGAGGAATTTGTTATCGCCTCCGATACTAAATATATCGTTGAACATCATACTGTGTGGTACTAATTCTTAAATAGATACTCCATGGTGTTAAGAAGCATGTCGGACCTAAAAGGAATTGTGGCCGGCAAACCCAGAAAAAAACTTGTACTTGCAGCTGCTCAGGATCAACATTCATTAAGTGCTGTGATAAGAGCATGGAAGGATGAAATTATTGAGCCCATTCTCATTGGTGATAAAGAAGTTATTCAGAACATATGCGCTGAAAATGGCTATGATATTTCAGGATTAAGGATAATTCATGAGTCTTCGACTGACATGGCTGTTGAAATGGCTGTTAAGATGCTGAGTACCAAACAGGCTGATATTCTTATGAAGGGAAAGGTTGGCACTTCCACTCTTTTAAAAAGTGTCCTCAATAAAGAGTGGGGACTCCGGACGGGCAACCTCCTGTCACACATTGCTCTTTTTGAGGTGGATACGTATCATAAGCTGATTTTGTTACCGATGTGGCAATGAATATCGCTCCAAATCTTAAGGACAAAATAGCTATTGTTAATAATTCAGTGGCATTTCTTCTCAGACTGGGATACATAAAGCCAAAGGTAGCTGTACTGGGCGCAGTAGAGATGGTTAATGAGAATATGGAAGCCACACTTGATGCGGCATTGCTTTCGAAGATGAATCAGCGCGATCAGATCCGTGACTGTATTATAGACGGACCACTTGCATTTGATAATGCTGTTAGTCTTGAAAGCGCCAAGTTCAAAGGGATTAAGAGCGAGGTCGCAGGTGATACTGATCTTCTGCTGATGCCCGATATAGAAGTCGGCAATGTGCTTTATAAATCCCTTGTTTTCTTTGCAAAAGCAAAGGTTGCTTCAATAATTCTTGGAGCACAGGTTCCTATAGTGCTTACGTCCAGGTCCGACTCTGAACAGGCCAAGTATGATAGTATCCTCCTTGCAGCAGCAGCAAGCAAATAAAAATAGACAGCAATGATCCGATCGCTTGACCAAATGGTTGAAAGGGTACTTTCACTTCATAAAAAGCATCGGATAGCTGTGGCCTGGGCTCAGGATACCCATACCATAAGTGCGATTCACAAAGCTGTAAATTGCGGTTTAGCTGAAGCTATATTGATTGGCCATTCACCTGAGATTAAGAGTGTTTGCCGGAAAGCAGGCATTGATCATGAATTGTTCACCCTCGTTGACTCAGAAGATGAAATAAGTTCTGCATCAGAGGCTGTTAGTATCGCCAGGAACCATGATGCTGATATCGTAATGAAAGGGCTTGTGGGAACTGATAAATTCCTGAAGGCTGTAATGGATAAGGACAATGGACTAATGCTCCCTGATGCAGTTCTGAGCTATGTTTGCGCTCTCGAAATACCGGCATACCATAAACTGCTTTTTATTACTGATCCGGCTGTAATCCCTTTTCCGACCCTGTCCCAAAAGATAGCAATGGCCGAATATGCGATTGAAATGGCCGGGCGATTTGGAATAAACAAGCCAAAAATAGCCCTTATAGGAGCTTCCGAAAAATTAAGCCGTCATTTTAAAAGCTCTTCTGATTATCCTAAAATGTGCAGATTGGCAGGGGAGGGAAGGATCAAAAATTGCATAATGGACGGCCCTCTTGACATATTCCTTGCATGTGACAAGAAAAGCGTTGAAATCAAGGGAATTAACACCCCTGTCAATGGTGAAGCAGACATACTTCTTTTCCCCTCACTTGAAGCATGCAATCCTTTTTACAAAGGACTCATGCTTTTTGCACAGGGGGAACTTGCAGGAATAATAAGAGGAACTTCAAAGCCTGTTGTGGTGATGTCAAGGAGCGAAAGTGAAAAATCGAAATTCTATTGCATTGCACTCTCCTGTTTAATGGCTTAGCCACTTATTATCAGATATCTAGCAATTATTCAAATCATTTTATATGGCCAAAAGACTAATCCTGGCAATTAATCCCGGATCTACATCCACGAAATTTGCCCTTTTTGAGGAAAGGAACCTGATCTTTGAAAAAAATCTGAGACACTCCAGTGAAGAATTGTCAGGATTTTCGAGGGTTACAGACCAGTTTCATTTCAGGAAAGATCTGATCATGAACGAATTGGCTGAAAATTGCACTGAATTTTCAGAAATTGCGGCAGCAGTTGGCAGAGGAGGACTGATAAAACCCATTGAATCAGGCATTTATGAGGTCAATGAAAAAATGAAGGAAGATCTATTCACTGGAGTATTGGGGCAGCATGCAAGTAATTTAGGAGGATTGATAGCAGACGATATTGCAACGTCTTTACCAAAGGCCAGAGCTTTTATCGTTGATCCTGTTGTAGTGGATGAGTTACAACCGGTCGCTAGGCTTTCAGGGCATCCGTCCATCGAACGGATTTCAATTTTTCATGCTTTGAATCAGAAAGCCATTGCCCGTATGCATGCCGATGTGGTTGGCGAAAAATACGAGGAAATGAATCTTATTATCGCTCATATGGGAGGAGGCATCAGTGTAGGAGTGCATAAAAAAGGAAGAGTGGTTGACGTAAACAATGCCCTTAACGGGGATGGTCCTTTTTCTCCCGAACGTTCCGGGGGACTTCCGTCAGGTCAGCTGATAGATCTTTGCATGAGTGGCAAATACACCTATTCCGAGCTAAAATCGATGATTACAGGAAAAGGAGGTATGGTAGCATACCTGGGCACAAACAGTTTCATAAACGTATGTGACAGGGTTGATAAAGGAGATCAGAATGCCAGGCTGATCATTGAAGCACTTGCCTACCAGATAGGAAAAGAAATAGGTGCAGCAGCTGCCGTGCTTAACGGAAAGGTGGATGCTATTATACTCACAGGTGGATTAGCTCACAATCAATCACATGTTGAAAGAATAAAAGTGATGGTGGAATTTATTGCGGAAGTTTTCGTTTACCCTGGTGAAGATGAGATCAAGGCCTTGGCTTATAATGGATTGCTTGCCCTGGATGGAAAAATTGAAATCAAGAAATATGATTAAGGATTTGACACAGCGACCGGCAAAATTTTCCCGTTAAAGAATTTATTCCCGTTGACAGCGAAATATGATATAAATGCCGCCATCTCTGCCGGTTGAAGTGGAGCTTTAAACCCTGGAAATGCATTTTTGAACATCTCAGTCTGAACAGATCCCAGCGCAAGACAATTAGCACTGATGCCCCGTTCAGCGAGCTCCACTGCAAGACATTCTGTAAGGCATGCCAAAGCGGCTTTCGATGCACTATAGTAAGCAAGACCCTTATACTTTGCACTCCCCTGAAAGCCTCCCATACTTGATATATTTACAATATGTGAACCCTTTGCCATTAAGGGAACAAGCATTTTTATAAAAGTTGCAGGTCCGAATAAATTAGTCTCCATCATTATCCTTGCATCCTGGTCCGCGATCTCCAGGAAGTCCCTGACAACAAGAGAACCTGCACAGTTGATCATGATATCAAGCTTGCTAAAACGGTTAAAAATCTTCTCCCTTACAGCTTCAGCTTCATTTCTGAGAACCGAAAGGTCAAACCGCAGATAAGAAACATTTTCATTTGTACATAAGGCTGCTATATCTTTTAATCTTTCTTCGTCCCTTCCTGTAAAAAGTATCTGGTTATCCTTATTATTTGCCATTTGGAGAACTACCTCCCTCCCAATTCCTCCTGAACCGCCGTTTATAATTATATTCATATATAACGTGTAATTTGGTAAGAGTTTTTTTCGTTTATTTGTTGAGCTTTAGTGTAAAGTTACGAAATTGTCGATATGATGATCCTTTCTGAAATAAGACATGTGATCTGTGAAGATGATCTGGAAAACCGGATTCATTGTATTCTTGGTATTTGTCTCTGTTTTAGACAGTTTATGGTCAGCAGAAACGGGATGAAGCACCTCCCTTCAAGGAGAGGTTATTTTATGGCGGCAGCTTTGGTCTTCAATTCGGAACCTATACGGATATTGCTATTTCCCCGGTTGTGGGATTATGGCTTTTACCACGTATCAGCATTGCTGCAGGCCCTGATTTTCGTTATTTTAAATTCTACTCTGAGCATACAACACTTTATGGTGGCAAAATGTATACTGAGGTAGTCTTTCTTCAGGATCTTGATAATATAATTCCGCTTGGCCTGCATATCGGACTGTTCCTCCATGGTGAATATGAGGCTGCTCAGTCTTGAATCATCCTATTTTAAGGATCCTCCCTACACTTCAAAAAGATTTCTGCTAAATACTTTCCTGGCAGGTGGAGGTGTCAGGCAGCAGCTGGGACCGAGATCTTCAATGAATCTGACATTCCTCTGGGCTCTGAATGATTCAGGATATGGCATATATGGCAGTCCTGAAATAAAGGTGTCGTTTATGTTCTAAACTGATATAAATGAACGATATAGGCAACTGGTCGAAAACACTTTGCCGAACAGGAATCCAGGGATCAGACTTTCAGTGTTTCACCTTCCGATTTAGCAATTATGACTGCACCGCATGTGTCCCCATACACATTGATTGCAGTGCGGAACATATCAAGAATACGATCGACCGCAAGGACAAGGCCTATGCCTTCAAGCGGAAGGCCGACAGCTTTAAGGACCACAGCCATCATAACGAGTCCTGCCATTGGTATTCCTGCTGCCCCGATTGCAGCCAGCAGCGCGGTGAAAACAACTATAAGTTGTTGTCCGAATGTGAGACTGATACCATATGCCTGGGCAATAAAGATCACTGCAACGCACTCATAGAGTGCTGTTCCGTTCATGTTTATCGTAGCTCCGAGAGGTAGTGTAAAGCTTGCTATTTTGTTTGATACTCCGTCGTTATCTTCAACGGCTTCCATGGTCAGTGGCAAAGTTGCATTTGAGGAAGAAGTTGAAAAAGCAGTGAGTAAGGGCGTCGCCATATTTTTAAAATGCCTGATCGGATTTGCCCGCCCAAGCAACTTAACTGATAAGGGTAATGTGACCAGTCCGTGAAAGAACAAACCTGCCAGAACTGTAATGAAATAGAGCCCCAATCTGCTGATGACTTCACTAATCTCGTTTCCAAGCTGAACCTGCTGGGAAATTACTTTTGCAGTTATACTGAATATGCCCAAAGGTGTAAATTTTATGATAAACAAGGTTATTTTCATTATTACATCAAGGGCTGCATTAAACACATCCATCAGCAAACGTTGGGGCTTTTCATTGATCTTAGTAATGAAAAAACCGAAAAGAACAGCAAAAAAGATTATTGCCAGCATCTGACCCTGTGCAAGAGCTTCAATTATATTGGTAGGAATTATTTTTATAAGCGTTTGACCGAAACTGTCAGAAATAGTTGATATTTCATCGACTGAGGTTTTGAAACCGAGCTCAGCACCTACACCGGGTTTAATTGCAGTAACAAGAATGAACCCTGTAATTATTGCAAGAAGGGTGGAAATAACATAGTATCCCATTGTCTTCAAGCCCAGCCTCCCCAGATTTCCGCTGCTTCCGACACTGGCTACACCTGTTGTAATAGAAAAAAGGATCAGAGGCACAATAATCATATTAAGGGCACGAAGGAATACTTCACCTATCCAGTTTGTGTAGCCAGCTGCATCCGAAAAATAATATCCGAAGAAACCGCCGGCTAAAAGCATAATTATTATCTGGAAATGAAGGGGGATAGAGAATTTCGATTTAACCATTTATCTTGATTTTGAGCTTTAAAGAAAAAGAATCTTTGCGATAATTCGCCTAAATAAGTAACTATTTTTTAAAGCTCCTTAACTGTCTTACATTTCAATATTTGAAAAGATCACCAGGGAGCGGGTTAAATACTGCGGAATTTTATTGTTTCATCAGAATCAGGGGAAACAGATCCCGTCAGGTATTACATTAATGAAAAAGGTATTTTCATCTCTTAAACATAAAAATGGAATAATTTACATTTGTAATTACATTAAATCACATGATTATTTACATGTGTAAATCATATATTACATAAATTAAAGTTACAGAGTTAAATTTTGTCACGACTTTATTTTTACTAAGAAATAAGCAATTAAATACCAGCATTATAGTATGCATTATCTAACATATTTAAAGAACAAGAATATTTAATAAATAACTTAATTATCTTTAGAAAATGATTCATAATTTCATTTAATATATTATATACCAGATATATATACATCTAAACTCAAGTTATACTTAAATAAAACCTTTTTAATCTATCTTAAAATCAATAGAATAGCATTTTATACAGGCATAGTATGTTTCAGTTATTTTGGTTGAATTACATATGTAATGCATTATAATTACATAATGTAAATTAATATTGAGTTACATTTGTGATAACAAAATCATAGAAATGAAGGAAAGAATTCTGGAATTTTTAAGAAAAGAAAACAAGACTTCAGCACAGTTTGCTGAAGAAATTGGAGTTCAGCCTTCGGGGATCTCCCATATCCTTTCAGGCAGGAACAGATCCAAGCCTCGATTTCGTGATCAAAATGCTTGAGAAATATTCGTTTATTTCAAGTGACTGGTTATTATTTGGTAAGAGGGTCAATGTATAATGAACCCAGTCTGGCTACATTATTTGATGATCCCGGATCGGATAAGTCTGAAAAATCAATGGAAATCGTAAGCGAGAGTCAATCTGAAAAAGAAGAAAAGATCCTACCGAAGTTCTTCAGAGTCAGATGATTCTGGCTTCGATGACTTCCCGGAAAAGAGATATCACAGGTAACGAAAATAGTCTGGTTTTACGAAGATAAGAGCTTTGAGGAATATTATCCACACAAAGTCTGACTGGTTCTTCCTGAAAGATAATTTCATTAGTTATCTTTGCACAAAACTGTCTGTAAATGGCAAAACGGATTGAAGATTTCACTGTAAAGGAAAACCGG
This sequence comes from uncultured Bacteroidales bacterium, assembly GCA_963831935.1. GTDB lineage: Bacteria > Bacteroidota > Bacteroidia > Bacteroidales > VadinHA17 > LD21. The sequence continues at coordinate 23,844 of CAWHSH010000005.1, forward strand.
TCCCTTAATAAAGATATATTTGTATTGGAGCTTACAGGTAACAGCTATTTGCCAGAGCTGAAACCAGGCCAGTTTGTTCAGGCAAAGGTGGATGGAAGCCCGGAAACTTTCCTTCGTCGCCCATTATCTATCCATGACGTTGATTATGAGAAAAATACTATCAAACTTCTTGTGCAGATAGCCGGAAAAGGAACAGAAACGCTTTCGAAGCTCCGGCCTGGAGCAGTTCTCAACATGATTTATCCTCTTGGAAATTCCTTCTCTATTCCTGGTGAAAATGAAAAGATATTGCTGGTTGGGGGAGGATGCGGGATAGCCCCTTTGTTGTTTCTCGGAAAATATTTAAAATCAAACGGATACAATCCTGAAGTTCTTTTGGGTTTCAGGAACAGTGACCGCATTATAGAATACGAAGAATATCTCCGGTTGGGAATCGTTCATCTCACCACCGAAGACGGTTCCAAAGGTGAAAAAGGATTTGCTTACAGATCATCCGGTCCTGAAGAATCCAACATTTTGACAGGATATATCTGCTGCGGTCCTCAGCCAATGATGAAAGCTGTTGCACGGTATTGCATTAAAAACAATATTGCATGCGAAGTCTCTCTGGAAAACCTGATGGCATGCGGTATCGGAGCGTGCCTCTGCTGCGTTGTGGATACCGTGAAGGGTCATCTTTGCACCTGTATTGACGGTCCAGTATTTAATATAAAGGAATTGAAATGGTAAATCTCGGGATATCAATCGGGAACCTGAAATTCAAGAAATCCGGTTCTGACTGCATCGGGAACTTTCGGATATGGATCGGAATTTGATGATTTTATTGATGTTTCAAGGCTGGGAGGAATCGTACTTAAGGGCACAACAATGGAGCCAAGGGAAGGCAATCCATATCCGAGAATGGCTGAAACACCTTCCGGTATGCTTAATTCCGTGGGTTTGCAGAACAAAGGTATTGATTATTTCGAAAACAATATATATCCCAAAGTATCCGAATACAATACTAATGTAATAGTCAACATAAACGGAAGTTATATTGAGGATTACGTTGCACTCGCGAAGAGAATTGACAAGCTGGACAGAATTCCTGCAGTGGAACTTAATATTTCATGTCCGAACGTAAAAATGGGAGGAATGGCTTTCGGAACGAATCCTGATACTGCCAGGGAAGTTATAAGAGCTGTCAGGGATGCTTATTCGAAAGTACTGATTGTCAAGCTGTCACCAAATGTAACAGATATTACGGAATTTGCCAGAATAGCCGAAGAGGAAAAAGCAGATTCAGTTTCCCTGATCAATACCCTGCTGGGTATGGCAGTCGATGTCAGAACAATGAAGCCATCCCTGTCAACAATTACAGGAGGTCTTTCCGGCCCTGCAATTAAACCGGTTGCTCTAAGGATGGTCTGGCAGGTTGCAAATGCTGTGAAGATACCGGTTATAGGAATTGGTGGGATCATGACTGCCAATGATGCTATGGAATTTTTACTCGCAGGTGCTGCAGCAATCCAGGTTGGAACGGCTTCATTTATCGATCCGCAGATATCAGTTAAAATTCTGGATGGTATTGAAAAGTACCTGACAGACAGAGGATTCAGTGATGTTAAGGATCTGACAGGAAAAATAAACAGATGATCAAGCTGTTCGTCAGAAAACTTTAATCCGGAATCAGTAAGCAATGTGCTTAAAATCCTGGAAATAAAAGAATTATTTCTGCCTGTCAAATTTCTACTTTTTTACTTTAAATTTGTAATATTAAGTACAAAAACCCATCTCCTTTTAACCTAATTCAACAATAATGGCTGAAAATATTCATATCGATAATCTGGATAAAAAAATTCTCGATATTATAACAAAAAATGCCAGAATTCCCTATCTGGAAGTTGCAAGGGAGTGCAATGTTTCAGGTGCTGCGATTCATCAACGTGTTCAGAGGCTCATAAAGATCGGCGTTATTAAAGGTTCGGAATTCAAAGTTGATCCTGTTCTTGTGGGTTTTAAAACATGCGCTTATATTGGCGTTTATCTTGATCATCCCGGCCATTACCGTGATATCATCAAGAAATTCAAAGAAATACCTGAGATAATAGAATGCCATTATACCACTGGTAATTATTCGTTATTTATCAAAGTCTATACCCGTGATAATGAACACCTTCGCGATATACTTACCGACAAGATCCAGAATATTCCCGGAGTGATCCGTACAGAGACTCTTATTTCGCTTGAAGAATCCATAAACAGGCAGATCCCTGTTCTTTCAAAGTAACTGTGATTTATGCCAGGAAAAGAAAAGGTTGTTCGTCAGATGCGAAGGAGTCGGACCGGGAGCAGGCCAGACAAATCTCGGAGTTATAGGTTTGCTTTCTTGAAAAGTGTAAAAGGAATGCTATCGGTATCTGTACCCCTTTCAAGAACAAGTCCTAACCGGATTGTATCAGTTTTTATTTTATTTGCCAGAATCGACAGATCTAAAGGTTCTCTTCCCATCTTTCTGTATGCCGACTGTATCAGCAGGCAATCCGGAACCAGCCAGTCGTCAGGTAGACCCTTAATGACTCAGTTTATATGTTTCATTAACCCCTTTAACGTTTGAAACTGAAACAGCCAGTTTGCGTGCGAGTTTTTTCCCGAATATAGGGCTCCTGGAAATAATCGAAAAACATTACCCAGTCGGTATTGTGTCTTACCACCTTCCAGGGGGAAAGATTCCAGAGCTTTTCAATTTCATTCCTGTCAATCTTAAGTGATTGCCCTGGTTCGGGAAGATTTGTTTTGTCCGGACCAATAGTAACAGGCAGGTTATACTTTGGCCAGCACTCGTTTGGTCATGAGTACGGTGCTATCGGTCAGTATATCAAGAGTTGCAGGAGCTTCAAAACCGGTTATTGCTACTGTTGCGATTTTATTGCCGACAGGTTTGCGCCAATTTTCAGGAATTGCATTTGTGCCGCCGATAATTCCGAAAATTGAAGCCAGAGTGGCCCCGGTGCAGTCGGTATCATCTCCGCAGTTTATAGCAATGCAGATGGATTTTCCAAAATCACCTTCGCCATACAGCCATCCGATGATCGTAAAGGCAATATTACGGGGGGACTGAAACCATCCCATATCCTCTGTACTTTTAATTACAGCTGTTCGGGCTTCCTTCCAGTCCTTTCCTTCCTGCTTAGCCAGTATTGCGGTCCGGACTGCCTTTGCTACACGACATTCGTCAGGGATCATTGACAGGCCAAATTTTATCAGACTGTCCCGATCGTGTTCAATGAAGGCAGCTGATTCTACAGCTGAAGTAAATATTTCAGCATAAGTGCCTTCGGCCATGCCATGGTCCACGCAGGCATCCTCCCTTCCAAATTCAGCCGCCATAAGGGGATTCCCCGGGAAAAGACATGCCCATATTTCAGAGCGGATCCATGCTCCATTGCTGGTTTTCCATCTGGAATTATCGAATTCTCCCGACACTGGAGGCATAAGTCCCGTAAGCATATTTCTTTTACCCACCCCATATTCATTCCAGTTGACAGGAATGTATTTAAGCCAGTACTTACCGAGTGTGAAGGCATCAATGTGTGCATGATTCTCCTGCATGGCTTTCAGCCACAGGATCTGAAGATCAAGATCATCATTGGCTGCCGGTTCTCCTTCCTTCAGATTTGTATAGAAAGTGATATTGTGAATATTTGTATCCCCTTCGAATGGCATTCCAAGCGTACCTCCAATATTTTTTCCCAGCCAGCAGGCATACACCTTATCACGGAATTCATTTTCATTTAAATATACTTTCTGATCTTTTTTACAGGAATATAATATTATCATAAAGAAAAGGAAAGGAAAGAAACATCCGGGTTTCTTAATACTCAGATTTAGCATGGTCAGAATAGTTAAGGTTTGATATTAAATTCAGCAACAATGGTGCTTCGTCCGGTCTTTAACCAAATTTTATAATTAACTCATTTCCAGTTTTTGAGAAGCGCGATCAACCTGTCCGCTTTTTCTTCTGTTTCTTTCGATTCTTTTTGCAGGCTGGTCACAAATTTATTATTGTCATATGTTCCCCGCACGGTTCTAAAATCACTCTCTCTGGTGTTAATATCCCCGTCAATACCAAATCCAATCCTGCTTCCGGGATCAAATTCCTTTGCAGCGTCCTTCAGTATCATATTGTTAAGCTTAATTGAATTTGTTTTCCAGTCAGTAATAATTTGAATTAAAGTATCGACCTCTAAATTTTCAGGATTTTCGCCGTTTTGCAGTTTAATGAGGCTGGAACACCAGGTCCATGCATATTTTTCATAGTTGCTGAAAATTGAAACGAGGTATTTATTCAGCCCTTCAATCGATCCTGTTTCACCGGTTTTGACCCGGTCGATCAACTCATCAATTTTGCTTGCAGGCGAGAACAATCCGCAAATATCCACCCATTTGCCAATTCCTTCTGTTCCGTGGACTGCCAGCATATTTCTCTATATCTGTCAGTGATGAATTTGCGTCCAGACCCTGAATGCGCTTATATACCTCCTGGCCGATATATATTTTCAGGGCCATCTCATAATACTTCCGGGTGGTCTTCAGAAGAAGGCGATGTAGGGTTATTCCATTGTAGTTAACATAATCCTGTTTTTGATCTGTTTTTTCAGACAGTTCACTAAGAATATTAATCCCGTTAATCATTTTACCAGCTATGCAGGGATTGAATAAATCGAAGTGGATCAGGTCAAGCTTATCTGGATCCTTTCTTCTGTCGCGTGCAGGCCATTTATCGCAGTCGCGGCGGGTACCAACAGTGAAAATATTCATTGCCGGAGTAAGCTCACTCTTCCCGTTTTCTTCCGTGATATATGAAAACGGGAAATCTGAAGTATCAAAATTTGCGTAATGTTTCCCCATCACAACGGTAAAAGCACCAACATGGCATGGAAGCAACAGGTAAGAAAATGACCCGGTTTTGGATCCCCGCTCCAGAATACCCTGATGCAATGGGCCAAGCTTGTACATATGGTTGCTCTGATTTGTCCCGCTTCCTGCGTTGAAAAAAGAAGCAAGGCTTGCTATCATTAAAGTTGATTTATGGTGGGTAACGGTATAAGGACCGGCAAACAAGCTGCATGCTTCGCCGTGAAAAGCTTCGGAATTGGCAAAAAACACAGAGTTCTCTGCAGAGAACTGTTTACCAATTTTTACTCCCTGACCCACAAAGCAATTGGTTAGTATTGCCCCATCTTCAACTGTTGATCCTGATAAAACAATAAAATTTTTCGCAACGACCCCAACACCAATAAATGATGGGGCTTCAATGCAGCTGCAGATGGTTCCTTCTTCAAGCAATCCGGCTCCTGAAATTGTGGCGTAACTGCCTACAAGAACATTGCAGATGGTTAGTGAATTCAGAATTCTTGCACCGGTTTGAATAAGCCCACGGTTTGATCTCTTTGTTACACAATAGTCCTTAATTAAATGAAGTATTTTGCCAGTGAAATCTTTGTCATGACGATAAAGCACTGTTAAATAACCTATCTGTGAGGATAACCTGTCAAAAATTGGCAGTTCCCTGCCTCCTCCTTCATTTAAAACTTCTATTTCAGTTCCATTACCAAAAGTTGATTCTTTATTTACGACCAGGGAACCGATATTTGAAATGACAACATTCCCCTGAATGATATAGTTTGACAGATTTTTAACTTCCGAAATATAAACACAATCGCCAATTTCACAATTACTTATAGAGCTGTTATTAATTCCGCACTTCTTTAAAATGTTATTTTCTATCTCTATCGTCCCCGAATAATCTCCCAGTTTTATGTCGCCTTCAAAACGGGTATTTCTGATATTTACGGGCGAAAATCCCTCCTTGACTGTTATTCCGGCCCAGTTGTCAGCAGAACAGTTTTGCGAAAGAAGTGTATTTATTTCTTCTTTAGTCAGTTTCCTGAAAGCCATGATGCGGAAGGAATTTATTGATTAATAATACATTATTTACAGCAGATTGTTACCACTGCCGATTATCAAAGTTTGAGTTTTCGATACTCATAAAATACTTTACCGTTTCAACATGAAGTTCCGAAGTGGCTGATTCGTCACAAACAATAATGCCTCTCTGATGCATCTGAAGAATTGAAGCTGTCCACATATGGCTTATGCTTCCCTCAACCACTTCCCTTAAGGCACGGGCTTTGCTAAGTCCTGTAATTATAATTAATACTTCCTTAGCATCCATTACTGTTGCAACACCAACTGTGAGGGCCAGTTTTGGAACTTTGGTCATGTCTCCGCCAAAAAACCTGGAATTAGCAATGATCGTGTCGTATCTTAAGGTCTTAACCCTTGTCCTGGAGGTCAGGGAAGATCCTGGTTCATTGAATGCTATATGGCCATCAGGTCCGATCCCTCCGAGAAACAGATCAATACCACCAACTGCCTGTATCTTTTTTTCATAGTCGGCGCATTCTTTTTCAAGGTCTTCTGCATTTCCATTTAAAATGTTGATGTTTTCCTTTGGTATATCAATGTGGTTAAAAAGATTATCATACATAAAATAATGATAGCTTTCAGTATGATTTTCGTCAAGACCTACATATTCATCCATATTGAAGGTAATTACATTCTTGAAAGAAATTTTGCCGGCCTTATGCATTTTTATGAATTCCTTGTATACGGGCAGAGGGGAGGATCCTGTAGGTAAGCCCAGGACAAATGGTTTTTCCCTGGTGGGTTTAGCTTTCTTGATTTTGTCCATAATATAAGAAGCAGTCCATTTTCCTGCCTCGCTTTGTTCTTTTTTAATGATAACTCTCATAGCTTGATTTTTAAATGTTATTAACAGATTTTATTTATTGGGATTATTTTGTGGTTGAGGCATTTAGCATAATGCGAGCATCGGCAACATAACAACCTTTTGATTCTTCAAGAACAATTAATGGATTGATATCCAGTTCTTTAATTTGCGGACACTCCAGGGCAAGCTGGCTTAATCTGATAAGGCATTCTCTTATTGCAGCAATGTCGCGTCGCGACTTTCCCCTGATACCATCGAGGATTTTGTAGGATTTTATCTGCTTTATCATGGAATCGGCTATAATATCATCAATCGGTGCAACTCTGAAGCTAACATCTTTAAATACTTCGACATACACCCCTCCAAGTCCGAACATTATTATGGGACCAAATGAAGGATCCCTTTTTATCCCAAGGATAACTTCTTCACCAGATAGGATCATTTTGCTTACCTGTATCCCTTTGATTCCCGCTTCGGGCCTAATTTGCTGAACCTGCTCAATAATTGAGTTGTAGGTGTTCCTGGCTTCTTCGACTGAATTTATATTTAGTTCAACCCCTTTTACATCAGATTTGTGTATTATGTCATCTGATATTACTTTCATAACTACGGGGAATCCCATATTCAGGGCAACTAAAGCTGCTTCTTCTGGCGAAGTTGCCAGTTTGGTTGAAACTACCGGTAGACCATATATTTTGAGTATACTGGAAGCCTCATCCTCGGGCAGGTAAAGATGATTATTCCGGATAGCTTCATCCAATATTGAGTGTACGGTTTTTGTGTCAACATCGGTATAAATACGCTGTGGATGTGGTTCTTTGTCGATGTCACGATAAAAGCGGTATACCCTTGAGAAACTCCGGCACATGGATTCCGGGAGAATATAATGAGGAATTTTGTTTCGAAGTAAAATATCAACACCAACAGCAACATCTGCTTCTCCCATAAAGGAGGCATATACTGGCTTGGAATATTGCCCCGATACTTTAACAACCTCTTTTGCAATGGTCTCAATATCTGTCATTGATTGAGGGGTCAGAATCACGAAAACCCCATCGACATCCTCCTCTCTGAAGGCTCCGTTAAGGGCAATGTTGTACCTGTCGGCACGGGCATCGCCAACAACATCAACAGGATTTTTAATGTTTGCGTTCGCCGGCAATGATTTTCTGAACTCTCTGGTGGTTTCTTCCGAGAACTTAGCAAGCTGAAGTCCGTCTCGTATAGCTGCATCGGTGGTTAATACACCGGGACCACCTGCATTTGTAATGATAGCAACTCTATTCGATCGTGGAGCCGGCTGATAGGCAAATGCTATTGCTACATTGAACATTTCCTCAATATTGTCACAGCGGATTATTCCGGCTTGTTTAAAAGCTGCATCAAATATTTCATCATCCCCGGCCAGCGATCCCGTATGTGAAGCAGCTGCCGAAGCTCCGGCCACAGTACGGCCTGCTTTAAGGAGCAGGACCGGTTTTCCGCTAATTCTCGTGACATCACTTGCAGCTCTCATCAATGCTCGGCCATCAGTAACTTCTTCCAGATACAATAAAATGACTTTGGTTTTATCATCCTCCATCAGATAATAGATCAGATCAATCTCGCTGATATCTGCTTTATTGCCGAAGCTTACAAATTTTGAAAAACCAATATGCTTTGCCAGGGCATAATCCAGAACGGCTGTGCAAAGGGCGCCGCTCTGTGACAGGAAGCCAATATTGCCTTGTTCAGGCATCTTGCGGGCAAATGAGGCATTAAGATTAACAAGCGGATCGGTATTGATGATACCAAGGCAGTTAGGACCAATTATAGAAATGTCGTACTTTTCAGCGATCTGTTTGAGTTGATTTTCGCGCTCAAGCCCCTTTTCCCCTACTTCTTTAAAGCCGGCAGAAATAATAACTACCCCTTTTATTCCCTTCTGCCCGCATTGTTCCAGAGCCAAATGGCATACAGCGCTAGGGAAAACTATAATAGCCAGATCGACCGGATCACTGATATCCAGTACATACTTATATGCCTTAACAGAACAAATTGACTTTTCACCCGGACTTACAGGAAATACAATTCCGGTAAATTCTGTTTTCAGTATATTGAATAAAATATCGTAGGGAACTGAACCTTTTACGTTATTGGTGCCAACAACAGCAATTGATTTGGGATTAAATATCTTTACAAGGTTCTGCTTATGGATTTCGTTTCTTACAGACATCGGATTATTGTAAATCAGGTTCAATTGAGGTATGTGCTTATGAATTCAGCGGCTTCAGAAACCGTCTGAACTTCCAACGATTTTTGTTCATCCATTTCGATGTTGAATTCTTCCTGAAAGCTTGCTACCAGCAGTACACTTTGCATCGATGATGCTCCCAGGTCGAAAGAAAAATTTGCGTTGTCTGAAATTTCTGATTCATCAATTTTAAGCACTTTGGCTGTTACTTTTTTTACTCTTTTTTTAATTTCTTCAATATCCATTTTTATTGTTTTTAAATTAATAGTATCCTTAACTGAACTGACATATATATAATGAATACAATCCATTTCATATCTATATAGCCTGCCAGGCAATTTTTAGAATCAAAAATATTATAATTCTGTTCAGTCTGTATAATATTTTATCACATATTTAGATATTAGTGTCTGCCAGGAATCAAATATATTCATTTGTAACCGTTATTGATTCGAGGGAGGAATGTTATACAAGCACCTCTCTTCTTTCACCAATCTGTTGTCGCCACATGGCGTAATACAAACCCTTTTGCAGAAGAAGTGCATCATGCGTTCCTGTCTCAACGATCTTCCCTTTTTCCAGAACATATATCAAATCTGCATGCATTATTGTCGAAAGCCGGTGTGCAATTAAAATTGTGATCTGCTCCCGGTTCCCGGAAAAATCACGGATAGTATTGGTTATATCTTCTTCTGTCAGGGAATCAAGTGATGAAGTGGCTTCATCGAAAATCAGCAACCTTGGATTTCTCAATAAAGCCCGCGCGATAGAAATGCGTTGTTTCTCACCTCCGGATAATTTCATTCCTCCTTCTCCAAGTACTGTATCAATGCCTCCGGGAGAATTTTTTAATAACTGATCGCACGAGGCCTTGTGCAGGGCACTTAAGATCTCTTCATCGGTGGCATCGGCTTTGACAAATAGCAGATTTTCTTTAATAGTGCCGGCAAAAAGCTGGGTTTCCTGAGTGACAAATCCCAGCTGCCTGCGAAGTTCATTATATCTGACATCCAAAGAAGATAGCTTATTGAAATAGATCTCACCTCTTACCGGTTTATACAAACCGACAAGCAATTTCACAAGTGTCGACTTACCGGAACCTGAAGGACCCACAAACGCTATGGTTTCACCGGTCTTTACCTCGAATGAGATCTCATCTATGGCACTTGATCTGGCTGTTTTATGACGAAATACAACATCCCTGAAACGGATATTATGTAATTCTCCGATCTCGATGGGATTATCAGGCCTGCTTTCTATCGGCTTGTGCATTAACTGATCGAATGCGCTCACGGAGGCTTCTACTTCACGGTAACTCAGAATGATATTCCCCAGATCCTGCAAAGGTCCGAATATTGAAGTGGAAATGAATTGCATAGCTATTAGTTCCCCTGTAGTCAGGACTTTCCTGAAGATAAGCCAGAGAAGAATAAACAGGATGGATTGTTTAAGGATGCTTAGCATTGTTCCTTGAAGAAAGCTAAGCGTGCGCACCTTTTTTACTTTCTCCATCTCAAGATTGAAAATCTTTAAGGTCTGCTCCTTCAGGCGCTTTATCTCAGGGTAGGTAAGGCCAAGGCTTTTTACAAGCTCAATATTCCGGAGTGATTCTGTAATAACCCCAGACATCTTGTTTGTTTCACGGTTAATTGACCGTTGAGTGACTTTTATTTTTTTGCTGAGCAGTCCTGTCAATGATCCCAGGATCAGGATGCCAATAACAAAGACCGGGATTAACATCCAGTTTTTTGTGACGGAATACCAGATCAGGAATCCGATACCGACAATAGATGAAAACAGAATGTTGATGAAGGAATTCATGAACTGCTGTGTGTCGGTCCTGACTTTCTGCAATATTGATAATGTCTCTCCGCTACGCTGCTCTTCAAATTCCTGGAAGGATAGGCGGAGGGTTTGCTTAAGTCCGTCATTGAATATCTGCATACCGAATTTCTGAACAGCAAGCCGCGAAAAATAATCCTGAAACGACCTGGCGATACGAGCAAGCAGTGCAATTGCAATGGCCACCACCAGCCAGAAGAGCACGCCGCTGACCAGCTCATTCTGAGGTCGGTTCCCTGGCCTGGTGGCATAATCATCAATGATCTTACCAAATATTACCGGATCAACCAGGCTTAGGAGCTGGCCGATGCCTGCAAGTGCAAGAGCCAAAAAAATGGTCCATTTATGAGGGTTTAAATAATTCCATAAAATCTTCATGATGCGTCAAAATGCAAAAAATATATTTTATAACGATACGAATTTGTATTCTCCTGATTCTACCTCGTATACGGCATATCCAGCTTCCATTCGCTGAAATGTGATGGTTTTCAAATTCTTTATTTTTCTACCGCTCTCGGTGATGCTATCGGCTTTTAATGCCGGAATATAAACAGTTGCTGTGCTTCCGACCGGAACAGTGATGTCCATGTTAAATTTTTCATTGTCCTTTTTCCAGCTGATTGCGGCGTAGCCATATGGAGTCAGGTTGGCATAGGAAGTAAAAGTAATATCCCCTGCAGGTTGGGGTTTGAAAATTATATGACGATAACCGGGTTTACTCTCATCAGTACTCATTCCGGCAAGCTTACGGTAGAACCAGACAATCCCGCCCCCAAACATAGGATGATTCCGCGATCCATCTCCATCCCATTGCTCCCAGGTTGTAGTGGCACCCTGGTCAATCCACCATCCATAGCCAGGTTGAGTCCGTTGGTTCATGGCTTCATAAGCGAGGTCATGAAGACCATTATCAGATAGCATTTCGAAGAAGAACTGTGTGCCGAATATTCCTGTATCAAGATGTCCCTTATTTGCGGCAAAATCATTTTTAACTGCTGAAATTACAAACGCTTTTTGTTCTTCAGGAATTCCCATCTTCAATGCAAAGATATTGCCCCCGTTCGGACCGTATGAGCCCTTTTCATTATCAAAGAACTTTTTTTGAAAAGCTGCTTTTGTTCTTTCAGCCAGCATGTTGTATTCGTCAGCCTCGGCCGTTTTTCCAAGGGCTTTTGCTGCCCTTGCCGTAATATCGGCACACCTCCAGAGATAAAACGTGTGAACCAGATTATCGGGCGGCAGCTTTCCGGGGGCGCACCAGTCTCCAAGATTGAGCCATTGGTTAGGTTTCTGTCTGTCAGGCGCCTGCGAAAACATGATGCCATCTTCATCTGTCCAGGTAAGCATGTATTTAATATATCCTTTCATCCCTTCATAATTGTTCCTGAGCATATCAATATCCCCATAATGGAGATAAAATTCCCATGGCATTATGTTGATAGCAGCACCCCATGCAACACCACCTCCGCATCCCGGCTGCCAGGGGGCGCCGTTTGGTACATAGCCGTTTTCAGGATTCTGGGCACCTGATATATCCTGTATCCATTTGGTATAAAATGACCTGGCTTCGAAGTTGTGCATGACAGTAATGCACGAAACCTGGCCATCACCTGTGTATGGTGACCGCTCCCTGTGAGGACAATCACTTGCAATTCCGCCATGCATGTTGTCAGTCTCACTCCGCCACCATATCTTATTGATTGTATTGAAGAGAGGATTGGAGCATTCAAATTTCCCTGTTGTTTCAATATTGGTATAGACGGCTTCAGCTTTCAGCTGTTCAGGTTTAAGCTCACCGGGCCAGTTAGTGATCTCCACCTCCCTGAATACGAACCATGTGAACCGTGCTGCATACGATTCGGGACCTCCTCCTTTCATGGTATACGAATTATCTCCGTTCGGCGATTCGCAGATATATTTCAGATCTATTCTGTGTCCGGCTTCACCTGAAACATTAAGGAGATGAAGCCATCCTGATATCTCCTGTCCGAAATCCACCCTGAAATGGCCGTCGCCAAGGGGTTCGATTTTAACAGGGGATAAACTTTCCATTACCCGGTCAGTGGGCGACATTTGTGCTTTTAATTTACCTTCAGGCGTCTTCCTGATCACAACATTTTCCCATTTGGAATCATTGAAGCCGGGAGCATTCCACCCGGGTTGTTCGAGACGGGCATCATAATGCTCACCGTCATAGATTAAATCGGACACTACCGGGCTTTTCGAAGCTTTCCAGCTCAGATCACTTACAATCAACTGCTCTGTTCCGTCCGTATATGTAATATATATCTGGCCAAGGAATCTCGGCGTTCCGTATCCCTCACACCAGTAACTTGCAGGATTGTAAAAGCCGTTGCCCAGTAAAGCACCGACAACATTTTCGCCGGTTTTCAGAAATTCCTTAACATCGTATGAAAGGTAAAGAACGCGGTACTCCCTGAAATTATTTCTGATCATAATTCCGATTGGACCGAGGTCATTTCGTCTGTCGTATAGTGATATGTTTGGTGCAAGGACATCATCACTCACTTTCTCACCATTAAAATAGAGTTCAAAAAAGCCAAGGCCGGTTACGTATGCACGGGCAGAAGCAACAGCTTTATTTATTGTGAATGTTTTTCGAAGTAATGGGGCAGGAGGGGGCAGCTTGTCCGGTTTTGAACCGGTTCTTTTTGGGGAAAGCGGCTTTGGCAGTGGAAGTTCATCCTGCCATGGAGCACCAATCCATTTGGCTTTCCAATCGCCGGATTTAAGCAATCCCATGCTCCAGAAACCAGGGTCACTCCATTTGGAGGCTTTACCTTTATTATCCCAGACTCTTACCTGCCACCAGCAGTCCTGGCGCGAAGTCAAAGGTTTCCCCTCATAAATGATGTTGACCGACTGATCCGAACCAACCTTCCCGCTATTCCATAGATCAGCAGATCCTGCGAGCAGCTTTTCTCTGGTACTGGCAACCCTTATCTCCCAGGCTGTCTGAAATTGTCCGCGCTCCTTTCCCGCAGCGGTATTTATCCATGAAAGACGTGGTTCGAGAACGTCCACAACCATTGGATTTTGAAGGTATTCGCATGTTAATTTGACGGGATAAAGCCCTGCGTTCAGGCATCCTGCCAGAAACGCAAGATAGAATGACAATATAAGTTGTTTTTTCATAGAGTGAAGGATAGTGAAACGTAATTAAAAAATTGAATCAAAAGGTAAAAATATTGTTTTTACAAAATACTGTTTGAAAGTAATAAAATAAATAGCCCGGATAAAGAGATTCGTTCTTTATCCGGGCTGCTAAACTTATTCAGTCCTAATACAGGGCTGTGAATAATTCTCTTTTATTGTGGTTTTGCAAATATAGCTTCATCGACAGGTTTATTCAGTTCGACTTTTGTTACTGCCATTGTCATGCTAAATTGTCCGCCTGCTATCACCATCTCCATTTTATAGGGTAAGGTATACCCTTCAGCCGGTTTATAGTCAGAGTATGTGATAACATTATCAATCATCTGTCCCTGCATTTCCGATTCCGAAATTGATTTAATCAGGTAAGAAGTATTTGGATCAAAATAATATGTGGCTGAAATACTATCTGGGGAAGTCAATTTGATTTTAAATGCATTTACATCTCCGACCGCTTCGGTCCCCAGCAATTCAGTCTTATAACCCTTTTCGGAAAAGTTAACAAAGGGAGCTCCCACAACTATCTGTTCTTTGCCCGAATTATACTGATTGGCAGGCATATCTTCAGGCGCTGTGCCTCCGGTCATTGGATTAATGCTCCAGCCACCCTTATCGGTAAAGCATGTTATCATCGGGCTTCCCATTACATCCATTTCCTGTTTCATCCCTTTACCATTCAGTGTAGTAGTTTTAAAAGTAATCTGCGTTCCCATGGCATCGATTGAGCCTTCGGTATACACTGAAGTGACTTTACTCAAAAGGTCCTTGCCGCCAATCGCCTGAACATACTTATTTATAATTTCATCAGCTGTCTGGGCTGATATTGTGACGGCACAAAATAATGCCGTAAATGCAAGTGCAAAAGATCTGTAAGTTTTCATTTTTAAAGCAAATTAAATAGTGTATTAAATTGGTCGCAAGTTAATCAGGTTTTTCATTAATACGTAATTTATAGAGCTAATTTAATAGTTTTGTTTAAGCATTATTTTGCCCAGGAATGCACAAACCAAGATTGCATTTTTGCCTGACGCAACCATGGAGGTGTTTGATGAGAGGTGGTTTTAAAAAGAGGGGAGTCCAATGATGAGGTCGAAAATAGAAAAGCTGAAGCCGGGGAATTGCGGATTAATTGTTCTTTTTTCTGGATATTGCTTTTTCGACTTCTTGAATATGTTGATAAACCTCCAAATCAAAAAAAATGGATTTTTGTTCTGACATTTTTAAGAATTTAATGGCTTCTTCGTATTTACCCTGCTTAAATAATCCCCATCCTTTTATCCCTAAGAAGAGCGAATTTTCAGGATTAATTTCAAGGTTTTTATTTACAATATCCATACCTTCTTTTACATCTGCGTCATTGTTAATATTTAGCCGGGCCAGGCAATAGCCTGGATCAAAAGAGCCTTTTTGTACGGAATCATTTTTTTGCAGGTTTGCTTCATATGCTTTCCTGAAATGCTCCTCTGCTTTATCCAATATGTTTGCATCCTGATAAATTGTACCTAAAGTTATTTCCAAAAAATTTTCTTTACCCGATTCATCGTTAAAACGGAATTTAATTCTTTCCATAAATTCATTTGCTTTTACCGTGTCACCCATAGATAAAAAGCAAGTAACCATGTTTGCAAGAATTTCTTCATTATCAGGGAAGAGATTCTGGTAAATCTTATAAATATCCTTTTCTTCCTTATGTTTCCCCACTTTGTGCAGAGCTTTTGAATAAGGAATGTAAAATGACATATGCTTCCAGTAACCACCTCTATCATGACTAATTGCCATAACTTTTTTGAATGCATATATGGCTTTATCATACTGCTGCAATAAATTACAATAGGTCGTACCGATGTCATACCATAACCAACGCGATTGAATTCCAGAACCTTCAAGCATATAAGTATACCTTAAGATTTCACTGAGTTTTTTACTGACGTAGAAAGCATACCATTGTTCCAGCCATGGCTGATACTTTGGAGGAATTCTGTGTTTGTACTGGTAAGCCTTTTGTGTCCATTCTCTGGCCTGAACATCTTGATTGGTTGTTGAATAAGCCCATGCGAGAAAGAAAGAGGCAAAGGTAAAAGTTGAATCAATCTCCAGAGCTTTCTTAAAAGAGAGAATGGAAGCCCCGTAATAACTATTCATCATAGCATTCATGCCTTCAATAAAATATCTATATGCTTCAGATGATTTAGGATATGCATCACGAAAGTCATAATCCACATTTTCCTCAAGCGCTTTTATCTCAAGACTGTTTTTGATTTCATTGCACAATATATTTGCAATATCAAGGTATTCAGTAGATTTAAGGTCTCCCTGGATTTTGTTTGTCCAGATAATGTCACCTGTTTCGGTATTAACAAAGTTTACAAGTATCCAATACAAGTTTTCTTTTCCCTGGAAACTACCCGAAATATAGGTCTCAGCTCCGACTTTTCTGGCAACTTCTTTAGCCATTGATCCTGATATTCCACCGGTTATAACCTGATTCATGCTTTCAAAGACGTCAAACATAGTATATTCATCTGCAACAGATAATTCCGATGAATTGCCAAGACCATTGATTATAAGTGATGATATGCCTCTTTCAAACCAGTTAAGAGTTGTATCACCTGTCAGGTTATCAAAGGGCATTACAGCAACTGAGATTTTCCCATCAGACGATCTCAGGTTTTCCAGTCGATTCCGGTTGAATATTTTTGGATAGGCTAGTATTACAACTATTATCATAAGAGCAGCAATTATTAAATTGCTCACTCTCAACCATTTTACAGCAGGTGGTGTTTTTATTTCAATTTCCTTGTTTTTAAACTTTTCGATTGATTGGGTCTTCTTAATTCCATCAGGAGTGAAATCAAAAATCCATGACAGAATAACGACGAACGGTAAGCCTGTTATAAGTAGTATCAACAACAGAGGTAGGAATCCAATAAGGCAGATGCAATGGTCCAACGAGATTGTTGATTACCTCGATAATGATATAAGCAGTTGCAGCATACATGGCAAGTATCTTGAAGACTTTTCGTCGCTTCAATTCCTGCCAGAACTTGGTCAAACTGTTGGTTTTATGAGCCATCTGGAATCTATTGGCTTTGTGCAAGTAAAATTACACTATCCTGATACCAAAGTCAAGTGAGGTTTGTCGCATATTTAATTTGCTACAGTTATACCAGCATACATGATGAGCCAATAGGGATCCGGCCAGCGGGGTCAGGTAAAACAAGGCTCACCAACCATTTTAGCAAAGATTATTTGCTTAATGAGAAGGGAAGGAACCTGAATTCTGCCTGATCAAGGTTGAGAAAAGTGAAGAGATCAGACTGGTTCGAGAAAATCACCCATTGTATTGATAATCCGGTATTTATAAAAATCATGCTTTGCTTTTATTTCTTCCCTGGATTGATCAAGCAAGCCGGGGTATATCATGTGTTGGTTTGTTTCAAAAAATCCGGCCAGTTGTTGCATCGTATTGATAAGATAGAAATTGCTTTCTGAAATATATTTTATAATTCTTTTATTGAATTTATTGATTTCAGGAGTTGTGCCAAAATAATGAAAGTAGACACTGAAATAATTCCTGGCCCATTTTGAGATATTTAAAATTCCCTGAGGATCTCTTAACCACTCATCAAAACAATCCATAACATACTCAGGATAATGGTTCAATGCTTCTTCGTAAAAATCATAAATGTTATTGCCATCCTTATTTTTAAGTCTTCCTGAATCCAGAAGCTCTTTTTCGACGCGGGTTTCGTATAAAGGAAGAAGTCTGAGAAAAGTTACAGGAGTATAACCATCTCCACAAATTTGTTTTAAAAATGCAAGGTTTTCATTTAGTGATCTGAATGTTGTCGAAGGTTGGAAAAGCATAAATCCAAAATCAAATCCTATCCCAAGTTTTCTCAGGATTTTTATTCCATTAAGGCATTCTTCTGGCTGACATATTCTTTTTAAGAGCATGTAAACCGGTATCGGTTCCGTCTTCGATTCCGAGAAAAACAAGAAACAATCCATACTTTTTCATTAATGAAAAACTATCCTCATTAATTTCATCAGGCCGACAGTTGATTTTCCACAATATTTTTCCGCTAAGACCCTTTTGTTCAATTTCATTGCAAAAGTTGTTTGCCCAGTTTAATCCCGATTTTGTATTTATTGGAAAATCATCATCATGAAAAATGAAAACTGAACATCTTTTTTCCCGGTAGAGATATTCCATTTCCCTGACCACCATTTCCGGTTTCCTGATTCTTTTAATCGGACCTGATGCCTTTTTGTAAAATACTCTTGTATTGCAGAATGTACAGTTGTTCACGCAACCCCTTCCCGCCAGTATTGTAGTGAATCTCTTTTTAAATGCGTATGTTTTGAAATCAGATCTTATCGGGAAAGGGAATTTATCGAGATCTTTTTCAACATTCCGCAAAGGATTTATGATGATTTTATTCTTATTTTTAAATAAAATTCCATCAATTTTCTTCCAATCTGTGTGTGAATAAATACATTTTACCAGTTCAAGCAAAGTTAATTCACCTTCAAACCTGACTATTGAATCGAGTTGGGGAATGATCTCGAGAAGCTCACAAAATTTTAAGCTTGCATAATGTCCCCCGGCTGTAAAGTGACATTTAATTCCTCCTTTTCTGAGGTAATCAATCAGGTCAGAAAATACTTTTATATGATTGAGAAAAATAATAGAAAAACCTACGAGAACAGGATCAATAGTTTTTCAGTGTTTTGAGAATGTATGGATTTTTTTTTGCGTGCATCAATGATTTTTACTTCAAATCCTTCTTTCAGAAGAACTGCAGCCAAATAACCCACGCCAAGGTTGTCATAATCATTAAGGGTCATTAAAACAACCTGATGAGATTTCATTCTCGTTTTTTTAAAACAGACAGGACCTGATAAAAACAGAAGAAAGAGCAAAATTTATTTATACAGTTAACCGTTTTAAAAAGGTAATTCACAGATCTAAGATTACTAAAGCTTATTAAAATCATTTTCCAGTTTATCAGCCGCTTTGTCGCAAGCTGCTTCATATTTTTTGTTAGCAGCGTTCATAGTCTTGTTATAGGTTTTTATGGCTTTTAAAATTCCATTTTTAAGTGCAACATTTATCTGATTTCTGGTAAGAAGCTTGCCCAAAAGCTCCGGATCCGACGGACGTACATTGTATGGGATTTTTGGTGGCATAAGTTTAATTTTTAAAGGTTTAATAAAATAGTTTCAGTCCTGTCTGTTGGCTATTATTATTTATTAATGGACTTTCCAGGTAATGTCCTAATTTGTAATCCCTGTCTAAAAGTAAATCATGTCAAAATATTCAATACGATTTTTAAATCTAATTTTTCATATTCAACTAATTTTAATGGCAGGGGTATTTTTTTAAAACATCTGCATTTCTGATCAATACGATTAATTCATTAAAATATAATTTTTCGGAATTACTCAAATATGTAAAGTTACATCAAGGAAAAACAGAAGTCAATTTTATTTAAGCAGGTCTTTCAATTCAGCTTTTATTTGTTGAGCTGAGATTTTGATTTAAACCGATTATAAGTATAATGAGATAGCTTTTGTGATCCAGCTGGGATTATTTCGCAAGCTCATGATCCCTTTGGGGGGTCTGACAAAACAAACGATGCCGCAGCAAGCTGCTTCTCATTTGTTATTTTCTTCGCAGAATTTAATCCTGACGGATTATTCTGCTCATTAATAACAAATGCTCCTTTCGGAGCATCGTTTGTCTTGTGATCCAGCTGGGATTCGAACCCAGGACCCCATCCTTAAAAGGGATGTGCTCTACCAGCTGAGCTACTGAATCATGCTTTTTTATTTCGCGGGGCAAAGTTAGAACAAAATTAATTTATTGCAAGAAATAAATCCCTTTTTTGGTCCTCTATTTCTCAAATAAATAATAGCCCCCCGAATAAAAAAATTTTATTTTCAGAGCCCCGATTTTTACCTACCTTGAGAACTCATAATGAAGAATATATTTAAGGATAAGGTGGTTATCATTACAGGTGCGTCATCGGGGATCGGGGAAGCCACTGCACGTGAATTTGCACGTAATGGAAGCAAAGTGGTGCTCGCTGCACGTAGGGAAGCACGACTCACAAAGATTGTTGATGAAATAAAGGCTGACAACGGAAAAGCCTGCTATGTCAAAACCGATGTCAGCAATGAGAACGACTGCAGAAGGCTTGTCGAGACTGCAGTTTCTCAGTTCGGGACTGTTCATATCCTGGTCAACAATGCCGGCCTCTCGATGAGAGCTGTATTTGACGACGTCGATCTTAAAGTGCTTCACAGGTTGATGGATGTAAACTTCTGGGGCACAGTTTATTGTACTAAATATGCACTGCCTCACCTGGTGGCGAACAAAGGTTCACTGGTTGGAGTCTCCTCAGTCGCAGGATTTCACGGTTTACCCGGACGTTCAGGTTATTCGGCGTCAAAGTTTGCCATTCATGGATTCCTCGAGACAGTCAGGATCGAAAACCTTAAGAGGGGATTGCATGTAATGGTAATAGCCCCTGGCTTTACTTCATCAGAAATCAGAATTCATGCCCTGGTTGCCAATGGATCGGAACAGGGAGAATCGCCACGTAAGGAAGAAAAACTTATGTCCCCTGAATATGTCGCAAAATGGATACTGAAAGGTATAAAAAAGAAAAAAAGAAATAAACTCCTTACATGGATCGGCAGATTAACGGCTCTTTTTCAAAGGATCGTGCCAAAATTTGTCGATTGGGCATATTATGTCGGAATGGCCCGGGAACCAAAATCCCCGCTTAAATAATACTTCCGGCCGCATTCAAAAAAGTAAGATCCCGGTTATTTTTCTTTCATTTTTTGTAATGAATTCCCGTTGTGTACGTCATGCTGGTGAATTAATGTTTTTAAACCTTTAATAAATCAGCTATGAAAAGAATTTTTGGAATTTTAGTATTATCAGCGTTAATGTCATTTGCTTACGGACAGAGATCAATAGATGCACTGTTTGAAAAGTATTCAGGCAATGAAGGATTCGTAACACTTACAATAAATGGAAATCTTCTAAACATTTTCAGATCGTGCGATAAAGAAAGGAGCGAGGATCACTGGCCGTCAAAAGTAACGGAGATCAGAATACTTGCCCAGGATGATGAGGATATGAAAGTTGAAAACTTTTATGACAAGGTTATGAAGGACATTAATCTAAGAGACTATGAGGAATTCATGAGGGTCAAAGATTCAGATCAGGACTTGAGAATGTGGGTAAGGACCGACGGAGATGTTATTAAAGAATTTCTGCTGGTTGCGGGAGGAGAAGACAATGTTATTATTCAGGTAAAAGGGAAGATGACATTTCAGGAAGCTGAAGAATTCTCATCGCAGGCAAAGAAAAATCATCGGATGAAAATGATTTCGGATCTTGACTGATTGATTATGTGGCTATCTTTGCCTTGAAGGAATTAATGTTTCTCTGTTAATGCGCAGGGCTGATTTTAATAATCTTGTATACAAAATAAGCAGATTACTTTACGGTCATGCATACCGGATACTAAAAGATCAGGCAGGATCCGAAGACGCAGTGCAGGAGGTATTTGTAAAACTATGGAAAATGAACACAAAACTAGGGGAATATGAAAGCGTGAATGCACTGGCTGTAACAATGGTTAAAAACTACTGCATCGATCAGTTAAGAAAACAAAAACATATGGAGCCGGAAAAGAGGGATTCTTTTACCCTTTACCACGATCCTGGTCCATCTCCGCATGAGGAGCTTGAAAGAAGCGAAACATCCGAAATAATGGAAAGGATTATTAATAGATTACCTGATATATACCGTGAGGTTATTCAGTTAAAGGATGTTGAGGGCCTTTCATATGAGGTAATCGCTTTTAAAACCGGACAGAATATCAACACTTTGAGAGTAAATCTGTCGCGGGCGAGAAGGATGGTAAGAGAAGAATTTAATAAATACAACGATGAATTCAGGGGAAATAAAACGCCTGCTTGAAAGGTATTATGACGGAGAAACTACCGGAGATGAAGAACGCCTTCTGAAGGAGTTCTTCAGCCAGCCTGATATTCCTGAAGATCTCCACGCAGAAAAAGAGATCTTCACATATTATGTCCAGTCTGCTGATATTCCGGAGCCATCCAGTGATTTTGAAAGCAGGATCATATCAGCACTCGATTCTGCGGACCAGAATTCCCTCAGGTTGAAACGAAGGAGAATTTACGGAATCTTAACCGGAATTGCTGCCGGGCTCTTAATCCTTATAGGTTCGTACTTCCTCTTTATCAACAGATCAAAGCCGCATGATACATTTTCCGATCCTGAGATCGCTTATGCTGAAACTATGAAAATTCTCTATAATGTGTCACTACGCTTCAATGAAGGTACCAGAGTTCTTGAACCTGTGGGTAAATTGGAGGGGATCACTGCAAAAAGTCTTGAGACTATCAATAAACCTGCCGGGATTCTTGAAGAAAAACTGAGAACGATTGATAAATTTTGCAGGACAATTGAAGCGCTCGATTTAATAAATAATGAAAAACAAAACAATAATCAATGATATGAAAAAGGTGATTCTTATAATTTTGGCTCTTTGTCTTGCTTACATTACCCAGGCACAGGTCAATGCCATTGATGAAATGTTCGATAAATATTCGGAAAAAGAAGGGATTTACAACAGTTTACATTTCCAGCAAATTATTAAGTCTCTTCACTCCGAAAGATGCCAGTGCCGGGGACGGGAGTGATATTGTCCACAGACTTAAATCAATCAGAATACTTTCTGTAGAGGATTCCATGCTCAATAAAAGTGTCAACTTTTATAAAGAGCTCAGCAGCAAGTTGAATATTTCTGACTATGAAGAACTGATGGTTGTTAAGGAAGGCGACGATGTGACCAAGTTCCTGATTAAGCAAAAAGGGGACATCATTTCGGAATTGCTTGTCATTGCAGGAGGACCTGACGAAAACACCCTGATTTCGATTAAAGGTGACCTCGATCTGAAAATGATCTCTGATCTTTCCAAAAGTACTGGTATTGAAGAACTTAAAGATCTTGAAAAAGTCGATAAGAATCCAAAGAAAGAATAAAGTCCCGCAAAAAATTTAAAACTCACACCTGGTTCCACCGATTTCCCTTCCCTGCCTGCCGGCATTCAGGTGGCGGCTTGCGCCAGACAGGTCCGGATTTTCTCTGAGTTAGTTTTTAATCCAACAAATAAGTACTTAACTTTGTTATTAATTGATTCAAATAATTGCCAAAGTGCATCTTAATTGTTTGATTTCAGTGATTTTATTGAACTCAGGAATATCCAAGTTTGGAAGCACAGAAAATAGACAAAGCATACCGGACTCTGCTGCAAACCGCCAAAGGCCTGCTGAATCCGGGAGATACCAAAAAGATCAGACGGGCTCTTGATCTTGCAATAAAGGCATGTTCAGGGAGTTCTATTCTGACAGGGGAGCCCGAAGTACTTCATGCTCTGTCAGTTGCTACAATTATAGCAGGAGAAATGGGTTTGGGCGCGACCTCAATCATTACTGCACTCCTTCACGATTCCTATAACAGGATCGGACTTACAACACAGGCACTCGAAAAGGAATTCGGTAAGAAAGTAGTGGAGATATTGCAGGGATTTTCACGTATCACGGGTATCGATTCAATGCAGTCTTCATTCCAGGCAGAAAACTTCAGGAAACTTCTTTTGAGCCTTGCTGATGATGTAAGAGTTATTCTTATAAAGCTTGTGGAAAGGCTCGATTACATGAGGAATCTTGATAATGCTCCTGAAAAAGACAGACTTCCTCTGGCTTCCGAAACATATTTCCTTTATGCTCCTCTGGCTCACCGTCTTGGTTATTACAATCTCAAATCGGAAATGGAGGATCTTTCTGTCAAATATCTTGAACCTGAGCAATACAGGTATGTTGACAGCAGGTTAAAGCAAACTACTGCCTCGCGAAATAAACTTATTCGTGAATTTTCTGCTCCCCTGAGTGAAAAACTGGATAAGCTCGGTTTTAAATATACTATTAAAAGTCGTACTAAATCAGTTCATTCCATAATGCTGAAAATGAAAAAGCAGGGAGTGGAATTTGATGAAGTATATGATCTGTTCGCAGTGAGGATAATCCTCGACAGTGATCAGGAGAATGAAAGATCCGATTGCTGGAGAGTTTATTCAATTGTCACTGACCTTTATCAGCCAAATCCAAGCCGTCTGCGTGACTGGATATCAGTACCAAAATCAAACGGATACGAATCACTTCATACAACCGTTGTCGGACCAAGGGGGAAATGGGTTGAGGTTCAGATCAGATCGACAAGGATGGACGAGATTGCTGAAAAAGGTCTGGCAGCTCATTTCAAATATAAGGGTGTAAAAGGAGAAGGCGGACTTGACACCTGGCTGACCAAAGATGCGTGAAATACTGGAATCATCTGAAAAAGAAGATGATGCATTTCTCGACCAGGTGAGGTCGGGTTTGTATACTGATGAAGTTTTTGTTTTTACTCCCAAGGGTGACCTTCGCCAGCTTCCTGCAGGATCAACCGTACTCGATTTTGCATTTGATATTCATACTGCTGTCGGAGCTTCCTGCGTGGGAGCCAAGGTGAACGGCAAAAATGTGACAATACGATATGTCCTTCAGAACGGAGATCATGTTTCAATAATCAGATCAAAAACTCAGAAACCGAAGCGGGACTGGCTCTCGTTCGTCGTTACCAGTAAGGCAAAGACTAAGATAAAACAGGTTCTGAATGAGGAGAAAACAAAAGCAGCTGCAGAAGGAAAGGAGATTCTGATGCGACGTCTGAAGAACTGGAAAATGGCTTATGGTGACGCTGTTATTCAAAGACTAATACTTCATTATAATCTTAAAAATGCACAGGATCTTTATTTCCTTATCGCTTCCGATAAGCTGGACCTTCTCCAGATCAAGGAAGTCGTTACTAAAGGAGGAAACAGGTGAAACAGGGATCCAGATACCTGAATTGCCGGAAAAGGAACTAAGAGAGATTGTTCCATCTCAATATGCTGATTATCTTGTTATTGAAGACAGGGTAGAGGGACTTGATTACAGATTGTCAAAATGCTGCAATCCGGTTTTCGGTGATGCTATTTTCGGGTTTGTAACAATTTCCGAAGGAATAAAGATCCATAGAACCGGATGTCCGAATGCACATAACATGATGGCAAGGTATCCATACAGGGTTGTCGCGGCCCGCTGGACGAAAACAAAAAATGCACCCTCATTTTTTGCCACAATAAAGATTTCGGGAATTGAAGATATTGGAATTGCAAATAAAATTGCCGATATTATAGCAGGTTATACTGTGAGCGTAAGGAACTTCAGTTACAGCATGGACGAGGGGATGTTTGAGGGTACATTGAATATTATGGTTCCGAATAATGATGTGCTCTATGGAATCATCAGAAAAATACAATCTATAAAGGGCGTATTAAAAGCTTCCAGGCAGATAAGCGAATAGCACAGACCAATACAATTAAATACCTAAATGATAAATAACCTGTTATTCATTTCCCTCGCTCCGGTATTTATAATTGCCTTTTATATTTACAGCCGGGACAAATATGAAAAGGAGCCACTATTCAACTCTTTTAAAAGCCATGTTAACAGGTGTTTTTATTGTATTACCTGTTGTTTTAATTGAGAAACTGCTGATCATGTTTTCCAGGAACTCGGAAGGAATGGCCTATGCAGCGTTACAATGCCTTTTTAGTAGCAGGCCTGACTGAGGAGGGTATGAAATTCCTTGCATTCTATTTTGTCTTCTGGAAGAATAGAAATTTCAATGAGAAATTTGACGGAATTGTTTATGCTGTATATATAGCACTGGGTTTTGCGGGATCGAAAATATAATATATGTTTTTACCGGTGGTTACGGAGTAGGGATAATACGTGCCGTCACTGCAGTTCCGGCGCATGCACTGTTCGGAATTGTTATGGGATATTATTTTGGAATGGCAAGGTTTAGCGACAGAATGAGGAAGGTTTACCTTTTCCTGGCTTTTTTCCTGCCCTTTCATTTTTCATGGATTGTACGATTTTATCCTTATGAGCAATTCCCAGCTTCTTTTGATGTTGTTCATTCCTGTGTTTATATATTTCTGGATCAGCGGATTCAGGAAGATGTCAGCATTGTCCGATGCATTCTGCTTTTAAGGATGCTTAAAATGACAGGATTGATTCCGGATCGGGTCTTATGGACTAATAAGGATCAGTACCTTTTGTCAGGTTTTACAGGAAGCTTTGCCAGTTTTTCCACTTCCAGCGACGGGAATCCAAACTCTTCAACAACCTTGCCCAGGATCAGGTATGTTCCGGCTCCCTTGAAGGGATAATTTTTCAGGGATTGAGAAAAATGAGTTGTATCGAAGAAGCTACCTTCAGTGTCAATGAAGCATCCGAAATTCATCCAGTCCCCTTTTATCGTTTTAATATATTTGATGGTTACAAGATGTCCAACCATCCTTACCTTTTGTCCCGTATGCCCGAACATTTCGCGTGCTGTCACTTCTCCCCGGAATGAAGTCTCAAGCATATCGAACCAGCTCATGGTGACCGGAAAGCCCAGAAGCTCAATTTCATCATAAGCATCATCCAGAGCTGCCGTGGGCAAGGTCAGGCAGCGTGAAGCTTCTCACGGGTTGTGAAAAGAGCGGGCGTATATTCTCATTTTTGCTCTTATTCATCATCATGTGTGCTTCCCAAAGCAGCACGGCTTTCTTCTTTCCGGTAAATCTGAATGCTCCGGTCCTGATCAGAAGAATCACCTGTTCAAGTCCCGGACAAGCCCTTTCAACAAAATCATTTAGATCGCTGAATGGGCCGTCGGTATTTCGGATCTCTTCGATCGATCTCGCGAATTTTTCTTCAATGCCCTGAATATGAATGAACCCCAGGTAGATATCTTTACCGTAGATGGTTGTCTTATATGTGCTTTTATTCACGCACGGCGGCTGGATTGTTGCTCCGTATCTTCTGGCTTCGTGTACATATACCCATGTCCTGTAAAATCCTCCGAAATTATTGATGACAGCCACCATGAATTCAAGAGGGAAATGTGCTTTAAGATAGAGGCTCTGGAAGCTCTCAACGGCATATGATGCAGAGTGAGCCTTTGAGAATGAATAGCCTGCAAACGATTCGATCTGCCTCCAGACTTCCTTGGTGATTTCTTCGCTGTAGCCCTTTCTCAAGGCAGTTTGAAAAGAATTTGTCAACTATCCTTTGCATTTCCTGCTTTGACCTGTATTTGCCGCTCATGGCACGCCGCAGGGTATCTGCATCAGAAAGATCGAGACCTGCAAAATGATGGCAGACCTTAAGCACGTCTTCCTGATAGACCATGACCCCGAATGTTTCTTCAAGCTGCTCTTTCATCACAGGATGAATGTATTCGAATTTGTCGGGATTATGGAACCTGTAAATATATTCCCGCATCATCCCTGACCGTGCAACCCCTGGCCTGATTATTGAACTTGCGGCCACAAGTGTAGGATAATCTTCACATTGCAGTTTCTGGAGAAGACCTCTCATCGACGGGCTTTCGATATAAAAACAGCCTTTCGTCTCGCCGGTTTTCAGGTATTCCTTTACCAGCGGATCATTTTTGAATTTATGGATCGCATGGACATCGACATCAACCGACTGATTACGCATTATTATCTCGGCGCTTTCGCGTATATGGCCAATGCCACGCTGGCTTAGTATATCGAGCTTCTCAAAACCGATCTCCTCGGCAGTGTACATATCCCACTGGGTTGTTGGAAAGCCTTTCGGAGGCATGTCGAGCGCAGTATAGCATGTAATTGGTTCCTCTGAAATAAGGATGCCGCCGGCATGAATGCTTCTCATGTTCGGGAAGTCGGCAATTCTCAGTCCAGTTGAAAATATCGTGTCGGTTATCTGATTCCTGTTAGTCTCTGATGAGGGATTATCGATGAGCGAGTCAATCTCTTCCTTGGGCAGGCCATGTACTTTTCCAAGCTCGCGTACAATTGATTTGCCCCTGAAGGTGCTCATTGTTCCCAGAAGCGCAGTATGACTGTATCCGTACCTTTTGAAAATATAATCGATTACCTCGTCCCTCTCTTTCCATGAATAATCGATGTCAAAGTCCGGAGGACTGCTGCGTTTCGGATTAATAAACCTCTCGAAGTAAAGGTTTAGATCGATTGGGTCAACATTGGTGATTTTCAGGCAATAAGCAATAATGGAGTTTGCTCCGCTTCCACGGCCGACATGGTAAAATCCCCTTGCCATTGAATACCTGACAATATCCCAGGTGATAAGAAAATAAGCCGAGAAACCCAGTTTGTCAATTATATCGAGTTCGTGCTGAATTCTTTTTTTTGCTTCAGAGTTCTGTTTGCCGTACCTGTATACCATACCATCCCATGCGAGTTTTTCAAGCAGAAGCTTATCGTCATACCTGCTGGCTGAAAAGATCTTTTTATTCTTCAGGTTTTCGCGGTCAAAATCGAGCGAGCAGGCTTCAAGCAGCTTTTTTGTGTTGCTGACTATCCATGGATAGTCCTCCGATATTTGTTTCTCGAACGACTGGTGTTTTGAAGAACTCATCTTCACCTGCGCATTGAGATGGCTTAAGGTGGCTCAGGAGAATGTTGTTATCGACGGCTCTGAGGCTCTTATGGATAAAAATATCGTCATTTGTTGCGAAAGTAACAGGCTGAAGAAGCACCATTGAATTCCTGTCAAGCGATTTTGGCATTGTAACAAGGCGGTTTATCTCTCCGGGTTTTATTCCAATGCGCTCATTATCAGATAGTTTTCTGTCAGGTAATTTTTTCAGCGGATAAATTGTATATGCTTCTGAAAATACGTGGTGCCGGAAAGGGGATAGGTGTTTTTTCGAAATTCTGTTTTGAAAGGAATTCATTCAGCTCCCTTAGTCCCTTATTGTTGCGGGCTATTCCGATGTATTGCAGCTCGTTGTCGTTTCTGAATTCGATTCCCGCCACCGGCCTGATGTTGTTCTTAGCGCATTCGCCTGCAAATTCAGGTATTCCGGTTGAATTGTTTATGTCGGTCATGGCAATGCAATCCACTCCCGCAGTAATTGCATTCTGCACAAGCTGTTCCACGGACATCATTCCGTAGCGAAGGCTGTAATATGAGTGGCAGTTTAAGTACATGCTTATTTTCCCCCTTTGAAGTGGGGCAGGGGGATGCTTGGCCATTTCATGTTACGATTTCAAGGCCTTGTCTTTATCTTAAGAACCCACCCCATGCCACTCCCGGGAGGGGATCTTGATTTAATGTTAAAATCCATACATCATATATCCCTTCAGTCTTTCCTCCATCATTTTCTGCTCATTTAACGCATTTTCAAGCTGTTTAAGGGCTTTTTCCTCCCTTTCCAGTACTGTCATTACCCCGGCCGCCCTTCTCACCGAATCGCGTCCGAAACGCCTTCTGATCTTATCCATGGCCATATAAAGGCTGACCTTTTCGGGGGTATCATCGAACATGTCGAGTTGCTGTACTCCCCTTACCATATGGCTGAATCTGACTCCAATAAGCCTGATAAGCATGCGCCGCTGGTAGAGCTTGCCAAACAGCTCTTTTGCCACATCTGTGAGAACATGATCAAAAGAGGTATATGGTATCCTTTTCTGAAGGGTATGGGTGTCAAAGTTTGAGTATCTTATTTTTACCGTGACGCACGACGCCAGTTTTTCCTGCTTTCTGAGCTCATAGGCAATTTTTTCCACCATGCTTGCCAGAATCTGGTTCAGCCGTGCCAGATCGGTGGTGTCTTTTTCGAAAGTATGCTCGGTGCCTATCGATTTCTGTTCAGAATAGCTGATAACCGGTGTGAGGTCTATGCCATTGGCTCTTTTCCATATCTCAATGCCATTTTTACCCATCAGTTTTTCAAGCATCTCAGCGGGGATGTTCCTGAGGGTATATATGGTTGCAATGCCCATCGAGCGGAGCACGTGATAAGTCTTCTGGCCTATCATCGGTATCTTGCTTATCGACAGCGGATCGAGAAAGGGGAGAACTATATCTTTTTTTACCTCTATTTCACCGTTTGGCTTTGCCTCTCCGGCTGCGATCTTCGATACTGTTTTGTTAACTGAAAGTCCGATCGATATTGGAAGTCCGGTTTCCTTTATTATGTACTGACGCAGTTCATGCGACCATTTGTAGCTGCCATAGAAACGGTCCATCCCGGTGAGATCAATGTAGTGTTCATCGATCGATGATTTCTCGTACAGCGGTGATTTTTCGGCGATTATTTCAGTGACCAAATTTGAATAATTGCTGTACATCTCCATATCGCCCCTTATAACAATGGCATCGGGACACATATTCCTGGCCATCTTCATGGGCATGGCCGAACTTACGCCATATTTTCTCGCCTCATAACTGCAACTCGATACTACGCCGCGATCCGACATGCCGCCGATAATAACGGGTTTGCCGATGAGCCTGCTGTTCTTAAGCCTCTCAACCGATACAAAAAATGTATCCATGTCGAGATGGAGAACGGATCTTTCTATGTTACCGGCAATGAACATTTGCTGATCATTTTTAATGCCTCTGTAGATCTCTGTGCCTTCTCTGTGGACCTCAGTGCAACAAAAAAGAAAAACTTACACAGAGAGACAGAGGATTCACAAAGTTCCACAGAGGGAATTAAATTTTTTCTTCTTTTTTCTTGCACATATAACAATTAAATCATATTTTTGATCAAAAATTAATCAATTTTATGATTACAATATAATCAATATTTTTATATGTACTTCGCTTCCAACATAAAATTTTTAAGAAAAAGAAGAGCCAGAACACAGGATGATGTTGCTGTTGCCCTTAACCTGAAACGTTCTACCCTCAGCGGGTACGAGAACGGAGTTGCTCAGCCGGGAATAGATATTCTTATATCATTTTCGGGGTATTTCAATATGTCGATCGATACTATACTGAAGATCGATATGACAAAGCTGTCGGAAAGCCAGCTGGGAGAACTTGAGAGGGGATATGATGCTTACATAAAGGGAAGCAATCTCAGGGTCCTGACCACAACTGTCGATTCCGGGAACAGAGAAAATATTGAACTGGTCGCAGAAAAAGCAAAAGCCGGTTATACTACAGGCTATGCCGATCCGGAATTTATAGGCGAACTTCCGGTATTCAGGCTCCCTTTTCTCTCTGATAAAAGAAAATACAGGACATTCCAGTTGAAAGGCGATTCAATGCTTCCGATACCTGACGGCTCATGGGTCACGGGAGAATTCCTGCAGGACTGGATGAACATTATAAGCGGCAAAGCTTATGTGGTATTTACGCTTAACGACGGAATAGTCTTTAAGATCCTCGAAAATAATATCGCAAGGGATGGAAAACTTGTCCTCTACTCCCTGAATCCTCTTTACGAACCCTACGAGGTGCATATGAACGAAGTCAAGGAAATATGGAGATTTGTGAATTATATAAGCAATGAACTTCCGGAACCCGTAATGCCTGAAAAACAGATTTTTCAGTCCATAGCCGCCATGAAAAATGACCTCGAAAGAATAAAGGCAAAACTGGGGAAAGATATTTCGGACGTGAATGAAATCAATTGATCAGGAATATAATAGTCATCAAATGACGATAAGAACTTGATGCTATTTTAATAAAAACTCTGTGGATTTCTGTAACTCTGAGATCCTCTGTCGGACCTGGGTCGCCCGTGAAATCCCCTAAAGGGAATCTTAATCAGCCCCCTTAGAGGGTCAGGGGCAGACGCACAGAGTATCCACAGATGTCCTGCAGGTGTCATGGTTACTGAAAGTTATAGTTTATTCTTTCGTAAGTTCTATTATCTGCTGAACTATCTTCTCGTTATCCGATTCCGGGATCTTACCCTTATAAATGGCCCTGCAGATCCTGTTCTTGTCTAGAATTACCACACTGTAGCTGTCTTTTGGCATCCCCCAGAGTTCCTGCAGGGTGCCTTTGTAATCAAACAGTATCGTGGTCTTATATTTTTTTGCCTTTTTACCGGCGATCATCCTGATAAGTCCATTGGGCTTCCATGTTGATTTACAGTCAACAATTCCGATACCCTTAAAATAAACGCTGTCAATCCGCTTATCCACTTTTACCGCCTTGTCCACAACTTCATTATATGGCTCATTCATGTCCTGTTCATCGGGATCAACATAATTGACCTGCATTACTTTGCCGGCCCATGAATTCATTGTGAACTCCTTCTTGTTTGCATCGGTGAACATCCATTCAGGCGCTTTCATACCTACTTCAAGCTTACCTGTCTGGGCAACAAGTGAAGTCGTAACTATCACAGTGAATAAAAGGGTGAAGATCAGTTTTTTCATAATCATGAATTTTAAATTTCACGAAATATATGAATTTTTTAATACAAATTAATTTTCAGGGTTTTTTCATTAATCCGGTCAACAGTATTACTTTTGCAGGTCTTGAATATTTTTATGCAATCAATAAGAAATATTGCCATTATTGCACATGTTGACCATGGTAAAACAACCCTTGTCGACAGGATTATCCAGGAATGCAAGGTTCTTGACCAGAGGAAGGAGGCGGTTGACCTCATTCTTGACAGCAATGACCTTGAAAGGGAGAGGGGCATAACTATAATTTCAAAGAATGTTTCAGTTAATTATAAAGGAGTAAAAATCAATATCATAGATACACCCGGGCATGCAGATTTCGGGGGTGAGGTTGAAAGAGTCCTTAAAATGGCTGATGGTGTTCTGCTTCTTGTTGATGCATTTGAAGGTCCGATGCCCCAGACGAGATTTGTTCTGGGCAAGGCGATCAAACTTGGTTTGAAACCCATTGTTGTCGTAAACAAAGTTGATAAGGAAAATTGCCGGCCGGATGAAGTTCAGCAGGATATATTCGAACTGATGTATAACCTCGATGCATCGGATGAGCAACTTGATTTTGAAACAGTTTTCGGCTCATCCAAATATGGCTGGATGAGCACGGACTGGAGAAAGCCTGCTTCCGATATTACTGTACTTCTTGACACTATCCTTGAACAGATACCTGAACCACGGTATATCGAGGGCACTGCCCAGATGCAGGTTGCATCGCTCGACTATTCAAATTATGTTGGCAGAATAGCTATTGGCAGGGTTTTCCGGGGTGAAATCGTAGCAGGGAACAATTATACTCTGTGTAAGAAGCATGGGGAGGTCCGAAAAGTTAAAGTCAAAGAGCTTTATGTGTTTGAGGGACTTGGGAGGGTAATGACTGAAATGGTAAGATGCGGTGATCTTTGTGCCGTTATAGGGCTGGAAGATTTTGAGATAGGGGATACCCTGGCAGATCTCCTGGCACCTGAAGCGTTGCAGCGGATTGAGGTGGATGAACCCACGATGAGCATGATCTTTACCATTAATAATTCACCGCTATTTGGAAAAGAAGGAAAATTTGTGACATCAAGGCATTTAAGGACCAGATTGTTACGGGAGACAGAAAAGAACCTGGCCCTAAAGGTCGAAGAAACAAACTCTGAGGATGCATTCAATGTTTATGGCCGGGGTATCCTTCATCTTTCCATTCTTATTGAAACGATGAGAAGAGAAGGCTATGAATTCCAGGTCGGGAAACCAAAAGTTATCTATAAACAGATTAACGGGATTAAATCAGAACCTTATGAAACACTGACAATTGATGTTCCGTCAGATTTTTCGGGAAAGGCTATTGAACTGGTAACAATGAGAAAAGGTGAAATGACAGTCATCGAACCCAGGGGTGACATTATCCACCTTGAGTTTGACATACCTGCACGTGGTCTGATCGGTTTACGGAACAACATGCTTACAGCGACTTCCGGTGAGGCAGTGATGCATCACCGGTTCAGGGCATACGACAAATACAAGGGGGAGGATCTGTTACCGGTTCAGAATGGGTCTCTCATTTCACTTGAACAGGGGATGGCCACAGGTTACGCTATCGACAGACTTCAGGATCGGGGCAGGTTTTATATCGACCCCGGTGAATATGTTTACAAAGGTCAGGTTGTAGGCGAAAGCACAAGGGCTAAAGATATTGAAGTTAACGTCGTTAAAGGGAAGAAACTCACCAATATGAGGGCTTCAGGTTCTGACGAAAGCCTGAAAATTGCCCCAAAGGTTAAGTTTTCCCTTGAAGAATCAATGGAACAGATAAAAGATGATGAATATCTTGAGGTTACACCTTTGAATCTCAGGATCCGGAAAATTCCCGGACAGGTGAGGCTTCAGTAAATTATTTAATTCTATTTTAAGCAATTGATAAATCCGGTTACGGATGAAAAACATACTTGTTTTAGTTATTCTGATATTTGTATTTTTTTCCTGCCAGAAAAAATCTGACTGTTATAATTGCAAGATCACATTTGATGTCACCCACAGGGACTCGGTGGAATCAGTATCATGGTCTGTATCAGATACCAAGGAAATTTGTGATATGACTGATGACCAGATCAGGGAGTTTGAAGTTCAAACCATGGATACTCTGGTGGAGGTAAGCGGATCCGTAACCACAACGACGATCACCTCGGCGAAATGCACCAGATAGAAAGAAAAGGGAATAAGATTATTTCAAGTTTTTAATAGTCGTTCAGAAAATCATTCAGCGGCTTTAATGCCTTTGACGTCCCGATAATAAGATCAAAGCACCCTTCACTGGTAATTTCCCTGTCGGATATCATTTTTACTGCCAGATAACTTTTAAGTTTGAGAAGTTCGATATATGGATGGTCCTTTCCATACCCTTTTGGAGCACTTTTCAGCTTTTCTCCTTCCAATTGTCCAAAATACTTAATAAACTCCCTGTTATTGATGATTTTCATGAAATTATCTCCCTGTTCATCAATCTTTTCCCTTATAGCGGTCAGCCATGGCGTTGGAGGCATATAGGAACCACCTGCAATCATGCTGTTCCCTCCCGGTTCTGAATGAATATAATACCCTGCAAATCTGTTACCGTTATTCTTTCCTCCGCGGACAATAAAGGCTCCAAGATGGGTCTTGTAAAGTGTTTTGTCATTCGAAAATCGTATATCCCGGTTTATCCGGTAGGTGCAGCTTTTTACCTCCAGACCTTTAAGAATCGGATCAAAGTCTGCTATCCTATCAATTACTGCCTGGACAAAGCTTTCATAATTCTGCTTTGCAGCTTCGTACCTCTTCCGGTTTTTTAAGAACCATTCCCTTTCATTATGCTCTTTCAGATCTGAAAGGAAATCCAGAGTGGATCGTTCGATTTTTTTCATTTTTTCAATTCAGAGTTTTATAAAGTGTATAACCAAAATAAACATATTTGCTGATATTCTGTTCGGCATTGATCATGTTTTTTAATCATTCAGGAATCCGCCCGGATAAAAGACAAAACAGATGCAATAAATGGTTGGGGAATATTGTTTAATGATGTAACCTGGTTTTTTGTTAATTGAGATGCAAATAAAAAGGATTTTTCCCGTGAGAATTACAATTCTACTATTACTGTCAATATCTATTACTCAAATAAATTCGCAGGCTGCCTGGACACAGGAAGTTACCAGCCTGCCCCTGGTTGTCATCGATACATGGGGCGAGACAATCCCCGACAATCCTAAAATCACCTCATGGTTAAAAGTAATTGAAAACGGAACGGGATTTGGAAATAATCAATCCCAGCCGGCGACTGACTATGAAGGCTATGCAGGAATTGAGATTCGCGGGCAATCTTCCCAGATGTTCCCCAAGAAAAGCTACTCTATTGAGCTCCGCAACGCGACAATGGCAGATTCGAGCGTAAGCTTGCTTGGAATGCCGGCTGAAAGCGACTGGGTACTTTATGCACCATATTCTGACAAAACGATGCTCCGCAATGCACTTACCTACTATCTGGGGAGCAGAATGGGTGAGTGGCAGCCGCGGTACCGTTTTTGCGAGGTTTATCTCAACGGGGAGTACAACGGAGTCTATATGCTTATTGAAAACATAAAACGTGACAGCAACAGGTAGATCTTATCAACTGGTCGTGATCAGCTATTTTTTTTAATTTTGAATAAGAAAAATAAGCTTGCCACAAAATGAGAATCCATAACCTGTTGTTTTGTTTTGCAATCATTTTATCTTGTTTAGGTAGATGCAGGAACGCAGAAACAATGAAGATCTCTGCCTTAAATGTGCGGAAGCTTGTCGATACAGTTGGGTTTGCCCAATATCCCTGGCAAATGGACTCCGTCATGGCAAGGTTGGACAGAAGGGGCTGGAAAAGAATTGAAGGTGCACCCTGGAAATTAGCTATCTGCCCTCACGATGACTATACTTATGTAGGAGTACTTTACCCTGAGGTACTTCAGAACATCAAAGCGTCCAATCTTATTCTCGTTGGGGTGGCGCATAAAGCTGCAAGTCTAGGGATCGAGGATTCCCTCGTGTTTGACAGATTCACATGTTGGAAAGGACCGTGGAAAAATGTACCTGTTTCGTCTGCAAGAGAGGAATTATTTAAGCTTCTCCGTGGAAAATATGCAACAATAAGCGATACACTCCATTCGGTGGAGCATTCACTCGAATCCATGATACCTTTTCTTCAGTATTTCAACAGGGATATTTCAATTATACCTATTCTGGTACCGGCTATGGATCCCGGAAGGATGCAGGATTGCGGTAAAGCCCTTGCAGATGCGATCCGGGTTATTGCTGACAAGCACGGATGGGAGTGGGGCAGGGATTTCGCAATAGTTGTAACCTCCGATGCAGTACATTATGGAAATGAGGACTGGGGAGGTAAAGACATTGGCATTTTTAGGATGCGACAGCACTGGCAATATTAAAGCTGTAGAACATGAGAAGGAAATAATTAGAAATTGCCTCACGGGAACCGTAACGCCTGAAAATTTCAGATTATTCAGCTTCTATACCCTGAATCCAGATAATTACAAAGAATATAAATGGACCTGGTGTGGAAGATATAGTGTACCTCTTACACTTAATACATCCTTTTATTTGAATAATTCACAACCGCTTAAAGGAGAATTAATCGGCTATTCGACAAGCATTACACATGATCACCTTCCGGTAGACGACATAAGGATGGGAAGAACGGCTATTGCAACTAACTGTCACTGGGTTGGTTATGCCAGCATTGGTTACAGATAATTAATTTTTCCAGATTATAACCGGACAAACATTCAAACTGATTTACACTATGAGAATAAAAAGAGTTCTATACGGTTTTGCAATTCTACTTTTATTGGCTGTCATAGGAGTATGTATTTATCTTAATTCCTTGCTTCCCATTATTACTGGTTATGCTGCTAAAAACCTATGTTCAGACGTATTTGTTTCAGGAAGGCAGCCTCAGGACGTGGAATCAGTCGACCTTAACTTTTCGTTCATTAAATTCACAAGAAATGATGTGAACTTTGATGAAAAGAGTGTTGTCAGCCATTTTCTCTGGGGCAGATCAAAGGCTATCTACAGGGAAGGATTTGGGGCTACACTGGTAAAGGATGTTCCTGAAGAGGTCCTTCGCAAGGCAGTTTATCCGGTCGATACAAACCCCGGATACGAGCAGGACACAACTGCCTGGCCAATGGGAGATGTTGTTCCTGACACAGTTAATACCGGCATCGATAGGGCAGCCCTTGGAGAAATTACAAAGAGGGTTATAACCGAAAATGCATATAATGGAAATGCTTTTGCTTTCCTTGTTCTTTACAAAGGCCTGCCGGTTGTTGAAGCTTATAAACCGGAATTTACGAAGAATACCCGGTTTCTCAGCTGGTCGGTGGCCAAGAGCTTCGTCAATGCTATTGCAGGAGTCTTGGTTGAAAAAGGAAAAATGGATATAATGAAACCAGCTATTATTGAAGCGTGGAAGAACGATGAAAGAAGCAAAATCACAGCGAATGACCTTATGCAGATGCAAAGCGGGCTAAAGTGGAATGAAGATTATGGCAGCAGGTCGGATATAAACAAAATGCTTTTCTGCAACGGTGATACTTGGCTATTCCCCAGCACCCAATCACATCATGGATTGTGACAGACTGCTTAAGGATATACTTGGTACCTTAAGGAACCAGCAATAACTTCCGGGAGGAAATCAGCTACTAAAACCTATGTATTCGCTGATTGAATTGATGTTGTGGATTTCAGTTCTTATGGAATTGTTACTTAGAATCACATCAGCTTTTGCCAGCAGCCTTAATTCTTTCGGATTACCGTGCAGTCGCGTGAACAAACCTGTTAGCAGCTTTCCGGTTAGGTCGATGTTGTTTATCATCTCGTTGACCTTGATTTCAGAATGGTCATAAATACTGACAGATACCTGATAGTCGTCATTTTTTGCATTAAGCAGGATATTACTTGGATATTTTACTGAAGACCTGCGACTTACCTTCTCATTACTGCCCTGGTAATCAACATCTGAAAATTCAATAACCTCCTTGTTAAAAGAGAGAAATAATCTGGAGTCGGATTTATTTGACCTGTTGAAAATGGTTGAGTATGAAAGACCAATATCCTTATGATGCAGCCGGCTCCATATAAGTCCCCTTACAGGTGCCTTAAGCCTTAACCCGGATGTTTTTACAAGGTCGATATTTCCCGGTACTTCGGAAAAATCAGCATTGATATTGGGGGTAACTAAACTGCCTTTTACATAACTCCTGAAATCAAATGAATTCCAGGTGAGTACATCATTTTGTGTGACTTGTTTTCCAAGCACGGTGAGGGGGCTGGTCACGTTCCGATCCCAGGTATAGTTTAAGTAAATCATAACAAGCTCGGAAGAAAACTCGACTTTTACCGAATCATCTTTAAAAATTATCCTGCCTTTTGAAAACAGGATATCACGGTCGGAACTGTCAATTACTTTCTGTCTCGTCCTGTAAACAAATGATGGAAGGTATTTCCCCGAGGAATCAGTTTTTGAATAATGTATCTGCAAAAACGAGATATACCTCTTCCATAATTTAAGAACATATACTGTAAGGATCAGGTAATCATTTTTTTCAGAGAAAATGCTGAAGAGGAATTTATTGTACCCGGAAAGGATCATTTTAATTATTTGATAAATAAAAAACATTAGCAATGTATGGATAATCTGAAAAATATCTAACATCATAATTTAGAAAAGTTCACCAGTTATCAACAGGGTTTATCAACAAGATTTATCAACGGAATCCAATAAGAATTGAATTTTAGTCCTAAAAAAAGCAGCATTGATGTAATTATCAATCAGGCACGTTGTATAAACCAGACTTTTTGCTAATTTAGGTCCGTTTTAGCTAAATATTTTTAAGTAAAACCCTTAGTACTTAATACTTATGAGTGAAAATTTTTCAATCAGTCCAGCCGGTGAAAAATTCCCGCTGCCAAAACCTGAGGATTATAAAAGAGAATTCGAAATCATTGCAAAACGCGTAAATGAAGAAAGGGCAAAGGAACGAGAGATTGTCGTTGTAATGGGAGTCGGCTTTGTCGGTGCAGTCATGGCCGCAATTGTTGCAGATACTGTCGACGGGAATGGAAAGCCCTCGAAATTTGTTATCGGGATGCAACGCCCAAGTGCAAGAAGCTTCTGGAAAATCCCTTTGCTTAACCGGGGTATTTCTCCGGTGAAAGCTGAAGATCCTGAAGTTGATCCGATGATAGCACGCTGTGTCAATGATAAAAAAACTCTGATGGCAACCTTCACCTATGACGTACTTAAACTGGCCGATGTGGTTGTCGTCGATGTGCAGTGCGATTACCTCAAGGAGGAACTTGGCAATGTCAGGTCGGGCCAGACTGACATGGCTGCGCTTGAAGCTTCCCTTCACGTAATCGCCAGACATATTCCGGCTAATGCGCTTGTTCTGATCGAAACAACTGTTGCTCCGGGAACCACAGAACAGGTTGCTTATCCGATCATGAAGAAGGAATTCATGAAGCGCGGAATCGAATCCGATCCTTTGCTGGC
Source organism: uncultured Bacteroidales bacterium (assembly GCA_963831935.1). Taxonomy (GTDB): domain Bacteria; phylum Bacteroidota; class Bacteroidia; order Bacteroidales; family VadinHA17; genus LD21. The sequence goes on from CAWHSH010000005.1 coordinate 63,843, forward strand.
TCACAGCTACGAGAGGGTCATGCCCGGGCCGGAATTATGTTGCCAGCATACGTGATTTCTGGAGGGTATGCAGCGGAATAAATGAAGACGCAAAGGCAAGGGTCGTGAAATTCCTGAATGAAGTTCTTAATACAGAAAAATTTCCATTGACAGTAATGGACCGGCCGATAGAATCAGAAACAGCCAAAATTGTCGAAAACAGCTACCGTGCTACCATCCTGGCTTTTCTTGATGAATGGAGCCTATATGCAGAACGGAATGGTGTTGATCTTGTCAAGGTAATTAAAGCTATCAAAGTAAGACCTACTCACAGCAATATTATTTTCCCCGGACCCGGGATAGGAGGATATTGCCTGCCAAAAGATGGAGGTCTCGGACTCTGGGCTTATAAGCATATTCTTGGTTTCGAGGATGATATCTTCAGGATCACTCCCATGGCAATTGATATTAATGATACCCGCGGCCTTCATGTCGGACAACTTGTCCGGGATGCGTTACGTAATATGGGCCGGCCGATTGCCGCAGCAGATGTGCTGGTACTTGGTGCAGCATATCGCGAGGATGTCGGAGATACCCGATACAGCGGTTCAGAGATTGTGATCCGGAAACTTGCTGAAATGGGAGCAGAGATAAGGGTGCATGATCCTTACGTCGAACACTGGTGGGAGTTTGAACAGCAGGATACATTCCCTGGTGTGGGACAAAGCAAAGCCAGGTTCTTCCGAAACCAGGAAAAGCTCAAGGAGACCAGGATCGAACAGGATCTTAATAAGGCGTTAATTGATGCGGAAGCAGTAATCTTTGCAGTGCCCCACAAAGCATATATCAACCTGGATCCTCACCAAGTGGTCAGGACCATAGGCCATCCTGCTGCAATTATAGATTGTTTCGGGATACTGACAGATGATCAGATAAGGAGTTACTTTCAGCTTGGCTGTGAAGTTAAAGGACTCGGCCGCGGGCACATTCAGCGAATTAAGGAAGAAATACGGAAAGGATAAAAAATCCGGGAAATATCCCTTAATCTGATGATTGGAAACGAAGGATTAAAGCGTGAGATAGGTACGTGGGGACTTGTTGCCAATTCAGTAAACATCATCATAGGTGCCGGAATCTTCATTTTACCCGTATTGGTTGCTGAACGGCTAGGAACCGGAAGTATCTGGGCATATGTTATCTGCGGACTTTTGATGCTGATGATTATGCTCTGTTTTGCAGAGGCCGGGACAAGAATCACCATAACGGGAGGAGCATATTCCTATATCGAAAAAGCTTTCGGCAGATTTACAGGATTCCTGACAACAACCATATTCATTTTTGGTGCAGCTGTGATGGCAAATGCGGCAGTAGCAAATGGCCTTGCTGATACGTTCTCATATTTTATACCGGCTTTTAAGAAGTTGTGGGTCAGAATCTTTTTCTTCGGCATTATGTTTGGATGCCTTGGTTATTTCAATGTAAGAGGACTCAGTAAAGCTATGGCAATAGTAAAATTCAATACTATTGCTAAAGTTGTCCCCTTGCTGATGATCGTTACTTGCGGGTGGTTTTTTATTAGGTCATCCAATCTCGTGATTACCTCCGGCAATTCGATTAAAGACATTGGTGAGACATCACTTATCCTTCTTTTTGCATTTGTCGGAGCTGAAACTGCCCTTAACGTCAGCGGAGAAATAAAAAATCCAGAAAAAACTGTCCCGAAAGGAATAATAATCAGCGTTTTACTTGTCGTTGTGTTGTACATTTTAATCCAGGTTGTGGTTCAGGCGATCCTGGGTGAATCGATAACTGAACACAGGGATGCACCCCTGGCTGAGGCAGCAAAGGTAATGTTTGGATCTGCCGGAGCAATTATTGTCATTGTCGGTGCTACATTTTCCATGTTCGGCAATATAAGCGGAATGGTACTGAATATGCCGAGAATCCTTTTTGCCGCTGCAAGGGACAAGGCTTTACCGGTACAATCACTGGCAAAAATTCATCCCGTGTTCAGGACTCCTTACATAGCTGTAATTATTTATTCCGGATTAGGCTTCATTTTTGCCTCAATAGGCGAGTTTAAGCAGTTAGCCATGCTTTCCAGCGCGTCATACCTGCTTATTTACCTGGGAGTTGTTTTGTCTGTGATCAAGTCCAGGCTGACCGGGAACCAGGAATCCGGATTGTACAGGGTTCCGGGATCATACCTTATACCTGTAATCTCTGCAATTGCAATACTCTGGGTATTATCAAATCTTCCGGCTGATGAGCTTACAGCTATGGGAATCTTTATTCTGGCCGCAAGTGCAGTTTATCCGCTAATAACCGTCATCAGCCGGAGGAGTGATTTCAGGAAACGGAATTAAAGCATTTTCAGGATTCCGGGATCAGAATTTTTATCATTCAGAATACAGGTTGTTATGCCAATTCAACCTGCAGCGACAGACCGGTGATAATGTAAAAGATCTTCTGACGGAAGATTTCCCGGACACATTCCTTCAAAAGCCGCTGACCTGATTGCTCTGTTAAGCAATATAACCGGGCCAGGTTTGAAAGGAGTGAAGAGCTTATTTTGAGATGAAATCATTACAGTCAAATCAGAAATATAAATATATTTGTTCAAGGTACATTACTTTTTCTGACAACTTTCAATACTTTATTTAGATGAAACTTAACCAACTGATCTTCACAACCACAGTTATAATCTGCATTACATCGATTCCCGTAAATGCGCAGATAAAACCTGAACGCCAATGGCCATCATACCGGGGATATATGTCGTCAGGTGTTCTTGACAATGCAAATCTTCCTGAAACATTTGATCCTGAGAAATCAGTTAAATATAAAATGGAAAATTGCTTTACCCGGTCTTGGTCATTCAAGCCCTGTGATCTGGGATGATAAACTCTTTATTACAACTGCTGTAAGCATGGCTGATAACAAGGGCATTAAAACCGGGATTTTTGGTGACGGAATGCCTGTTGCCGACAGCTCAGTCCACGACTGGAGAGTCTATTGCATCGATAAAAATTCAGGAAAAACGATCTGGGAAAAAACCGCATATACAGGAGTACCCAAAATTAAAAGGCATCCAAAGTCCACACATGCAAATCCTTCAGTCGCCACTGATGGAAACTACGTGGTTGCATTTTTTGGGTCTGAGGGACTATATTGTTATGATTTTACCGGAAAGCTGATCTGGAAGAAGAACTTCGGGGTGCTGAAGGCTGTTGCATTCGATTTGCCTTCAGCTGAATGGGAGTTTGCAAGCTCACCTGTAATTTATAATGGTGTCCTTGTTATCCAGTGTGATGTTCTGGAAAACTCATTCCTGGCTGCCTTTGACTTAAAATCAGGCAGAGAACTATGGAACGTAAAAAGAGATGACCATCCGTGCTGGAGCACGCCGAATATATATACGAACGGAAACAAAACCATAGTCGCAGTAAACGGTTACAAACACCGTGGCGGCTATGACTTTGAGACCGGGAAAGAAATCTGGAGGATGTCGGGTGGGGGAGATGTTCCGATACCAACTCCGGTCGTCGGGAATAATATTGTTTACTTCAACAGCGCACATGGAAAAAGTTCTCCAATCCTGGCAATAAAGACCGATGCAGTTGGTGATATCACACCTAGGTCCGGAAGCAACGTCCAATGAATATGTAAAATGGAGTATTCCGCGTGGGGGATCATATATACATTCCTTGCTTCTTTACAGGGACTATCTGTATAATGTTAACTGGAATGGTACAATACAATGCTATGATCCAGATACAGGGAAAGAAATATATTCCGCAAAACTTGGCAGAAATAAAAGTTTTATTGCATCTCCTGTGGCTTCTGACGGTAAGATTTATATTGTGGATGAAGAGGGAACAGTCTATATTATCCAGGATGGTCCTGTTTTCAGCCAGCTTAACGAAATCCCCCTTAATGATATCTGCCTTACAGCGCCGGCTATAACTGAAGGAATGATATTTTTCAGGACTCAAAGGTATCTGTTTGCAGTCGGGAAAAAGTAATTAATGAGGCCACAAAGATTCATTGCATGGAATGATCGTTTGTGTTTCCTTCTGCCACTCTGAGCTCGATTAGTTTTTCAGGAGAAGGTTTTGATCCCATAAATTTTGTTGCTTTTTCGATGAATGGCTTATCTATCTTGAAGATTTTGAACTCAACCAGTTTTTCAGAAGATAATTCCGGATAACCGGCATTACTCATCTCCCCGATATATTCTTTAGTGATTTTGAATATCTTCAGTTTTATGATCAGATCAGCGGTTAGATTTTCCTTAAGTCCCATGCTCTTCACCTCTTTTATATATTCCGGACTTATGTTTTGTGCTTTAAACTGAACTATTGCATCATGCGACATACCTTCGAAACCGGCAGCAGCCATCTCCTTCACGTATTCAGGAGTGATTCCCATAGCCTTGAATGATATAAGTTCCTCACCGGATAACTTATAGCCTGATTTATACATACCTGACGCATATTCTTCATCAATTTTCAGTGCAGCGAATGACATGACATCATCTGCTGAAAGATCTCCGCCTGATAGTTTTTTCATATCTGCTATATATGAGGGATCGATTCCGAGTGCTTTGAACCCTATCAATTTACTTATTGGAATATCGCTGAAACCGTCTTTTTTAATATCTTTTACATAATCACCAGTTATATCGAGAGCTACGAGAGCAACAAGATTGTCTTCAGAAAGGTCTTTATATCCGAGATTTCTGATAGTTTTAATATATCCGGGATCGAAGTCTTTTACTGTAAAAAGTAACAACACTTCCGGTTTAAGCCCTGGAAATCCTTCATTTCCGATTGCTCTGACAAAGTTTTCATCCGGAATATATACAAAGGTGCCGCTTCCTCTGCCAGCCTCAATATTCCCGGTCATATTAATTTCCCCGCCGCTCTTTTTCAATGAAAAGCCAACGTTATTGCCATCTTTAAAACCGTTCAGGGCTGACTTTTTAACTACCGCCGAAAAATTGGAGTTTCCTTTATGATCATTTGTTTTTGAAGAAAATTCAAAGTGAAGGTCACCCGTTTCAGGTCTCACTTCCCATGTCCCCGTGAGCTTTACGGCACCGGATTGTCCTCTCGCTGGAATGGAAATGAGAAACAATACAAAAATGCTGATCAGCATAATCCGAAAGTTTCTTTTCATGGCTTAAATTTTTTAAATGGTTAAACTTTTCAGTAAAAACCTGCCATATTATTAAAAGTTACTTAATCACCTGTTTTTTTCTGATTGTGATATCCCCGTTATAGCTCTTTATTATATATTCAGGACCCCCTGCATTTACTTTTACGGTAACCCAGTCTTCCAATGTATAGATCTTTCTATTGTCATTATTTCTGACAACAGGTTGCCTCTTTACGGGGGTGAGATCAAAATCTGTATGCATTTCACCGGTTCCGCTTTTCATCTTCAGTATTGCATTTAGAGTAGCAGGGAATTCAAGGAAAATGTTTCCCTCGAAAGAGGTGAACATCATCGGGGAATCCGGTTTCACCTCCCTGAAAATTGCAGATATTTTACCGTAAACTGTGCTCAGTACCGATGATCCGAAAATGTTCTCCAGGCAAATATCACCATTTGCATTCTCTGCCTCAATTTCACCATTTATATTAATAACCTGGATATTACCGTTATCCAGACATTTAAGTTTCAGGGAGAAATTCCGGGGAATTTTTATGTCAAAATCCACAGTTTTTCCAATCGTCCTGCTGAATAGTACCACGGTGCTGCCATCAGCTTCTGCGTAAATATTGAGAGGATTCTGTTCAATCCGCTTCATTTCGCTCCCACCTGGTCTTTCAGGTTCACGGAACCGGAGGGTTGCATTCACAACAATAACATCACCATCATATCCGATAACCTTAATGGATCCTTTTGGATTCTCGAACAGGAATATGCGATTCAATAGGGAAGGAGAGAGGTTAATAATAAGCTGTTCCCCCTGGCAGAGACCCGGAAAGGCGATTATTAAAAACAGGATTTTTGCAATGATTAGTTTTTTTATCATATCAAATTTCGCTATAGGAGAACTGTAACTGCCTCATTTATCTTGTTTCTTACACTGTAATTCAGCCCTGCAGTTCGTCAGGACTTTCTGAAATTCGGGAGCAGCCTTTCTTTCATTCAGTGCAACCATCACTTCTGCAAGCCGGAGCTGGATCATGGGCGATGACTGGTTCGTATGGATGCAACAGCCCTTCCCGTACTGCAGGATTGTCTGAATATCTGATCAATGCTTCGAGGGAGAGCAGCCTTACATTATCGTTTTCGTCATGATTCAATGCACCGAGAAGACTTTCGATGATCCTTTCATCAGCATTATCAAACTCATCCAGCCATATTTACCGCTTTGATTCTTCTCAAGGGATGAATTCTGTTGCATCATTGTGAGAACAAGTGTCTGCTTAAGGTCAGTCACCTTGTCTGAAAGCTCAGCCATTTCTCTGCCTGTATGGGACCTCTGTCCTGACCAGGATGCAGTAAACCATCCCAGGAGAAATAGGGCAATACCAGCCGCAATCCTCAGTCCCACGCTTAACGTGAACCCTGAAACCATCTTCTCCGAGTAAAGCCTTTTTCAGCAGCCTGCGCTTCATCTCTTTCATTTGCAAGCATTTCATAAAATCTCCTGTCCATACCGGAGGAGGGTTCTTCAGGTGAAACACTGTCAATCAGGTGACTTATACTTCTCAAGGATTCGAGCTCACTCGCATCAATCCCTGCTTCTTCAAGCCCTGAGATAACCTCCCTGGTTTCTTCGGGAGTCAGATTACCTTGAAGAAGATCGATTATCTTTTCCCTTGGATCCTTCTTTTTCATATCGAACATTTTCAATTTTTAAAAATATATCCTTTAGCTTCCTTAGGGCCCTGAACATACGAATCTTGACATTACCCTCAGTTGTACCTAAAACATCGGCGATTTCCTTGTACCTCAAACATTGAATCTTCCCGAGAACAATGATTTCCCTTTCTTCATGTTCCAGCTTGTTCATGGCAAATTCGAGTGATGCAAGTTGTTCCCTCTTTTCATAATCATTTTCAACATACATTACACCGGAAGCTGATCTGATTTCAGCGTTATAATTGTATGAATTTCTCTTTTTCCTGTTATGGTCAAGACTGACATTACGGGCGATCCTGAATATCCAGTTCGCAAAGCTTCCCTGACCCGTAAAGGAGTGTTTATACCTGATCGCCCTGTAAAATACAGTATGAACGAGGTCCTCGCTGGCCTCCCTGTCTCCACACGTTGTTTTAATAAAATAGGAATAAATCGGCATCTTGTATCTTTCGTACAAAATGCTCATTTTATCAATCTCACCATCGATTACGTGAGACATCAGCGTTATGTCGTCCAAGTTTCCGGAAATGGTATAATACTGTTCTTTTAACCTAAAAACTGACACCAATGCGAAAAAGTTACAAATTTTCTGGTTTTAAACCTGTAATTCGTGTTTCTATTTTGCCGATAGCAGTGGAGTTTCCCGGCGACAGGCTTAAAAACACAGTTGTTCGCGTTTGTACAGGTTAATTATTCTGCAATACTGCCGATGGGACTTGTCAGTTTTTTTTGTTAAGGCTTATCATAACTGTTAACCCAAACCGGAATCCGCTCCATTTTGGTTTGACCTTTTTCTGGTTTTCAGGATTAATCAGAATAATTTCCTTATTGGCAGTATTATGGAATGCTTTTTCCCAAAAATCGATGGAATAACCTGCATTAATTCCAAAAGTAAAATGACTTAAGGATCTTGTTAATGCTATACCGGGTTCAAAATTATAAGTAGTAGCACGATAACTGCTGTTATTATTGGTTAACAATGAATCCAGCAGCATGAAATATTCGTTGGTTTTTAACTTTGAGAATGTTGCTTTTGAGGTTAAATAAACCGAAAGACTGAATTCAGATATTGACCACATTTCAACATCAGTATAAATACCCGGTGAACGTGAATGAATTTTCATATCAAAGCGGTATTCACCGGAATAATCTTTTGCTGATATCCTGGAGCCTGTTGATTGATAAGAATAAACAAGTCCAATGCTTATTTTCCCCGATTTCATACTTAATACGGGTTGGTAATAAAAATAAGGAGGAAAATCAGAGACAATTTTTGAATCAAAAGGATAAAGTTTCTGAACCTCAGAGTTTATTTTTTTCAAATCAGACATGGAATAGGTTCCTATACCGGTTTCAATCCCTATCTTAACCTCTTGTGAAAGGATATGATTGAATGTAGCAAAAAACAGGAAAATGAATAAAACAAATCTTCTCATATTCCGGGAAAACTAATTGACAAAGTACATTATTCCACCATAATATCCGGGGTATATGATCGTATGACCGATTAAATATAAGGATTGCGGCCCCTGAGGTGTGAAATTAACGGGAATATCACTAATTAATGATCCATCAATAAGATTGCGGACCAATAAATGACCGGGTACAAACGTGAGAATCTCATTATTGTAAGAATCAACATCCTGAAGATCTTCGTTCAACGGATATTCATTTATTGTAGACATGTCTTCACATCGCTTTACTGAGAATAATGTACCATTCCAAAATAAAACCCAACCAGGATTTACCGCGTCAAATTCGAATAGTTTTATGTTATCCGGTCTGTTTGTACTCCAGACTGTTTTAAACTGCGGATTACTAAACCGTATCAGTCTCAGAGAATCATCCCTGGCAAAAAAATAATTTCCGTCGGAAGAGATTTTTAGACCGACAGGATTTCTGATACTATTAATGTATTGACCAAGAAAAGTTGAATTTATAAAATCATATATGTATATGCTTTCATTATAAGTAGTTAACAAGACAGTTCCTGCATCTGAAACCGGAACAGGAGGGACGATTGGATATCCTTCGATGTAATTAAGATTCAGGAGTGAGTACGATCTTATATTATCCGATAATGCATACATCGGTTTAGACCAGCAACCGATCAGGCTTGTTATATATTTACCTGAAGAAGAAGATTGTAAGTCAGAGAACTCACATGAATAGCAGTCAGTAGACTGGTGTCCAAGTCTTTCTACAATGCATTTCTTTGAAACTGAATATCTTATAATGCTATCACAACCAGATACATACATAAATTCATCCTTCTTCACCGGGGAGAAATTAAATAAATGCTGTTGATATGGAAAAGGGAAGCCCAATTGGGTATGTGTTGAAGTTTCAAAAGAGGAATAGGAGTCAGGACAAAACATTACATTTTCTTTTTTTGGAACAAGTCTCAGCTTCAGGCTGACTATATCTCCAAAGTACAATCCGGTTATGTTGTAAACCGTATCCTCAGAATTTACTATATAGCCGATCCTATTATAATTTTCATTAAATAACCCCTTGAATATCAAGAAAGTATCCACGGCATTATAAAAATGGCTTTTCCCCCATTTAATTCCATAATGATTTAAGGAGTCCACTGTAAAAACAGGTTTTGGCAAATCGGATGACAGGTTCAGATACCAAAACGTGTTTTCAAGATCGTCAGTAGTCTTTACTTTTATCCGGTAATGAGCAGCTTCGCCGACATAAGTACTATCAGTAAATTCCGGCGTAAGTGATCTCCCAATTTCTTTTTCAACGTAATGATAATCACATTTATATATTACATATTCCTTAAAATTAGTAGCCTTGAATTTGTCCCAGGTAATGTGCAAAAATCCATTTCTGATGTCTGAGGTTGTTGTTGGATTGAAATTCTTGTCCATCACCAGATCCCACGATTTAGAAAATACAAATCCCTCAGCCCCAACCTTGTCAGCTATGCTGCCAGTTCCGGAATATGTGTAAATTTCGATAACCAGAGTATGTTTACCCTCTGTCAGTTCATTACTGCTAATCATGAATTCACCATTGTTGTTATAAAATAATCCTTTTTCCTCTCCGTCTATTACAAATCTAACTGCTTTGATGTCCTGATTATCGGATCTGAATCTGAATTTAACTGTCATACTGGTGTAGAGATAAATGCTATCGCTATTGAGATTAAGCTCAACTGTCTGAATTTTAGGAGGATCTATATTCCGGTTAACTGAAGGTTCATAAACTCCTTTTGGTTCAAATTCACATGAATTTAACAGTAAAAAAAGCAAAAACAAGAGCCGAATTTCGAAGTAATTCTTTTTCATAACCATTTATCAATCCTGAACACAACGAACCGAAAAACCCCAGATCTTCTCATAATGGGGATCGGTATACAACGAATTATTGTAGATCAGTGTTAAACACCATGCTGTTCCTGAGTTAGTTTCAGTAGCAAACCACCAGTATCCCATATTGCCAATTTCAAGAAAATCTCCAAGGGGGTGACGGTAGCCACCTGGCAGGGCAGTAAATCCGGACGAATTTGTTGCCCCTGTGTTTGGATAAGTCCAGTGTTTTGTTCCGGTTTCCCGGAGTTTTGCGCTGGCTGAGTTCATTCCTCCCAGGTGATCGATTAAATAAGTCCAGTCATCATAACTTGGAACATGCCAGCCAGCCGGACACAATTTCCCTGTGTTTACGGCATGCCAGTTATAGAGCATACCATAGATTTTTTCATATTGTTCGTTATTATCATACCAGGAATATGCTCCGCTGGTAAGCACTTTCCATTGGTCATTATCGGTAATCATAGGTATTTCGATGCCGTCATTATATTCGGTAGTTTTCAGATTCTCAGCCATCCACCACAGACTGCCGATTTCAACAGTTTCATAGATATTACCTTCAATATCCGACACTGTTCCATATCTGATCTTTTCTTTTTTGCAGCCTGCAAGTAAAACCAGAGATGAGATCACGAAAACAGAAATGAGGAACAGATAGCTTCGGATTATATTTTTCATGTTCATATTTTTGATTTGGGAATAAAATGTTTAACTCCGTTATATATAAGCTAGATTTATATATAATCATCTTTTATATATAAGATATATTTATATATAAGATTATTATATATATCAGATTCTATCATTTCTAAATCTTTTCTGACCGGCCAAACAGGATTTATCATGAACAATCTGTCATAATATAAAAGCGTAAATCAAAAATCATTTATTGTGCATCATCACAACTTACTTGGATCTTTCACATTACAAAATCTGTCCTCACGGCCCAAAAACCTTTAAAAATGCGGCTTACTCTCGTCTCGGATGGTGCAGACATTAGTGATTATACGGACTTAAACTAATTTATATTGTAGATTTTTTGCAATTGTTAATTATTTGTCTGACCTATCAAGCCAAAAGGCATATTTGTATAAAGTGCTTATTTGTAATTAATTAGCTTTTCAAATGGTATTTCAATAGGGGAGTGGGCCCTTAATTTTAATCCAAAGTTGGCTCATATACTAATAAAGGTTTCATCATAAAACTCCTGGCAAAGAATTAGTATTCAATTGCAAAGATAAACCAGCGGTGTAGGACGAACATTAATTATAAGTAAGGATTCAACAAAATCCTCGTCTCTATATCTGATTTTAGGTTAACCAGCAAATGTGGCCGAAGAAGATAAAAGAAAAGAATTTGCTTTTACATTAAATCTTTACCGATACAGGACTTCGGCTTAAGCCTTCGTCACTATATCTGATTTTATGTAAACCATCAAATGTGGCCGAAGAAGATTAAAAAAAAATTTGCTTTTACATAAAATCTTTACCGATATATGACTTCGGCTAAGCCTCCGTCACTATATCTGATTTTATGTAAACCAGCGAATGTGGCCGAAGAAGATAAAAGAAAAGAATTTGCTTTTACATAAAATCTTTACCGATATAGGACTTCGGCTTAAGCCTCCGTCACTATATCTGATTTTATGTAAACCAGCGAAGCTGGACGCAAATTCTTTTAAAAATAGTTTTTCCTATAATTAATATTATGTAAAATAGACTGTTTAAAGTTAGTTACGCCAGAATCGAGATTTCATGTAACTGGCCTCCTATCCTCTAAAAATTCAAATTCCTGATTATTTACAGACCCAGATAATACCCTATCAGATCTGATTCAGTGGCGTCAAGCATCGGAAGACTCGGAATTGCAAACAGATTGATATCCGGATCATCGATTGCTCCCCAGACTGATGTCCGGACAAATTTATATCCATTTCGCTGAACTGCTGATATTATTTCCGGATTACCAGCACCGTCACCGTAAGGCAGCGACAAAACTGTCACTGATCCATATGTATGTTTTTCAATAAGTCTTTTCGATTCTCCCAGCTCATAGTCAAGAAAAGCATTATACTCTGTCTCATTTGCGAATCCATCCTTGTTGCGAAACAGATACTGATGCGAATATGTATGTGAACCAAATGTAAACGGGTGCTCACCACCGGGCAGCACATAATTGCCCATATCTTCAACCTCATTCCATGTTATAAACGAATCATGACCAATCATATAGGTCCACAAAAAGAACGTAGCTTTCATATTGTATTTAAGAAGCAATGGCCTGACCAATGTATACCACGAATGATCACCATCATCAAAGGTTATAATAGCAGCATTTCCTGCCGGCATTTTATCCGATTCCGAAAATATTTCTAAATCATTGAAATCCAGTACTTTAATTTTATTGTCCTTAAGGTATTTCAAATCCTTTTCAAGATTATTAATACTTCTTTCATACAGATTTGCAGGCTCGCCATTCACTATCCTGTGATACATCAGGACTATGATTTTCCCCTCCTCTGAAGGCAGCGGATCTTCCTTCTTTGAGCAACCAGAAGAATAAAGCAATAATAAAATAGCATAAAATATGAATTTCCCCTTCATAAGCAGGATCAGTTTGCTGCAAGTTTAGTAATAAGTTGATAATAAAACGGCAGGATCAGATAGTTTATTTTGCCGGGCGTTTTTACCTTGAAAACCTTAAAACAAAAAGGGACTGTTGAGTCAGTCCCTCCTGCAAATCTATTGAATACCTGTATTTTTGAAAAAAACAGGCATAGTGTTCAATTAAATACTATTTCTGCTGAATTTTATCAAGTTTGGCTTTAATCTCATTGTATTTATCAGTCATTTTGAGTCTGTAATACAGTTGTTTAAGACCGTCCATCGCGTAAACATCATCGGGTTTAAGCTCGAGGGCTTTCTCCATATATGGAACAGCTTTTGCAAATACCGCCATTGCTTCTTCTATTGCAGCATTATATTTATTAACATCCATAATATCGTTGGCTTTAACAAACATATCGGATGCCTTATTTATATATGCTGCCCCCAGCCCATACTGGCTGTCATAAAGATCGCCTTTCAACTCAACTGATTTTGTCAGATCAGCAATTGCCGGGTCATAGTTATTCGCATTCAGGTAAATAATGCCTTCTGCAAAATAAAGACTGTAATTTCCGGGATCATCTTTCTTGGCAACATCGAGGTATTTCAGTGCTTCGTCATTCTTGCCTGATTTGATATAAAGGTCAATAAGCTGCAATGTAATGTTTTTGTCTCCCGGGAATTTATCGGGCAGGCTTTTAAGAAGGCTTTCAGCTTTAAGGGTGTCGCCCATTTCCATGTAACTCTGTGAAATCTGGTAATAAGGTGTAACGCCCAGATAATTCATATCAGCACATTTCTGAAAATACTTTATCGCCTCATCGTATTTGGTTGAATTCATTGCTGCCAGACCTGCATTATAATACATTCCGGTATCGGTGACTCCGACATATTTATCGCTTTCGGTTATCTTGATCTGAGTTTCAAATGATTTCAAAGCTCCGGCATAATCCTTTGCTTCAAACTGTGCACCCCCCTGTGAATACAAATCAAGAGCAAGTGCGTTATAAATCATACCTGTAATAATCCTTTTTTTCGTTCCCCCCTTTGTATCAAGCTCCATTGCTTTTTCATAAGCAGAATATGCTTCACCCAGCGGATCAGGACACAATTCCTTGAACTTAGGGTTATCCGACTTATATACGGCCTGACAAAGCTTGCCCTTTGCAAAGAAAGTGTTGAACCAGTTACTTGTCTTTGGGTCTGTCATTGCCTGGTCAATGGCATCTTTTGCTTTATCCAGGGATCCCTGCTCAATAAGGGTCAGGGCACTTGTAACCTTGCCCTTCTGGGCAAAAGCTCCTAAAGAAATAATAATAACTGCAGTCAGCAGAAACAACTTTTTCATAATTATAATTTGGTTAAAATGTCATTAATAATTTTTCAAATTTAACACATTACTTGCTAATCATCAAATTCTTTGCCATTTTCCTTATTCAGCAGGAATATTTTGTCCGTCATCACTGATTCCGGGTGTTTCCTCATCCTCACTTACAAAGGCACTCGCTACCGATGCAATGATATCATTCTCCTTAAGATTGATGAGCCTTACTCCCTGAGTCGCTCTTCCCATGACCCTTAATGCCGAAACTGGACTCCTTAATATATTCCCATACTGGGTGATTATCATAAGATCATGATTATCAGTTACATCCTTCAATGCGATCAAAGATCCTGTCTTATCTGTAATATTGATTGTTTTTACTCCTTTTCCTCCCCTGTTTGTAATACGATAAGCTTCAATATCTGATCTTTTTCCATATCCTTTTTCAGAAACTACAAGAATATCTTTCTCCTTGCTTTCTATGGTAATCATTCCAACAACTATATCAGAGGCTTCATCAGCAAGACGGATGCCCCTTACTCCTGAGGCAGTCCTTCCCATAGGTCTTACTTTTGCTTCAGGAAAACGGATTGCGCGTCCCGATTTGACGGCCAGCATAATATGATGTTTCCCGTTTGTCATCCTGGCTTCAAGAAGCTCATCCCCTTCCCTCACCGTAATGGCATTTACACCGTTTGTGCGTGGCCTGGAATATGCTTCAAGTGAGGTCTTCTTGATTATGCCCTTGGTTGTGCAAAGCACAATGAAATTATTATTTATGTAATCGGAGTCACCAAGATTCTTGACGTTGATATATGCCCTTACATTATCATCAGGCTCAATATTTATAAGGTTCTGCATTGCCCTGCCCTTCGATATTCTTGAACCTTCGGGGATATTATATACTTTAAGCCAGTAGCATTTCCCTTTTCTTGTGAAGAAAAGCATGGTATTATGCATTGTTGCAATGTACAGGTGTTCAATAAAATCCTCATCCCGTGTCGTTCCTCCCTTTGCACCTGTTCCTCCCCTGTTCTGCCGTCTGAATTCTGTAAGCGGAGTCCGTTTAATATAACCCATGTGCGAAATGGTAATAACCATTTCTTCGTCAGCATAGAAATCTTCCGGATTGAATTCTTCCGCGTTAGGTATGATTTCTGTTCTCCGTTTGTCTCCATACTTCTCCTTTATTTCAAGAAGTTCATCCTTAATTATTTTCATCTGAAGCTCCACATCTGCAAGAACACCCTTCAGATACTCTATAAGTGCCATGACTTCCTTAAACTCTTCCCTTAACTTCTCCTGTTCAAGCCCGGTCAGTTGCCTCAGTCGCATTTCAACAATTGCTCTGGCCTGGATGTCTGATAGCTTGAATCTTTCCATCAGCCTTTCCCTGGCTTCATCAGGAGTCTTGGATGATTTTATAATTGCAATTACTTCATCTATATTGTCGCTTGCAATGATCAGGCCTTCAAGGATATGAGCACGTTTTTCTGCCTGACTGAGATCGAATCTGGTTCTCCGGAGAACCACCTGGTGCCTGTGCCTGACAAAATGATCGATGAGGTCCTTAGTGCTGAGAGTCTTGGGACGTCCTTTTACAAGCGCAATGTTATTTACATTGAAGGATGTCTGAAGTGATGAGAACTTATACAGATTGTTCAGGACAACATTTGCACTTGCATCTTTTTTCAGGATTATCACCACCCTCATCCCGTTACGGTCCGATTCATCGTTTATGTAGGATATGCCTTCCAGTTTCTTTTCATTTATAAGGTCGGCGATCTTGCGTATCATCTCCGCCTTGTTTACCATATAAGGTATTTCTGTGACAATAATACATTCGCGTCCGGAATGGGTTAGCTCAATTTCGGTTTTTGCCCTGACTGACGATCCTGCCTCTTCCTGTTTCACATGCATCCCTTATGCCCTGTTCTCCGTAGATTATACCTCCTGTCGGAAAATCCGGACCTTTTATATAACCAAGTATCTCATCAGTGGTGAGGTTTCTGTTATCGATAAAGGCTATTGTTGCATCTATGATCTCCGAAAGGTTATGCGGAGGCATATTCGTTGCCATACCTACAGCAATTCCTGAAGCTCCGTTTACAAGAAGAATCGGGATCCTTGTCGGCAGAACAACCGGTTCGGAAAGAGAATCATCAAAATTCGGCTGAAAATCAACAGTCTCCTTATCAATATCCGAAAGTGTTTCCTCAGCAATTTTTGTAAGCCTGGCTTCCGTGTACCTCATTGCTGCCGGACTGTCTCCGTCAATTGAACCAAAATTCCCCTGTCCGTCAACAAGCGGGTATCTGAGCGACCATTCCTGGGCCATTCTTACCATCGCATCATAAACAGATGTGTCGCCATGGGGATGATATTTGCCAAGCACCTCCCCCACTATTCTTGCCGACTTTTTATAAGGCCTGTTTGACATAACTCCCAGGTCCGACATGCCGAAAAGTACTCTGCGGTGAACCGGTTTTAGTCCGTCCCTGACATCAGGCAACGCTCTCGACACGATCACTGACATTGAATAGTCAATGTACGCCGACTTCATCTCCTCCTCAATGTTTACCTGGACGACCCTTTCTCTCTCTGACATAAACGATTATAAATTAAATAGATATGAATACCTTTTCCGTAAAATGATTTGATTACGAAATTAGTGATAATTATGTTATTTTTGCATTTTTAAATGGCGACTTTTTAACATTAATTGTTTATAATTGGGCATGAAAATTGCCACATATAAAATTGTATTAAATTTAACTTTGAATTAAGTGCGATAAGCCCTTTTGTCCGGAAAAACTGACATAATGGCTTTGGGATATAAACTTCCAAAAACAGGAGAATTAATAATATGGATTCACAATTTTCGCAAAGAGTAAAAGATATTCTGGGATACAGCAAGGAAGAAGCTATACGACTGGGCAATAGTCATATCAGTCCTGAGCATCTGTTTCTCGGGATTCTTAGGGATGGTGAAGGAGTTGCAGTGGAGATCCTCTTAAACCAGGGCATTGATCTTCTGGTTCTTAAAGGATCTCTCGAAAAAAGCATCAGGGTGGAAAGCCCGGTATCGGTTGCTGATCATGAGGTAATTCCGTTATTACGAAGCACTGAAAGAATACTTAAACTCGTTTATCTTGAAGCAAAAGCATTGAAAAGCAATACAATTGATTCTGAGCATCTTTTACTGGCAATACTTAAGGATGAGAATACACTTGTAACAAGATTTCTTTCTGAACTTGATGTTGATTACCAGTCGGTAAGGAAGGCCGTGGAAGCCGGCACACCGAACGCAAAAGCTGATTTCCCCAGGGAAGAAGATGATGAGGGACAGGTTTTTGGCACTCCCGGTAAAGGGCAATCCTCATCAACATCAAAGCCTTCCTCAGATACACCAGTGCTTGATAATTTCGGTATCGACCTTACCAAGGCAGCTGAAGAAGGACGGCTTGATCCCGTTGTTGGACGTGAACGCGAGATTGAAAGACTTGCACAGATACTTTCAAGGAGGAAAAAGAATAATCCGGTTCTTATCGGTGAACCAGGAGTCGGTAAATCAGCAATTGCAGAAGGTCTTGCGCTGCGGATTACCAAAAAGAATGTATCAAGGGTTTTGTTCAATAAAAGGGTTGTGGCTCTCGATCTTGCCTCAATTGTTGCAGGTACAAAATACCGCGGACAGTTTGAAGAGAGGATGAAAGCAATTCTCAATGAGCTGTCAAAGAATGATAATATCATTTTATTTATCGATGAAATTCATACAATAGTCGGAGCCGGCGGTGCAACAGGTTCCCTTGATGCGGCAAACATGCTGAAGCCGGCCCTTGCACGCGGAGAGATCCAGTGCATTGGCGCAACCACTCTTGATGAATACCGTCAGCATATTGAAAAGGATGGTGCACTGGAAAGGAGATTTCAGAAGGTGATCGTTGAGCCGACCTCAATTGAAGAGACGATACATATTCTCCATAATATAAAGGAGAGATATGAAGAACATCATAATGTTATCTACACCGATGAAGCCATAGATGCTTGTGTGAAGCTGACCAACAGGTATATTTCCGACAGGCATCTGCCCGACAAGGCGATTGACGCTCTTGATGAATCGGGATCAAGGGTACACATTTCCAATATAGTTGTTCCTGAGAAGATCCTTTCGCTGGAGAAACAGCTGGAGGACACCAAGAAGGAAAAAATGATGGCAGTTAAGAACCAGAATTTTGAAAAAGCTGCCAGCTTCCGCGACAGGGAAAAAGATCTGCTCGATATGATTGAACTCGAGAAAAAGAAATGGGAAAAAGAGCTGGCAGTTAACCGTGAAACTGTTGATGCCGATAAGGTTGCAGAGGTTGTTGCCATGATGACAGGAGTACCGGTACAGAGGATTGCCCAGACTGAAGGCACACGGCTCCTTAAGATGGCCGATGAACTCAGGGGAAGCGTGATTGGCCAGGATGAAGCTATACATAAAGTTGTAAAATCAATTCAGAGGAACAGAGCAGGTCTCAAAGATCCTAATAAACCGATCGGAACCTTCATATTCCTTGGCCCTACAGGTGTCGGTAAAACCCAGCTTGCAAAAGTGCTTGCGAAATTCCTCTTCGATACTACTGATAATCTGGTAAGGATCGACATGAGCGAATACATGGAGAAATTCTCTGTTTCAAGGCTCGTCGGAGCACCTCCGGGATATGTCGGGTATGAAGAAGGTGGACAGCTTACAGAAAAAGTCAGAAGAAAACCATATTCGGTTGTCCTTCTTGATGAAATCGAAAAAGCACATCCTGATGTCTTCCACATTCTGCTCCAGGTGCTTGACGAAGGACAGCTTACCGACAGTCTTGGACGCCGGGTTGATTTCAGGAATACAATTGTTATCCTTACTTCAAATATCGGAACCAGGCAGATTGCCGAATTTGGTCATGGCATCGGCTTTGACACCAGTATGAAAAAAGCTACCAGGGATGAACAGACCAAAAGCATCCTTCAGAAGGCACTTCAGAAGACTTTTGCTCCTGAGTTTCTCAACAGGATCGACGATGTCATTATGTTCAATTCTCTTGGCAAGGAAGAGATCAACAAGATCATCGACCTTGAACTCAAAGGCTTGTACGACAGGGTCAAATCGCTTGGCTATCAGCTTAAGATTGCCACTCCGGCAAGAGATTTCATTGCTGAAAGAGGCTTTGATGCCAATTATGGAGCGAGACCGCTTAAACGGGCAATTCAGAAATACCTCGAAGATCCTATGGCTGAAGTCCTTATTAAGGCTGATCTTAAGGAAGGTGATGCGATCCATGTGGGCTTCAACAGTGCAAAATCGGAGATCAAAATAAAGATCCAGAAGAAAAAACTGATTCAGCTGCCACCGGCAGGTGTTGTCTGAAAAAAATTTCCTGTTAAACGGGTCTTCCGGATAAATCGAATTCGGTGGCTTCCGTTATCAGGATATTGTAGAAATTTCCTGGCTTGAGATCATATTCTGTGCTGATCAGGATCTCCTGATCAACTTCGGGACTGTCATATTCGCTTCTTCCGATAAAAAACTCACCTTCCCTCCTGTCAATAATTGTTTTCAGAATGGTCCCTGTTCTTTCTGAATTCAGCCCGGCTGAGATAGATTGCTGAATAGCCATCAATTCAGATACCCTTGACTCTTTGACTCTTTCTGAAATGCTGTCATTATAATTATCCCATGAAAAGGTTCCTTCCTCGTGTGAGTAAGGAAATACTCCGAGCCTGTCAAACCGGAAATCCGATATAAACTTCCTGAGTTCCCTGTACTCCTTCTGTGTTTCTCCCGGATGTCCTGCTATAAGCGTTGTCCTGATGGCAGCTTCAGGAATTTCTTTCCTCAGTGTCTGCAAAATATTTCGGGTTTCCCCCTCATCATGCGAACGCTTCATTAACCGGAGCATCTTGTCGGAAATATGCTGTATCGGGATATCAATGTAACGGCATATCCTCGGATTTTTCTTGATCAGGGGAATCAGATCCATCGGGAAGTTTGCCGGATAAAGGTAATGGAGTCTGATCCACTCAAATGACTCAATTTTAAGCAGTTCAGAAACAAGTTTACACAGCATTTGTTTTCCATTGATATCTATACCATAATAGCAGAGATCCTGTGCGATTAGGATCAGTTCTTTAACTCCCTTTCGTGCAAGGTATTCTGCTTCGGCGATAAGCTCATCCATAGGCCGTGAGATGTACTTTCCCCTGATCGCAGGAATGGCGCAGAATGCACAGGTTCTGTCACATCCTTCCGAAACCTTAAGATATGCGTAATGTCCGGGACCTGTTAAAATCCGCTCGGTCGAAACGTATTTTACAGGTTCGATCCCAAGTTCCGCAAGTATCTCATTTATATTGTTGACTCCAAAATATTTGTTCACTTCCGGGATCTCGCTTTTTAAAGCATTCATGTATCTTTCTGAAAGACAGCCCATTACATAAAGATTCCCGATGTGTCCCAACCTGGTTGCTTTTATGAAACGCATAATGGTATCAATGCTCTCCTCCTTGGCATCATTTATAAATCCGCATGTATTGATAATTACAGTATCAGCTGTCAGATCGTCAGGATCGTAAACAACAGAGTAACCTCCGGTTTCAATCTGCCGTAAAAGCTTTTCAGAATCAACGGTGTTCTTTGAGCAACCGAGGGTTACTATATTTATTTTCTTTATTGTCGACCTCTCCCAACCCCTCTCCCGGAGTGAGAGGGGCTTTAAATCCTCCCCCGCTTTCTCTGGGATCAGGGGGATAAACTGGGGTGAGGTTTTTGGATCTTCATGGGTTAAACTGAAAACAGTGAATCCACAAATTCATAAGGATTGAATACCTGGAGGTCGTTCAGCTTTTCTCCCAGACCTATATATTTAACAGGTATCTTAAACTGATCCGAAATACCAATTACGACACCGCCCTTTGCTGTTCCGTCGAGTTTTGTGATTGCTATTGCAGTCACATTTGTTGAAGCCGATGAACTGTTTTGCCTGTTCGAATGCATTCTGACCTGTCGACCCGTCGAGTACCAGCAATACTTCATGTAGGTGCTTCGGGGATTACCTTCTCAATAACACGCTTTATCTTTGACAGTTCCGACATCAGGTTAGCCTTATTATGAAGTCTTCCTGCAGTATCGATTATTGCAACGTCGAATTTCCCTGCAACGGCAGATTTCACTGAATCAAAAGCTACTGATGCAGGATCGGATCCCATTTGCTGTTTTATTAACGGCACTCCTGCCCTGTCGGCCCAAATCTGCAGCTGATCGATGGCTGCTGCACGGAAAGTGTCAGCGGCTCCCAGAAGCACTTTTTTACCGGCATTTTTATACTGATGGGCAATTTTTGCAATAGTAGTTGTCTTCCCTGAACCGTTGACGCCAACTACCATAATTACATAGGGGCTCGAAGGCAGGGGCCTTGCAAAATCAGATTCTGCGACATTTTGTGTTTTTCTCAAGGAGAGATACAATCTCTTCCCTGAGAATTGAATTGAGCTCGCTGGTATTCAGATATTTGTCCCTTGCTACTCTGGTTTCAATACGCTCGATTATTTTCAGCGTGGTCGAAACGCCAACATCGGACGATACCAGGGCTTCCTCAAGATTATCAAGCACCTCTTCATCCACTTTTGATTTTCCGATAACCGCACGGGATATCTTTGAAAAAACACTCTCTTTTGTTTTTTCAAGTCCCTTGTTCAGGATCTCCTTTTTCTCTTTGCTTCCGAATCCCAGCCAGCCCATTTAGTACATAAATTATTGAAAGACAAAGATAAAAAAAGCTTTCTTCAGTGTCGAAGAAAGCTCTTGATATCTTGATTACCGTAATATGAATTATTTCTTACTGAAGAAATCCTTAATGTGGTCATTATGAACGATTTCTTCCTTAAACTGGTATGAACCTGTTTTATCTGATTTAGTCATCTTGATGCATTTGGTAAATAACTTACCGCTTCCTGTTTTAAGTGTTGCAACTACTTTCTTTGCCATTGTCTGTTCTGTTTACTTTATTTCTCTGTGCAGTGTATGCTTTTTAAGAATGGGATTGTATTTCATCCTTTCCATGCGGTCGGGAGTGTTTTTCCTGTTCTTAGTGGTAATATATCGTGATGTTCCCGGCTTTCCGCTCTCTTTATGTTCGGTGCATTCCAGAATAATCTGCTGCCTGTTCCCTTTTGCCTTCTTTGCCATTTTCTGTTCTGATAATTAGTAGTTCAAAATGTAACCCTTTTCCTTTGCTTCCTTTAGAACTGCAGTAAGTCCCTTCTTATTAATAAGACGTATACCTGACGTCGAAATTTTAAGTGAAATCCATCTTTGTTCTTCCGGCAGATAATATCTCTTTTTAAAAAGGTTAGGGTAAAATTTCCTTTTTGTCCTTCTTTTTGAATGCGATACATTGTTCCCTATTATCGCTTTCTTTCCTGTAACCTGACAAATCCTTGACATTTATTTGCTAATTACTTCTTTAATAAAGTATGTCTTTTTAAAACGAAGCGCAAAATACGTGATTTTTATCTGATTAACCAAATAAATGGATCAAATTTTTTCAACCGGACACAAAATTGGAGGTTATCCGTTGATTATCTGTTTTCTGAGCAGATTAAGGGCAACCAGTGAGAACCGTGTGATATTTAAAATCCTGTCTGTTCCAAAGGTATGTTTTTCGGCAACTGTACCGGAAACTGAAGATACTGCAACCCAGAGTGTTCCCACAGGTTTCAGGTCTGTTCCTCCGTCAGGTCCTGCAATTCCGGTTGTGGCAACGGAAAAGCCGGTTTTGAAAAGACTCCTGGAGTTATCTGCCATACTTCTCACAACCGGTTCGCTGACAGCCCCTTCCCTTTCAATTACTGCTGCATCGATTCCCAGCAATCCGGTTTTAATACTGTTATCATATGCCACCACCGACCCCTTGAAGTATCTTGAACTGCCGGGTATTGAAGTGATTAAATGACCTATGTTACCTCCTGTACAGCTTTCGGCACAGCATAATGTACTCTTTTTATCGACCAGTAGTTTTCCGATTACCGCCTCGAGCGGCTCCTCATCCTCCCCGTAGATGAGTTCAGGAATAACCGAATACAACTTTCTGACCTGTTCTTCCACCATGGCCGATACTGCAATATGATTGTTCCCTGTCCCTGTGATCCTCAGTTTGTTGATCCCGTTCGACGGCAGGTATGCAAGCTTTATGCCGGCCGGAAGTCCGGCTTCAAATTCAGTGAGCATCTCAGCAAGTCTTGCTTCAGATGTTCCATATGTCATTATATTTTTGTGAATTATAACCTGTGATGTGAAGCGATTCTTCAGCATCGGAAGGACGTGCTCAGTCATTATATATTTCATCTCGTAAGGGACACCCGGCAATGAAATATAGATAGTTCCTTCCTTCTCAAACCACATCCCCGGGGCGGTTCCGGCTGCATTTGTCAGGACAGTGCAGGCTTCCGGAACTTCTGCCTGCTTTCTGTTTTTTTCATTCATGGGGAAGTTCCGCCTTACCAACATCTTTTCTATCATCGAAAGAACCATATAATTAATAACAAGAGGAGTGTTAAAGAATTCACAGAGAGCAGGTTTGGTAATATCATCACTTGTTGGCCCAAGTCCGCCGGTCATTATGACCACGTCAGCTTTGCCACGTGTACCAGCCAGAGCCTCCAGGATATCCGGCCTGCTGTCATGAATTGATATTTTTCTCTGGATATCGAAACCGGCAAGGCTTAATTCAGCTCCTATCCAGGCTGAGTTTGTATCAATTGTCTGGCCGATAAGCAGCTCATCTCCTATTGTTATTATTTCTGCTTTCATTCTTTTAGTTTCAGAATCTGGCAGCAAAGGTATAGATTTATAAGACATAAAAGAAATTCATAAACCACGGAATAACACTTAGTTACCCTCGGTCGCCAAAGTCGTGTTGCTTTCGCCCCAAAGCTTCACCGACGCAGGGCCGATGGCGTGCACAGAATGGCGTTAATTATGCGCGAGTGTCTAACTTGAAAATTTCAGCCTTACAATCATTGCATCTCCAGTCAGGATCATAACCTGTAATAGTGCAACCTCCCAGGATAACTCTTCCGGCTTTAATTTCGGTCATTAGCTCTTCGGAATAGGATTGTATTCCATAGAGAAACGTTGCGATCTGTTGTGATCCGCATTGCGGACATTTTTCTGGCTTATTATCAGAATAATATTCCATGAATGCAGATTTTGCATAAAGTTAGCAAAACTTCCGGAACATAAATCTTTTACACGCCTGGAAGACCTTCAACAGCGTGATCTCTCCTGAATAATATCAGCCATTTACCTGAGGTGAGAGTGGTTTAATTCTTTCTTCCTCTCAGGACTTTCCTAATCCATTACAGGGGATTTAAGTGTCAATTTCAATAACAGTAAGCCAATGGTTGCTGCAATAAATGAACCGATAAAAATTGCGATCTTTGCAGTGTTGATCATTTCTGGGATGTCGAATGCCAGAAATCCAATAAAAATTGACATTGTAAATCCGATCCCTCCAAGAAATCCTATTCCAATTATATTTTTCCATTTCAGGTCTGACGGAAGTGAACAAAGACCTGTGCTTGCCCCGATTAACGAAAAGAGCCAGATTCCCAATGGTTTTCCTATAACAAGACCAGACATTATGCCTATACTATAATTTTGTCCCAGTCCGTAAATCAGATTATCATTTATTGTAATACCGGTATTGGCTAATGCAAATAAGGGCAGAATAAGAAAAGCAACCGGTTTATGCAGGAAATGCTGAAGACGATAGGATGGCGATTTTTCGCTTACATCCCTGAATGGTACCGCAAAAGCCAATAAAACACCAGTTATAGTTGGATGAATTCCTGAAAGGGACATAAAATACCACATGGCAATGCCACCAATTATATACGGAATTAAGTTATTAACTTTTAATCTGTTGATTATTAGCAGTAAACAAAAGATCCCAAAAGCGATGATGACATTTCCCAGTGATAACGAAGTTGTATAAAAAACTGCGATAATTATGATTGCACCTAAATCGTCAATTACTGCAAAGGCAGTCAAAAATATTTTCAGGGAAACAGGGACGCGATTACCTAAAAGAGATAATATTCCAATTGCAAAAGCAATGTCAGTAGCCGTCGGAATGCCTGTCCCGGATTGAGTATCCGTGCCGTAATTAAATATTAAGAATATTCCGGCGGGAATAACCATACCGCCAATGGCTCCAAAAATCGGAAATACAGCATTCTTAAAATTAGAGAGTTCACCATGATAAATTTCCCGTTCTAACTCCAAACCAATCAACAGGAAAAAAATAGTCATTAGTCCGTCATTAATCCAGTGCACGATACTATGTCCGCCAAACTCAGAATTCCAAAAACTTGTGTACGTTGATTGCCAGGGTGAGTTAGCCAGCACCAGTGACAGGATTGTTACGGAGACCAAAATTAATCCTCCTGCCTTTTCGCTGTTAAAGAACTCTTTATATAGGATTGGCAGTTTCATTTTTTCAATCTGACCTGAATCGGGAATCTAAAAGGTTATTGCTTTAGAAAAAGCAGGAATTTACCATTTTTTTTCTTTTCCTATTTATCAACAATTGCTTTTACGCCTTTTAATCCATTCATTGATTAAAATTATTACAGCAATCATTACTATAACCTAAAATGCAAGAATACCTGCTATTGCTCTCATTTAATTATTTTTGCTTTTGGAATCGGCCTTTCTTTAGTCGCTAAAATAATGGAGCTCCATAAAGCAGTTATGGATGTCAAGAGTAAGGTAAATGAAGGAACCCGCTTTGACTTGATTTTCAGACGATATTCAGGATAACCCTTTCTATCTTAGTTTTCCGGGAAGGGTAATGGTTTTTGATTAGTGAGCTTGAGAATTTATATGTATATACTTTGAAATCGCATTTAGTACCTGATGGTAGCCACTTTCTAATGTTGTTTTTTCCTCCTGTTATTTGTTGCTCTTATTCATCAATACTGGAATCTTTTCGTTAAAATCCGGCATGGGAGTTACAATATTACCTACATCTGACCAGTCTGAATTCATAATACCCATTGAGAATGACATGGCATCAGAATTTATTTTAAAGACTTCTCTCGAAATGCCAAATTCCATTTTTATAGTATTACCTTCTTTGGTTATATAACCTGGTTTAATAGCTTTTTCATTTTCAAAGCCCATAAAAGGCCAACCCGGATCTCCATTAACAAGATCAACCTGACTTGGTGCAAACCATCCGCCATTGTATAAATTCCCTTCGCAACCATAATCAACACCCATTTCTTTCATTGAAAATCCCGTTGAAGCACTATTGTCCACATCCATATATACACCAAATATATGATCTATTAAACCGGCATTCTCTGCAATAGAGTCGAATTCCACATATATGTAAATGTAATTGGCATCATAATCGACTTTAGCAGTATCAACTGCACCCTTCCCCGACAGTAAAAAATCAGGATATGTTACTCCTTCCAATCGTCGAATGTACCATCTTCAAGGTTAATCACAGATTGTTTATCCACCCTTAATACTGTATGGAAAATGTAAGATTTGCCATTAAAGTTCCATTCATCGTAATTACATAGTTACCTATCGAAACATATGTATGCTTCACAGAGTCACCAGATACAACTGGTGAATTATCTCCAAACTCCCATGAAATATCTGTTGCACCTCCGTTGCATTGGCGAAAGTAACTGTCAGCCCATCATAATATGAACGGAAATCCAGAGGAGGAGTATCTTCAAGATTGTATTTACCCTCTTTGCTGCATGACAGTGATGAGAACATCAATAATGCAGCAATATAGAATTGTAGTTTTATTAAGTATTTCATATTTTCTTAATATTATTGGTTAGGAACACAGAGTTTATTTGTATTGATCTCACTTGATGGAACAGGATAGATCAGGTGAGGGTCATTGTAAGGGAAAAATACCCCGGGCGCATCAAGACCAGGCTCATTTCCTGATGGTACACCGTTATAACTGTCAAGATGAAAGCCCCAATAATTACGAATAATATTTTTCCCGTTTCTCAATAAATCGAATATCCGATGTCCTTCAAATGCAAGTTCAATTCTTCTTTCTTTAAGCACTACATTAACAATTTCACCACCAGAAATTGATGCTTCGTCATACAGGTAATCATCAATAGTCTCTCCTTCAGGCACTATTAGCCGGTTTTCAAGTATTACATTCAAATCTGCAACTGCACCGGCAATATCAGATTTCTTAGCATATGCTTCGGCTCGGTTGAGATACATTTCAGCAAACCGGAACATCACCGGAGAGCTGAGAGTAGGCGAACCATCCTGTCCTGAAAACTTACTGATATAGAACATATTAACTCCATTTTTGACGATTGAAGCGTCTGTTATAATATATTTCCAGCGCTGATCAATATCCATCATACCTGTTCCAAAGCCCATATCCTCCATTATTGATGAGGTGGCTCCCTCCTCGGCCCAGCAGTTGTTTCCGTTAAAAATCATTGATGCAACTGAACCATTCAGCTGATCATCGATCAGATTGAAGGGGATAAGCCAGATACTTTCCGAGCCTGTTTTTGCTGATGGCAAAATAACCGGGAAAACTTTCAGGAGTTTCCAACGAAAACACTTCCGAATTGATCACTTTGTCAGAATATAAAATGCAACTGTCCAACTCTCCCTTGTAAAGATAAACCCGTGAAAGCATTGCCCATACTGAATAGATACTGGCAAACCTGTGGTTCTCATTATTCCTCTCAGATGGCATTTCCTCACTCATAACCGACTCTGCTGTTTTCAGACTGCTTATGATGTAGTTATAGGTATCCTGAAGTGTCGCTCTGGCCTTTGGCATATTGTCTGCTTTACTTTCGCGGATTATTACACCAGGTAACAACCTGTTCGCTTCGCTGAATGGTTTAGCAAAGAAGCGAACAAGGTTATGGGTGGCAAATGCACGGAGGAAATAGCTTTCTCCCTTAAGCTGATTGGTAAAAGGATCATCACCTTTAAGATCGGCCATTGATATTGCGACATTTGCACCATAAATGATTTTATAAGACTTTTCCCAGAATGAGTTTATATTGGATTTTTCAGCGCTCCTGTCCTTATACCTGAAGCTATTAATCAGGTCGTCCTCCGTTTTGTAAGCGCAGACGATATCATCGCTGGCAAAATCACTCATCTGATAATACTGGCGTAAATAACAATTATTACCATCCAACTCCTTGAAAATGGCATACAATCCATTAACAAGACTTGACAAACCGTCTGAGGTAGTAGTAATCTGCTCACCTGTGAGTGCATCCTCGGGAATTACATTAAGATCGCACTTTGTCAGCATTAATGTGAACATCAGCAGTACTAAGTATTTCAATATTTTTTTCATCTGATTATTTTTTGCATTGTCAGAAACGAATATTCAGGCTTATAAGATACTGCCGGTTATTCGGGTACTTAAACTCGGCATACCCGGGCAGATTGCCGGAGCCAGGATCAATTGAAACTTCCGGATCCTGTCCCCAGAAATCTGTAAAAGTATAAACGTTATCTGCGGAAAGTGATACTTTCAACCCGCTTAACTTCATTTTTGATATGACCTGTAGAGGCAGATCATATGAAAGTGTTATATTCCTTATTTTCAGGAAACTGCCATCGTCAATGAATCGTGTCGACGGATCAAATGAATTCCTGGCGTTTTGGGGAAGCGGTTTTGTAGCAATATCACCCGGTTTTTGCCAGAGTTTATAGTCATCACGCGGCTCCATCACATTAAATTGAGTTTCCTGAAGGTCATGGTCAACATATCGCCTGAAATAATTGAATATTTTATTACCCGATATAAATGAGAAATTACTCCTGAGAGAAAATGCGTTGTATCTTAACTCAGTGCCAAATCCTCCCTGAAATTTTGGTATAGGTGTACCATATTCAATATATCTGGCATCCTGATATTCATGTGTTGTCTCACCGTCCTTTCCCACCCAAAGCATTGATCCGTCGGCCGGATCGATTCCAAAGTATTCTTTTGCGTACCATGAATAGAGGGGTGATCCATTATGGTACACCTGCGTTACGCCGTAAAAATTCGAAGTTAAAATTGTATCACTGGCAAATCCTGACAATTTGTTCTTATTATATCCAACCGAGAAATCAACTGACCAGAATAAACTGCCAGACTTAACAATTGCTGCAGTCATACTTAATTCAATTCCACTGTTCATATCCTTTCCGATGTTTTGCCATTGTGTCCTGAATCCGCCGGAGGGAGGCAAAGCCCGTTCAACTAATAGATTTTTGGTCATGTTTTTATAAAAATCCACTTCCAGATCAATTCTTTTAAATAATCCGATTTCAAGTCCTGCATTTAACTGATCCGTTTGTTCCCATGTCAGGTCCGGGTTGGCCATTTGAGTCGGAACAGCTGCTGGCTGACCATCATATTGGGAGGAAAAACTGAACATTTCCATATACCTATATGGTCCGATATCTTTCATCCCTGTCCTGCCCCAACTGGCCTTAAGTTTTAAGATTTGAAACAGCCGGTATGCCCTTTACAAAATCTTCATTACTAATCAACCATGCTGCTGAAAAACTGGGGAACATTGCAGTTCTTTTATTTGGTGCAAATTGTGAAGATTGATCTATTCGATAAGAAGCAGACAGGAAATACTTACCGATATAATTATAGTTCACTTGCGAAATGAAAGACTGCATTACTGACTTGGTTGGAGCTCCTCTGATCAGGTATTGACCCGATGCTACCGACGGAACTCTTAGCCCTTCAGGTATACCCATACCTGACCCGAAGATATAATCATCGTTTCCTGCCTGGGCTTCAAATCCAGCCAATCCGCTTAATGAATGACTTCGCTCTATTAAAACTAAATTTTAATAAATTTGTAGTTATACCACTATAATTAAAACTGTTTTGAGAGCTGACATAACCTGTTCCGAAATATGAAAGGTTGTCTGCAGCTTTTGAATAGTAGGTCTTGTCCATAAAGGCAAAGCCACTCAACCTGTTTGAAGATGAAAATGTTAACCATTCTAAAATCTTAATACTTAAGTCAATATCGTAGTCAAAACTAAAAGATTTATTGCTGAGCTCGGAATTTTCTGCTGCCTGAATTGGATTTATCTTGTCTTTGGACCATATGCCTTCAGCAGTTTTGAAACTTCTTGCGTTACCATTTTCATCATATGGATTATCCCATGGCATGCTGGTGTAAGCATAATAAATATTCATATAATCTGTGCCAAGGTTTTTCGATCCGCTAATATTAATATTATTGGTCAATGAGACTCTATCGGAGAATTTATAGGTAGTGTTAGCTCTGAGGTTGGCACGCTGAAAATTGGAATTTATAAAGGTCCCTTCTTCATCGTAATAACTGGCACTCAGATAATAGGAGAGTTTATCACTTGTGCCTGACGAAGACAAAAAATAGTTCTGTATCCTACCGTGTTTAAAAGTTTCAGATAGCCAATCCGTATTCACATCCAGCAATGATGAAGGTCTTGCAGCCTTGAATTTTCTGTCATCCACAACAAATTTCTGAGGATCACGGAAATACTCCCGATGATAGGCATATAAAGTTTTACTATCCATCATTTCTACATTTCCATGATCGGCAGTACGGAATCCGTTAACGACCTTTAACTCGAACTGTGGCTTATTTGACCTGGCTTTCTTGGTCGAAACCACTATAACGCCTCCATTTGCCTGTGATCCGTACATACCGGTTGCTCCCGCATCTTTCAGCACAGTTATTGTTTCAACATCGTTTGGATCAAATGTTCCACCGATAATACCGTCCACGACGTAAAGAGGTCCCTGTGGTGCACTGAATGAGGAGATTCCCCTGATGCGAATTTCTGAATTTGCTCCCGGGGCACCTGAACTATTGACGACCTGAATACCAGCTACTTTCCCCTGCAGCATGGTTCCGATATCATTAGCTGTAACGTCAAGAAGCTTATCAGAAGATACTGTGGTTACAGCACTTGTAATTTCGTTTCTCTTTTTTGTGCTGTAGCCCATAACCACAACGGTTTCGATCTCTTTTATTTCGGGAACCAGAGTAATGTCAATGTTCGTTTTATTACCAACAATGACCTCTTGTGTAATAAAACCCATAAAACTGAATACCAGTATATCTTCCTTTGTTCTGGCAGAAATACTGTAAGTACCATCCACCCCGGATATCACCCCTTGAGTAGTCCCTTTGATTGTGATATTAACCCCGGGCATCCCCAGGTTATTCTCAGCAGAAATAACCTTGCCTTTTACAGGGATTTGCCCGTAAACGAATGAGCAGACTGTAAATAAAATTAAAAACAGTCCTCCTTTTCTTAGTTGTCGGTAAAATAATTTCATAGGTGTAAAGGTTATATTTAATAGGGGAATTTAACTTTTTATCTTCTATCTCACCTGAAAGATAAAATTACGAATTATATTAGATAATTGTTATCTTTTATTATATTAATGCAAATATTTAAAGTATTGAAGGCTAATCATTTACATTGTCAAAGGCTTAACATAGCAAAAGATTGGTACTGAATCATATTTCTAGCAGACAGTTTTGTAATAACCTGTTAAAATTGGCTTTCTTACGATCTTTATTTTTTATCTGCAGGAATTACTGGCAAAACTACACAAGATGGAAATTTTGAGTTGTGATAGACTGCCTGTTTTGCCGTGATAATCTCTGCATCCCTTCCAAACGGATGTCCTGTATTGGGATTTCGATCAAAACGAGGAAAGTTGCTGCTCGAAATTTCCAGGCGAATAGAGTGATTCTCTAAGAAAACGTTGCTGGTCACCCAAAGGTCGATGTCGTATTTGTATATTTTCCCCGGTTCTATCATTTCCGGTATTTTACCAGAGTTACGATACCTCGCCCGAATGATGCCATCCGCAAGATTCCAGGCAGTACCATCAGGACATACATCGACAAGTTTTGCGGTAAAGTCAGTATCAAAGGCGCTGCTGGATGCATAGAGTGTGACGTGAATGGGTCCTGTAACCTCAATCGGTTCTTTTAAAGGGGCAGTGGTATATACGAGAACATCAGAACGTTCTTCCACCCTGCGCTGATCAAAAGGCCCGGCGGGAATCGTCATATTGCAGCCGCCAGTGGTTGGCACCGGGTTGTTGGGATCATAATTGAAAACATCACCCGGTTCATTTTCCGGCTGTTCTGTATTCAGAATGCCGTCACCATGAAGTGAATTGGCTTTGCCTTCACCGTGCAGATAGTATTTTTCATAACGGGTTCTGGCCAACGGCCATTCCTGCTCATCGCGCCATTGATTGATGCCCATCACAAATATCCTGACAGGAGCTTCTTCTAAGATGCCGTTTTTTTCATCTTTCAACCAATAGTCAAACCATCGGCGTTCCATCGCCCCGAAATCAATAGTCGCATTTTCTCCAAAATCCCGTTCCCCCAGCCTTTGAGAAGGTAAACCATGCGCACCGGCGCCCATTAGCAATTTTTGCGATCGTTTGGCCTTTTCATCAGGCGCGACCTCTCGCATACGTTGAAAATTCTCAACGGTTGATTTGGCAAATATATCGTACCAGTTGCCCATACTGAAGCTGGGAATACTTATCTGGTTAAATTTATCACCAACCGTTGCCGGAAGCCAATAGGCATCATAATCAGGGTGAGCTAACCAATCATTGTAGAAGGAAATTTTACGTCCCAAAGGACGGCTGTATTCTGTCAGTGGTAAGCAGCCAAACAGTTCCTGCAGATTCAGCTTCGTAAGATCTTCCCCGGGCTGAACAGTGACCATTCCTGCCCATATTAATGAAAGTGCCAGCTGGAATGCCCCGCCAACATAGGCGACGTCGTCATGAAAATCAGTGAAAGTGACCACCGGGAGTATGGCCTTAACTGCAGATGAACCCAAAGGTGCAGAAATCCACTGGGTGAATCCAACATAAGAACTGCCTGTCATGCCAATTTTGCCATTGCACCACGATTGCTTGCTGATCCATTCCTGGCAATCATAGCCATCCTGAGCTTCGTCCATAAAGGGATTAAATACACCCTGTGATTCAAAACGTCCCCGTGTATCCTGTATAACATAGGCATAGCCCGTTTTAGCATAACCAATTGCGATGTCATTATTTGCGTCACCGTTTCCGTAAGGCGTTCTCAGGAGAATAGTCGGAAAACTCCCTTCCGCATCTGGCAGAAAGATATTGGTAGAGAGTTGGATTCCATCACGCATGGGAACTTTGACATCCAGTTTGATAATAACATCATTGCTTGCCAGAACAGAGAATGATATCATCAACCAGGAAATTAAAAAGAGTACAAAATGTCGTTTCTTCATAGTGACCTCCTCTTTTGAAAAGTATCAAATATTCTTTACGTTAATATGCGTGCTAACTAATAAACAGTCTGCAAATTTGCAGCTATCACTTGTCAGACTTTTGTTTAAAAATGGATTTCCAGGTTATTATTTAAAATAAGTTTTGCAAACAATGCCAAACATATTTTTCTGTAAAATTTACTTGACTTAAGTAAGTGATAAATTGAAAGAATGATACGACAGCCAAAAGTATTATTGGAGCAAGTTAACAAAAAAATACCAATCTGTACTTAAGCCTCCTAAATCTCATATTTGACAAACTAAGGGAAAATGGGATCAGTAAAATGAATAAGTATCAATAGAGAAAATGTTTAAGTACAGTTTCAGTAAACACATTTGATCTTGAATATTTTATACATGGATCAGATTCAGAAAGCTATATAAGCACTGAAAGCAAAGTACCAGTTGCCTGTTTCACAGATAATTGTTTATGAGGACTGCATTGGAGGAGGTGTTGTGGAAAACGTTAAATGTCAGGGTTATATCAATAACAGCAAACCAATTAATCCAACTTATCAGAACTTAAAATCAGAGTGTGGTTATAAGTTGGCAGAGATGGCGGGGCAGATTTGGATTAAATGCAATCTGTCTGGGAAGGAGAAGAAGGCTGTAATGCTGGAGCTTGGTATGCTGAGAATCTATGAATCTGACAAAGACTGGTAAGTTGCACCTCATGCCAAAAGAAAAGATCAAAGAATACATTCGACGTTCGCCTGACTGGCTGGACTGGCTTTATAATGCGGATGTGGTTTGAGACACAACCACAGAAAGAGTATATGTCAATTTATGAGCTCAGCAAGAGGTTACCAATATAGGTCGGTTTTTGCATGTGCTGACCGTAAGGAGTGGCTGAGTCATTAAGATTGAAGCCCCTTTTATGTTCTTATGGTAATTTTAGTAATGTACATTCAATGGCCAGCCGGAAAAGTAATATTTTTGACTCTACTGTTTTGGCTTATTATATTTACTTTTATTACAAAAACCAGCACCCCATTTAATTAGTTAGTAGAGTTGTTAATTCGCTGAACTATTGACAAATTTCCAAGAACGGGAAATTCTATAGGATACTGGCCATACCAAAGTTAAGAAACTTGTTTGATTGATTTAATTTTATTTTCACGATGGTTCATACTCGCAAATTTGTGATGAACTTGTCCAATTAGCTTTACAATCAGCTCAGGGATCTTATTTTCTCAGCTGCAAAATAAAATTGTTTCGTATTGATTAACAGCTTACCTTTGGTTGTGATGACCTTTTTTATATAAACCCCGGAACTGACAAGCCGGGATTTTTTATTATAAAAAGACCGGGTTCCCCTGTCGCAAATGTTCAAGCTAAGCAAGCTTTCCAAATTTGATTAAGTTCCCGGCCCCATGATGAAAGTACAATATAGATTGTAATTGAACTGTATGCAAATTTATTTTGCCTTAGCCTTTTTTCTGGCCCTGGAGGGTTTTAACTTTTAAGTTAAGATTTACGGCCCGTCATCAGGCCGGATATTTGCAGCGAGTATTTAGCCCCGGACATCAGCACTCCGGGGCTTATTTTTATATTAATTATCAATATTGTCTTTGCATTTCATTTTTAACCAATTTCCTCTTTTAGTGCCAAAATTCCCTGAAAATGTTACAAAAATGATAGTTTTTGAAACAAATGAGGTAGATTTTAATTTTTGGTTAGACGAACTTTGTATAAAAATTTAGCTGATAAGGATCACGAAGATTGATATTGCACACATTTATATCTAACTTCTATTTATTAACTAAAATCTTTCAGCTATGAAAACAAAAACATTATTGTTGGTATGCCTTTTATTAGGCATGGCAACTACCCAGCTTTTTTCGCAGAACCAGACTGTCCAATTCAAGGTGAAGGATGCTGAATATCACACACATGTTTTTTGCGAGGGTGTGCATGTTGATTTTTTGGAGGGTACGGCAACGATGCATGTAGTTTATCACTTAAAAGATGGGAACTGGCAATGGGAAATAGATCAATATAAAGGTGAGGCTGTAAGTGTTGGATTTAAAGATGAAAATGGAAACCTTATTGGTGGTACAGGTGAAGTTTTTAAAATATCCGAAATAGATTATTACTGTACCCCTACTTATCCATATCTTAAATGGCACCAAAGACTCATAGGTGACCAGGGCCATGTTTATGTAGGTTTCGTATATTTTAATTGGGCTACAGGGGAATTGTATGCTGGACAGACTCAATGTAATTAATAACTTAAAAATTAAATTCCATATCTATAAGCCCTCGGAAATCAGCTCCGGGGGCTTCTTATTGGAGATTTTTGAAATTTGATCTCATAAGATACAACAGGATCAACGATCTTAATGCGAGTGATAGCATGGTACCATCTCGTTATTAAGAACGATTCTAAGTAACTCCTCAACCTATTTATGGAGTAACTGCAAACAAAAACCCGGCACTTGACCGGGTCACTCTTTAGATAGGTTATTTAGTCAGAATCATTTCTTACGCTTTTTCAGCATCAGATAAATTATAAAAAGAATAAGTGATCCGAAAATAATTATTCCAATAATAGTATTTGTATTCATAATATTTAGTTTCCATGTAAGTTAAGAAATATTTGTTTCTGGCCCCAGTGGTTTTTAAATTTGGTTCAAAGACATTTGGGGCAGACTCATGCCTGGTATTGTAGCGAATGGCCTCCGGGATCTGCTCCGGGGGCTTTTTTTAGTTCAACAAGGCAAAGACAATCATTCCAGCAATCTGACAAATTTATTTTGAACAATAGTTTTTCAGGGTATAATACAAAAACGATCAATAAACAAATTATATTCAATTAGGAAATAAAAAAGAGTCAGACATTGCCTAACTCTCTGATTTTCAGTGAGCGGGAAACGGGGGTCGAACCCGCGACCCTCAGCTTGGGAAGCTGATGCTCTACCACTGAGCTACTCCCGCATGAAATCCCGGATTTCGGATTTTCGAATTCGGATTACGATCGCCAAATTAAAATTAAATCCGGAATCAGAAATCCGCAATCCGCATTACTACTTTGAGCCTCCCACGGGAGTTGGACCCGCGACCTGCTCATTACGAGTGAGCTGCTCTACCACTGAGCTAAGGAGGCAAAACCGATGCAAATATAAAAATTCATTCCAATTTTGCCAGTCTTGAAAGCAGCGGAGGATGTGAATAATGGAAAAAAACATATGCCGGGTGCGGCATCATGTTCGAAAGGTTCTTGACCGATAGTTTTTTCAAAGCTTCAGCCAGATATCTCGGGTCATAATTTTCACGAACAAACCTGTCTGCTTCAAATTCATTCTTCCTGGATAGGTAATTTGTGGCAAGTCCGATCATCAATGATAACGGACTGTAGAGAATTCCAAAGACAATCAGGCCGAGATGAAAACTGGGCATCTCCGCCCCCAATGCCCTTGATAACAACGGACTATCGACTATCACTGAAAAAAGGAAAAGCATGAGTCCGGTAAGGATAACGGACAATATAAGTCCCCGGAGGACATGTTTTTTCTTATAATGCCCGATTTCGTGCCCAAGAACAGCAACTATCTCTTCGTCAGAAAACTCTTTTAATAAAGTGTCAAACAGAACAATTCTTTTTTTCGGACCGAATCCTGAAAAATATGCATTTGCCTTTGTGCTTCTTTTCGAACCGTCAATTACATAAATATTCTTAAGCCTGAATCCTGCCTTTTCTGCAAAAGCTTCAATTTTCTTTCGCAGCGGACTTTCCACCAGTGGAGTCTGCTTATTGAACAGCGGAACTATCCACTGCGAATAGAAAAGATTAATCAGAACTGAAAAAAGTGTTATCAATCCCCAGGCATAAAGCCAGAATCCTTTTCCTGTTTTATAGTACAACCATGTTATCAGACCAAGCACCGGAATGCCCTACCAGCAGGGCAATAAACCATGACTTTATATGATCAGTTATAAATGTTCTGATAGTCATTGTGTTAAATCCGTACTTCTTTTCAATAACAAAGGTGTCGTACCAGGCTGACTGGCATGTTTAAGAGATCTGATGCGAAGCCTATTATTCCAAAGAAAACAAGCGATATGACAACATTCTGACTGCTAATCGACCGCGCAAAATTATCGATTAATGCAAAACCCCCGGCAATGATCATTATCAGGATAATGGCAAGATTGTATAAAGATGACCAGAATGATAGCCATTTATTATCCTTTTCGTATAATTGTGTTTTACGGTATTCCTCCTCATCGCATATGCCCTTCAGCTGATCAGGAAGTGTTGCGGAACGCATTGT
This sequence comes from uncultured Bacteroidales bacterium, assembly GCA_963831935.1. GTDB lineage: Bacteria > Bacteroidota > Bacteroidia > Bacteroidales > VadinHA17 > LD21. The sequence goes on from CAWHSH010000005.1 coordinate 101,648, forward strand.
GGAATTCAGGTGCTCAAGATATCTTTCGAGCAAATAACCTGCTACCGGGATTATCAGGATCAGAAAAAAAATAATATTATGCATTGTAAAGCAGGCTGTTAGAAAAAGAAGCAGGGCGCCTGTTTAAAATAAGTGTGGAATAAATATGTCTCGCTGCATTTCCTCGTGCTATAAGGATAGGCACCCTGCGGTAATGCAAATATAATAATTTTTTTAAGTTAACATACCTCCGCACACATGAATTGTTTGCCCGCTTATATAAGATGAAAGATCTGAAGCCAGGAATAAAGCCGTATTTGCCACATCCTCAGGGGTTCCGCCGCGTTTTAACGGAATTCTGCTTATCCATTCACTTTTTACATCGGACGGTAAATTTTCTGTCATTTCAGTCAGGATAAACCCCGGAGCTATTGCATTGCATCTTATATTTCTTGAACCAAGCTCCTTTGGCAACGCTTTTTGTAAAGCCCAGAATGCCTGCCTTGGAAGCCGAGTAATTGCTTTGTCCTGCATTCCCTGAAACCCCAACGACAGAACTCATATTTATTATCGAACCGTTTTTCTGCTTAAGCATTGTCTGAAGAACTGCCTTTGTCAGGTTAAACACCGATTTGAGATTTACTGAGATAACTGAATCCCACTGATCCTCGTTCATTCTCATCAGAAGCGCGTCTTTTGTTATCCCTGCATTGTTGACAAGGATATCAATTTTGCCAAAATCATTAACGATTTCATTAACAACTCTTTGCGAATCTTCAAAATTTGAAGCGTTTGAAACGTAACCCTTAACTTTCACGTTATGGACTTTGATTTCATCTATTGTATTAATGAATTCTTCATCCTCAAAAATATTTGTAATGGCAATGCTGGCGCCTTCTTTAGCAAATTTCTGGGCGATTGCTTTTCCGATCCCCCTTGATGCACCAGTAATAAGAGCTGTTTTTCCTTCGAGAAGTTTCATAAAGAGTTTAATTTGAATTAATACAAATATAAAATAAAGTCCTTAAAGTCTTTATAGTCCTTGAAGTCTTGAAGTTTTAAGGTCATTTATATTGTTTAAATAATTTAAGTCATTTAAAAGGTCACGCCCTCACACCTTCACACCTTCACGCCTTCATGCCTTTATTTTATTATTGGTATCCAGAACTTTAAATACCGTCACGCCAATATCCGCCGGCGATTGCACAACATGAATGCCGCACGCCTTCATTATCTCAATTTTGGCTGCAGCTGTGTCAGCCTTTCCTCCTATTATTGCGCCTGCATGACCCATCCTCCTGCCCTTTGGGGCTGTTTGTCCTGCAATAAATCCAATGACAGGTTTGATACCATTTTGCCTGATCCATTCTGCAGCATCAGTTTCCATTGAGCCGCCTATTTCGCCAATAATCACTATTGCTTCGGTTTCACTATCCTGCATCATAAGCTTTACCGCGTCAAGGGTTGTTGTTCCGATTATAGGATCCCCTCCTATCCCGATGCAGGTCGATTGTCCCAGTCCAAGCCTGGTTACCTGATCGACTGCTTCATAGGTAAGTGTGCCGGAACGGGAAATAATCCCGATCGTGCCCTTTTTATGAATGAATCCGGGCATAATGCCGACTTTCGTTTCTCCCGGTGTAATGATGCCGGGGCAGTTAGGGCCAATTAACGTGCAATTGAATGATTTAAGATACTCCTTTACTTTAATCATGTCGGAGACCGGGATCCCTTCAGTAATGGCAACAACAACGCGTATCCCTCCTGCTGCGGCTTCCATAATTGCATCAGCACCGGCGGCTGGTGGTACAAATAACACTGATACATCAGCTCCCGTGGCTTTTACCGCATCCCGGACCGTATTAAAAACGGGTAGTCCGAGATGAGTTTGTCCACCTTTTCCTGGGGTAACACCGCCTGCAACATTTGTTCCGTATTCAATCATTTGTGTGGCATGAAATGTCCCTTCACTTCCTGTGAATCCCTGAACGATAACTATTGAGTCTTTATTAACCAGAATACTCATAAGAATCAGATATTTAATTAAATATCATAAAAAAATGCAGAATGTATTTCGTAGAATCTGCTGACCTGTTCTTCAAATATACCTTATTTATTTGTTCATTTTCGCTATATTTGATAATTAGTTATGATTTGGTTTAAAAGAGTCGGAAGTCGGAAGCCGGAAGTGGAAAAATTTATTCTTAGAACTTTGGACTTCCGTCTTCGGGCTTCTGACTTTTACCAGAATAAACATTAAATAACATTATGATAGGCATAGAACCTGTCCTATATATCGGAATCTCCCAATCATTCTTTGCCGGGTTGCTTATTTCAACAAAAAAACCTACCACAACGGCAAACCGCCTGATGGCTGCCTGGCTTTTCCTCATTTGCATCGAAATGATCTTTGCACTGATAAATGCCACCGTAATTGAGATGTACTCCTTCCCCTTTGTAACATTCACCTACGGCCCCCTCCTCTATCTCTATATCCAGTTCATGACAAATCCGGACAAAAAGTTTAACTGGCTGTCATTGCTGCATTTTATTCCTTTTATAGGTTTTTTTACAATATCTGTGGTATTCAGATCCGACCCTCTCGTAAGGGATCTCAGAACCTTCTTCAGACCTGACAAGCTAATTTCATTAAGAATTATCTATTCAGTGTGCTTTTTCATGTCCATCACGATCTATAGTACACTGGGATTCATTGAAATAAAGCGTCATCAGGAAAATCTGAAGAACCTGGTCTCATTCACATCCCAAAAGATCACCCTGAACTGGTTGAAGGTTCTGGCGATAAGTTTCTATGTTGTTTTCTTTATCCTGTTTATTCTTGGTGGACTTAATATGATCGGCAACTTCATCCCGTTTGATCCTTACTTTGTAATATTCGGATTTATCGCTTTATTTTCAATGGTTTACAGTTTTTATGGCATTAAGCAACCTGTAATCTTCGGCGAAATTGTCCACCATAACACTGATGAAAGAAAAGAAACCGAAAAGTACAGCAAAAGCGGACTGAAGGACAGCCAGGCAGATAAATATCTAAAGAAACTCCTTGCCTATATGGATGCCGGCAAGCCTTTCCTGGACTGGCACTCTTACAATACATGACCTGTCGCGCAAAACAGGCATTTCACGTCATCATATCACTCAGGTCCTGAATGAAAAATACAAAAGGAACTTCTTTACATTCATAAATGAATACAGGGTAAAGGAAGTCATGGAGAGGTTCAGCGATCCAAAATATAATAACTATACCATCCTTGCCATTGCATTTGATTCGGGTTTTAATTCCAAAACAACGTTCAATTCTTTTTTTAAGAGCCAGACAGGCATGACCCCAAGTGAATACCGCGAAAAGATGACCGGTATCTCCGTTTAGGGCGGCGTCCGACCTCAGCGGGACGGACAAATACTTCCAATCGATCAGGTACGGAACAAGCGGATGAGACGACCAGCTTTGATTATTTCTATTCATTTGCTGAAAATGAAATATTGAGGGTCATTTTTATATATGCTTTTTTGTGTTTGTCGAACGGAACACTTCTATTCAGCCAGGATTCGTTGTCGCTTGATGAATTTACAGGTGAAAGCAAAGCAAAAGTTCTCAGTGGATTTGTCAGGGGCGGGTTCTATTCCTGGATTGATAATACAGATAATAAACCTTACGTTTCGAGTGCTTTTTCGGATGTCGGACTCAGGCTTGAAACCAGTAATGGTCATAATTTCAAAGCTTTTGGTGACATTAGGTTCAGATACGGTTCGGAGTTCCTCAGACCGGTATCCAGATTTGATGTTCGCGAAGCCTTTGTTACAGTTAACGGTAAAAAATGGGACCTGACAGCTGGTCAGAAAATCATTAAATGGGGCCGTTGCGATTTTACAAATCCAACAGCAAAGTTGAATCCCCAGAATATGATCTCACGTTCTCCTGACCGGGAGGATATGGACATGGGTAACCTGCTTGCTGCTGTCAGCTATTATCCCTTTTCAAATGTCAAACTGGAAGCTGTCGCAATTCCTTATTACAGGTCCTCTGTTCTGATAATTGAACCTGTTCCTTTGCCTGATAATGTGATTATTAACCAGATCACATCGCTCGTGACGGACAAGAAAATGTTAAGTTATGCCTTAAAGGCCGACTTCCATCTGAAGCGCCTCGACTGGAGCCTTTCATGGTTCGACGGTTATGATCCGTTGCCCGGCGTTGCACTGACTGATTTCCGGCTTGACCTTACTCAGCCGGTTCCTGTTCCCTATACTGAACTTACAGTGAAACCGTACCGGAACAGGATGGCTGGTTTTGATTTTGAGACTGCCGCAGGAGGAATTGGAATCCGGGGTGAAGCTGCCGTAACGGTTCCTTATCTTTCACATGTAGCGAACGAATATGTCCCCCTGCCTGAAATTAAATGGGTTGCCGGATTTGACTGGTCCAGGGGAATCTGGCGTTTCACGGGGGAATACAATGGAAAACTTGTATTGGATTTCACTTCATCTCCGACCGATCCTCTGATCGGGGCCGAACCCGATTATGCAAAGATTGCAGAGATGCTTGCTGTTCCAGGCTTTAACCTTGAAGGGTACGTCAGGCTGCAGGTAGAGGCGTTTAACAGGCTTTACAATTACCAGCTGAAGAGAACCTGTCATTCAGCCGGATTCAGAGCCGAGGCTGAAATGGCCTATGGAAAGATTCTGCCTTCAGTTTTTGGTATGTATAATTTCACGACCAGGGATCTCCTGTTAATTCCTGAAATTAAGATAAAGCCCGCAGACGGGCTTTCTGTTGCGATTGGTGCTGAAATATATTCAGGCCGTACCGGTTCACTTTATGACCTTATTAATGATTTTATGAACGGAGCCTATTTATCACTGAGGGTTGATTTCTGATTCAATGACAGATTTTATCATTAAATACAGGTGGTTCATAATCGTCTTTTGCTTCCTTATCGGAACAGGATCGCTGATCATGATTCCAGGGACAAAAGTTGATCCGGAGATAAGGAATTACATTCCATCTTCAATTAAGTCGAGAATTGAAACTGACAGGATCGAAAATGAATTCGGTGTGCAGGATCTGGCTTTAATCCTCTTTTCAGACAGCTGTATTATTACTGAGAATAACTTAAATCAGATAAAGGCAATAGACAGATCTATCTCAAGAATTAATGGAGTATCAGGAAGAATATCTCCATTTACTGTAAAAAGCATCAGAAGCGAGGAAGGAATGATGGTAGCAGATCCTCTCATTAAACGAATTCCGGCAAATTCTGAAGAACAAAAGCAGTTGAGCCATGATATTCTGCAAAACAGGTTTGCAAGAGATGTTGTAGTATCATCAGATCTCACAACGGCATCCATAACAGCAACCATTAGCAGTTCCGTTCCTGAAAAGGAAACTCTTGCCAGGATTGATTCAGCGATCAGATCGTTCCCGGTAAAGCAAAAATAACTAAAGGCGGACTGCCATATCTGAGGCAAAATCTTATTAGGGATGTTACCCGGGATGCGAGTAATACTTATCCCCGTTGCGCTGCTTAATAATGCTTCTTATTCTCAGGATAAATCTTGGTTCCTGGAACAGTGTGATAATGCCTTTCAGCGTAGTGCTGCTGTCAACAGCATTCAGTGTTGCTTTAATTCCCACTTTGAGGGTGGAAAATGTCAATTATTACTCTGCTTGTACCGGTAATCCTTATTGCAGTTGCGAATAATTACGGGATCTATCTTGTAGCCAGGTTCCAGGAGCTCAGGGAGCAGTATCCGGCTGCATCAAAACGTGAATTGATGAATATTCTGTTTAAGTCGCTGAACATGCCTATCCTGTTCTCCGGGCTTACTACAATTGCAGGAATACTGGGATTGCTCACACATTCTATTATACCTGCGAGACAGGTTGGTATTCTTGCCGCAGCCGGGGTTTCCCTTGCATTATTATGAGCCTCTTCTGATACCGGCTTTGATTTTTGTGCAGCAGAACAGGTAAGAAATCCGGGAGTCAGAGAAAGGGAAAAACCTCCATATCAGAAAACTTGCTGACAAGGTTATCAAATCTGGTGGTAAAATATCCCGGAAGGATATTAATTTTCTCAGCCATCAGCATAACAATCCTTTCCGCTGGTATAATATTTCTCAGGATAGATACAAACCAGGAAAACTACTTTTCACAGAATCACCCTGTCAGACAGGCCTCCGATCTGATAAATTCAAAATTCGGTGGATCACAGACGATTTCAGTTATGATCGAAGGTGATATAAAGGATCCTCGATGTGCTGAAAGCAATTGACAACCTCACCCGCCAGATTGAACATCAAAAAGGTGTAGGGAAAGTTTTTTCTATATCTCAGGTTATAAGAGAGATGAGTAAAGCTATCTTCACAAGTACTGAATATGGTTATGATAAGGTTCCTGATACCAGGGAAGCTATTGCTCAGATGTTTGAACTATATAATATGAGCGGTAATCCCGATGATTTTAAACAGCTGATGAATCTGGAAAACACAAAGGCTCACATTCTGATAAGGCTTTCAGATCCTGAAAACAGTGTTATAAAAAATGTTCAGGCAGTTATTTCCGGACTCACAAAAGCTTTTCCGGCTGAAGTCACTGTTGGAGGATATGCCGTTATTATGACTGATTTTGCGGAATCGATCATTAAGGGACAGGTATCATCCCTGCTGTTTGCCGTAGTAACTGTACTGATATTGCTGACAATTATCTTTAAATCATTGAAAGGAGGATCTGATCGGCTCGATTCCGCTTTTTGCATCAATTCTTGTACTTTTTGGATTCATGGGCTATTACCGGCATTGCCCTTGATGCAGCCACTGCCCTGCTGTCATCGATTATGATCGGGGTGGGGGTAGATTTCACCATACAGTATATCTGGTGCTTTAATCTTCAGATCAGATCAGGATTATCATATCCCGAAGCAATCACCGCAGCGATGAAGACCATCGGCCGGAGCATCATTATTAATGCATTGAGTGTCATGGCCGGATTCTCAGCACTTGTTTTTTCGGGATTTACCTCAATAAGGTTCTTCGGATATCTGGTCGTGATTTCAATCGGATCATGCCTGATCGGTGCACTGGTCATCATTCCGGCATTTCTGATGAAATACCGTCCGGGATTTATAGGATTTGAAACAACTAAATTAAAAAACAGAAAAAATGAAAAAGAACGTGATATTATCAGCGGTGTTACTACTGCCGCTTATGCAGGTGGCAGCGCAACTGCCTGATGCCGGACAAATAATGGCAAAAGCCCGTGATCTGAGTATAACCGGATCGTTGCGTGCAAATGTGAGCCTTACAATAACCGAAAAGAGGGGGCAATATCCGGAACCGGACAATCTCGATGACTACCAAAAGCTATGCAGACGGACTGGAAAAACGGTTTATCAGGTTTATCGAACCAGCCGATGTCAGGGGAACAGCAATGCTCATAGTTGACAATGAGAACACAGCAGATGAGATGTGGATCTACCTGCCGGCACTTAAAAAAGTCCGCAGGATCGTTTCATCGGAAAAGGGAAAGAGCTTTATGAGCTCCGAGTTCTCGAATGCTGATATTAGCTCACCTCCCATTTCCGACTTTGTTAACAGACATCTTGATAATTCCGGGTAAGGATAATAAATGGATCATTGAAAGCACTCCGGCAATGATGACAAAGCTGATGAATACGGTTATTCAAGGAAAGTAAGCTATATCAGCATGGATAATAACCAGGTACGAGAAAATGGAGTTTTATAATTTTGACAATGAGCTGTTTAAGATAATTGAAATAAAAAGTGTTCTCTTGCTGCCCGACGGAAAGTACCTGGTAAAAGATATGCTTGCAAGCAACGTGATCACAAACCGTAAATCAGAATTGCTTTTCAGCAATATTAATGAAGGTCTGAAGATTGAGGATACCTATTTCAGCCTTCAGAATCTTGAAAGGTAGCAGGATGACGGGTTAAAAGTTTCAGGTTGCAGGTTGCAGGTTACTTGTTCCTGGTTACTTGTTCCTGGTTACTTGTTCCTGGTTACAGGTTGCAGGTTAGTTAGTCAATTCAGAACCAGCAACAGGCAACTGGCGGAATCCTCAGTAATATTCAGGGTCTGATTATAGTTCCATCCCTCTTCCTGACGGTCCAGTTCGACCTGGTTCCAATCGGATACTTGGCTGCCTCTTTTTCATTGATGTCAACACCTAGACCCGGTGCTTCATTAATATACATATATCCATTTTTATATGTCTGGCATCCGGAAAAAACTGCCTGTGCCTTTTCGCTCCAGAAATGTGACTCCTGGATACCGAAGTTCCAGACTGCAAGGTCAATGTGGGCATTGGCGGCATGTCCGACCGGAGAAGTATCACCGGGACCGTGCCAGGCGGTTTTAACATTGAACCATTCACCGAGACGTGCAACTTTCATTGCAGGCGTGATACCTCCAATCTGGGAAATATGGATCCGTATATAATCGAACAACTGTTCAACCATATAATCCCTGAACTCATTAATATTATTGAACAGTTCTCCCATTGCAATCGGGACCGTGGTATTGGCCCTGCAGATGTCTGAACCACTTCATGTTTTCGGGTGAGAATGGATCTTCAATAAAGAAAGGATGATATGGTTCAAGCTGTTTGATCATGTTAATTGCATCAATCGGATCTACCAGTTCATGGATATCATGCAAAAGTTCGACATCTTCCCCGCATCTCTTGCGCACTACATCAAACATTTCCGGCACCCTTTTCAGGTAGGTGTGCTGATCTGAGAATGAATCCTGTTCCCTTCCAAAGCCGGCTTCCTTAAAGTCAGGCTTTATTTCCATTGTACCAACTCCTCCGTACCCGCCCTGCTGAATCCTGACATGACGGAATCCCTGGTCCATGAATTGCTGGACACGGTCAGCAACTGCTTCAGGTGTTGGTCCGCTTGCATGCGCATAACAATCGACAGCAATCCTGCATTTGCCACCAAGAAGCTGATAAACAGGCATATTGGCTCTTTTTCCTTTAATATCCCACAAGGCTTCATCAAGTCCGCTCAGGGCATTATTCAGTACCGGGCCATTCCTCCAGTATGAACTGACATAGGCTGACTGCCACATATCTTCTATATTATCGACATCCTTGCCTGAGCAGAAATCGTTCAGATAACTATCGATGGCTGTTACGACTGCCATTGCGCGTTGGGTAAATGTAGCACAGCCTACACCATATAAGCCGGGTTCAGTGGTTTCGACTTTTACAATAACAAGGTTCGACCCTTCCGGGGCTGTTGCAATTGCTTTTACACTTTTTATTTTAACAGGGGGGACCCCTGTGGCATAGGGCGGTGTTGTACGGATCTCTGCCCTGGCTTCAGGGCCTGAAAATAAGCCCAGCAGTCCGGCGGCAGAACCTGTTGTCAGCAATTTCATAGCTTCCCGGCGACTGATTTCGGATTGAGGTTTGATTTTTTTCATATTAAAGAATCTTATATATTCTGAATTAATTATATTATTGAAATGAAAATATTCATTTCGGATTCATCCAGGCCCCCTGCCTTTCAAAATTATCCGGAAGCCTGTACTTTATAATGTGATCTTTAAGGTTTTCTCCAACAATTTCAATACTGCTCAGTTCAGCATTTCCTAAACCCATCTGCCAGCAATGATTAAGGTATCCTATCCTTGAAAAATCAATACCCATAAGTTCAATGCCCACCCTGTCGGCAGCCAGCCAGTCCTGACCTGCAACGCACACTCTGTGGCTTATGGTTGTGCCGAATGTAGGTCCGTTCCCTTCCATCCCTTCGTACCCGTCAATAACTGCAAGAGCCGGGTGCAGTATCCGGGCCAGCATAGCCATATTATAATTTACAGCATGGTACCCGCTGCCGTGGAGCAATCGTTTGTAACTTACGACTCCCTTGCTTTGATTCTTTAGCTTTTGGTGAAAACCTTATGTCTTCGTTGTAAAGTGTAAAGCCATGGTCCTTTATCGGTGACCCAAAGACAATATTCTTAAGCGACAGTGAAGCTCCGACTACATTATGGGTTTTCATCCTCGCAACTGATATGATATACGAATCAGGGTCCAGAATGGTACGAGAAACCCTGACAGGATGCGGCCTGAAATCTTTTTCATCCACAACATATTTGTTCTCAAACGGTTCGCTGTCGAGGTCAACAAGCTTTACCGGATATTTTGATAAGAGCCTGTTGTAGCCGTAATTGTCAAATCCTTCAAGGGTGGAGCCACTTGCTGACGATTCAGCAATTAATGACATTATTTAACTTACTGATTGATTTCAGGAATTCCAGAATGCCTTCGAGAGTATCGGCATGGGTACATGCCAACGGTACGTAAATCAGGACATTGTTCGGCTTGAGCACAACCCGCCTGTTCCCGATTGCATTTTTTATCTGCTTCGAAAAAGGCCGGAGTGCACGGAATGCCATGTCGGCCCTGTCATCCCCGCTGGAGATGGAGACAGAAGTTCCCCTGTTCCTCCTTTTTCCTTAATGGCAATATGGCATCGACACGATTAATGCACGTTATTGCAGCTCCACCGATGAGTGATGTTTTGATGAAATTTCGGCGATTTAAAGTGCCCATTGCGGTTTTGTTTTAAAAGAGGAAAGAATCATCTATATGCTATTTATTTAACACGGAGTTCAGGGAGAATCATTGATTTTATAAAGTTTCTTTCATAATTCTCGGGTGTTACTTCATGCTATCTGTGGGTAGTTTTAAATCATTCCCCTGACCTGTTAATTAATTGGGTCAATAATGACCTCACTGCCTTTTAAATTTACAAAAAAAATAAATTAAATGACGGGAATTAATTAGTATATTATTAAATCAATAATTAATTAGTTTTATGTATAGACTGGTAAATATCATAATATTAATAATATACACAAAACTAAAAATACCATATCACCGTATTATAATACGGTTTTTAATACGGTTTTTAATACGTTGATTTTATAATTAAGGAAGTATCTTCTTACAATTTTATCCTGAACCTTCCCGCATGCCGTCAAAGTTTTCTAAATTTGTTATTGTAAAGGAATAGTCATATGATCAGGAAAGATGAAACTATCTGTGCCCTGGCCTCCGCACCAGGAGGAGCTATCTCCCTGATAAGAATCAGCGGACCTGAATGCTTTGGGATTTGCGAAAAGATAATCTTCCCTTCCAATAAAGACCTGAAGCTTAAGGAACAAAGCGGATTTACGATAATTCACGCAGATATCCGGGATGACAAAGAGGTTATAGATGAGGTCCTGGTAAATATTTATAAAGCACCCCACTCCTACACCGGTGAGGATTCGGTCGAAATATCCTGTCATGGCTCTACATATATCATTACTAGGATTCTGGAGCGCCTTGTCAGAAACGGAGCGGTATCTGCCAGGCCAGGCGAATTCACTCAAAGGGCTTTCCTTAACGGGAAGATGGATCTTTCACAGGCGGAAGCAGTTGCCGATCTGGTGGCTTCGGGATCAAAAGCCTCTCACACGATAGCAATAAATCAGATGCGCGGAGGCTTTTCATCGGAGATTGCCAAACTAAGATCAGAACTGCTAAAATTTGCCTCCCTGATCGAACTGGAACTAGATTTTGGTGAAGAAGAGGTCGAATTTGCCGACAGGAAAGATCTCAGGTCTACAGTTCTTAAAGTGAAGGATCTGGCCGGTAATCTTGCATCATCATTTAAACTCGGGAATGTTATTAAGAACGGCTTCCCGATTGTGATTGTCGGAAAGCCCAATTCGGGTAAATCCACATTGCTTAATGCCCTGCTTAACGAAGAAAGGGCGATCGTTTCTGCAATCCCCGGGACAACACGTGATGTCATTGAGGATACGATAAATATTGATGGGTTAATATACAGATTTATAGATACTGCAGGCCTGCATGATACCTCAGATGAAATTGAAGTCCTCGGCATTAAGAAAACCCACGAGAAGATGACACAAGCCTCTGTAATTCTTCTTGTTGATGAAGCAACAGAAGCAGTTGAAGAAATTAACAGAAGAGCTGATATTATCAGGAAAATGATAACAGATCCGGATGTGAGGTTAATAATTCTGGTGAACAAAATTGATTTAGCCGGTAAGGAGACAATCGATACATTGACTAAAAGAGTTTATCTTGATATTGATGATTCCCTGCTGTTTATATCAGCTGAGAACCATACGGGACTTGACAAGCTTAGGAAGAGACTTTCCAGGATTTTTGAAAAAAGAGGAGTAACGGAAGAGGGTGTTATCATAACGAACGTCCGGCACTTTGAAGCCCTTCAGCACGTCTCTGAGAGCCTTGGAAGAGTTATTAAAGGTCTTGATGAAAATCTTTCCGACGATCTGATCGCAATTGATATCCGCCAGGCCATACATTACCTTGGAGAAATTACCGGTGAGATAACCACCGATGAGATATTAGGCAACATCTTCAGCAACTTCTGTATCGGAAAGTAACTGTACTTTTCAATATTATTCTAATCCCTGTTAATAGTCAATAAAATCAGTCATTTAAGCAAATAAATATTTGTCCCTTTTCCTATATTATGTTTGAATATTACTTATATTTGTCCCTGTAACGTCCCCCGGCAGTATGTTAAGGGACAAAAGGGACAAAATAAAAGCGATATGAATACAAGAAAACAGATTGTCAGGTTAAGAGAAAAGGAAATTTCAGACGGCAATAAAAGCCTTTTCTTAGACATTTACTGGAATGGTAAAAGGTCAAAGGAATATTTAAAGCTCTATATTAATAATCCTAAAGCGACTTTAGACCGGGAAATTAATAAACAAACACTGGCCCTCGCTGAAAACATAAGGGCAAAAAGGCAAACAGAACTTCAAAACAATGGCTGGGGCTTTGCTAATGACTTTAAAAAGGATACAAATTTAATCCAATACTTTGAAAGCCTTATTGAAAAAAGAAAAGACAGCCCCGGTAACTGGGGGAACTGGGACAGTACATTAAAGCAGCTCAATAAATATTGCAGCCCTCAAACTACATTCAGGGATATTGATACCAGTTTTGTTGAAGGCTTTAAACACTATTTACAGCATCAGGCAAAGACAAAAAGCGATACTCCCCTATCTATAAACAGTCAAAGTTCATATTTCAATAAATTCAAAGCTACCTTAAATCAAGCTTTTGATGATCGGATCATTCCTGAAAACCCTGCAAAGAGTGTTAAGGGGATTAAAATTGATGACACGCACCGGGAATACTTAACCATTGATGAACTCAAAAGCCTTGTTAAAACAGCTTGTAAATACCCTGTAATGAAAAGAGCTTTCCTATTTTCTTGTTTAACCGGGTTGAGGTGGTCAGATATTCAAAAATTGAAATGGTCTGAAGTGCAAAAGCAAGGAGACAGCTGGCGGATTATCTTCAGGCAGCAAAAGACCAGGGGCCAGGAATACTTAGACATAAACGATCAAGCCCGGGATCTATTAGGACAACAAGGTAATCCGGATGCAAGGGTTTTTGTCGGGTTAAAGTATTCAGGCTGGCATAACATTGAGTTACAAAGGTGGATTATGAGGGCTGGCATTTCTAAAGATATTACTTTCCATTGTGGCCGGCATACTTTTGCAGTATTGCAATTGGAGCTAAATACAGACATTTACACCGTTTCAAAGCTCTTAGGTCATAAAGAACTAAAGACAACTCAGGTTTATGCCAAAATAATGGATCAAAAGAAAAAAGAGGCCATGAATAAAATCCCTGATATAAATATCTGATCAAATGAAAGCTCATGAGATTGAATTAATACTTATTGAGGGATTAGCTCATACCCCTGAAACAAGAATTGATTTTTACCTTTCAAAGGCAAAAGAAAATAATATTGACCCCATTAATTTCTGTTTGGCATTAGATAAGGCCTTTATTAGGTGCAGAAGATATGTAAACACATTAAAATATGATCCGTGTCCCGATATTGATGAGGTAACAGGAAAGAAGAAATATTACTTTAAGACGATTGATCTTGAAACATTAACTAATGGACAATTAATAGGAGAATTATGTAATAAAAATATCGAAGAATTATTGTTACCCAGCTTACTTAAAATGAAATTGCAATTAATACAGGATGAAAGGACTAAAATGACAGAAATATTAAATGGTCTAAAGGTCCAGACAAAAACCAATAAAACAGGCTTTGTAAGCATTCTGAGAGAAGATCAGATACAAAGTCTCTTTGATCAGTTGAAGGGCAAATACATTGATAAAACCACTGATCCCAGCCATTTCAAAGCGATATTCAGACCTGGTCCCCTGCCCCCTGACTATTTGCCAATAAAGAAAACTAAGAAATGTACAGGTACTCTTTTAGCATATTTGATTAGTGAACTATTCCAAAAAGAAAACCAGTCAGACTATTGGTATATAGCTGAAAATTGTTTTGATAAAGCAAAGAGCCTAAAGCAGTCTTTATATAATTCTTATACATATAACACAAAACTGGACAAAAAACCCAGAGGTTATAAAGAAATTGATACAATCCTGAAAAACATTTACCGCCCTTTACAGTAAATCCCTGTCTATTCTAATTCTTTACATGCTTTCCGACCTTTGACCTGTCTTTGATACTCAAAGATGACTTTGGCCAAAGTCCATTTATTAATTAAACAATTCAGATAAATGGAAAGTATTGTATTAGAATTACTACAAAAGCAAGGGGAGCAACTTTCAAATATTGAAAGCCTTTTAACCTTAACCAAATCAGTATTGAATTTGGATGAAGCTTGCAACCTTACCGGGTTAAGCAAAAGCCATATATATAAATTGACTTGCTGGCAGAAAATACCATTTTACAAACAGGCCAAACACTTGTATTTTGACAGATTAGAGCTGGAAGCATGGTTAAAAACAAACCGTTTTAAAGCCTCTGATGAACTTGAAAAGGATGCCTCAACCATTGTAACCCTTAACAAGAAAGGAGGCCTAAAATGATCCTGACTGACTATTATAAAGGCCAAAGGCTTACAGAAGCTCAAAGCAGGTTCGATATAACTGCCTCAACCGGGGAATATGACTTATTTGAAATCCTGTTAATCAATAAACTAAAATTCAATGTTGGGGGATTGTCATTTAATTATGTACCCCGGCCAGACCGATGGACAGGTAAAAAGTCAGATTATGCCATAACCAAAGGCAGCAGTAATATAACATCTGTTAAACGTCCCGACATTGAAACCCCTTTTGCTTATGGGGATATAAACGGATCAAATGACGGTTGTATAATCATTTTCAATTCTGACTTTAGGGAAACCGGGATTAACACAATAGAAATATTTATTGCCAGGGGGTTAAGGAATGATACAAACAGCCTTTGGGATCTGTTTACTGATGGGGAACTAACCCATGAAGTTGTGGCATTAAGAAAAAAAGCGGTTACAAAAATAGTAACCAGCCAGGATCAGGGACCAGGGGGTTAATTTACCCCTTTCCCTTTATGTTAAGGTGTGTTTTGTACCTCAAATTTATACCCGATGTATGATAACTTAGAAATGGTATTGACCAAAGATAATAGTCCCGGAACTGATTTTTTAAAGACAATACCAAAATATATAACAGTAGTAAATCAGGGGATAAGCCAGGCAGGGGAATATATTACCGGTTATTATGACAGCATTAAAGTAAACATATCTGAAAACAGGGTTAAACTAACCGATTTTAGCCTCTGCAAATACTGGCTGGGGGATAACTTCAAAACATTAACTAAAGGGGATACAGGGCAGGCAATTGAGCAAATAAGCAATAATTTACATTTGCCTTTAGATCTGGCCATTATTACCCGAATTGACTTTGCTAACAATCTAATTATGCAATATCCTGAAAAGGTATATTACCCCTATTTGGGGGAAGCTCAATATTATAACCGATTAGAGCAGCCAAATGGATTGTATTATAATAATCAGTTGAGGCAATTAGTATTTTATGGTAAAGAGTATGAACAAAGGATCAAAAGGCAACCAATACCGGAACTGTATAAAAACAGGAATGTTTTAAGATATGAAACAAGGTTTAAAAGACAATTGAAGCAGCAATTTAAACGGTCTGAAATAACAGCCAGGTTACTTACAGACCAGGGCTTTTATAATGGACTTGTAAACAGGTGGAAAAATGAATATTTGGCAATTCAGAAAATCAATTCAAAATTAATCAATATGAAACCGACTGGCAGCAAAAAGGAACTAATTGAAAATTTGGCTTTATACACTGTTTTAGAGCTGGGGCAAACCCAGGTATTAAGCAGGGTCAAAGAATGGCAGGAAAGCGGGGATATTAGCAAAAAACAGGCTTATGATCTGAGGTCCTGTATCAAACAACTGACTAAAACCCCTATTGATAAAAAGGGGAATGATTTAATAAATGAACTGGACAAAAAAGTAAAAGAGGCTGCCCGATGCTGGTAAAATACAATGAGAATAATATGTAACATACATTCATTTACAGAAAGAATAAAATGGGTTTTACCGACTAAATAAGATAAAAAAGAGTTGACAGAATGAGGGACATTAAAAAGGGATCATAATTTTGTTAAGGCTGGGTTTGTCCCCTGATTTAGTAACCAGGGACTATCTAAAGTAGATTAAAATAGAAATATTGAAGTTATGGCAAAAGGAATTAAAACAGGTGGTCGGGATCAGGGAACGCCAAACAAACTGACCAAAGAATTAAGGGAAGCATTGAAAACCATAATTGACAATGAGATTGAAATTCTGCCTCAACTATTAAAAGAAATGAAGCCAGACAAACGGGCTGAGATTCTGAGCAGATTGTTACCGTTTGTCATTCCTAAAAATTTTAATATTATGGATACCGGGCCAATTGAAATAAAAGTGAGTTACATAGATAAAAAACAGTGATAAAACAGTGATAAAAATGGCAAGGAAAGCTAACAATCCTGAAAACCTTAAACCTTTTATAAAAGGCCAGTCCGGGAATCCCAAAGGCAGACCCCAAAAATTACCAGCTATTGATGAGGTATTATCCAAAGTCTTAAATGAGAATGGATCTAATGGATTAACCAGAGCTGAAAATATATTAAGAAAAATGGCTATCAAAGCGGAAACAGATGTAAGGGCCGCTGAATTGATACTTGACCGGGCTTATGGCAGACCCAGACAGCAAGTTGAAAACATAAATAATTATGTTAATCCCTTTTCAACCCTTACCGACCGTGAATTAATTGAAAATATGAAAAAGATACTGAAAAATGCAAATCAGGAATGATATTAGGGGTAAAAAAAATTGTAATAACATTTTAAGTCTCTTAACTTTGAATAAAAAACATGAAATGGATTGTTTTAATTATTTCAGCGACTATTAGCTTACAGTCATGCATGAGCTATAAAGAACTATTCACAATAATTCCGGAGCAAACAGCAAATGAAATTCCTTTAAATGCATATAAAATTATTATCAAAAACGACAGTACTTTAGAGGAGAATTACAATAATAGCTATAAAATTCTTTTAGCCCAGGATTATCGCATTGAGAATAATAATAAAGAAATGGGAGATATTTCAGCATCAAAGAAAGATATTCATGATACCTATGTTCGTTTGAATGTAACTTGTAGTAAAGGAAGTATAACAGTAACAAGTGAATGGAAGGCAGGCCAAGAATCAGCAATTATGACAGCTGCTATGACTGGCATAACAGTTAATTATGGGTGGGAAAATGCAAAATGGATTAAAAGAGCAGATAGACAAAGTATTGCTTTTGCAAAAGCAGTTTCATTTTCAAAAGAATTAAGTAAAACTTTAGTATATAAGCTACCATAAAGAGAAGCAATTTGCAATTAATTGTCCCCTATTTGTCCCCCATTCTTTGCTGGAAATTTGTTAAACGCTTAATATCAAATACTTATAAGCTAACTTAACTTTTTGTATCGGAAAATAACAGGCACATATGCTTTTCTGTCTGATCATCGCGGTGAACAAGCAATTACAGGCGAATCAAAGTGCATTTTGGAATTAACCCTGTGACGTGATGCAGGTAGCCCCGCCCTGTTAAAAAAGGCCGGCGGGGGTGTTACTTACTAAAATGATCCGCTAAGAAATAAAGTTCAATTTTTATTTGCGGCGGGCTATTCACTTTCATAATTTTGATTTAAGTCTGGGTCAGTATTATATTAATAATTCCATGAGGGAATTGGTTTCTATAATTGGAGGAATAATAGTTGCTTTATTGTTCACATTAGCAGTATTATATTTATTCACCATTCCAGCCCGGGACATTACTTTAGACGACATTCCTCCTGGTGCTGCTCCGTACACAAACCAAAAGGAACCTGCTCCGGCCGCAACCTCTCCCGATAAAAATCAGGAAACTGACAGCGGTAGTAAGGAAAAGGCAGACTATTATATTATTATCGGAAGTATCAGGGGATTTACAAATGCTCAACAAAAAGCAGATAGATTAATAAATGAATTCAACGCAAATATCATTATACTACCTCCTACAACTGAGGGTTTTTACAGAATTACCTGTGGAAGATGTTCAACACTTATGGAGGCTAAATCGACAATTAAAAGTATCAGGGCAAAAATTAACCCTGATGCATGGATTTTAAAGGTAAAAAAGGACCATAATACCCCTCAATAAGGGAAATAATTTTATTCATGGCCCCTGGCGCCATTTTACATAATAAAAAAACCAGCACCCCATTTTTATAGTTTTTATAGTTGTTAATCAGTAGAACTATTGACAAATTTCCCAGAACGGGAAATTATAAAGGGTGCTGGCGATATCAAAGATAAGAAACTATTTTGAATTAATCTTGCTGTGATGCACCAAAGAAAACCGATCCATTTTAATGCCGAAGCCAGCATCCTTAAAAGCTAATATAGGGAACCCTTAATTAACTAACCTAAACCCAATCGGAAAGGATGCTGGCTTTTTCAAATTACAGCTCATATAGAAACATAATTGGTCCGATAAGGTTCATTTATTTTATAAAAAGGAGAAGTATCCGGAAAAATATACAGGATCTTCCTGCATTTGGACTGATCAGGTGCCATGTAAGAATAAAAAATGAAAAGAGGAGGTACTAATTCATCAGGCCTTACAAATTCTGCCTGTGGTATTAAGGATCTCCTCTTTTCGCAAGGGATAAAGTTTCAGATTATTTCAACTTTGTAAAAAAGTTTATTTCTCCGGTAGGATGAACCTGCACAATCATTCTGTCAGTTCCCTTTGTCAATTCAACAAAATAATTATCCTGATCCTCAAATTGGGTATTCCATAATGACATATCAGTAGAATTCATTTCATTGTCATCAAAAAAAACGACAGGTCCGATTGAATAATCCTTGTACTTCGATTTGATTTCGGTCTGGGCATTTGCCGGCAGGTCAGCAAACATTTTTGTTGAAGTTGTACCTACCAGGTTTCCATCGAAATCATAATAGGCTGTCATTTGCTTTCCATCTTTGGTAAATATTGCCTCATCGAAGTTTACTGTTCTTTCCCATTTTATATTTGGCATATTGCCAAAATCGGTCAAAAAATTGTTTTTAGCTTCTGAGCTCACTGTTTTTCCCTCCAGTTTTCTTAGAGGTGTCAAATTTGACTTTAGCTCCTTTTTAGTTTCTTTTGTCTGTGCTGTGGCTGTTTTTGAGGTTTGACCAAATACTCCGGCCACAACAAACAAAAATGCCATTGATAAAACTACTGCCTTTTTCATAATTGAATTTTTTTAAATCCTTTTAAAAGAATTTGTACTTTAATTATATATTTTTTCTGAAACGAATTCTAAAAACAACAATGCATTAAATTTTAGAATTTCACGTTTCACATAGCTTAGACAAACAATTGCACAGTTTGTTCTGATCGGGATAAAATTTTCCGGTAACCACTTTACGAGAACTTTCGAAAATATAGCAAAGGTTACTTACCTTGGCGGATAATCGTGACCAGCGCTCCTGGATATTGGTTGTAGATCAGAATATTGGAAGAAGTTATTTATCAATTGACAGATGGCCTTAATAAGGCCTTTTCATCAGAAATTCCTTCAGGGCAGTGGCATTGTTAAGCTCCTTCTCCCTGGATGAATATAGCAGGGTCAGAGTTTTATATTTTATCTCCAGGTTTTTCAGTTCATTTAGCTGACCCTGTTTATCGGTCAATTCTTTTTCATACAGATCTTTGAATTCCTCCCACTTCTCAGGAGCGTGATTGTACCACTTCCTCAGCTGATCGCTTGGAGCAATCTCCTTCATCCATTTGTCCCATCCGGCTTTTTCCTTTGAAATTCCTCTCGGCCAGAGCCTGTCAATCAGCACTCTGTATTGTTCGCCCGGTTCTTCCGGTTCGTATACTCTTCTTGTTTTTATCATTTTTTAAAAGTATATTATAAACCAATAATAATATTATTTGTTTATTTCTACAACAAGGTGATTATGAAAAAAAACTTTACAAAACCGTTTTCACGGCCATTCTTCTCTGTCATTGTAACGACTTACAACAGAGCGACCCTCATTAAAAGAGCTTTGGATTCATTAATTTCCCAGACTGAAACAGACTGGGAAGCAATTGTTGTGGATGATGGAAGCACTGATAACACTTTTCTGCATCTGCTGCCCGTTCTCAGGCTCCATAAAAATATCTCTTATTTTAAACAGGCTCATGCCGGTGAAGCCACTGCAAAGAATACTGGGTTAAGGTCAGCAGATGGCAGATTTTTAACATTTCTCGATTCTGATGACGAGTATGATAAGATTCACCTTGAATCAAGAAGATCTTTATTAATGGGGAATCCTTCGCTGAAATTTCTGTATGGCGGTGCAAAAATCATTGGAAACCAGTTCGTTCCGGACAGGTTTGATATCAATAAAAAAATAAATCTGAAGGACTGTGTAATAGGAGGAACCTTCTTTATAGAACGGGATTTATTTTTCTCACTTAATGGTTTCAGGAATATCCCACTGGGAACGGATGCCGATCTGTTCGACAGAATAATAAGGACCGGAGCACCTATGATGGAAGTCAGCGAGTCAACATATATTTATCGCCATGAGACCCAAGATTCCATTACAAATAAATTGCTGCGGGAAATAAAGAATAAAAATACAGTCGGTTAGACTGGTTTAAATCCCTGTTAACTGCCAGCACAGTCTTGCGACATATGAAAATCATACTTGTTTTTGTAGCAACCCTGGATGGGAAAGTCACAAAATGGGGAAATCCAATGGTCAGATCATGGTCATCCCGGAGCGATCAGGAATACTTCAGCAGAATCTGGGATGAATCCCAGCTGATAGTCATGGGAATTAATTCTTTTAACGCTGATCCTCTTAAACCGTCGTCGAAACATCTGCTTGTAGTAATGACCCACCACCCTTCTGAATATAAAAAATATGAAGTTCCCGGACAGATTGAATTTTCTTATGAATCTCCTACTCAGCTTACTTCGCGTCTTAATAAACAAGGATATAAACAAATGCTTTTGGTTGGAGGTCCGCAAATAGCCACTGTATTTCTGAAAGAAAAACTTGTGGATGAAATATGGCTGACTATCGAGCCCCGGATATTCGGCACAGGAGGCAATTTTGTAGCCGGGGAAATGCTTGATATTGATCTGCGGTTAATCAGTTGTGAACAGGCAAATGAGAAAGGGACATTGATTACAAAATACTATGTAATAAAGAGCTGAAAGAAAAAAATCAGATACAGATGCTGGAAATCCTAATTCAAAGAAGAAAACGCTCCAATAAGCTCTGTCAGAAAAGATGGTAAAATACCAAGAAAGATGATCCCGGCCACGATTATCGCCAGCACAAGATTGCCGACTGTTGATACTTTAAAACTTTTCTTTGATTCAGCCTGGGTAAACATGGTCTTTATTACTCTTAAATAGTAGTATAAGCTTATAACACTGTTAATAATAAGGCTGAAGGCAAGCAACCATAATCCCGACTTTACCCCGGCGAGAACAACATAAAACTTGGAAATGAATCCGGCAGTTATGGGAATACCGGCAAGGGACAGCAATGCTACTGTAAGTACGCCTGCAATCCATGGATTGGTCCAGAACAATCCTTTCAGATCTTCCATATTATCAGCATCCTGTTCACAGACCGACAGTACCGAAATTACTCCGAATGCCCCCAGTGTGGTTATAATGTATGCAGCCAGATAAAAAATTGCTGCCTCAATACCGGCAGTCGATCCGGCAACCAGTGTGATCAGCAGGTAACCCAGGTGGGCGATTGAAGAATAAGCAAGAAGCCTTTTCATGCTTGTCTGCCTGAGTGCAAGTAGGTTTCCGGTGAACATGGAAAGAATTGAGATTGCTGAAATGATTACGACCAGAGTGGGATTCTCAAATCCCCTGATGTCAATAAATAATCTTAATGCAAGCGCCAGGATTGCTCCTTTAGAAATTGTGGCAATAAAAGTTGTAACAGGAACAGGTGCTCCCTGGTAGATATCAGGCGTCCACATATGAAAAGGGACCAGTGCAAGTTTAAATCCAATACCGGCCAGGATCAATCCGAAACCTGCAAGCAAAAGAGGCGACATGGCACTTAATTTTCCTGCAGCTGAAAAAATCCCGCGAAAGCTCATTGTTCCGGTTTCAGCATAAATGAGTCCCATACCAAATAACAAAAATGCGGTTGTCAGCGAGGCGATCACAAGAAATTTCACTCCTGCTTCAATACAATCATCACGCCATTTCAGGTAGGCTATCAATACATAAAGTGATATACTTAGAGTCTCAAGTCCAAGGAAAAATGTTACGAAATGGTCTGCCATAACCAGTATGGAAGCTCCCAGGACAGCTATAAAAAGGATAATGAAATACTCCTCCCTTTCACCATACTGGAGCCTTAAATACTCATATGAAAGGATAGTGATGAGAATGCCTGCAAGGTATATAATGCCAAGGAAGAGTATGCTGTACCCGTCAATTACCAGCAGAGGATCAAGATTATGGGTTGCATGCGGCACTACCAGGAAAAGTGAAAGGAAAGAAAGCAGGAACATGACCATAGAAAACATATAAGTGAACCTGAAACTTCTGTAAACTGTAATTACCAGCATGATAACTATCGGCGCAGCGGCAATTATCAGCAATGGAGCAAGACACAGAAAATCAAGTTTCGTCATAAAATATATATTATTGATCACCTGTCACTTCTGAAGTTTCAGTGGTCAGATCATTCATAATATTATGCAGGTTCTTTGTTTCAGCAACAGGAATAGGTTCCTGTGCATTGATCGTCTTATAAAGCGCGGGTTTGGCTTTATCAATCACGGGCTGGGGGAACAACCCGGTAAACAGGATCGCAATGACCAGTGATCCGAGTACAATCGATTCCCTGACGGAAAGATCCTTCATTGCATACTTATTGTTTTTCTTTCCCAGGAAAACCTTCTGTACAATCCTGAGTGAATAGATCGTGGCAGCAACCAATCCGAGACTTGCAATAGATGCAAAGAGGATATTTGCCTTAAACGCGCCGAGAAGTGTGAGGAACTCAGCAATAAAATTACCCAGACCCGGAAGTCCGAGCGATGCCATCGAAAAGATCAGTCCCATGGCACCCAGTGCGGGAACATCTTCCCATAATCCTCCCATCCTGTTCAGGTCACGGGTATGCATCCTTTCATATAATTGCCCCACAATAATAAATAAAGCTCCTGTGCTTATCCCATGAGCTATCATTTGCATTACCACCCCCTGGTAAGCTATTTCATTAAATGCATACACACCTAGTATCACAAAACCCATATGGCTTACGCTTGTATATGCCACGAGCCGTTTTAAGTCTGTCTGGGCGAAAGCAAGCTTCGCTCCGTATAATATTCCGATAACACCGAGGATCATTCCGACAGGCGCAAATGTCAGAGATGCGTTCGGGAACAGGGGAACAGCAAACCGTATAAGCCCGTATGCTCCGGTTTTGAGCATCAGTGAAGCAAGAATCAGGCTTCCTGCCGTAGGGGCTTCGGTGTGAGCATCTGGCAGCCAGTTATGGAAGGGAAAAGCAGGGAGTTTAACCAGAAAAGCGACGAGAAAACCTGACATCAGCACAAGTTCCAATGATGGGGTCATTGTAGTTCCAATCAGTTGCTGATAATCAAACGTATAGATTCCTGTGTTTTTCCCATGAACCAGGTACAGCCCAAGAATTGCCAGGAACATGAGCAAGCCGCTCGCCTGCGTAAAAATGAAGAACTTGAATGAAGCATAGATGCGGTTTTCATGTCCCCAGATACCAATAAGAAAATACATAGGAATAAGCATCACCTCCCAGAAAAAGTAGAACAGGAAAAGATCAATTGAAAGAAATACTCCGGCAATGCCCGACAGGATCCAGAGGATATTGAAGTGAAAGAAACCAATTTGCCCGGTGATCTCTTTCCATGAAATAAGAACGGCAAGTATTCCTATGAAGAATGTAAGGATCAGCATTAAAAGGCTCAAACCATCCAGAGCCAGATGTATTCCTATTCCGAACTTTTGTATCCAGACAGATGTGAATTCCGTCATCCATTCACTGTTGCCTGTGCTGCCGTTCCGGATGAAAAGGACCATGACAATGACAAAATCTGCTGTGACGGCTAAAAGCGAAATAATCCTGCATAAGAGGGCATTCCTTTTTCCGGCGATCCAGGCAAGAATTCCGCCTGTCATTAAAATCAATATCAGATACAACAGTATCATAGGCTGATCATAAGAGTAAGTAGCACTGCCACCCCGATAGTCAGGAACAGAACATACCATCTCAGCTTACCGTTCTGTGTTTTGCTGAAAAGGAGATTGATATATTCTGTTGCTTTTGCAATTGATGTATAGATCAGATCAACAAAATCCTTTTTATCTATTTCAGACAGCCACACAACAGGTTTTACGAAAAGAATATCGTAAACCCTGTCGAATCTCCACCCTGAAAGAAAGAATTTATTCAGATTACTATTTCTGAACCTTGTTGCCAGGGAGGACTTTTTATAGAAGAGAAGGTATGCCAAATAAACTCCACCGAGCGATACGATTGCAGATATTATCTGGAATATCAATTCCGAATGTCCTTCCTCACCTGTGCTGACAACCGGAAGAACATGGTCAAACAGTTTTGAGAACAAATGAACCGGTCCCATGTTTTCAGGGATTTCAATAAATCCCCCGATCAGCGACAGAACTGCCAGAACAACCAGGGGGATGGTCATGAGCTTTCCGGCGTTATGATGAGGTTCAGTTTCCATTTCACCGAAGAATGCAATGAAGACCAACCTGAAAGTATAAAGTGAGGTGAGAAGGGCTCCTGTGATTCCTGCCAGCCACAACCAGTGGTTACTGATCGTGGAGGACCAGCCAAACCATAATATCTGATCCTTGCTGTAGAATCCTGCGGTTACCAGAGGCAGTGCAGAGAGAGATGCAGCTCCGATAAGAAATGTAATAAAAATGACAGGCATTTTTTTGCGAAGCCCGCCCATTCTGAAAATATCATGTTCGTCATTAAGAAGATGGATCACAGCACCTCCTGAGAGGAACAGAAGAGCTTTGAAAAATGCATGTATCATGAAATGGAAAACACCGGCTGACCATGCTCCTATACCCATTGCCAGGAACATATACCCGATCTGGCTGATTGTTGAATAGGCAAGTACGCGTTTCAGGTCGGTCTGAGCCAGTGCACTGAAGCCTGCAATAAGCAGGGTGACAGCTCCTATTACTGCGATCGCTGCCATTACTACCGGTGCAAGTGCAAAAAGCACATGTGTCCTGGTAACCAGGTAAACACCAGCTGTAACCATTGTTGCAGCATGTATCAGGGCGCTTACAGGCGACGGACCTGCCATTGCATCGGGAAGCCAGGTCTGAAGGGGCAGCTGGGCCGATTTACCGAGCGCTCCGCCAAGTAAAAGCAGTGACGAAATCACAGCAAGCGGTGATCCGGTAATCCATTTAATCGAAGCCTGTTGCATCAGATCCTGAATATCCAGGGTACCGAAACTGATAAACAGAAGAAAAAGACCAAGCATCATTGCAGTATCTCCGATCCTGGTTACAATAAATGCTTTTCTGGCAGCATACCCGTTTTCAGGCTCTTTATACCAGAATCCGATAAGGAGGTAGCTGCACAGACCCACACCTTCCCAACCCAGGTAAAGAAGAAGCAGATTATCGGCAAGTACCAGGATCAGCATTGAGCCGACAAATAGGTTCATGTAGGCAAAGAATCGGGCAAATCCGTCATCTTCGCTCATAAAATCAACCGAATAGAGATGAATGAGAGCGCCAACAAAAGTGATTACAAAGCAGAATACCAGAGATAACGGATCAAGCAAGAAAGAGATCCCGGCACTGAAGTTTCCTGAACTCAGCCATGTAAACAGGCTTGCCGTATATGATCCGCCGGCAGGTGCTGAGGACAGGAAAATTATACCTGAGAGGATCGTAAGAATTGCTGACAGAGTTACTGAACCGACTCCCAGTATTGCAACAGCTTTTTTCGGAAGGTGCCGGCCAAACAGGGAGATGATCAGAAAGCTCAGCAGGGGAAGTGCAGGTATAAGTCCAATAATTGCAGTCATCTCTTAAACTTTTTCAGTCTCCTGCTTATCATGCAGTTTTTTAAGCGCATCAGCATCCAGGGTTTTATAATGATGGTACATCTGAAGTATCAGAGCCAGTCCAACCGATACTTCTGCAGCTGAAACTGTAAGGATGAAGATGAACATCACCTGCCCGTCGGCCTGCATCCAGTGCGAACCGGCAATAACGAAGACAAGGGCAGCGCTGTTTAACATAATTTCAATCGACAGCAGCATGAATATTACATTCCTCCGCACAAGGAAACCAACCAGCCCGATAAGGAAAAGCAGGGAGGCGAAAAGTATCTGTATTTCCATCGATACTGTCACCATAATCAATTCATTTTAAGATTTATTAAAACAATCATCTAAACTTCTAATTTCTATCTGTTCTTAAATATTATTTTCTTCTTTGAAGGCTTTCTTACCAGAAATCTGTGTATGACTTTTTTCTTTTGTTTTCCCAGATGATATGCACCCACAATTCCTGCAAGTAAAAGTACTGCTGCAATTTCAACCGCGATCAGGTAGGTAGTAAACAGCGATATTCCGACCTGCTTCGGGTCTATGGCTTCTGTGCCAGTTTTTTCATGCCTGAACATCTGGAGCAGATATGCGAAAATGCCGAGCAGAATAGCTGCCAGAACAGATGGAAGTATCCACATCTTCGGGGTGAGCCATTTTTTCTCGGATTCTTCTTCCATACCAATGTTCAGCATCATTACAACGAATATGAAAAGGACCATGATGGCGCCAGCATACACAATTACTTCAAGAGCGGCAATAAGCGGCGCACCGAGTATAAAGAAAACCACCGAAATCGAAAGCAGTGAAATGATAAGGTATAGCAGCGCATGAATGGCATTCCGGTTCGAAATTGCCATTACTGATGAGACAATTGCAATTGCGGCTGCTATGAAGAAAATAGTATTCATTTACATTGTCGGATCCTAATGTATCAGCCTTTTCAGATCAACAGGCGGATTTTCATTCTCCCCCTCGCCTATTTCTTTTACTCCCATATTCACGCCTGCAACTTTATAAAAATTATAACCATGATATTTACCTTCCCCACTTATCAGAAGATGTTCTTTTTCATAAACCATATTCTGTCTGTCATACTCCCCCATTTCAAAATCGGGTGTCAGCTGAATTGCATATGTCGGGCAGGCTTCTTCACAAAAACCGCAAAATATGCACCTTGAAAAATTAATCCTGAAAAACCCGGGATATCTTCTGCCATCCGCGTCATTTGCTGCCTGAAGAGCAATGCAATCAACCGGACAGGCAGCAGCGCAAAGATTACATGCGACACATCTTTCATTTCCGTCAGGATCGCGCGATAAAATAATCCTCCCGCGGTAACGTGGCGGCAGATAAGGCTTTTTCTCAGGATATCCCTGTGTCTCACGTCTGTGAAACGCATGAAGAAATGTGAACCATATGCTTCTTAAAATGCTGATCATTGCAAATATATAAGAACACCACCGGTAATTAAAATATTAAGAAGGGCAAGCGGTAAAAGTATTTTCCAGCCTACTTCCATAAGCTGGTCATAACGCGGCCGTGGCAGGGATGCCCTGATAAGTATGAACAGACATATAAAACAGACTGTCTTGAAGAAAAACCAGAAAGCGGGAGGAAGAAATGCAGGACCGAGCCATCCTCCGAAGAATAAGGTAACTATCAGCGATGAAATGAGAGTTACTCCAAGGTATTCACCAACAAAGAACATCCCGAATTTCATTCCGGAATACTCTGAGTGATATCCGGCGACCAGCTCTCCCTCTGCTTCAGGAATATCGAAAGGTGTCCGGTGTGTTTCCGCAATTCCTGCGATAAGAAATATCACAAATGCAAAGAACTGGGGAATAACGAACCACCCGCCACGCTGTGCTATCACTATCTCACGAAGGCTGAAGCTATCGGCCATCATTACAACTCCAACCAGGGAAAGTCCCATAAACACCTCATAGGTAAGCATCTGGGCTGAAGCCCTGATTGATCCGAGAAGGGAGTACTTGTTGTTGGAAGCCCAGCCACCTAGCACAATGCTGTAGACGCCAAGCGAAGAGTTTCCCAGGAAGAACAAAATGCCTATGTTTGAATCGAGCACAAGAAAATTATCTGTGAATGGAATTACCGCAAACGTGAGAAGGATCGTGCCTATCAGTATCCCCGGCGCCATTACAAATACTGATTTGTCGGCAAAAGGCGGGATCCAGTCTTCCTTAAAGAATATTTTAATTACGTCAGCCAGCACCTGAATGAGTCCGAATGGTCCCACACGGTTAGGGCCGTACCTGTCCTGAAAGAGACCTAACAACCTGCGCTCAACCCAAATCAGTCCCGCAGCTATGGTAAGGGCTATTAACAATACTCCGATTATTATGAAAAGATACTTCATTGCGCTTTTCTGATCAGATCTGACATTTTAGTTTGTATTATCCTGTTTAATTATTCCCCATCCGGGAAGGTTCAGGTATAATGTATGAGCTGTTAATGACAATCCTGCAACGCCATCCGGAATCGTATTATCTGATTTTATTTCAACATTTATATTTATTTTATTTACAGTAATTTTACCAGGGTTATCTAAAGTTAAGTCTAACCTTTTTCTTTCTCTTTCATTTATAAGGATAAATGGTTCTGGGATAAGTTTGGAAATGGATCCTGATGCCGAACTCAACTCATCGGATCCGAAAATCAGGCAAACCGGAACAATCAGCAGATTCTCTTTCTGAGCCTTAAAAGGAGCAGGTATTTCTTTAAAGAAATCCAGGCCGGAACCGCTCTTATCTCCGAAAAGAAATACCCCCGGATTAGCTTCCTTAACTGAGACTTCCGGCTCATTAAGGTATTTGTTCATTGCCTGAACCGAATTCCACCCCGGCGACCAGTAATAAGGCACAGGAAAAGAGGAACCCAAACCCATATAACCCTCCATGCTGAAAGCAAGTGGTGAATCGTCATCCTGGGGAGGCTTGGGCTCGCTTACTGAAATGTCGGCATTTATAGCGGTTCTCCCGCTGAATTTTAATGTCTGCCTTGCGATCTTCTCATTAAAGAATCTGAATCCGGAATCCTGGATCTCTTCTTTTACTTTAACAAACAAAGGATATGATTCAGTTAATGAAGTAACTATATCATCAAAATTATTCCATTTTATAAACTCATTCCTGTCGGTCATATTAATCATTTCGGATATTGTTTTCCAGCTGTCATTAACACTTCCGTTTCGTGGCAGGACCCGGTAATAACGTTGTGCCCGGCCTTCATTATTAATAATTGTGCCCGTAGATTCTGAAAATGGACCCGAAGGCAACAGAATGTCAGCTTTCTTTGCAGTGTCATTCATAAGATGGTCCAGAGCAATTACTTTATTAAATCTCTGGAAAATACTGTCAATCTTTTCTTTATCCATACGTGTATAAAGGTCATTCTCCAGTATAATCAAGGTTCCGCCCTCCCCTTTGTCAGGCTTTCTAATCAGATCATCAAGCGATTTCCCTTCCATCAGATCCAGCCCGAGACTGTTGCATTCCTTAAAGACAATGGAAAGAGAGGGATTCTTACCTTTTTGCGAAAGTGCTTTTGCAATGTTTGCGGCGGAATGAATTACGGATTCGTTATTGCAATGTAAACCGGTTATGATAACCGGGTTGCTGGCGTCAGTTAAAGCAGTGGCAATCCTTTTGGCCGTTTCATTTGTGGATTTGTCCATGCCACCCGGTGCTGGTGCCGATGGGTCGATTGCGTAAGCAACTGCAAATCCAAGTCTTGCAATATCATCCGGAGCGGCATTGTAGTTCGCTTCAGTCTGATCGTCAAGCTTTGTTCCGAATGGTGCAGCGATAAAAACCGGGCTTCTGGTTTCCTGTGCCAGTTCCCTTACAGGGGCATCGTTCCATTGTGGTACCCCTGTTTTTGCGGCCAGTTTAAACGATTTGTTCCTTGATGCCTGTCTTACTGCAAGTGCAAGCATTGGAGCACTGTTGGTCAGATCTTCTCCCAGGATCAGAATTGCATCAGATTGCTCTATTTCTTTCAAGGAAGGAGAATGTGCCGGTCCGTTCTTCAGTATGGCGACTGCCGTCTTATGAAGGTGGTGTTGTTCAGCTGTAATACCATGATAAAAGTTTTCCCTGCCAGCAAGGATTTCAAGTGCAAAATTGGATTCAAGCGATGCTCTGGGTGAACCAATCCCCGTAAGTTTCTTTCCCCTGATAGCAGAAGAGAGGATGGAGAAATAATTTTCCCCGGGTATTTCTTCCGGCTTTGAATTCCGGGAGGCTCTCATCATGGCCTTTTTTATCCTGTCAGGATTGTTTAGAAACTCATACCCGAATCTTCCCCTGTCGCAGAGGAAATATCCGTTAACTGCTCCGTTATACCGGCTTAAGATTCTGCGAACTGACCCGTATCTCTCACTGACAATTATATTGCAGCCGATGCTGCAGTGAACGCAAACCGAAGGCGCGTTTGTCATGTCCCATTTTCGGGCATAGTGATCTTTAAGAGTTTTATCGGTAAATACCCCGGTGGGACATACTTCCACGAGGTTTCCGCTGAATTCGCTTTCAAGCACCCCCTCCTTGTGCCTGCCAAAATAGACATTACTGGCAGATCCTGAGACACTGAAATCGTTCCCCCCTGCATAATCCCTGTAGAATCTGAGGCATCTGTAGCACTGAATGCATCGGTTCATCTCATGACTGATAAATGGTCCCAGGTATTGATTGTTGTAAGTCCTTTTTTTAAAGACAAACCTCCGGTAGTCGTGTCCGGTCATTACAGTCATGTCCTGCAGATGACATTCACCGCCTTCATCGCATATCGGACAATCATGGGGATGATTGGTCATAAGGCTTTCGATCACGGCGGCCCTGAAGGCTTTAACCTCCTTATCATTCGTTGAAATAATCAGACCATCTGTAACAGGTTCCATACACGACATTACGATTTTCCCCTTTGGATCATCAGCATTAGTGAATTTTTTTACTGCACACTGCCTGCATGCCCCTACAGAACCCAGGGCATGATGAAAGCAGAAATATGGTATATCGAAACCGAGTGCAAGGCAATTCTGGAGCAGGTTTCTGCCCGGATTTACCTCGTATACGTTTCCGTCTATTTTAATTTTTGACATAATCACCTCCAGGGGCATTTTTTGTCAGTAATATGCTGTAAAAAATCCTCACGGAAATACGTGATGCCGCTTTGCAAAGGTTCGGCTGCCCCGGGAGCGTGGGCGCAAAAGGTATTGCCGGGGCCCATATACCGCGTATGAAATTCAAGGATATCAATATCATCAGCTTTAGCTGCGCCTTTCTCAAAAGAATCAAGGATCTTCTGTACCCACGGAAGCCCTTCCCGGCAGGGTGTGCACCAGCCGCAACTCTCTTCCGCAAAGAATTTAATCATGTTATGAATGAATGCGACGGGACAGGTTTTGTCATCGAGTATCACCATAGTACCTGTTCCAAGTCTGCTGCCTGTTTCCCTTACCGAGGCAAAATCCATTTTTGTATCAAGATGCGATTCGATCATAAAGTCGGTTGATGCTCCTCCGGGAATTACACCTCTCAGCCTGTAACCTTCCTGCATCCCTCCGGCATAGTCATATATGATCTCCCTCATTGGTGTTCCCATTGGCAGTTCCCAGAGGCCAGGTTTTTTTACCCGTCCGCTTACCCCGTATAATTTTGTACCTCCTTCACTGGTCAGACTGAGTTTAAGGAACCACTCAGTACCTTTCTCAACAATATGCGGGATCCAGCATAGAGTTTCGACATTATTTACAACAGTCGGTCGTCCGAATAATCCGCTGACAGCGGGGAATGGTGGCTTTGTCCTTGGAATACCTCTTTTCCCTTCAAGGGAATTCAGGAGTGCTGTTTCTTCACCGCAGATATACCTTCCGGCACTGCTGTGCAGGTGAAGATCCAGGTTATATCCTGTGCCAAGGACATTCTTGCCAAGGTAGCCTTCTTCGCAGGCTTCCGCAATAGCTTTACGAATGAGGATCTCTGCTTTCTTGTACGCCCAGCGCAGGAATATATAAGCCTTTTGTGCCCCGATGGCATAAGAGGCAATTATCATACCTGCAATCAGCTGATGCGGATTGCCTTCAAGGAGATACCTGTCTTTAAAAGTTGCAGGTTCCATTTCATCAGCGTTGCAAACAAGATATTTAAGTCCGCCATCATTTGTATCTTTTGGAACAAAACTCCACTTCAGTCCGGTAGGGAATCCGGCACCCCCCCTACCCGTAAGTCCGGATGTCTTAACCAGGGCTACAATTTCGTCCGGTGTCATTCTTTTGAGAGCTTTTTCAACACCATTATATCCCCCGGCCTTTATAAATTCTTTTATTCCTGGTGGAAGTCTGTTGGATCTGATATGTTGTGTTAAGGGAGTTTCCATATTTAATTACCGGTACCTGGTCAGTATCTCATCTATCCGTTCAAAAGTTAAGTTATTATAGTGATCATCATTTATCATCATTGCGGGAGCATGATCGCAATCGCCGAGACATGAAACCGGCAGCAGGGTGAACAGTCCGTCGCCGGAGGTTTCTCCGAATTTTATTGCCAGCTTATTCGCAATATACTCATACAGAGGCTCATAGCCCATTACCATGCAGCTTACGCCGTCGCATACAAGAATAATGTTTCTGCCGACTGGTTTGCGGTAAATCCTTGTATAGAAAGTAGCAACACCGTCAACCTCATCAGGCGAAAGGCCAAGCTTTAAAGCGATATCATTGATTGCTTCATCCGAAATCCAGCCCCTGTGGTGCTGTACGATTTTCAAAGCATCAACGCATGCGGCCTCCTTGTAAGGATACTGCTTAATCTCTTCTTCAATCTCTTTGTTTTCCTTGTTGCTCAGCATTTATATTTATTTATTGTTTCAAGAGTTATTCATATTCTTTACCTGTCGAGATCCGCAAGTACAAAATCAAGGGCACCAAGAATTGACAGAAGATCAGGTATGGTGTAGCCCTTCGCGATAAGAGGTACCATCTGGATATGGGGAAACGACGGAGTTCTGATCCTCGAGCGGTATGATGACGTACCTCCGTCGCTGACAAGGTAATAGCCATTGCTGCCTTTTGATGCTTCAACAGGTATCATCGCCTCACCTTCCGGGATAACCGGACCCCACGTGACTCCCAGGAAATGGGTTATGAGGGTCTCAATATCCTGCATAGTCTTTTCCTTAAGTGGCGGGGTTGTTAATGGATGACCTGATTTATATGGGCCCTCCGGCATATTATTTATACATTGCCGGATTATCCTGAGGCTCTGATCCATCTCTTCCATCCTGACAAGCGATCGGTCGAAACAATCACCATTTTTACCGACAGGAATATCAAATTCAAAGTTCTCATATCCCGAATATGGCCGTTTTTTGCGATAATCCCATTCGACACCCGTGCATCGTAATGCCGGTCCGGTAATACCCCATTCTATGGCTTCGCCGGAAGTATAAGCTCCGATTCCAATGGTTCTTGCTTTAAAAATCCTGTTCCTGATTACTACATTTTCAAATTCCCTGAGTCTTTTCGGGAAATAGTCAACAAAATTCTGGATGAGGTTGTTCCAGCCTGCTGGAAGATCATGGGCAACACCGCCGATCCTGAACCAGGAAGGATGCATACGGCCGCCGGTGATTGCCTGCACTATATCAAAAATTCTTTCCCTGTCGTTAAATGCAAAAAATACCGGTGACATCTGTCCGAGATCCTGGGCATATGTTCCGAGCCATACAAGATGACTTGCGATACGGAATAATTCAGTCATCATCACCCGGATCACGTTTGCTCTGTCAGGCACTTTGATGCCGGCGATCTGTTCAACAGAAAGCACATATGCCAGGTTGTTTATTACACCTCCGAGATAGTCGATACGGTCAGTATATGGTATAAATGTATGCCACGATTGCCTCTCTCCCATTTTCTCAGCTCCCCGGTGGTGAAAGCCGATATCAGGCACGACCTCCACGATATCCTCTCCGTCGAGCTGGAGGACAAGCCTCAGCAGCCCATGAGTACCGGGGTGCTGAGGTCCGACATTAAGGAACATAAAATCGGTATCCTCAGCCTGGTAATGAAGTCCCCATTCCTCAGGCTTAAACTTAAGATCGTTGTCCTCGATTTCCCTCATTTGTTCTTCAAGGACAAAGGGGCCCATTTCGGTTGCCCTTGCAGGGTATTCCTTTCTCAGAGGATGACCTTTCCATGATCGGGGCATAAGAATGCGGCGAAGATCGGGATGCCCGGTAAATCTGATTCCGAACATATCAAATACCTCCCGTTCATACCAGTTTGCTGAGGGCCAGATATCTGTAATACTCCGGACAGGAGGAAATTCCCCTTTCAGAGGGATTTTAATACGGATATCTGCATTCCTCTCAAAAGAGGTCAGGTAATAAACGACCGTAAAATCACTGTCAGGCTGATCAGGTTTTTTTCTTCTTTTTCTTTCATCAATGGCTGTCAAATCGTAAAGCATCCTGAATGGCCTGTTAATTTCCTTTTTGAGGAATTTTAAGAGTTCTGCAATGCTATCCCCCGCAACCCATATTGTCAATATATTATCCTGGGTATCCTGTCTGGCAAGAATTACCTTTTCATCATACCTTTCCTTTATTGCAGAAAGTAGTGACAGATCCTCAGGCATAAAACTGATTATTAGAAATACTAAATAAAAAATTTTTATATCTCATCCATTGTTCTTATTCTTCCCATTTTCATCCGCTCCTCGTTTTTCTGGTCTCTTACCGAGATTTTTTCCGGACGTAAAACCCCCTGGGGTCCTATAGTCCAGCTCAGAGGACGTTTTTCCCTGCCTATCGAATCACGAAGCAGCAGCAGACCTTCAAGGAAAGCATCGGGGCGCGGCGGACATCCTGAAACATACACATCTACCGGCATGAATTTATCGACTCCCTGTACAACGCTGTAGATGTCGTACATGCCTCCGGAGTTTGCACATGAACCCATGGAAATTACCCAACGCGGCTCCATCATCTGCTCGTAGAGTCTTTTAATAATCGGAACCATTTTAATGAAGACTGTTCCGGCAATAACCATCATGTCAGCTTCGCGGGGTGTGCCGCGTATCACCTCCCCTCCAAAACGAGCAATATCATAACGGCTTGTCAGCGAAGTTGCCATCTCAACGAAGCAACATGAAAGACCAAAATTGAATGGCCAGATTGAATTCTTCCTTCCCCAGGCGATGAGGTCCTCAAGACGAGTAAGAAGGAACGATTCAGTTCCGTCAGTAATACCTGATTGTCTGACTGATTTCCGGTTCATTGTAAAAGCTTGTTCTTGTTTTTAAGGATTATTTTCCCTTTGGGACCGAAATCAAGCGCTTTGATTCCAATTTCATAAATAAGCACGGCAATCAAAATCCCTATAAAGACCGAGATTCCTATATATCCGGCAATTCCAAGCTCACGGAATGAAATTGCCCATACCATAATAAACACTGCATCAAGGTCGAAGATCACAAAAAAGATGGCAATGAGATAGAAATGAGATGAAAACCGCAACCGTGCATTGCCGGTCGGAGGAATTCCCGATTCAAAAGGTTCGCCTGTAAGCTTTTCCTTATGTCTTTCTCCAAGGATATGGGAAAGTCCCAGCATAATTCCAACAACAAGCACCACAAGGAAGGCATAAATAAGAAAAGGCCAGAATTTTATTTCCTGAAACGTCAGCATGAATGTTTAATGTGCAATAAAGGGTTTCCTGGTAACTCTTTAAGTAAATAAAGAAAGTTATATAATCCAATAATTCAAATATAGGAATTATCACTTAGTAAAATTCAATAATGTTGGTTTTGTTTAATCTGAACTGTTCCGAAAAACTGGGAGGACAACAAACAATTCATTGAAATTTTTGTTAATTTTATACGAAACCTGTAAAAACCTGAAAAATATTTGTCAGCAGCTATAAAACCTCCTGTCTGTGATGACCTGAAAAATGTTTAACCTCATATTGAAAATGCTATGAAAACGAAAACCCTCTGGATAGTTTTTGCAATTATCACCCTTGTATGTTTTTCAGTCCTTGGATTTTTCGGACATGAGATCTACCAGGAAAAGCCACCTATTCCCAAAACTGTAGTTTCCGAAAGCGGGGCAGTTCTTTTTACTTCTCAGGAGATAAAGGACGGCCAGAACGTCTGGCAGTCGATAGGCGGACAGGAGATTGGGACCGTTTGGGGCCATGGAGCCTATGTAGCTCCCGACTGGTCGGCCGACTGGCTGCACAGGGAGTATGTCTTTTTACTCGACAGGTGGTCACAGAAAGAATTTGGTTCATCTTTTGAAAATCTCGGCAAGGACCGGCAATCGATGCTTGAAACAAGACTTCAGAAGGCTTTGCGCACAAACACATATAACAGTTCAACAGGTGTACTGACTGTTTCTGATGAAAGGGCCGAAGCCATCATGAGCAACAGCAACCACTACAAGGGATTATTTATGGACGATCCTGCTCTGGAAAAAGAGAGAACTGCTTATGCTTTACCCGCTAATTCGATCAAAGATACGGAGAGAATGCATGACATGAATGCATTCTTCTTCTGGGCTGCCTGGGCATGCACAACCAACCGCCCGGGATCGGAAATAACCTATACAAGCAACTGGCCGCCTGACCGGGTAATAGGCAATACACCATCGGCAGGGATAATACTCTGGACAGGTTTCAGCGTGATTATGCTTCTTGTCGGGATCGGCTTGCTCGCTTATTATAATGCAAGGAACAGGTCTGATATCCTCGACAGTCGTTATTGCCTCAGAATGACCCTCTGGGAGGCCTTAATCCCACTTTATCGATGAAGGCGACCCTGAAGTACTACTGGGTTGTGGCTGGTCTTATTCTCGTTCAGATCCTGTTTGGCGTGGTTACAGCACATTACGGGGTTGAAGGCAAGGGTTTTTATGGCTTGAAACTGGATAATATTCTGCCCTATTCTGTTTCACGGACCTGGCACGTTCAGCTTGCTCTCTTCTGGATAGCGACTTCATGGCTTGCAGCAGGTCTTTACATTGCTCCGGCTGTATCGGGAAACGAGCCAAAGTACCAGCGGTTGGGAGTTAATATTCTTTTCGTGGCATTGCTGGTTATTGTCGTGGGTTCAATTGCGGGGGAATGGATGGGTGTGATGCAGAAGCTTGGACTCGTCGGGAATTTCTGGTTTGGCCACCAGGGATATGAATATGTCGATCTTGGGCGGTTCTGGCAGATATTTCTTTTTGCCGGTTTTTTTATATGGCTCTTTTTAATGTTACGGGCATTATGGCCGGCATTGAGAAAACCCTCGGAGAGCAGGCAGCTGCTTGTCATGTTTGTTATTGCTTCCATTGCCATAGCAGGGTTCTATGGTGCAGGCCTTATGTGGGGAAGGCAGACCCATTTGTCCATTGCAGAGTATTGGCGGTGGTGGGTGGTTCATTTATGGGTAGAGGGATTCTTCGAAGTGTTTGCCACTGTTATAGCTGCATTTCTGTTTGTGAGGATGGGATTGCTGAATGTCAGGTACGCTACAACAGGGGTGTTGTTTTCAACCATAGTTTATTTGAGCGGAGGTGTGATCGGAACATTCCATCATCTTTATTTTGCCGGAACCCCGACTGCCATTATTGCCCTTGGCGCATCTTTCAGCGCCCTTGAAGTAGTTCCGCTTGTCTTTATGGGTTTTGAAGCCTGGCATAATCTGCAGATGAGCAGGGCAACTGCATGGGTTA
The DNA here is from genome assembly GCA_963831935.1 of uncultured Bacteroidales bacterium. Taxonomy (GTDB): domain Bacteria; phylum Bacteroidota; class Bacteroidia; order Bacteroidales; family VadinHA17; genus LD21. The sequence goes on from CAWHSH010000005.1 coordinate 139,972, forward strand.
AAACTTATAAGTGGCCAATATATTTTATCATTTCAGTCAGTTTCTGGAACCTTGTCGGAGCCGGATTGTTTGGATTCCTTATAAATCCCCCAATAGCATTATACTATATGCAGGGGCTTAACACAACCCCTGTCCATGGCCATGCAGCGCTTTTTGGCGTTTTCGGAATGCTTGCCATCGGGTTGATGCTGTTTGTTCTTAAAGGACTGACCATCAAGTATGTATGGAAAACTAACTTATTAAAAATCGCCTTCTGGTCGATGAACGCAGGACTCATGCTGATGTTATTGATAAGCATGCTTCCGATAGGCGTATTACAAACTATTGCAAGCATCAATCATGGGATGTGGTATGCGCGTTCGCCCGAGTTTATGCAGGATCCGGCGATACAAACCCTGCGGTGGCTGAGAATCTTCGGTGATGTTGTATTTTCAGTCGGATCGGTGGCTCTCGGCTTATTTGTGGTAGGTCTGAAGACTGGCTGGTCATTGGACAGAACCCAAAAGTTATATCAAGAGTAATAAATTAATTATTAGGTAGATACGATCTTAATCCAATCTTAATCCAGGTTTAATTGGGTTTTAATCTTCTTCTTGTTTCTAAGAAATACATTTGTTCAAGAAACAAGACACAAAAGATATGACAAACCTGGAATTTAACTCAAGTCTGCTCAAAATGAAACCAAAGCTGCATAGGTTTGCAATGAGCCTTGTAGCCGATCGCGAAAAAGCTCCTGACCTTGTTCAGGATACTTTCCTTAAAGCATTGAATTATAAAAACAAGTTTGCTGATTTTACAAACTTCAATGCATGGGTTTTCACCATCATGAAGAATACCTTTATTAACAATTACCGGCGGAATGTAAAAGAAAACAATATTATCGATAAAATCCAGGATCTGGATTATGCTGACCAACCGCGGGTTACGGGATCAGGTTCCCCTGAATCGAATTATACTGTAGAAGAAATAGAAACCACAATAGATTTATTGAGCAGCGAATTCAGGGTACCCTTCCGGATGCATATTGATGGCTACAAATACAAAGAAATTGCTGATGAGCTTGGTTTAAAGATCGGTACTGTTAAAAGCAGGATCTTCCTGTCGAGACAGAAACTGATGTCAATGTTAAAAGACTATGCGGAATAGTCTTGCGTGTTAGTTAGATAGTTTTGGGGTTTAAGGAAAAGGGGCTGAAAGTGTGCAGCCCCTTTTGGTTTTCAATTCTCCTGTAACGGTATTGAAAAAATAAATTCGCTTCCCTTATTAACGGTACTTTTTACCCAGATTTTACCTCCCTGCATTTCAACGAATTCCTTGCAGAGTTTCAGTCCAAGCCCGGTTCCCTGTTCCTTATTGGTACCGGGTCTTGTGAATTTGGTATCGATCCTGAACAACTCATTGATATTTTCCTCAGGTATGCCGATTCCTGTATCCTTTACTGAAACAGTTACTTCGGTGTCGTTAATTATAGTACCAATCATTACTGTTCCGAACCGCGGGGTAAATTTTATCGCATTGCTCAGCAGGTTGCGCAAAACTGTATTTATCATATTCTTATCAGTAAAAATATACATATCGTTCTGTATTTCGGAAATCATGTCAATCTCCTTCCTGGCTGAAAATAACCTGAGTTCTGAAATGTTTTCATCCACCAGATTTCTCAGATTTATTTTTTCAGGACTAAATTTTATCAGCCCGGTTTGTGACCTCGACCAGTCGAGGAGGTTCTGAAGTATTGCGTAACCGCTTTTGGCTGAATCGTTCAGAACATGCGCCAGTTCCCTTATCTTTTCCGTGTCCAGTTTATATACATTCTCGGTTAAAAGCTCGGTAGATCCAAGCAGGCAGGTAAAAGGATTTTTAAGGTCATGTGCAATAATGTTGAAGAATTTATCTTTGGTGGCATTGAGTTCTATTAAACGAACTTCACTTTTTTTCAGGGCCTCCTCGGCATGATGCCTTTCTATCAGCTCCTGGTTCAGAAGGTAGTTTGAATTTTCAAGATCGCGCGTACGTTCCCGTACTTTCATTTCAAGTTCCTTGCTTAGTTTCCGGTATCTGTTCTCACTTGCTTTAAGATCCTGTTCAATTGCCTTTCTGTGCAGGGATAATGATACCTGATTACAGACTGTTTCGATAATGTTTATATCATCAACGCCAATTGTGTTGGGAGTAAAGATAAATGTCCCGCCATAAGTAGTGCCGGTTTTGATAAATCCTATAGCATAAATATTGATTTCAAAGATCTTTCCGGACTTTTCAGTCCCTTCCTTACTTACATTCGTTTTTGAAGGATTCTGAAATTCATTGTTATTTTGTGCAGTTTTCCGTCGCTCAGCAGATTCGATTATCTCGGAATTGCTTTCACCAAATGCCTAAGGCAGGATGATGCAGGTTAAGTCCTGTAATTTGTTTTATCTCATCAAACCAGGGTTCAATGTCTTCCAGGCCTGAAGCATATATTTTTGCCGGATTGTCCAGCTCAAAGGAAATGGTACCTGCTTTATCAGGCAGTTTCCTTATATTCCGGCAGGCTACGGTAAAAACATCTGAAATATCTTCGCATTCATTTATTGCTGCTGTTGTGGAAGAAAGCAATGAAAACTGTCTGTGCGCTCTTTTCCAGAAGATCCTGAATTTTCTTTCTTTCAATACCATACTTTATCCCGCGAAGGATACTATCGGAAGTCAATCTGCTTTTTACCAGGTAGTCCTGTGCTCCTTCCCTGTAGTGATTCAAGTGCAGCATCTTCATCATCCAGCCCTGTCATTACCACTACCGGGGATTTCATTTTAAACACCTGGATCTTTTTTAATGTTTCCACGCCGGTGCTGTCGGGAAGCCCAAGATCCAGAAGAATGACATCAAAACGCTGCTCAACGCACAGCATAATAGTCTCCTTGAGACTTGAGACATGCTTTAAGGAAAAATCAATTCCCGAATCTTTTAGTAATTCATTTATGATCACGTACATCACCCGGATTATCTTCCACAAGAAGTATTCTTAATGATCTGTCCTTCAATGATGTCTCTTCAAAGGCCAGATTCCTTGTTCAGGTTTGATTCCATGGTGAATCTATTATTTATGGATATCAGAGGTATTCTCATTCACTTCCCTTTGGATGATATTTGATTTATAATCCCAGTCTTCCAGCCTTGGGTGGCAGTTTTACAATTGAAAACCAGAAATCCTCAATTGATTTAACAACTTTGATAAACTGATCAAGGTCAATTGGTTTGGTTATATAGCAGTTAGCATGAAGATTATATGATTTCAGAATATCCTCCTCAGCCTGTGATATGGTCATAATGACTATCGGAATATGCTTAAGCTCTTCGTCGGTCTTTATTTCAGCCAGCACTTCCCGGCCATCTTTCTTTGGAAGATTAAGATCGAGGATGATCAGATCCGGCTTTGGGGCTTTTTTATACTTTCCCCTTGTTACGAAGAAAATCCATTGCTTCGACTCCGTCATTTACAATGAAAAGCGAACTGAATATTTTATTATCATTCAGCACCTCTCTTTATGAGTCTGGCATCACCTGCGTTGTCCTCGACAACCAGTATGTCAATCGATCTGATATTTGAATTTCTCATTATTCGGAATTTTTTGTCTTTTTAATATAGTAAAATAAAATACTGATCCTTTACCGGGTTTTGATTCTACCCATATTTTGCCGCCATGCCGTGTCAATAATACGTTTGCAGATTGCCAGGCCGATTCCTGTACCTCCGTACTCATCTTTTGGGTGCAATCTCTGAAATATCTGGAATATCTTGTTAAAATACTGGCTTCAATTCCAATTCCGTTATCTTTTACCGAGAAAAGATAGATGTTCTTTCTCTTCCTTTGCGGAAATATGTATCCTCGGTGAAGCTTTGCAGAATTTAAGGGCATTATCGATGAGGTTCTGAAATAGCTGTACCATTTGTCCTTCGTCTGCAACAACTTTGGGAAGTTCATCATTAGTGACCAAAGCCATTTTTTTCTGTATTTTTATCATCAGGTTATTAATCAGCGTGACCCAAGGATTTCATGCATATCAACCAGGACAAACTTTTTGCCTCTTGTCTGAATTCTTGAATAGTCAAGAAGATCATTGATCAGATCCCTGCATCCGGATGGCTCCTTCCACGGCAAACTGAATGAAATCCTGGCATCCTGGTCAAGTTTATCCTTATATCGTTGATGAGAGCAGCTGGGTAAAGCTCGAGACCATACGCAAAGGTTCCTGGAGATCATGAGAAGCCACATAGGCAAATTGTTCAAGCTCTTTGTTTGAACGGAGCAGATCTTCATTAAGTTGAAATAATCCTTTTCTGCACCTTTCTTCATCTCCGTTATATCGAAACAGACACCTGACACCTTGAAAGGATTCCCATTGTTGTCCTTCTCCACCAATGCTTTGGTACTTATGTAATTAATCTTCATTATTACTATGTTTTATCCTGAATACCGTATCAACAGGAATATTTTCCTCAAGAGCCTGACTGAATGCATTCCGGACATGTGGAAGATCCTCTTCATGGATGGTTTTTTCAAAAGCATCAAACGTATATTCAAAGGTATCCCGGTGTTCCTACCGAACATTCTTTCCATCCTTTCATCAAATCATAATCCTATCTTTTCCGATTTCCCATTCCCAGGTTCCGATATTGCCATTTTCGAGCGCAATTTCAAGCTTTTCTTTTGACTCTTTAAATGCTCGTTCTGCTTTTATCCTTTCAGTTATATCATTACCCTGGGCAATTGTTGAAATTGTCTTTCTGTTATTATCATAAATCTTTGCAGAATTCCAGAGGACTGTTCTTATATCCTTATTTTTGGTCAGTATAGGAATTTCAATAGTTATCCAGTTTTCCGTGAGAGCCTGTTTGATCTTTGCATTGATTCCTTTAAAGTGTCTTTTGGAAAAAGCAGATCGAGCTTTTTTCCTTCAACCTCAGAAGACGCATAACCGGTCAGATGTTCAAATGCATGATTAAACAGCCTGATCTTGTTTTCCTGGTCCCAGACGATTATCGGAGCATTGGCATAGTCGATAAGATTCTGAAGGTAATTTTTAGTGTCAAACAGCTCTTTTTCTGCATGTTTCCGTTCGGTAATGTCGTTCATTATTACCTGAATTGCAGGTCCGTCGGAATCAGTAATCGCTGCGGCAACCACTTCCACATCCCTGACAGCCCCGTCGGCTCATGACGATTTGTTCTCAGCTATGGGCACACTTTCGCCTTTCATTATTTTATCTATACGGGCATTGATAGCGGGATGACTCTTGGGGTGGAATGATATCGAAAGGCGATTTGCCGAGAATCTCTTCAGCAGAATTTATCTTCCAGGAGCTTTCTGGCAGCTGAATTGAGCAAACAATGTTGTTATTTCTGATTCACAAAACTTGCCCCGGGAGAAAGCTCCATAAGACTTCTGTAACGTTCCTCGCTCCTTCGTAACAGATCTTCATCCCTGACACGTGTCAATGCAATTGCCACCTGATCGGCAACTGTTTTCATCATCGAAAGATCGTCATCGCTGAAGCTTGACCGGTTGGTTGTACCAAATGAAAGCGTACCGATTACTTTATCGTGCGATAAAAGCGGGTGACAGGCATAAGCCTTTATTCCGAAATGATTTTACCAGGTGATCTGTTCTCGGATCGGGTGTTTCAAGAATATTCTCCGCAACAATTCTGACACCTTCTCTGGCAACACATCCGCAAACAGCCTCTTCATAATCAAGCCATTCAATCTTTGTGCTGTTTTCTCCGAAATTCCGGCATAAGAATTAAGATGCAGCTTCCCTTTGGTCTCATCTGCAAGATAGTTGAAGAAAACCTGGCAATCGAGGAAATTCCATCACACTGTGCACAATGAATTAATAAGTTCCTGAGGATTCTCGCTTTCAAGAAGACGGCTTGAGGTCTGGGAAAGAATATCAAGACGCTTGTTTGCCGTTAAAAGTTCGACAGTACGTTCTTAGACCAGTTGTTCAAGCCGTGTATTTAAAGTTAAAAGGTTTCGCTTCTGCTTCCTTCAGGCTGGTAATATCAATTCCCATCTCCATTATTAGCGGTGAACCGTCAGAATCTGTATGAGGGAAATCATGTATTGAATATATATGCCGTCCGGTCCTGTCCATTCCCAGGTATGGGGTAAATTATCTTCTAAAACTTTATAGGTTTCGCAAATTTCACAGGGTTCTGAACGGTTAAACAGGAATTCGAAACAGCGTCTGCCCTTGAGATTCACCAAAACGTTCCCGAAAAAGCGGTTCGAATATGAAACATGGTAATCGGGAGTGAGAAGGATAATATATGCGGGCATTAGTTCAAGAAGCCCGTTCATTCTCTGACGTTCAGACTCCACCAGTTCTTCAGCCTTTATGCGTTCTTTTATTTCTGCATCCAGTACTTTGTTCAGGTTCTAAAAGGTCAGAAGTTCTTTCCCTGACTCTTGTCTTCCAGCTCCTCATATGATTTTTTTAAGGCTTCATCCGCAATATGTCGTTTCTTGTCTATCATGGTTCACGATCTGGCAGTAGAACCATACTAGCAAAATAAAACAAGAAGTGTACGTAATTGCTACTAGCAGCACACCCACCTCTGAAACAAAGAAACCTGATCGTTCACCAATAATACGAAACCATCCGATAATGATAGGGAGTAAAACAAGCCAGGGCAACAGCCGACGGGCCATAATTCCACCTGTATTTTTGCTTGTAAACACTTTCATCAGCCAAGTATTCGGCCGCATAAGATAAATTGCAGCACAAATAGCACAGAAATGCTATTCCTGAGTTTAATGCCACTGGGGTTCCAAGAAATTCGTGGATAGTATAAATCCTCAGAATGTAGCTAACAGGAATCATATAACCAGCAACTGCTGCCGGAAAACATAAAATATGGGCAATATTTGAAGCACCCTGGCTATATGAAGTCAGGATGATCAGAATTATGCCAGTTAAAAGAAAGATAAATGCTGATAATAAGGCCATTCTGGTTTACTGGAGCCAGGAAAAGGTTTAAAACCGGAAAAGTGGTTATTGAAGCTTCATGACCAGTTACACCGCATAGAGCCAGCTGAAAACTGTAAGTAAACTCACAATTATCATAAATATTCCGGATACGACAGGGAAGATGGTCTTAATGGGCTCCGGCCGTTTTGTAAAAATAATCAGCAGCCCCAGTGAAGCAAAAATAAAGCACAGAGCGGTAATAATCTTCATTGGTTCCCAGTACGGCCCGGCACTTTTAAGCCAGGAAATACCTGTTATCCACCCGATTAGATCCAGGATACTTATTATGAATACCAGAATAATGGATATCCAAACGATCATTTGCAGCGAATGTGACAGATTCCCGGTGTCCTGACCTGTTTTTGCAGTATGATTTGAAATCCTTACTGGCATGACAATTGAGGTTGTATTAAAAATATTAATTCTTCAAAATTAGGAACAATTTTTAATGAATGTATCCAGGTTGATCTTCACCTGAATGGTTATAATGCCAAATTGACTTATAATATATTGATCAATGTTATATAGGCTATTGCACTAATTGTGAAAAAGAAGTGAACCTTTTCCCGGTTAGATTCCACCCAAATTTTACCATAATGCTTCTCGACTAAACACCTGTAGTGCTTACAGGAATGCCGGTTTTATCAAAAATCAGCTCATAACTTCTGATGATTAATTGGTAAAATTACCTAATTTTGATTACTTATGTTTGATCGGAAAAGACAAAAAACTGTCGAGATGAAGATACTGTTAGTTGAGGATGATCCGAAAATATCGTCTTTTGTGAAGATTGGTCTTGAAAGCAATGATTTTATCGTAGACGTTGCATATGACAGTCCGATCGGAGAAAAACTTGCATTAAGCAGGAAGTATGATGTTATAATCCTGGATGTCGTTATACCCGGAATCTCAGGATACGAGTTATGCAAAAACATAAGGAACAAGAGCATTCAGACACCAATTATAATGCTGACGTCGCTCGATTCAGTGGAGGACAAGGTGCAAGGATTCGATTCGGGAGCTGATGATTATCTGATCAAGCCTTTCAACTTCCAGGAACTTCTGGCCAGGATCAAGGCATTAAACAGGAGAAACCGGGATGCAATGGTTAAACCGGTGCTGAAAGTTGCCGGACTGGAGGTTGATTCAATTGCACGGAAAGTCACAAGGGATGGCAAACCAATAAATCTCACAGCTACGGAATATAAAATCCTCGAGCTCCTGCTTGAAAATAAAGACAAGGTTTTTGACAGGATCCTTATTGCTGAAAAGATCTGGGGCTTCTCATTCAATTCGGGAACCAATATTATTGACGTTCATATAAACTCCCTGAGGAAAAAAATAGATAAGGATTTCGACACAAAACTTATTCACACCCGGAAAGGATTTGGTTACGTACTGAGCGATAAGGAATAAGCTCCGGGAATCTTGTTTAAGAAAAATCTCACTGTTGTATTATTTTAAGTTTCTCTTTACTACCCGGTTATTTCTCTTCCGTGGAAGATCCGGTCATTTTTTCTGGAATAACCCACTGATCGAACTGTTCTCCTGTAACCAGGCCCAGCTTCAGAGCAGCTTGCCGCAATGTAATGTTTTCGTTGAAAGCTTTTTTTGCAATTATTGCACTGTTTTCATAGCCGATATGCGGGGTTAATGCAGTAACGAGCATGAGGGAATTATCAAGGTGGGCTTTTATTACCGGATAATCAGGTTTGATGCCCGCCACACAATTATCACTGAATGAAAGACAAGCTTCTCCCAGTAAACGTGCACTTTGCAGGATATTTGCTGCAATAAGCGGTTTGAATACATTCAGTTCAAGGAAGCCACCGGAACCACCAACTGTAACTGCCACATCATTGCCCATGACCTGCGCGCATACCATTGACAGGGCTTCAGCCTGGGAAGGATTTACCTTACCGGGCATAATTGATGAGCCAGGTTCATTGGCAGGAAGTATTAATTCACCTATACCGCACCGGGGACCTGAACTCAGAATTCTGATATCATTTGCGATTTTCATAAGCGACACTGCCGATCGTTTTAATGCCGAGCTTAGTTCAACCATGGCATCATGCGCTGCCAGCGATTCAAACTTGTTTGATGCAGAAACAAAAGGATAGCCGGTTAGCACGGCAAGATTCTGTGCAACCCGGACTGAATATCCGGGAGGAGTGTTCAGCCCGGTACCAACTGCAGATCCACCAAGAGCTATTTCGGATACCATTATTAGTGAATTCCTTATTGCGCGCATCCCGTTGTCGATCTGCTGAACATACCCTGAAAATTCCTGACCGAGAGTCAGAGGTACAGCATCCATTAAATGTGTCCTCCCGACTTTTACAATGTCTTTGAATTCAATGATTTGGCAGCCAGCGTATCCCGTAGTTTCTGCATCCCGGTAAGTGTTATTTCGCTGACAATCATATATGAGGCAATATGCATTGCTGAGGGAAATGTATCGTTTGATGACTGAGATTTATTAACATCGTCGTTCGGATGGAGAACCTTGTTTCTGTCAGTCAGTGCGCCGCCATTTTTAACATGTGCCCGGTTGGCAATCACTTCATTCACATTCATGTTTGTATGCGTTCCGGAACCTGTTTGCCAGATTACAAGCGGAAACTGGTCATTAAGCTTACCTTCTATGATCTCGTCACAGACATCAGTGATCATGTCCTTTTTGTCTGAAGTCAGGACACCAAGTTCAAAATTCGTAATTGCAGCTGCTTTTTTAATGTATCCGAACGCCTTGATAATCTCCACCGGCATACTTGCTTCCGGACCAATTCTGAAATTATTCCTGGATCGTTCAGTTTGTGCTCCCCAGTACTTTGACCCGGGTACTTTCACTTCTCCCATTGAATCGTGCTCAGTCCTGTATTTCATACAAATGTTCATTTAATAATTATTTCTATCTGTAAACAAACAAGTTGCCTGCTTTGTTAAATACATTAACCGTTAGTATGAACAAAAGGATTTTTCAATGAGTTTCGGATGGCACTAATTGAAATTAAAACCAGTGAAAAAAACAGGCAAATTCGGATCATTGATTCTTAATACAGCATCTGACAACAGGGGAATACTGATAAGGCTGGCAGTCGGTTTGATCTTTCTTACAGAAGGTATTCAGAAGTTTCTGTTTCCTGATTTGCTTGGACCTGGCCGTTTTATGAAAATCGGTTTTACCTATCCGGCATTCTGGGCTTACTTTACAGGTACATTTGAAATTATCTGCGGGTTGCTGGTTCTGCTCGGATGTATGATCCGGCTGGCAAGCATCCCTCTGCTTAATCATTATGATAACTGCCTTTATAACAACAAAATGGCCGTTATTAATGTACTAAAGGATTCTGGCCATTTGCTCACGAATACCGTACCGATTTTGCCATGACACTTCTTCTGGTTTATCTTGTGATCTATGGAGCCGGAAAATGGTCAGTTGATTCGAAGATCTACAATTCACAATAAACCAGGATTATGATCCCTCCCAGAAAGGACAACAATTATTCCGGATCCGAAAAAACGACTAGCATCGGTGGGATAATTATGCAGTATTTGCAACTGCCGACATAAGTAATCCGGTTTAAAGATTCAGGATCGCTTTGCATAATTTTATTTCCCCGGGATCACCCGTATATTTCCCCGGATCATCTGATAATTTAACAACCGGATGATAATCATCATTTATTTCATGTTTGGAACCCGTAAGCTTGATAACAATGTTTAAAGGCTGAACACCGACATCATTGGTAAGATAGGTGCCTATCCCGTAAACATCATGAATTCTTCGTGCGACATATTTTTTGATTCCCTTGTATCCTGTCAGGATCAAGGGCATCGCTGTAAACAATTGTTTTTGTTGCCGGGTCAATCCTGTTATTCCGGTAAAATCTCACAGCTTTGTCGGTGAAAGCCAGCGGATCGCCGCTGTCCTGCCTGATACCATCGAAGAGTTTTGCATGCAATGTCGAAAAGCTGCTGAAGAAATTATCTGAAGTGAACGTATCACTTAACGCAATTCCAAGATCTCCTTTGTAAACTTCTACCCAGGCATCAAGTGCCCTTGCATTTGCTGACCGGTATCCATAACGGGAAGCATGAAACATAAACCATTCGTGAGGATGTGTACCGATTGGAGTGAGATTATGTTTCATGGCAAGATATACATTGCTTGTTCCCTTAAAGAACTCACGTGAATTGTTTTTCAGGGTTTTAATCACCTCTGTCATGAACATCAAAAGAGAAACGGCGCCTTGTTCCAAAATCGGAATATTCTGCTTTCATTTCTTTAATTTCCAGTGCTTTTTCTGAAGCCCGGGCCTCCATCTCCCGTGGCTTTTCGCCTTTCATTAAATAGAAAAGCTCCGATATCAGGGCAAGTAACGGAACTTCCCATAAAACCGTCCGGTACCATAATCCTTCAATTTCTACTTCAAGGTTGCCATTCTTTTGCTTTATCTAACTTCAGCCGGGATCAAAACGGAAACCTTTCAGCAGGTCGATAAATACAGGATCGAAATAATAACATCGTGAGACCAGAAAATGTTCTTCTTCTTTGCTCAAAGCAAGTCCTGAAAACTGTCAACCTCTTCCCGCAATTTATCAGCAAAACCGTTCGGGAATAGTGTATGTCCACGGTTTATAAAAGTATATCGGACCATTGCTTCGGATACAGTTTCTGAATTGCATTCATGGTGGTAAACTTGTACAGATCGTTGTCAGTAAAATATTTAAGGATCATGGATTATAGTTTATGTACATTCGCCTCGATCCGGAGACTAGCTTGTATGCCAGTTGCTTGTTGCCGGTTAACGAAACCAAATTGTACTTAGAGTAAATGTTACACCATCATTTTTCGCCTTTTCATAAATTGGCAATGCAAGAGTTTCAAAACCAGTTACATCCGACATGCAGTCTTCAAGAATTACCAGCTTTCGAGGCAAAACCATCAATATTTAAAATCTGTTTGATTGTCGTTGCTACACAATGGCTTTTGGCTTCACCTGCAATCAGGATCTTATCATAAATCTGAAGTTTTCTGACTAGTTCAGTGTTTAATTGAGTTTCAGGACTTCCTTCGATCGGGACGTTAGCCATCAAAGCACCGAAATGCTCAGTAAGCGGATTGGTTCCCTTAATTACCACATCAAAAAAATTTCCTTTTCTGGCCCAGCTTCTGACAGGTTCCATTATTTCATTTAACTATTGCAGCTCCATACGATCCGATTATACAATGTTCCGGCCAGATGACATGCGGAAATTCACCCTGTTTTTCAAGGTTTTGGATATATTCGGCAGCTTCTTCTTTCTGGAAACGAGGGCTCCAGGCTCCGTTTTGAACAGTCTCGGAATTTATCTAGTGAATGGTGGCGGAGGATTGCCATTCTTATCTTCCCAGAAGCCGGGATGGGAAATATCAATGACATGATGATTATCCTGTGTCATGATAATATGATCAATCCTGTCTTCATTATCGAGGATGAATTTTCCAAGTCTGGCGACATCATTTTCTGCACCATTAACATATAACGCTCCGTCGGGGTGGCAAAAATCATTTTGCATGTCGATAATCAGTAAAAGAGTATTCATAATTCAGAATTAAGCAGGCTTTTTAATTTATTGCTAGTGTAGGACAAAACAATCTGATTATTGTTCAACACTGATTTTCTGAAATTATCAATGGTCCGAAATGTTGCAGGGCAGTGTCAGTTCGGTAAATGCCTTTTTGCACGAATTAATATACCTCGACTATCTTTTGAACTGATTTGAACAAAACCTTTTCGCTGCTGTTGTATTAAAAATTTAAACTCAAAAAAAATGAAAACAATTAAAAAATTCCCGGTCAGGTCCTATTTCCTGATAGCAGTTCAGGTTATGACAATTTTTATTCTTACCGCATGTACCAAATCGAATGATATGACTGGCACTGGTAACCAGAATCCTCCTCCTCCCGTAACCAAAGGGGATAATGAAGTATTTATCACGGGTATGGCATTTAGCCCGGGGACACTTACAGTTCCGGTGGGCACCAGTGTTAAATGGACAAATAAGGACGGTGTCGTGCATACCGTTACAAGTACAACTGGTTTGTTCGACAGCGGATCGCTGGGCAATGGTGCAACATACAGCTTCACATTCACCACAGCAGGAAGTTACAGTTATTATTGTATTGTCCATCCCAGTATGGTCGGTACGATAGTCGTTCAGTAAAATTTGTATTTTTCTTAAAATATTTTTCCCGGTAACATTGTGATCCTGCAGGTTCAATCCTGCAGCATATGTTTTGAGATATAAGCTGCATCCCTGCCTGCTCCGCCAATCAGTCCTGAAGTCAGCCCATACAGGAATGGCATCCCGATGAAATACAATCCTTTTTGTGCAGAAACAATTCCACGATTGGTCTTTGGCCAGCCGGTATCATCTGTTATATTAATATCAATCCATGAAAAATCGGGCTTATATCCTGTTGCCCATATTATAGATGATACTTTTACAACCCGGTTATCCTGGAACGTAGGAAGACCATTCCGGGTTCCAGTCAAACGAGGAAGTCGTTCAATACCGGCAATATCCAGGTCGGTGGATGAAACTCGTATCAATGGTGCTCCTCCGCCGATTATGCTTTTTTTTGCTTTTCTTCCGGGGGGAGTTCTGACAGTAAGAATATTGCTCGCAAACCACCAGTAAAGTCCCCCGGCATATTTAAGCACCGGGTCCGGTATATGAAAAGTAGGTTTCCCTGAAATATAGGTTTTATGGGTTTTTGATAGTTCAAGTGCGATCTCAATACCGGAAGTGGCGGCACCAACAACAAGAACGTCGCCTTCAGGAACGGATCCCGGATTAATGTAGTCTGATGAATGGATCTGAAAAATATCCGGAGAAATCTCTGACGACACGGCAGGTATTTTCGGAAAAGGATTTGTCCCGGTTGCAATGACGACATTATCAGCGAGTAATTTTTCTGCAGAAGTTTCAATTTCGAAATGATTATTCCGGGAATAAAGGTGATTTACTTTCATGCCAGTTTGAACAGGCAGGGAAAATTTCATCGCATATCCCTCGAGATAATCAGCTACCTGATCTTTCCCGGGGAAGCTTCCTTTAGGGCCCGGGAATTGCATTCCCGGAAGGCTGTCGTGCTGAGATGGAGTGAAAAGCTGTAAAGAGTCCCATCGTTTTCTCCAGGAGTCGCCGGTTCTATTATTCTCATCCAGAATAATGAACTGACTGTTCATTTTTTTCAGGAAGTACCCGGTTGCCAGACCTGCCTGACCCCCGCCAATGATCACAGTTTTCAGATGTTTTGTAATTGTGTTCATTCACCCGTTATAATTAAGCAGTTTAAATGCAGTATTCCACCTGTTTTCGCGCATTCCCGGGATACACCACAGCATGCACAATGGCTCAATAGCCCTTGCCGATTCCATATTACCCATATCTTCCACTTCCCATCCTACTTCTTCCAGAAGTGAGGCAACTTCTTTCCTGGCTGAAGCATTATTTCCGCAAATGAACATTGTCGGGACGGGCTCAAACGGAGGATCGATCATGAAGGCATTACCGATACTGTTGAATGCTTTTACCAGGTTAACCTCAGGTGCCAGTTTCTGAAGCCGTTCAAGCAATGATTCATCCAGAGTGGTGAAATATCGTATCACTCCGTTTACAGGCGGCTTATCGGCAATAGGATTAGTAGTATCAATAACTGTTTTGCCGGCAAGTCTCCCGGCGATTGAAGAAAATACTTTTTCTGCGGCAGTGCCTTTTACAGCGAATATCACTATTTCGCCGAAGGTGGCTGTTTCTTCGAATGTGCCGGTTAAAGCACAGGTATCCTTCTTAAGCTGTTCACGTTTTGATTTATCCCGTGAACCCACCATTACCGATTATAGCCATGTTTAATAAATCCTGTTGCCAGGGCCTTGGCGACCATGCCCGATCCTATTATACCCAGATTCTTCATATTTTTGTCTTATTTATTTTCAGCATTTTTGTATAAAACAACTTTAGCACAAAGAAGTTCTTACAGCACCGGATTATTCTTCAATGAACTTCAAACAATAATAATTGTTGAATAAAGTATATACAAAATTTATGGAAGAGCACATAGTTAAAATCACTAAGAATTGAGCAGGTGACCCATGATGTCAGAAGGTTTCAAATTGAAAAACCGGTCGGTTATTCCTTTGTTCCCGGGCAGGCTACAGAGGTATCGGTAAACATCCCGGGATTCAGGGATAAAAGAAATCCATTCACCTTTACATGTTTAAGATTCTGATCCTTATCTTGAATTCACAATCAAAATTTATTCTTCGCGCAACGGAGTGACAAATGAGCTTGGAAAACTTGATCCGGGTGCTGAACTGATCATCAGGGATGTATGGGGTGCGATTTCATATAAGGGGAAAGGAGATTTTTATTGCCGGCGGAGCAGGCATTACTCCTTTTATCGCAATTTTCAGGGATCTTAATTCAAAAAATGAAATTCAAGGGAAACAAATTAATATTTGCCAACAAAACAAGAGCTGATATTATACTCGAAAACGATTTCAGAAAGTTTCTGGGAAAGGATTTTATCAATATTTTATCGGAAGAAAAGGCCGAAGGTTATTTTCACGGCAGGATAATAAGGACTTTCTGAAAGCCAATATTCCGTGACTTTGGCCAGAGATTCTATGTATGTGGCCCTCCGCCTATGATGGATACCGTATTGAGCCAACTCGCTGAGCTTGGCGTCGGTGAAAATTCGGTTACGCTGGAATTGTGACTTCAACATTGTTTTCTTCACCATTTTGAAAGCAATGAAAATAAGATAGATGTAATAATCAAGTATCAGCAATCGCTGCCATAATCCTGTATATCTGGCTATTTCATGGGAAACAACGTTTTTACTACCGATAAAGCGCTGAGTGAAACAGAATAAGAAGCAAAATTCCAAGGATCAGAATAATACGTGAGAAGATTTTAAAGCTCCGGCTGGAAGATAATTCTGCAATTTTTGGCACTATAAGCGTAAGAAGAAGTATCGCTGTAACACCCGCTCCCCCGAGAATGTCATGGATGATGAACGACAGTGTATATGCATTGTTTACCTGGTCAGCTTTAAACAGACCCGAACCCATTCCTTCCCCTAATCCGTAAAGTATTAAAAGCCAGAAAGCAATCTTTACATACCTGTCGCAGATGAATAAGCTGTCCTGAATCCGATTGCGAATACGTAATCATAAGGACTCCCAGGATTATCCACAATACCGAAATCAAGCTGCGACACAGGACTGGAACGAAGACCCAAGAAAGCTGACAGGGTCGGCCAGATGGCTGTACCCGGGATATTTTGCTCCCAGAATATAAAGGGATAAAAAATCGCCGGTACATCCGGTAAAACAGGCTGCAGCTCCGGTAAGAACAATTATTTTCCGGTTAGTCATGGTTTGGCTTTATCGCTTTTGCAAGAGCTGTTGGAACCTGGAGCAGGTCATAATCGTTCGAATATATAAGATATTTGTTCTTCCAGGTCGGAAAAAACTTCTCTTTAAAAAATCGTTGTCCTTTAAAATGAGAGAAAGATCTTATCTTTTCGTACGCGAACTTCATTGTCTTTTCGGAGTAAATGTATGTGGATCGTTAATCCCGCTCATTGGCGCAAATCCTAAATTCACTGTCGAATAGCCCTGCGCTTTCATATACCTGAAGAGCTCAACCAGCATGAAGTCCATAACTCCGTGTGGCGCATCCTCTGTTTTGCGGATGAGATCATATGTTCCTTCACCCGGATTATAGTCAGGGATCACATTAAGAAACGCGATTACCTTTTCTTCCGGCATTTTCAACAGTAATTATTGTCTGGTTTTTCAGTTCATTCCATATAAACATTCCCTGCGAGAAGATAATTTCACTCCTTTCGGTGGAATTAAGCCATTCATCCGATACGGCTTTCATCTTCTGCATCAGACCATCCTTTATCGGAGGAGTGTGTACTGTTGATTTGAATCCCTCATCAGTTACTTTGTTAATCGCGTTCCGCAGTGCTTTATTCTTTCCCCCTTCCAGAGTAAATACATTGAGGTCAACAATCCCTTCCTGCCCCATGAACATGCTTTTCCTGGATAATGTTTTGTATAGGGACAGACTCTCCTCAGGTACCCGGTAATAAATGCTTTTCAGTCCGTTCTCGAGACAGAACTTTTCAAAGAGGATTATGCATTGCTTCATTGAGGACTGATTCTCAGCGACGGGATCTTCAAGAGCGACAGCAAAATTACCGGCTGTACGGTAAGAAATAAATGCATTCAGATCCTGGGGTGCAAAAATCCTTTTATCAAAATAGGTTTTAAAATAGTCCATGCCTGATCTGCCATA
This sequence comes from uncultured Bacteroidales bacterium, assembly GCA_963831935.1. Lineage (GTDB taxonomy): Bacteria > Bacteroidota > Bacteroidia > Bacteroidales > VadinHA17 > LD21. The sequence goes on from CAWHSH010000005.1 coordinate 157,351, forward strand.
ATTTTCAACCAGGCGTTTTGCCTTATCAAACTCTTCAGGAGTGGTAAATTCCTTGTAGATGTATGGCCTTATAATAGTATAGAAAAGGAAAGAGAGCGATGCCATACCGCTGATATTTATTGAAATAAGAAAATATCTGGCGAAATGACTTCCCGGCACCAGACCGGTGTCCCCTATCAATGTGAAATTTTTAATTGTGTAGCCGACACTTTGCCATAAACCAAAATCTATACCGAAATGTTTTTTGTCGAGAAAATAGAAACCGATAGTCCCGTACACCAGTACTGCAACTATACTCAGCAATGCGGACCAGATCCCGATTGTATGCAGCCTCGGATTGCCTTTTATTATATACTCTTTTCTTGAGAAGATAAGTATTACGAATATTATGAGAGCAACGACAGCCTCTTCATAATCAATTGCTTTTGTCAGGTGCCCCACGCACGATATGGCGCTGAGGATAAGGGCAATCCACCATGCATTACGCAATCCTTTGAGCATGAAAACTGCCGTCAGCAGCATTAAGGCACCTGCTATAAAAACCAGGTAATTGGATGCTGCAATGGCATCAAACGGGATAAAATCCTCAAGCCGGTGGACTCTTTCATAAATTGCAGGTGTGATGGAAGAAATGATATTGACTATTCCCAGTACGAAAATTAATAAAGCGGGAATAATCCTCATTAGTAACTTATTTATTTTCAGGAGGAAGCTTATGGCTCCTGCAACCAATGGAAGCCAGAATTCGAAAAACCGGTAAAGAAGAGTGATGGCTACGGCATCAACACTTGAATATCCCAGGCGTGTTAGGACAAATGACATAGAAATCTCAACAGCCCCCAGTCCCTTCATAAACGGGGAAACCGATATGGAAAAAACTCCCGTGATGTATCCAAGCATTGCAAAGAATAAAGACGCCTTAACACCCAATGCAATCATTGCTATATAGAGAAGGGCTATGCAGGATAAGTCGATCACTACGGAAACAAAAATTGTGAGAATAAGATAAGTACTATCAATATTATGGCTTATTAATTCATCAAGGTAAACTTCAGCTGATGGAAAAAATCTTACAACTATTCTGTAAAGGAATTTCTTGGTTACTATTGAGCGATACATCAGGTAAAGAGCCCCAATCCACAGAATCATAGCTGATAAACCTATAATCTCAGCAATTCCTGTGACACCTTCAACCAGAGCATAGACAAGAATAGGTATTGCAACAAGTACCGTGGTAAGCAATCCGGTAAATGCATAGATTGTCGAGGCAAAATGGATTTTTGTTTTTGAAGCTCCTTCCTTTTCGATATCGTCGGTAAAAAAAGCAAGGGAAGTGACACCGCCAGCCGGCATGAAAGATACTTATTAAATTGCGTTTCAGAAACAGCAGGATACTTGTGGAAATAGGAACTTTTTTTCTGACCGACGCAAAAGCAAGCTTATACATCAGTCCCTGAAGAATCAGATAAGCAAACATCACTATTATACCCAGGATTACAAAGGTAATCGGGATGACACCAAAACATGCTTGATTGTTCGCCAGTTCAGGTTGTTCGTGCTTGAAAAACCATGCACCGATTGCAATAAAAAGGAGAGCAAGCAGGAATTTTGCAATAAGCTTACCATAGTCGCGGATTGGCTTAAAATTATCTTTTAGAAAAGATTTTACGGACCAGGTCTGAGAAGCATTATGTTCCATAGAAAGAATGTTGCTTTCTTTAAGACAACCTTAATTCTTAATTTGTTTAATTTACTTGAACATGAATATTCCATGTTGCAAGAAAATTCAATATAAATGTAAGCATTTATGTAGAAAATAATTCTGGAAAATCTGGCCTTAAAATGTTAACTTGGTAGTTATTTAAAGTTGGTGGTTGCTCGTTGCTTGTTAACGGGTGCTTGTTTAAACATTCAAACGCCAGTAAAAGCCAATTCGTGTCAATAATTGATAATCATCAGATATTATGAGACTTAAGTATCTGAGTCAGGTAATTTTAAGATCAGGGGTAACTATGTTGTTCATCCTTATTCCCCTGAAGGGATTATCCCAGGAAAAACTTATTTATCATGAAATAAAAACGGATGAAAAAGGCAGTATCATTCCATGGTTTGACAGGGATCCGGGAAAGTCATTCGATCATGTTATCGGACTTGTCTGGAACTTTTGGGATACAATGAGGATTGACATGAACGGGCTCCCTTACTATATGAATCACCAGGTATGGCAGGAAAATTATAACGACCGGAGAGGAATTGGAGGAGATCAGCTGCAGATGGCTCTGTCAGCATGGCGGCTACTGTACGCTTATACCGGCAATGAAAGGGTAAAGGTGAATATGTGCTTTATGGCCGACTATTACCTGAGTCATAGCTTGAGTAAATCGAGGTGACAAATGGCCGGATATCCCCTACCCCTATAATACCTCTGATTTACTCAGGCATATACGATGGCGATATGGTGATCGGGAAAGAATTTTACCCAACCCGACAAGGCTGGATCGTTCGGATATGAACTTATTAACCTTTACAAAATTACCGGACTAACTGTATATCTTGATGCATCATTAAAATTGCAAATACTCTTGCTTCGCGTACAGAAAAAGGAGATTATGATCATTCCCCCTGCCATTCAAGGTAAATGCCGTTACGGGCGAAACAGGCACATTGATCAGGGGACTCAATGATCTTACCCCGATAGCATCAAGTACATATACTGCAAACTGGGCACCGACTTTATCGTTATTTCTTGACCTTTAAAACTTGGAAAAGGACATACTGAGGAGTATAGAACAGCATTTAATAATGATCCTCGATGGATGAAGGACTTTCCACTGAAAAACAACCGGTGGGGTCCGTTCTTTGAGGATGTACCGGGATGGAGTGATACTCAGATGAATGCAATGACATTTGCCAGGTTCATTATGGAACACCGGGAATATTTCCCCGACTGGAAAGAAAATGTTAAAAGCATTTTAACTGGGTATACAAAAGGCTTGGCAACAGGACCTATGAAAAGTACGGTGTGATTGTGGTGAATGAACAGACCGCATATGAAGTGCCGGGGAACAGCCATACTTCGAGACAGGGCGCTGATGAGCTTTTATACACAAAACTGACAGGTGACAGCAGCCGTTACGAGAATGCTGTAAGGCAATTGATCTGGTCGACCTATATGGTCAATGATGACGGCAGAAACAGGTACCCGAACGACGAAAACTGGCTGACTGATGGTTATGGTGATTATGTAAGGCATTACCTCAGGGCCATGGCAGCTGATCCTGCGCTTGGCCATCCGCAATGATAATCACATACTTTCTTCAACTTCGGTAATTCAGCAGGCTGACTATAACGGACGACATGACAAGTTACTCTGGAATGACACGGGTCAGAAAACAAATCTGAAACCGGTAATCAGATACAGGACATTTGATCAGGCGGGCACAGAGGTTTTAAGGCTCGTCAGGAAACCTGCCGGAATCCTGCTCGATAAAAAATCAATAGCTGAAAAAGCAACTGGTGAAGGATACTCATGGCAGCCTCTCGGAACCGGAGGTATATTGAAGATCAATCGGTTAAACGGCAACAATGTTCATATTCTGGAATGAAAACAAGAGATTTATATAACATTGAGGTTTAACTTTACTCAGACTCAGAGTCAAACATAAAATCAAAGATAATGCCTAGAAAATCGAGTGATCTATTCAGGTTCTGGGATGAACTTAAAAGGCGAAAGGTTGTAAAGGCTTCACTTGTATATCTGGCTGTGGCATTTGGGATAATTCAGGCTGCAGATATAATTTTCCCGAGACTGGGATTACCCGACTGGACAGTAACATTCGTATTAATTCTGCTGATAATTGTATTTATTCTCGTCATTGTTCTTACATGGGTTTATGATATAACGCCAGAGGGAATTAAAATAACGCCAACTGCTGAATCAGAAAGATAAATTGACTGAAGTCGTGAAGAAAGAAACTGATTCTGCGGAAAGCGAAACAGGATCTGGGACGGGGGTTGATGAAACAGATCTTCAGCAAAGAGTGCGCGTTCTTGAAAATCAATTGCAGGAAGCCAGGAAGGTAACACTCAGGTCAGCCTTGCCATTGCTAATAAAAAAGCTGGCTTTACCTTTTCTTATTGTCACCGTGTTACTTCTGGCAGTAATCTACAAGCAAAAGATTGTTGAGGTTCTTGGATTCGGAGACTCCAAACGGGAAGTTGCACGGACACATGTTAAAAATGCAATTGAATATATTAACATGCAGGATTTTGAGTCTGCAAACCGGGAAATTGACCTTGCCCTGGAAAGCGATCCGGGATATTCATATGCGTGGAGTTCAAGAGCTGCAATAAGTGTAAAGCAAGGTGATCTGAACCAGGCAATAATGCAAACAGTAAAGGCTGTGGATCTGGATCCGACAAATGGTTCCGCAGCTTACAATCTGGCGTATGCCCTTGAAGATAAAAATGATTTTAACCAGGCTGTTGAATGGTATTTGAAAGCTATTAAGGCCGATTCAGCCCTGGTTCCTGCATACAGTGCCCTTGGACGTTTATATAATAAGCTGAATCAGACTGTTGATGCCATCCTGATACTTGGACAGGCAAAAAAGAAATACCCCGAATCGGAAACTATTTACCTGGTCTATAAGAATCTTGGAAATGCATATCTCATTGAGGATCAAACCGACTCAGCTCTGAAGTACCTTGAACTCTCGAACGCAATGAATCCGTCCCAGCCTGAAACTATAATGTTTCTCGCAAAAGCATATGAAGCTTCAGGTAAAATAACCAGGAGTATAGAACTGTGGCAGAATTACATAGAACTTGAGACTGATACTGCAAAGATCAATTTGGCAGTAAAGCACAGGAAAGAACTGGCGATAAAACAACTGCAGGAAATCATCAAATAGCAAATTGTAAGGGCGTTACACGCAACGCCCTTACCTTCAAAAAACCTATAACCTAAACCAATTCAACCCGTTCTACCTGACCAGCATTATTTGTTTTACTTCCTTAACGTTGCCCGTCGTGAACCTGATATAATAGATCCCTCTCGGGACAGGACCTCCATTTTCATAATGACCGTTCCAGGATACAGAGTAACAGCCAGGTTCATGGTTTCTGTTCACCAGATTTCCGATTATCCTTCCGCTGATGTCATAAACCTGGATACTTACCATGTCCCCGTTCAATTCATCTGCTGCCACTTCATAATTGATGGTAATTCCCTCCTTCGTTGGGTTTGGATAGATAATACCTAATCTGGTTCCAGTTATAATATCATTGTCTGATTGGATTCCCAAATCAGTAGCGTAATTTTCCTCCTCATCAGATTTAGTACCTTTCAGTTGACTGATAATTGCATTGGCTGAATTGATTAATGCATTACCAATGGGAACTGTAACTTGCTTATTCTTAATATATGTCTTTACCAGGGCGATAAAGGCATTTAAATCAAGTATAGCAAGTTTTGGTCTGCTGGCATTAACATTTCTCAATGCAGCATTAAGAGTAATAATAAGGGCATATCCGCGCAGTTTCGGGATGTTACCATTATTGATCATGTTCTGAACAGTAATAATTAAATCTCCAATAGATTTAACTGGTGCGACGGGGCCGCAGCATAGCTTAAGTGTCTTTATTTCCCGATCACCGTTCGATGCACCATCAATTACATATAATTTTGTTGCATCATCCGAAATGATAATATAATCAGGTGCATCCCCTACCTTTATTGTACTGTGTAAGGTCAGTGTAATTCCTGTAACCGATGAGGAATTACTGGCAGACCCTCCGCCTCCATAGGAAATTTTGTAGACAAGGACCTGATCGTTATCAGGATCGGTGACATAAACAAACAAACCATCACCGCTGACTGCCAATTTACCTCCCTTTGAACCAGCATCTATGTTGGTAATGACAGCATCAGAATAATCGCCGTTTTCAGGATGGAGATTAATTATCAGCAGTCGACCATCCTCCGTTGTGACGAAAGCCAGTCCCGCATCAGATGAAACCTTGGCATTGTCAGTCTTTGTTCCTGCACCTGCGTTTGCAATAACACTGTTGTAATTAGCATCTTCAGGATTTGAATCTATTATCAAAAGTCCATTATCACTGGTCACAAGCACCATGGCACCATCAGAAGTTGCTGTTGAATTCTTTGGTTTGGCGCCGGCGGGTATATTTGAAACCACGTGATCGAACCCGCCGCTGTTGGGATCGACATCAATAAGCGACAAACTTTCAGAGTATGAGTTTGCCACATAAACACGTTTCCCGTCGGGAGTCGCTACTATTCCGTATGGCTGAATACCTACACTTATCCTGTCGGTTTCATCATTTGTTGAAAGGTCAATTACAGATACATCATGGGAGTTGAAGTTTGTTACATAAGCTGTTGTGCCTGCGGGATTTATGTCGATGTTAACAGGTGTTGTTCCGACTGGTATACTTTCTACCACCCCCGGATTGGCCGATAGAAGATCGACTACCGATACGACATTTTCATTTGGTTTTGTTACATAAGCAAAGGCACCATCAGGTCTGACATCAGAGCCCCCGGTCTTTTTAGAACCGCTGGTTGTATTAGAAATCAAATCATTACACGGACTTAGTGACTGAGGTATTACATAGAAATGCATTGTATTATCTGAAGCCGTATTGTTTACTGTCACAGAAACCGGTCCGGATAACACGCCCAAAGGTACTTTTGTTACCAGGCTGGTCAGAGTTGCGTTCTTGGTAAATGCTTTAGTACCGTTAAACGTTATCGTATTCTTTGCCGGATCAGGATCAAAGCCAATGCCTGTAATTGTAACAAGATGCTCCATCAACTCCGCTGGATTTCTCAAGATAGCTTATATGAGGCAAAGTAACCTTTGATGAAGTTGTGAAGGTTGTAGTTGAAGCAACGGCCAAGTTGCAGAATCGGATCAGATACATCTTCAATAACAGTGCTTAAATTAACCGTGTACACTGTGCTGAAATCCAAACCTGAGGTTGGTCTGAATACAACCCTGGAATTATCATTCAGGAATTCAAACGAACCTGAGACAGTCACCTCCAGCTGAGGTTAAACTGAAAGAAGAGCTGGTTATCGAGGATGTATTTACAGGTTCGGAAAAATCAACAACAACAGGTGTTGTAACCGGAACATCGGTAGAATTATTATCAGGGCCAAGATAAGTAATATCAGGAGGTGCAGATTCTACTGTCGTAAAAGTGAATGATTCGGCTACGGCAAGGTGATTTCCTGAAAGGTCCTTTGCCCTGCTTTGTAACGGTGATAATATAATTGGTTCCTTCTTTCAGGCTTAAGAACGGGATAAATGTAACTGTTGTATTTTGATTATCCCATTCGAATGAACCTTCTGCATTCTGAACTGTCGAATTATTAGTCCAGCTGAGGGTAAAACTATTCTCCACCGAAGTTTTATCCATTGGCTCTGAGAAAAATATCCTCACCTTATCTGTAACAAATACTCCTGTCTGATCCGTCTGCAGGTGTAGTTTCATTAATAGAGGGTTTTATGTGCATCCCCAGCCCTAGTCGTAAAGCTGCCCGTGTAGGATGCACTTAAATTATTCCCTTTAAGATCTGTGACACCTGTTGTAATATGCAGGGTATAAGTACGTACTATATTTCAGAACAGAAGAAGGAACAAACAGGTATATATTTGTGTTGTTCCCTATAGCGTATACAGCTTCCGTCATGTTTTACTCCGCTTGATTCAAGATAAAAAGTCTGAGCGTTCAGAGTGGTTTCATCTACAGGTTCTGAAAATTTAACAGTTATGTCTTTGACAATATCAAAACCGGTCGTTCCATCAGCCGGAGAAACAGAAAGAATGGATGGATGTGTTAGATCTATATTGGTAATTAGGTTCTTTCCGCCTGTATTAGATCCGGCAGAGACATTAATTGTTGAATAACTGTCGGTTCTTCTATCCTCTGAACCACTATCGTTATCAGAATCACTATCATTGTAATACTCTCCGGGATAATCGGTATAAACAGTGTTTGAATAAAGGTAAAGACTTATATTCCCCGGTTTCAGATTATACCCGTTTACATCTCCGTCGAGAGGTTCGATATAAATTTTATAGGTACCTGGCGGAAGTCCGGGGACAAGATAATAACCTGAAGCATCACTGTAGCCATGTACGGTATCCAGACTCACTGTATTGATAGCGATAACCAGTGCACCGGCGATCGGCTGTAATCCATAGCCATAAGTAATAGTCCCTGATATGGAGCCGTAAGCATTATTATAATCAGGAAGTTTTGGATACCTGTAGCTCGCCCAGGATTTGTCGTCCTGTTCAAGGCTTCTGACTGTAATTCCTTCATCAATAGTAAAGAACATTGTCGAAGTAACAATACCGGAATGCAATAATCCGATAATATGTCCGATTTCATGTGTTATTACACTTTCGATGTCAAAATAACCTGCATTGGTACCGCTGGTCCCTATTCCGAGGTTATAAACAGGATCGTTCACAAACTCGGGATTAACAACGTATATCAGCGTCAATGATCTGAGCCTCCTGGCCATTGGCATCGAGTTTTACGGTTTTTGCAGCTACTGCGAGAACCCCTTTTGAAAATGGGAACTGTTCATCTACAAAACTTACCAGGTTTATCCCGTCGGATGCGTTCGCATTTTTTACCGTTGTGTTTCCGTCGTTGGTAAAGCTTATACTTGCTGTGCTTACAGCTGCCCAGGTCTGGAATGAATTGCTGACTGCAGTAATGTCACTGCCATCAGTAATATTCGGTACCCCGTCGCTGTTTATCCTGAAATGCATCGGCCAGTTGTTTCCGATTGTCTGGTTCTGCACTCCGCCAAGAGCCTTTGAGAATTCGGATGTGTTTCCCTGAAGGATCAGTTGCTGTAGCAGTGAATACATCACCCCATGAACTTTTTATTTCGAGAGTGCTGGAAAAGCTTGCATTTCCGTCACTCCCCGGTTGTTACTTTAACAGATCCCAGGTATTTCTGACCTTCGCCGTATCCGGACGGATCAGCAATATTATTGTCAAAGAACTGAATTGTATATTCAGTGTCTGGAGTACTGTTTAATGATCCGTTAATAGTTACCTTTCCCTTACTGACTTCAATGTTGGCAGATTCCAAAACAGGATAGTTCTGGAGGTTATTTGCACCGGTGTCCCCATCACCCTTATCATTACCGGTTACTCCTTTGGATCTTCAGTTCCGCCGACCAGATTTATGCCAAGCTTCCCATTGGAATGAATTGAATTGATGAGGATGTTGTTTTTTGTAGAATTATTATCGCTTATCAGGATGCCTTCTTCTTTGGAATTTGCGATAATATTCTGACCTTCTTCATTATCATTGCCAATCTGATTACTATTTGCACCTCCGTGAATATTTATTCCTATAAGATTTCCGATGGGTTTTTCCCCACTATTGTCTGTTCCGATGAAATTGCCCAGAATATTATTATCAACTGTACCTGATGAATACAATTCTATGCCTGCTTCAAGATTTCCAGAGATCAAATTTCCTTCGCCTGTACCAGTTCCGCCAATTATGTTTCTGACAGAATTAAAAATTATGATACCGGGACCTGAATTACCCAGTGAAACCTGGCCGGAAACATCGACTCCAATATAATTTCCTTTTATTACATTAGCAGGCGCACCATAAACTAAAATAATTCCACCGTCACCATTAGATGAAATTATATTTCTGCCGCCGGGGCTGGCTTCACCTATTATGTTTCCTCCATCCTCACTAACATTGATACCGTAAGATTTATTTCCAAGTGGTTTTGTACCTGAGGCATCTACGCCGATAAAGTTACCAATAACAGTACTTCCACCTGACTCATTCAGGAAAATTCCGGTACCATTACCTGAAATAATGTTCCTATCACCAATTGTAAGCCCCCCAATTTTGTTATTCCTGGCAAACTGAACAGAAATTCCCGTACCCGTATTCCCCATTTCAACGGTTCCATTTTTATCAGTACCAATATAATTTCCGGCAATAATATTCCCTTCAGAATTGTTGTCAATCAAAATCCCAGCTCCCTTAAACCTGTTTATAATCAGACCTCTGATAAGGCTGTTGTCACATTTTATTTTCAATCCATCTGATCCTGAGCCGGCATTTGTGCCATCGAGTTCGATAATGGGAATCCCATCAGACGCAGATGCACCCGGTTGCGTAAAACCATCTATTATAACCGGATCGGTTATTGCAGGTAATGCGTTTAAAGGCTGGATGGTATGTGTTCCTGATCCTGGGATATTAAACTCAATCGTTTCCTTAACGCCAGTTGTCGAATTTGCATATTCTATGGCATTTCGCAGACTTCCTGAACCATTATCATTGACATTTGTTACAATTGTCAGGTCAATATTATTTTTAATGCAGCGGACAGAAATGCCATCAGCCTTAATGAGCGGGAAAGTAACGAAATCTATGCGATCACAGTTCAGTCCCCTTACCCGGGCATTGTTGGCATCGTACTCTGTGGAGCTCCACAAATAACAATTTACTCCTAATTCATCACCTGGTGAGATATGTCCGCTACGAATACCTCCTGGGACGGCTGTAAAGCCGGATGCGTTGTCCGCTCCATGAGCGATATGTCCCCAATAGATGTCTTGCGCACCACCATATAGTTTACCACCGGCAACACTTTCACCGCCCAAATAATCCGACAGGATAGTCCATTCGCCAGCTGCAGGTACATGCCAACCTGTTGGGCATAATTTACCAGTACTAACTGTATACCAGTTGTACAAAGCTCCAAATGGATCTTTGTATGTTGGTTCGTCATTCTGATACCAGCAATAACCGGGAGTTGTCAAATTACCCCATGCCTCACTTTCCGTTACATTAGGTATAGATGACCCATCATTGTACCTAATTGTTTTCAGGTTATTCTGCATCCAGGTCTGTGTACCTATTACTATTGCATTATACAAATTGCCGGAACCGTCTATGCCTGAGCCGGAGTATTGAAAGTCAGTGTCTCTCCGAGCATCGCACCGCCTGAACTCTCAGTCCTGATATAATAGTAGTAGGTCTGACCCGGAACCAAACCTGTCAGATCTGCGATTACCGGAGTATTTATGTTTCCGTTAACGACACCGGGAACAGCTGGCGCATTCTGATCCATTGACATTATCGACAAACCGTAATCAAATGAGACAGTAGTGCTTGCATTGTTGGCATTTACTGTGCCATTTAATCTTGCTGACACAGATGAAACAGCCGTTGCAGGACCTGTGATTCCTATTGGGTGATCTGCCTGTGTGGTAAAAGTTAAATCATCGCCATAAGCTGTGCATCCGGCACTGACAGCCACAATTCTATAATGGTAAGTGGTGTAAGGGATGAGTCCCTCGACATTGGCACTTACAGCTGTATTGTCAGTCCCGGTAACCGGACTTGGTGTTGCAGCAATGCTGCTGCCATGATCAGGAGTCGGGCCATATTCAAAAGTAACAACAGCACTAGTATTATTCGCATTTACTAAACCATTCAACGTTGCGGTCTCGGATGCGACTGCATTTGCAGCAGAAGAAATCGCCGTCGGTGTTGCAGGTTGCAGGCCGATGACAACATCAGCTGATGCTGGTGAAACACATCCTTCAGCATTGGTTACTGTAAAGGTGTATGTTGTTCCGGCTGGAAGCCCTGTTATTGTGAAACTTGTTCCTGTTCCTATAGTAACTACTCCACCAGGATTTCTTGTTAATGTCCAGGTTCCGGTTGCCGGTAAGCCACTTAATGCAACACTTCCTGTTGCAACACTACAGGTTGGATTGGTAATTGTTCCAACAACCGGTGCCGTCGGTGTTACAGGTTGCGAATTGATGACGACATTACCTGATGCTGGGGAAATACATCCATCGGCATTGGTTACTGTAAATGTATAGGTCCCGGCCGTTAACCCAGCAAATGCAGATTCTGTGCCTGATCCATTGAGGAATCTTGATCCCACGGATTCTGTTAAAGTCCAGTTTCCTGCGGGTAATCCACTAAAGGCAACACTACCTGTCGCAACTGTACATGTAGGCTGTGTAATTGTACCTACTAATGGAGCTGTTGGTGTCGCAGGTTGTGCATTTATTGTTGCATTCTCTGATGGAGGTGAGATACATCCATTGGCATTGATTACTGTAAATGTATAGGTATTAGCCGCTAAGCCACTAAATGATCCTGCTATGCCTGTACCTGTTACAGTACTTGAACCTACAGACTCTTTTAAAGTCCAGGTTCCTGTTTCGGGTAATCCACTAAAGGCAACGCTTCCTGTTGTAACTGTACAGGTAGGATTTGTGATAACCCCCACTATCGGAGCTGTTGGTATCGCTGGTTGTGCATTTATTGTTACATTCGCTGATGGAAGTGAGATACATCCATTGGCATTGGTTACTGTAAATGTATAGGTACCCGCCGTTAACCCAGCAAATGCAGATTCTGTGCCTGATCCATTGAGGAATCTTGATCCCACGGATTCAGTTAAAGTCCAGTTTCCTGCAGGTAATCCACTAAAGGCAACACTACCTGTCGCAACTGTACAGGTAGGCTGTGTAATTGTGCCTAATAACGGAGCAGTTGGTGTTGCAGGTTGTGGAGTTATGACGACATTAGCTGATGCAGGTGAAGTACATCCTGCTGCACTGGTTACAATAAAATTGTATGTACCTTCTGATAAGTTTGGTATAGTTGTGCTGGAAGTTGATCCTGAAATGTTTCCAGGATTGATTGTCCAGTTTCCTGCCGGTAAACCGCTTAATGCTACGCTTCCAGTCGGAACCGTGCAGGTAGGTTGTGTGATCGCATCTACAGTTGGAGCTGCCGGAGTTGGATTTACTGTGACTGTTGTAGTTGTAGTATTTTGACAGCCATTACTATTTGTAACAGTAAGAGTATATGCGCCAGCCATTGCTATTGTTGCACTGGCTGATACCGTAGGACTTTGAAGAGATGAGCTGAAACCGTTAGGTCCTGTCCATGCATAGGTAATCATCTCATTAGGTCCACCAGTCAGACTTAGCGAAGAACCTGAACATATTGGCCCATTATTTGAAACTGTTACTGTAGGAGTTATTGGTTGTGAGTTAATAATAACATTTCCTGTATTTGTTGACGTACAACCGGATGCATTAGTTACACTAAACGTATATGTCCCGGAGACAAGTCCGCTTACAGTAAAGCTAGTTTCAGTACCAGTGTAAGTTACTCCACCAGGGCTTCTGGCCAATGTCCATGTTCCTGAGGATGGCAATCCATTTAACATTACACTTCCGGTAGAAACCTCGCATGTGGGTTGGGTTATGATTCCAATTATTGGGGCTGTAGGCGTGGAAGGCTGAGGATTAATGACAACATTACTTGAGGCTACTGAAGCACATCCTGATTCATTTGTAACTGTAAAAGTATAGCTTCCAGAAGGAATATTTGTTACTGTTGTGCTGGTCTCAGCGCCTGTCAATATTACATTGTCGGGGTTACGGTTTAGAGTCCATGTGCCTATTGGAGGCAAACCGTTTAAAACTACGCTGCCTGTTGCTTCTATACAAGTCGGCTGTGTGATAGTCCCTATAATCGGAGATGACGCACAAGTAGTAAAACTTATTTCGTCTCCATAACTTGGACCAGCACTGTTAGAAGCATAAGCCCTTACATAGTAAATTGTGCTAGCTAAAAGTCCAGACAATGAACTAGTAAAAGTTCCAGTTCCACTTCCATCATTTGTGTGAGTATTAGAAATCGTCGGATTTGGTGAAGTGTTCCAGCAAACACCTTTTACAGTAATAGGGGACCCATTATCAGAGGTTATATTCCCTCCGCTCTGAGCTGAATTTCTTGTTATACCTGTCGGTGTTGTAGTTGTTAATGAAGCAAGGAGAAAATCATTGATACAGCGTATAGACGTACCCACTTTTCTGTCTGCATTGCCAAGAGTGAAATATATATTGACATTGTTAAGAATTCTTAATATTGCCCAATTTGGAACAGATGATGTATTAGTGCTCCACCAATGGCCAAAACTTTGAAGATTGGCAAAGGCACCAGTTTCATCTCGAACTCCACCTGGCAGTGCAGTAAATCCCGTTTCATTAGTGGCAGGATTAGGATAATTCCAATGTGTAGTGCCGGTTTCTTTAAGTTTGCCTCCAGCGGAAAATTGACCACCCAAAAGAGTTGAAAGTGTATTCCACTCTTCAGCTGAAGGAACATGCCAACCCACCGGACATAAATTTCCTGCATTAACTGTATACCAGTTATAAAGAGCACCGTATATTTTGCCATTGGTAACATCATCACCTGCATACCAACAAAATCCTGGAGTCAATAAGGCACTCCAGGATCCTGCAACTGGTGTGTATGGTATGTTTGTACCATCATTGAAATGAGTAGTAACCAGATTCTTTGCTGTCCATACCTGAATGCCGATTGAGACTGTTGGGTAAAAATTATTATCATAGTCAGATGGTAATGAAGGAGGATTGAACCAAAAATTCATCCAGTTACCATATGGCATTGTTATTATTGTCTTTGTCTGATTCCCAAAAGGAGTAACTGATACAAGTGTATACGAGTGACCTGTTAAAACTCCACCTAAAAAGTAAGATCCATCAGAACTCGAGTACGTCTCTTTAAGAGGACTTGAGCCCTGGACATAAATCCATGCATTTTGTACAGGTATTCCTTCCTGACCATTTCTTACACTTCCTTTAATATCAACAACTTGTCCATTAATAGATTGTGAATGGACTGATATCAGAATTGTTATAGCAAGTATATATAGTATATTTTTTTTCATGACATTCATTTTTTGAGGTTTTTGTGGATTTAGATACTGCTCTGGTCAGTGTTTCAGGTAACTTTTTAGCTTTTTCAAAAATTCTTCCAGCAGCATTTTTCTGGCTTTTTTAATTTGCCCCGGTTCCTGAGCTTGTGCCTCAGAGTCATCCATTATGCCAACTCCCTGTAAAAAGCTTTGGCCGGTTTTACTGTCCTTTTCTATCTTCATCTTGCCCTGAAAACCACCTGTGATAAGGTTCCTGCCTGAACGGTTTGTCCAGACAAATGCCACAACTTCTTCACCCTCAGTAAAAATGGGCATATCAGATACCTCATATCTGATATCACCTACCTGGCCTCCCGGAACTGCAATAACAGCTTCCGAGCCAAGGTTGCCTTTAATGTACTCTTCAGGAACAATCGTAACATAAGTCATTATTATGTCTTTTTTGTCATTCCATTCGCTCTTTACCTTTTTGCATTTGCCGTAAAGCACCGCTGTAGATGCCTCTGTCAGATCCTTCGCTGACATCTTTCTTACCTGGGCTTTGCCCACTGCCTCTGACAAAATCAAAAAGCAAATCATCATCCAAAAGGTCAGGTTAATAATTTTTTTCAGGTCTTTCATTTGAATAAGATTTATGGTTTGATTATTTTCTTATGTTTTAGTAATTCAGATTTCCCTGGATTTAGAAACAGGTATACCGGTCAATTTTAGGTTAATTTTAGTATGAAAAGGATCGCTATAATTATCGATTATATGCTTCTTCAGAATGAAATTCCATTCCTCAATCCACGTGTTTAAATAAAAATATATAAGTTAGTACTTAAAAGCATGTAAGTCAATGCCATGGAGTTATTTACAGGTTAATTCCGAGATTTATTTTTTTTGTTTGTCTAACTAATACCGATGATTGAATAAACAAAAGGAAGATTAATCACTGAAAAAAGAACGTTCGTCAAAAAGATTCAATTTCCGATTTTGTTGTTAAAAAAGGGCAAAAAGACAAATAGCGTTTTAGTATAGTTGGAAGACTGAAGTCCGAAGACCGAAGTCCGAAGTCCGAAGATCGAAGTTTTGCTTCTAAATCTTCTGGCTTCTGTCTTCCGTCTTCCGGCTTTCTGATCAGATTTTCGGCATAGATTTCCCCAAATTATTATATAAAGTTACACCACCGGATAGGACAAAATCTACCTCATTTGTAACATAAAATGACAGTTTTGTAACATTTTTGGGCGAAAACGGGATTTTTGGGCAAAAAGGCATTATAGTTAGCCCGAAGTCGGAAGACCGAAGACCGAAGTAAAAGGACGAAGATTAAACGATAAAAGGGTTGCTTCTCCCCGCCGGTTTGGCGGGGATCGCAATGACGGGGAATTAAAGTAGATTTCCTGTCTGGTTATGCTGGAGCTAAATGTCCGGAGCTCTATGCCCCACGCTCTATAGCCCAAGCCCTGTTCATTAATACATCCCCCTAACCCCCTTCAAAGGGGGAATTTAAAGCCGCGCACCTCGTACCGCATACCGCTTGCCGCATACCGTGAATTCTACCTCCAGTCCCCTATCAGAATGAACGGCGCCCAGATAGAACGGGTGAGCATATTTTGGATCGCTCATAATGGTAAGCTTAGCTTTTCGCAATGCATCGGCCTTGCTGAGTTTATTCTTTATCAGATTCCTATAGAATTCTCCCATCAGTGCCGCAGTTGACATGTCCGACACGCTCCACAGACTTACGACAACAGAGGGTGTTCCGGCATACATAAAAGCTCTAGTTAGCCCAACCATACCTTCACCACGGACAAGCTTACCCAAACCTGTCTGACATGCCGATAAAACAACCAGATCAGCATTAAGCTTCATATTGAATATCTCGGCAGCCTGCAGGAAACCATCTTCCCCTGAGTTTTTTCCACTGGTCAGGATAAGTGAACTCAGATCTGGATTATACTCGTCGATTAATCCGTGAGTCGCAAAATGTATATAATTGAATCTGCTTAATTCATTATTTCGTTTAAGGTTTTCTTCCGTGGAATTATTTCTCAGATAGATCACAGGAGATCCTCTCTTGAAAAATGAAGCAATGTTTTCGATTTCCCTGCCGCTGAATTCGAGCCTTGGATATTTTACCTGGAGGTTGAATGAAGTATCCTCATATAAGGGATCACCAAATGCAAGCAGGTTGTCACTAAATTTACCAGAGCTCTTTTTTCCCGGAGTTTTAGAAATAAGTGTCCTTAATACACTTATGGACTGTCCGTAGCTAATCGGATATTTCTTCACCAGAAATGGAATGTTCTCATTTGAAGTTCCTTTAACAGACTCCTTATTTTCAGTAAGTAATACCTCGAAAGGTAAATAATTCAAAACACCATCCGGGATTATCACCAGTTTGCTTTTTTTTGAGAGAAAAGGTTCTGCCGGCCTGATTAATTCTTCATAAAGTGCATTGCCGGCATTGGTGAAAAAATCCGAAATACCCTCTCGGGGATCGATTAATGCAAATCTTATTGCTTCAATCTGTTCCTGAAGTTTTTTCCTGGGAGGTATCCTGTAAAGCTTATTGTTGGATTTAGTAATTACCCACAGACAGGAACTGCTGTCCCCTACCATATATTCGAGAATTACAGTATTTTTATCAGGACAAACAGATTCAGCTTCATCAAGAGAAACTGGTAGGGTATTCTGAAAGGTATTGTTTCACGGCCATCGATTCTGCCAACAGGTCCAATAAAACGCGTGATTTACATTGTTCGGCGTATCTGAACGCAAGAGAGTCATAACCTTTGGTATTGTCCTTTTCATGAAGCATTTCAAGCATGTTGATAATGTCCTCATAGGCATAGCGTTCGCTTGCCAGATAGCTGGCTTTTAATTCGCTGCTCTGAAAACTGTTACGCATATTTCCGATTATTCTCAAAGCAGAATCATTCAGCTGAATGACTTTCTTATACTCTCCCTTTCTTTCATATGTCTCAGCCATGCCTGCAAATATCTTCCATATCAGTTCGGGACTGTTAAAAGAGCGGGCGATCTCATAAGCCGCTTCATAGTTGGTTCTTGCAGTTTCAAGGCTATCCAGCATAATCTGATCATTTGCCAGATTCAGAAGAAAATTCACTTCCTGGTCCTTTTCCTTAATTTCACGGCTTAGCCTGAGTCCCTTTCTATAATAATCCTCTGCCTTTACATAATCCTTCATATCAAAAAGAGTTGTACCAAGATTATTGAGTATCGGCAGGGCCATATCAGGCATCGAATATTGGTTATAGATCTCAAGAGCTTTATTATAGTAATCCAGGGCTTTTTCAATTCTGCCAGCCTTTTGCAATGTGGCTCCAAAATTGTTATAAGCTCCTGCCATAACTATTGAATCATTTTCTTCCTGAGCAATTTGGATAGCTTCAGTGAGTTTCCCGGCTGCTTCAGTGTAATTACCGGTTCTTGAAAATGTAAAACCTATATGGCTCAGGATCTCACCAACACCAGACCTGTCATTCAGTTCATTTCGAATTTCAAGCCCCTTATTGAACTTTTCAAGAGCATCTGTATAATTCCCTTTAAAGGTCAGTAAATCTCCCCATTCCAGATAAGCATTAGCCTTATAGGATTTTGTGGTTCTGAGTCCTGACAAATCACCGATCTCATTTCGTATTTTTTCAGCTTTATCGTAATATTGAAGGGCTTGCTGATAATCATTAAGAAATATCATGTTAACCGATCCCAAACCGTTGAGGGTGCTCCCGATTAATTGTCTGTCATCGACCTTCTCGCGTATTACCAGTGCTTCCTTGTAAAATGACATAGCACTTTGACTATCATTCAGGTCAAAATTTGCTGCACCAATGCCTCCAAGTACTTCGGCTTCTCCCCTTTCATCCCCTATTCCCCGGTACATATTCAGTGCTTCCTGAAGCAATTGTAGAGCTTCTGTACTTTCTTTCCCCAATCTTAACTTTGTACCGATAGCGTATAAACTGTCAGCTAAGAGCTTCTTTTCTTTTTGCTCTTTAGTCCAGATTGTTAAATAATTAACAGCAATTATCAGACTTCTTTCACCAAAAGTTCTATTAAAAATCTCAGCGGTTTTTCCGGCAATTGAGGCAAGTTGCCTTGATTCAACAAGACTCCCTTTCAACTCCTTGCTAATACACTCTTTTATCAGAGCATCAACAAACGGCTTGACAAACAATCTATGACCACTGATGTAGGATGTAATCTGTCCCTCATTGTTTTCAAGCAAGGCCTGTCTTAACTCCGTGTTAAATTCACCGGCGGTAAGCTGGCTGGCAACCTGAGCATCACTTTTTTTAAACTGAATAGAGCAGAATATAAATAAAAACAACCCGGACAGAATTATATTTCTTCCAGGCTGGGCGGATTTGGAAATCTGGGCCATATTCTTATGGTTGAATTTAGTAAATTCTAGTTGCATGATGCAAGTTGCACGTTGCAAGTTGCAGTTTGTCAATGGTAAACATCAAAATCCCTAATATTTTATTACCCAATAATCTGCAACCTGCAACCTGCAACCTGCAACAAGAAACCTGTACCAGCCTAATAAACAGAGATAAGTAATGATTCTGTGAATAGCTTAATAAACATTCATTTGTCCTTATTCTTCGATAACGCCAGTGCTTTCTGAAGCTCCTCAATAGCCTTGTCCTTATTGCCAACATCCGAATAAAGCGAGCCCAGTATTTCATGCGGCAGAGGAGCATCGGGATTCATTCTCGAAATGATCTCAAATTCTTTGATTGCATCCTGGAGCAATCCCTGGTTTATATAAAATGCCCCAAGGAATGAATGCAGGCTGCTGCTGTCCGAATCGTTTTCAAATGTTGCCCTGATTAAAGCTTCCTCATTAAGTACTTCTTTAGATTTGTCTATTGAAAGGACTGAAAATTTGTAACTTGGAGATTTCTTATTGTCTAATAAATCCTCTCCCTCAACATTCCAGAAATATGTTTCCCCAAAATCAAGTTCCTTTTCACTTTCCGGGAATTTCAGCATATTCTCCGATACCTCCTTACTCCACACAAGACCTTTACTGCTGTATAAATTAACGATGAACTTGTCAAAGGTTTTTTTGGGTATCCATGTAAAAGTAGGTCTGTTTGTTTTTATAAGGGTATTGTAGGGAGACGTCGGCTCGATAGGTTCTTCAGTCACTATTGCCCTTAATCCGGCAAGAGCTCCGAAATCTTTCTTTTCTTCCCTTCTGGTGGTTAGTACAGACATATCAGCCATCATGGCAGAAGATACTTTCTTTACTTTTGTACCGGCTTCAGTTTTAGCGGATCCATCCCCATGGACTGTGTAGGTATTTCCTGGCGCCAGGGTCATTATATTGCTGTTTGAAAAAGTTAAAGTAGCCTCTGAACCAGTACCGGTTCTTACTTGATCACCCTGAAAAAGCTGGGTTCCCCAAAGAGCTTTTGCAAATTCAGGTTTACCAACTTTTTTCACCTGTACATTGCCGCTCAAACCAGTGATTACTGCAATAATTTGTTTTGAATCCTGGGCTGCTGATATATGGATTATTAATATACATACTGCAGACAGAATGCAGGTTTTAGAAATTAAAGATCTCATTTGGATTTACCTCCCTGCCGGTTTTAAATTTGGTTATGTTAAAAGAATCTGGACTATTTAACTCAGATTAATTACAATTTCTATAAAGAATCAATACAAAGATATGACCGGTAAAATCAAAAGTCAATTTTATTTAAATGTGTAATGAATTTAGAAAGTTATTCAGGTCTGTAATTTTATTTTATTAATTCTTCCAACTATTGTTATTGTCGAAAAATCAGAAATCCATTAACCGCTAAGGCCTCGAAAGATCATACGCAAAGGTCGCAAAGTATGTTTGAGTTGCTAAGGATGTATATAGTTGCCACGATATTCTCTTTTCAGCAACCCTGTCGCAGCCGGATTCTCCTTGATCTTGCCGGTTACCTCATCCCACTTCACCAGAGTCCCGGTATAGTATGATATCATTGCCATCTGCACAGTTGCTGTTGACCTGAAAGCATCTTCCGGTTTGCAGCTAATAAGATTCCTGTCTTTTTTCCTAACGGCATTCAGGAAATTTTCAACATGTTTTTCCTGCATTAATTCTGTCGGGATTGACAGGTCTTCGGGTTGTCCTTCTTTTCCGGAAGGAAAGAATCTTACTCTTGAATCCTCAGCAAACAGCGTTCCTTTTTCTCCGTAAAAAAATATACCGTTATTGAGATCCTTGTTTATATCGCCGGTCCCCCATAACCTGTGATGCCAGATAACAGGCACTTTCCCGAATGCCATCCTCGCCGTCAGTGTATCAGGTGTCGTGATCTGATTCTTCATTGCATAAATCCCTCCTGAAGTGAAAAATTCGGATGGCATTGATTCGCCCATGATCTTGCGGATAATATCTATATGATGAATACCCCAGTCAACAAGATGTCCGTTCCCGTACTCCTTTTCCAGTCTCCATGATTTGTGACCTATGCTAGGCCTGTAATCGAGTTTTGGAGCCGGCCCGCACCATTCTTCCCAGTCAAGTGATGCCGGAGGGGGCTGTATGGTAGTGTCCTGCTTCCCGGGATTATAATGTATCTGTGCGATAATCTGATGCACGTCTCCGATCTTACCGGCTTCAATAAGTTCCTTTGTTTTCATGAAGGCCTCACTCTGTCTGCGCTGAAAGCCTATTTGTACTATATTGCCGGCCTTTTCGGCAGCTTTTACCATTGCCATCCCCTCCTGCACATCGTATGAGAGCGGCTTTTCACAGTAGATGTCCAGCCCTTTGTTACAGGCAGCGATAAACTGCAAAGCATGCCAGTGAGGCGGTGTGCCTATAAAGACTGCTTCCAGACCCTGCATACCCAGAAGGTCGTTGTAATGTTTAAAAGTTTCCGGTCTTGAACCCTGGAGCTTTTCAAGTTCATTGGCGCTGGTTTTAAGATGATCTGAGTCCACATCGCAAATACCGATAACTTCTACTCCACCGATCTTCAATGCAGCCGTTACGTCGACCATACCATACCAGCCGGCGCCAATCAGTCCGATTTTGATCTTACGTTCAGCAGTAAGCTTTTGGGATATAGACAGATGATGCCAGTGCTGTGGATCCCAGGGCGGTCAACTCAATGAACTTTCTTCTTTTCATATTATGGTTATTGAATTTATAATATGCAAATACACTTCTAATTTATCATTTTTTGGATGAAGTCCTGTAATTAGATCCGCAATAAATATTATCTATTGTAAAAACCTTCTTAACCACAGAGTTACACGGAGTCATCACCGAGGAAATCACGGAGTAAATCCATTAATCGATAAAACAGTGTAACTCCTTGAAAACTCTGTGCCACCCCGTGGTTTAAAAAATTGGGAATCTTAAGAATTTCGCCCTTTATGGGTATAATTGTATTTTTGCAGACAAGAATCCGTTGATGAAACCAACCCTTCTTTTCTCAGATGCCCTAAAGCTGAAAAGGCCAAATGCATTCCACGTAATGCTGAAGCCTGCGGGTCCTTCATGCAATCTGAACTGCACCTATTGCTACTATCTTGAAAAAAGAAGGCTTTACAGCGGTCAGAAGAATTTCAGGATGACTGAAGAACTTCTTGAAAACTTCACGCGGCAGTTTATTGATGCCCATGAAGTGCCTGTTGTTACATTTACCTGGCAGGGCGGAGAACCGACGTTGATGGGGCTTGATTTTTTCGAAAAGGCAATCAATCTCCAAAAAAAGTACTCAAACGGAAAGAAAATTGAAAATGCTTTTCAGACGAACGGTACAATGCTTAATGATGACTGGTGTAAGTTCTTTATTGACAACGATATACTTGTAGGCATCTCAATTGATGGTGCAGAACACAATCACGACTATTTCCGGAAGACACCATCCGGCAGGCCGACATTTAAAAATGTAATGAAGGGCGTTGAACTACTGCACAGGCATAAGGTGGAATTCAATACACTCAGCACTGTGAATAATTACAATGTACACTTTGCATCAGAGACGTACAGGTTCCTCAGGCAGATAGGAAGCGGTTTTATCCAGTTTCTTCCCGTTGTTGAACAAATTGACGTTAATTGTGCTGAGAATGGTCTGACACTTATAGCTCCCATCCATTCGAAGAATGGTAAAGTTACAGACTGGTCAGTGAGTCCTTCAGATTACGGAAAATTCCTTATTACGGTATTTGATGAATGGGTAAGAAAAGATGTCGCCAGGTATTTTGTACAGATCTTTGATGCCACACTAGCTAATTATACAGGCGAAAATCCTGGCTTATGTGTATTTAATGATACCTGCGGCGATGCCCTTGTTATGGAGCATAACGGTGACCTGTTTTCCTGCGATCATTTTGTTTATCCTGAATATTTTCTTGGCAATATCGCAGAAACATCCTTGATCGACCTTGTAAAATCCCAGAAGCAATTTGATTTCGGTATTGACAAGAGGAATAGTTTACCCGGATACTGCCTGAAATGCGAGTTCCGATATGCATGCCACGGTGAATGCCCAAAACACAGGTTTCTGCTTACACCCGACGGGAAACCGGGATTAAACTACCTGTGTGAGGCATACAAAATGTTTTTCAGGCATGTTGAGCCATACATGGATTTTATGGCAAAAGAGCTGAATAACAAACGTCCTCCGGCCAATGTAATGACCTGGATTAAAAACAGGGAAACCAGGGTGGTAAAAAACGCTGTTCCTGAAAGAAATGCACCATGTCCCTGCGGCAGCGGGAAAAAGTTCAAGAATTGCTGCGCAGGAAAGCCATTGTATTACTGATTCTTCCACTTGATAGTGCAACCGATGGCCCTGGTTTCTCCAACACTAACCGGCTCACCCTTAAGCAGTGCATTTCCAATTATTAAAAGGGAAACCATTTCTCCCCTGATATTTTTAAGAATAAAGTCGGCGGCATTATCACCTGGTTTAAGAGGCACAGAAGTGCCTGCATAAGAGGTTGGAGAACAGTTTGTTCAAAAGGATTATAAAAAAAGTATGGAGCGTGGAACCTGGAGCATCTGCCTTCGCTAAAGCTACAGTTGACAAACCAGGGAGCAAAGCCTGTCAGGTAAGTTTAATAGGAGCTATAAGGTTTTGGGAATGGGGCAAACGGATACGCAGATGCCGCAAATCCTGATATCGATGTTGAACTTCTTCCTTGCCAGTTCACCGCACATTTCACGGCATTTGTGTGCGTCAAAAAACTCATCGCGGTGGATTTTTGAGTTCCATAGTTTCCCTGTAGCGGCTTTTGCCGGACACTTTGCAACACATATTCTGCATTTTCCGCATTGGCTTTCCTCAACAGGTTCCGTGAGCGAATCAGGCTTTTGATCCAGCAGCATGCTAACCAGCCTCAATCGTGGTCCGAAGACCCTTGAAATAAACAGATCAGTCTTGCCGATCCAGCCCAGCCCGGCCCTGGTAGCCACCATTTTATGGGAAATATCAACTGTCAGGGTCCTTAAATATTCATTGTTATACTCACCGGATCCATCGCTGATCGTCGGCCTGATCATTATTGAATCCACCCCTACTTTTAACAGGTCGGAGTGTATGTTTCTGGTAAGTTCTCCCAGTTCATAATTGATCCGGTGATAATAATTGTAATACTCGATGGTTGGTCCGTTTTTGATTCCATCTATTATTTTGTCATCCAGTCTTTTACCAATGGAAATCCCGTAATTGAAACCATCATATTTCTTATCTGTAAGTCCATGCAGATCAGCAAATCCATAAATGAACTGATCCTCCGGGATCAGGTTTTTCCTGACAATTTCTTCTATCATAACACATTAAATTCTTTTCAAATTTAATGAAATGCTTTGAAGCATACTCATTATTACACTTTTCCTTATTATCTGCCTTTAAGTTCTGCAATGAGCCTGGATTTTGCCCTTGAGAGCTGGGATCTTGACGTGTTGCTGGAGATTGACAGGATCTGACCAATTTCCTCATGATCAAACCCTTTTAGAAAATACAGGGAAATAATATTCCGGCATCCTTCTGACAGAAATTTAATTGCTTCGGTTATTCTTTTCAGTTTGCGATCACGTTCTTCAATAAGGCATGAATCTTCTGGACATTTGTCTTCTATCCACTGATAAGTCTCAATATCTTCAAAGATAACCTTGTTCCTTTCCCTCAGAAAATCGTATGACCGGTTTTGTACTATTTTTTTAAGCCAGGCGCCAAAACTTACAGTTCCCGAAAATGTTCCGATCTTCTCAAAGGCCGACAGGAATGATTCCTGCATGATGTCCTCTGCCTCCATGGCATCGTTCACGATCCGAAGGCTTATATTATACATTGCTTTATAATACAATTTGTAAATCTGGAACTGGGCTTTCTGGTCGCCTTTTTTGCAACCATTAATAAGATCCTGGTACTGGTTCCGGAATGGTACTTCTGAATAAGCTGCTTTTGTTTTCATATATTAAGTTTTGATTTTCCTGATCAAAACTAATATGTGACATCAGCAGGTAAAGAACATGCCTATAAGGATGATGTACATCCCGATAGGCAAGTATAAATCAGCTTAGTGTAAGTAAAATAATAGTCAGTTATTTATCGATTTACGGAATTCTGAAGGAGTTTTGCCTGTAAGTTTTTTAAATGCGTTATTAAAGGCTGTTTTGGAATTGTATCCGACCATTTCGGAGATCTCTTCAATGGTCAGATTATTCTTTTTAGTGTCGGATAAAATTCTTTTTGCTTCTTCAATGCGGTATGATGCCAGCAATTCGAAAAAACTTTTACCGAGTTTTTCATTAATGACCTGCGAAACATGATGAGGACTCTCACCTATTTTCTTTGCCAGCTCGGAAAGTGAAGCCAGGTTATCCGAAAAATAATGCCTGGTTTTAAGCTCAAGAATTATATTATCAAGTATTTTCTGTTTCCTGTCTTCGGTTAAGGATGATTTAAGGTACTTTGGGATTGAAATATCCATGAAAGAAGTTGACCGGTTAAAATAGGCTGAATCATTCATTACTCTGAATGTGGTAAGTAAGGTAAAAACAGAAACATACATGCCGATAAAATAATCACCTACGTCTCCCTGGAAATTAAGCTTTACAATGATAAAGATCATTAGGATGGCGAGAACATGAAAAACCATATTTCTCAGAGATTTCAGATCTTCATCTTCAATCCTGAATATCGATCCACCCGACTGGACTGCTTTTTTTCCGATTTTAACAAGTGCAGCCGAAATGTAGAAAAGTATCTGGATGGCGGTCACTAAATTGAGGTATTTCTTTATTCCCAGCGGATCGTCCGGGATAGTCGTCTGAACCTTCAGGAGAGGCCAGTCGGGGTGGTAACTGTTAACATATGAATTATACTTGAAATCATTTGATTGTACATAATCCTGGAACATGTATGCGAGGTAAAGGAAGAAGAGGATAAAATGGAGCCAGTCTTTTTTTGAAGCTGACTGATCAATGCTCCTTTTAATGAAGAGATACAGAAAAGGTCCGATCACCAGGTTCAGCGGTTCAGTGGTATTGGTGACAGGCAATACTTTGACAATATAACCAGTCAGATTAAGAAACTGCTCGAGTATGCACAGTGAAAGAGTGAGCAGGAACAGCCCCTGAAATCTGTTAGCTTTAATATTCCCTGAAGACTTGATTATCAGGAAGAACGAAAGGATCAGTCCCTGGAAGACTCCAATAAAAATAAATACCGACAGCAGATCAACATGGGTGGAAGTATTCATAAAACAAATTTAATGAACTTTTGAATATTCTGAGCTGACAGTCACCTGTTGCCAGTTGCTTGTTGCCTGTTGGAAGTGTAATCAGGAATTTGTCAGGAATTCTTACCTTGCGGCACTAAAACAGGTTGTCATGCAAAAAACTATCTTTTTATTGATCATTATTGTCTTTCTCGGAAATTGTACATCGGATGTTCAGACGAGAAAATATTCTCAGGAAACAGAAGAAAGGATCAAACAGGTCGAGAATAACCTCGCAGGATGGGTTCAGATCGGGAGTAATGACCGATGGAATCTGGCGGAAAGAATGAAAAAATATGGTATTAATGGTGTCAGCATTGCGGTAATTCACAATTATAAGATCGAATGGGAGCGGGGTTATGGTCTGGCCGACGTATCGGAAAAGCGGCCAGTCGCTGCATTCACGCTTTTTCAGGCAGCCTCTATCAGTAAATCCCTTAATAGTCTGGGTGTATTGAAACTTGTGCAGGAGAAGAAGCTCGACCTTGATTCGGATATTAACAATTACCTTATTTCGTGGAAATTTCCGTATGATGAAAAATCAAACAATAAAAAGATCACCATAGCCAATCTTCTGAGCCATACCGGCGGATTGACCATCCATGGTTTTCCGGGATATTCAAAAGGAGACATCCTGCCGTCCCTGCCGCAGATCCTCGACGGACTTAAACCTGCCAATACAGAGGCAGTCAGATCATCTGACGAACCGGGAAAAAGTGTTATCTATTCCGGTGGCGGAACAACTATTTCCCAACTGATAGTAATGGATATTACACATCAGCCGTATGATGTCTATATGAAAAAAAATGTACTGGGTCCGTTGGGAATGAATGCCAGCTCATTTACCCAACCACCCCCACCTGGAAAAGAAAAACTCCTGGCGACAGGCTATAAAGCTGATGGAAGGGAAGTCCCTGGTAAATATCATGTTTACCCCGAACAGGCTGCTGCGGGATTATGGACAAATCCCAGCGATCTTTGTAAATATATCATTGAGACACAGCTGGCATACAAAGGCGAATCGTCCAAAGTGCTGACAACCGGGATGACCAGGCTAAGACTCACTCCGGTCCTGGAAGATGCAGCACTTGGTACATTTGTTAATAGCAGAGTTTCAGGTTCATATAAGTATTTTAATCATAACGGGGGAAACGAGGGATTTTCCTGTACATCAATAGGTTGCCGGGATGATGGCGAAGGAGTTGTGATAATGACCAATTCTGATAATCCCTCTATTCTTGAGGAGATAGCCAACAGTGTCGCAACTGTATACAACTGGAAGGATTATTACCTGCCTGAAATAAAGAAGGTAGTTCATGTGAATGAACCGGTTCTGTCGGGATACACCGGCATATATGATCTCAATGGAACAAAGGTCACAATAACGCTGAGCGATACCACTTTGTACGCAAATCCGTTTGCCAATGTCCAGTGGCAGTTATACTTTACTTCCGACAGCGATTTCTTTGTCAGGGAGTCGAGGGGAATGGCAAAGTTCCGGACAGGTAAGGATAAAAAGGTCACGGGCTTTATAAGTGACGGGCAGTTAGCAAAGAAGATCCAGTAAGATGAGTAGTCCTGACTAAACCGATGTACGGTCTGACCCTCTGAAGCTCCGGCGAAAAAGTTTAGTGCAGTCGTGCAATCATGCGGTCAGTCCCGTCAACTATTGCGTGATTGAGAGCTCTCAGACGTTCGAAACAAACTTTTTACCTGTTTTTTTACACATCAGCTGGATCATCTGCCGGCCCGTCAGTGCAGCTATTACAGTACCGGTGAAATGTACTGGTCCACTGACCAACCATATATAGACCTTCAAGTCCCGGAAGTGTCCGCACAGGCTCCATATCATTCATATTATCCGGTGTCAGGTACCATCCGTCGGGTGAACCCTTCCAGTTGCCGGTATACCTCACATAGGTTGCGGGTGTCGGTACATCGGTGACCTCTACCTGTGAGGCGAAACCGGGCCAGCGCTTTTCGAGCTGTCTTATGGTGTACTCTGCAATACGCTTTTTTTCAGCGTTATATTTTTTTCTGTCACGGGCGAGCTCCTCCCAGTAGTCATAGTCGGTATCAAACCATGCTTCAACAGCGGATTTGCCGGCAGGAGCCATTGATTTATCGAAACAGTGATGGATCACAGTCATCCACCTGTGTTCCCGGCCGGCTATGGTGATTGGCTCTTCAGGTTCAAAGATGATACGGTGAGGTTCATCCGAAAGATCCCTGTTAACTCCGATCATCACATGAACAATCGGTTTAACGGGTATCCATTTTTCATACATATTCCTGATCCTGTCGTTCATATATTTTCCGCCAAGGATATCGAAAATAAGAGTATGGCCGTCTCCTGCCCATATCACGCTGTCTGCCCTGTGCTCAGAACCATCCTTCAGTCCTGATGCCCGACTACACGGTCATTTTCTATTATCAGGCCTGTAACACGGCTGTTATAATGAGTCTCTCCGCCAAGTTTTTTATAAAGATCCGGCAATATGAAATGCTACCTTCTGTGATCCTCCAAGCGGTGCTCCTGCTTCGGTAACCCCGCTTTTTACAAAGCCCGCCATAACCGCCATCGGGAACTGAGGCATCGGCCAGCCGGGAGCATCAATAAAAAACCTGACAGCCACGCGCAGGAACGGATCCTTAAAACGGTCTGCGAACTGCTGGAATAGTCACCTTGTTGTATCTTGAAAAAGTCCTTATCAGTGGAAGAATTGCAGGTATCACCCTGAGTTTGTCCGACAGGTTTTTAAGCTCAGCAGGCTTCAGTGATGCGGCTTTCATCATATCGGGGCCGAAGGTGACACGGATAAACTCCTTTATCAGTCCTGCGTCTTCAGGAGAAATTGCCAGCATATCCTCTTCAAGTTTCTTCCGGTCGGTGGAGAAATTCAGCTTTCTGCCCATTCCTTCTATCTGTGAAATATGGTCATGGAAGTGAAATTTAAAATTTCCTGCAACGCCCAGCTCTTCCCACATTTTGTGGATCGGCCCGGAAACCGATCCTGTGAGCATATGCATGCTGATATCGAAGGTATATCCCTTTCGCTCCCATGCAGTGCACAATCCTCCGGGGATTTTATTCATTTCATATATTGCAGTTTTATATCCATTCATCTGTGCATAGCAACCTGCTGAGAGGCCCGCCATGCCTGCCCCGATTATTATGATGTCTTTTTCCATAGGGAGTTTAATTGTAAGTTGACATTTATGTGTAAACGACCAAATTACGAAATTAATCAGATAAAGAGCTGACCATAAAAAAGAAGCCGTATCAAAAGATGAAATCCATTTGAGACAGCCTCTTTAGGGAGAGCCAGATTATTGCTGGACGGCACTCATTAATAACAAAACCCCGATATATCGGGGCTGGCTGTGATGAACAGGTTCAAAGAGTTAATGACTATCTTCTGGGAAATATCAGATTAAGCAGGATCAAAATAATTATTGCCCCGACAGCACCGGTAAGAATAGCTCCAACCCAACCGGTACCAAGATTAACACCAAGTTTTCCTAAAGCCCAGTATCCGACAAAACTCCCGACAATTCCGACCACAATATTTCCAAGTAATCCCAGGCCGCTGCCCTTGTAAACCATGCTGCCCAGCCATCCGGCTGCTGCTCCGATGATGAGGATAACAACTATTTCCATTTTCTTAAGTTTTAGGTGATTAATAGATTATTAATATTTTTAATATACTAATTTAAGATTATCCTTCGACATATCAGTTCCTTATTGTATTTATTCTGACTCCGGGTCAATCTTTTGTTTGGTAAATATGAATAATTTGATCCGGATCGGGGCAGACTGTGATAGACAGTCCCACTCTTGCGGAAAGCAAATTTGCTTTCCTGTAAAGTGTCAGATTTATTTTTATGGCTGATCGTTGTACCATAGATATAAACTGTCCTTGAGGTTATCGGCTAAAAGAATGCACCTTTAAAACCGCAAAGTTCGCAAAGAATCGCTAAGCACGCAGAGTTAAATCCGTTATTTTCAATCCAATAAACATAGAGATTTGTCGTTCGGGAACAAGGAACGGCCTTATTCATTGATGTTAATATTTAATTTTGTTTTTCCGGTTTCCACAAAGGATGCTCGAAGGATAAATAAACGAATACACCTGTACCTCCCCCTGAGGAGCCCAGATTAATTGGTACGGCAAGGCCCGGTACTATCTGCAGTCCTGACCGGTAATTTATTGCATACCTGAAACCCGGATTTATAAGTATAGATTTGGAGATCTTTGTATTCATATAGCCTGCCTTTATGAATGTAGTATTTCCCACAGCTTCCAGCATGAAATTGAAGTTCCTGTTAACCAGTAAAATTATGCTTAATCCATAATTGTAAGTTGTCAGGCTGGATTTTGAACCATCTGCATTTTTGGCATCTGGTGTGATTGTTACACCAAGGTTATAATGGGTAACTACTTTCCGCGAGAGCAAATAACTGAATGGGAGGCTCAACTGGTAACCCGGAACTCCTGCGCCCAATCCTTTTCTGTAATTGCCCGAAGGTAATAGCAGTGATAATCTTGGCGAAAAAGCCAGACGTTTCGAATAGATTGCCTGATAGCGATAGTTTAATTCTACATCTCCGATGCCGGCTTCGCCATTGCTTAAAACGGGAATCGTTATTGAAAGCTGATTTTTCCGGCCCGGTACCGGCCATTCATCAGTAAAGGTATACAGCCAGTTTTTACTTTTCATATACTGAAATTCGGAGATATGTTGAATTACTCCCGGATCCTGATTGTAGGCCTCCTCGATTAAAAAGGAATTATCTTCGATTCTCTCAAATTCAAATTTATCGGCAGTCTGGGCAAATGCCTTGACAATGGTACAGACTGCCAGGCAGATGCTTAATATTAAATATTTAATATATAATGTCATTTAAAAAATAATCATGTCATTGATTACTTTTTTTGTTTTTAAGTTAAAATTGCAGAATCACACTGAAGACAGGATAAATTTTCTATTTACTTTCTGCTGAAATGTTAGAGTTATTGGTTTTTGACTTCCAAAATTTCAGTTTTGATTTTATTTTGTCAAAAAAGGCTCGCCCTAATATAATTAAGCTTAAGTAGAACAAAATTTCGCCCGCAATCAGTAATCCTGCCGTGATCCCCGCAATCTGAGCTGCAGAAAAATCAAACCAGGGAACAACAGGTATCAGAATAAACAGAATGCAGGAAACCGATAGTATTATGTATCCGGTTATTTTAAACAACTCACTTTTTTTCTTCATAAAGATCGATTAGATTATTTTTTTGTCTTTATTAAACTGCATCATTAATATTATAAAAGAGATGAGACTTTCTTTTGTTCATTATTTCACCAGACAAATATTGTTTTTTTGATTTTTAAAAAAGCAAAAGGCTATATCAAGAGATAGGATCCGTCAACCTTGCCACCAGCCTGCCACCTGCTGGCAGGTTTTATTTTGTTATTCAAATTGTTAATTTAAATTACATCGTTGCAATCTCTTATTACAACTACTCATACCTTAATGCCTCAATCGGATTTCTATTGGCGGTTCTGTAATAGTTTATAGCAGCAACTATTGCAACTAAAAGCAGGACTGAAAAGCTACACATAACAAATATTCCCCAGTGAAGTGGTATTTTTACAGCAAAATTTTGCATCCATTTATTTACTATAAACCATGCGCCAATCAAGCCTGCAAGAACAGAAGGAATGGCAATGTATTCCAATTCGAAAATAAAAATCCTCAGTATATTCGACAGAGTAGCGCCACTGATTTTTCGTATGGCCACTTCTTTTTGGTGCCTGTTGGCCTCATTTGTTGTATAACCCAACAAGCCAATAATAGAAATGATTAAAATAACTACATTCCCGGTCATCAATGCGTTACGAAATCCCTTTTCGGTGTTATACTTATTTTGGAGCTCGACTTCAAGGCTGCTGATAGAAGCATCTTTTTGCGGCATACCCAGATTAAAAACATCCGTAATTTTTTTTATCATACCATTTCCTGCCCCTTCATGAACTTTTATCAGAATTATAAATGAAGCCGCAGGTTGCTCAGTTTTCAATTGTTCAAATTTTTCTTCAGGCAAATAGAAAAACACCGAAGGTCGCAAATCAGGATCTGCCATAGAATTAATAATGAAATCGGGGAAGACACCGCATACAGTTGTAGAACCATGTTCGCTTATCTCGATTTGTTTTCCAACAACCCCATCCGTCCAGCCGTTATTTAATTT
Source organism: uncultured Bacteroidales bacterium (assembly GCA_963831935.1). Lineage (GTDB taxonomy): Bacteria > Bacteroidota > Bacteroidia > Bacteroidales > VadinHA17 > LD21. Next base: position 190,157 of record CAWHSH010000005.1, read on the forward strand.
CAGTAGTTCTGCTCCTTTTTTACTGATTAGCACATCGTTAGTAGCAGCATCCCGGGGCGAAAAATTGTGCCCAACCGATACCTGAATATTTAAAATTGAGAGGTAATTCTCATCAGCCTGGTAAAAATCAGCAACATTGAACAAATCACTTTTTCTATCTTGTGAATACACGTTATTTCCGGAAGCACCATGCATTGGTAAATCAAAACCCAATCCAACCTTTTCCACTTCAGGCATCGCCCTTAATTCGTTAAGTACGGCAGAAAGTTTGCTACCTTCCATGCCGACAGTCGATCCATAATAAATTCCCTTTATCCGGTATCCGTGATCTGCGTTCTTCATTCTGCTGTATTGCATTGTTACAATAATCATCAGAGTAAGGATAAACGAGGCACCAATAAACTGGATGGCGAGTAATACCAATTTCCATGTGTTATTTTTCAACTTGTACGATCGGAAAATTGTTGCCACTGGTATGCGCGAAAAAAACCGTCCCGGAAGATAACTGGTGACTATTACCAAAACAACAACTATTGCCAGCAATGGCCAGATAACATAAGGGTTTAGTACTGCATAGATACTATGTTGCAGTTGTGATTCAGCAATTGGTTTCGATGCTGCAATGATAAGAACAGCTCCAATAACTGAAATGAAGAACAGCAGAAAGGTTTCAATAAATATCAATTGCTGTAAATTCACAGTCTGAGCGCCGAAGGTTTTATATATAGCCGATGATTTTGCACGATTTACCAGTGCGCTCAACGTTAGCAGAATATAGTTCATAAGCGAAACAAACAGTACTGCAATTGCAATAGTGCTGAGAATGATAATCATGTCCTTTACATTATCGGCATGTATTTTCCTGATTGGCAAAAACGAGTATTTTAAAACGAGACCTCCTTGTTCCTTTTCCAATTTCGAAATGTCCTGGTGTATCTCCTGCATTTTCCGAACAGCAGGAGCAAGACTTTCAGGACTGACTCCCGGTTCCAGCTTTACACATGAATAGTACCGGTCGTTACCCATCCAATTAGCTGTTCCATCCCATGTAAACTGTTTTGTAGAAACCATTGAAATGAGTATATCGTATTCATAGTTAGTATTTTCAGGAAGATCTTTAAATACCCCGGCTATGGTTAGTTTTTTGTCAGGAAACCTCTTTAATGTAATCACCTTCCCGATTACTTCTCCTCCAATTGCTTTAGCAATTTTAGCTGAAATCATGCAGGACATAGGCGTTTTTAATATCTCTTTAGGATTTCCGCTAACCATCGGGCGAGGGAGAACATCAAAAAGATATTCATCGCTCAATGAGAATTCGGCTTCATAGCTATTCAGATTCTCGGTATAAAAAACATTTTTCCCGATAGAGTTCAGCCGGCAAGCCGCTTCAATACCGGGAACTTCTGACTTTAGACCTGGTGCAATTGCACCACTGACTCTTGGATAGCTCATAAGCTTTTCCACTGACTTATCTTGCTTAAAGTTTTCGTGAACAACATAAATTCGACTGGCATCAGGATAAAAACTGTCGTAACTATAATAGTAAAATACTTCCGCTAAAAGCAATATGCCAAAAGCCAGCCCGGTAGCTAAGGATATGATGCGGGTAGTAGTATGCTCTCCCTTTCGGAATAGGTGGCGAAATGCTAATTTAAATGGATTCATGCAAAAATTGTATTTTCATTTTCTTTTTAGTTATAGACATACAAATTATCATATTGTTGCATTAGTATTTTAAGAATAAAATTTCTCAATTAATCTGATGTGTATTAGGTAAAATAAGTTGCTTTGGAATCCGGGCATATTTTAATGTCATCAAAATCGACTCTTAAGAGTATTTGCGCGAATTACAATATTACATATTTGTCATGTTATTAGTTAGTTGTCTCACAAGTTGCAGGATGCATGAATGCTAATGGCCCGGCGGTATAATTTAGTAAGCGTTACTCGATGAAGCATCTTGGCAGGGCTCCGCTACTTAAGCCAGAAAACTGTCACGTCGAAGACCCTGACTGAGCGGAGCGAACGTCACGGGGTGCAGGATTTTAATTGCGTGCAGATGCGCGCTTTGACAGCCGTAGCTTCAGCGAAGGCTGGTATCCGGGTGCAACGCCCATTACGAATTTGTCTTGGGTGCAGAAGCAAAAGCAAAAAGTGTGACAAACAACTTACCTTTAGCATTGTCCGAGTTAGGTTTAGGGCTATTTTTAATTTGTCCCCTTAAACAAATCTTCAATTTTGGATACAAATCAAAAGTCCTGTTGGATCGCTCTGTAAGGCTCTTTTGCAGCTTTTGGAAGTGTAATGATTTGTGTGAGGTGCAAATTTGCCTTACAAAATATTAAGGTCTAACCAACTCTTGATTCAGCATATTGTCCTTTTATGTTTGCATGGAAATACTTCCCAATGGAGTTTGCGTTAAGGAATTCATAATAAACGCTTTCAGGGACATCAAGGTATTGCCATACTGGTCCATCATTAAATTCCACCTCAAGGGTTGAAGTTGCCGACTCATAGCCTATACTTGCAATCATTGTCGATTGAACACTCTGCCTTTCCATAGTTATAGTTTTTGTTCTCTTATGTGGGTAACTACTGATCTGTAATTATTTGGATTTTCTGGATGATTTTTTTTCCAACATTCTACTAGCTTAGGATCCTCACTAGTCGGCCTTGGATTATTCAACTTAATACGTACTCTAGAAGGTATCTTAATACCTTCACCGATTATAATAGCTTCACCCGTTCTAAGTGCTGGTAATAAATCGATTAAGCTATTTAAATTATCAGGAGCTGATGATTTGACAATAGCTTGATCTCCTGAATTTGTCAGACGTAGTGCGAAGTATGTACCAACTTGAGCTAAAATTGTTTCTGAAATCTCTGATGGCCTTTGTGAGATTACGAGAGCACCAAGTCCAAATTTTCTTCCCTCTTTAAATATTTGTTCAACTGCTTGTTTTGAATAACTACTTGAGTCGTTTTTATTTAAATAAGTGTGAGCTTCTTCATACGCCAAAAGTAAGGGCCTATTCTTACCAGTATATGATTCATTTCTCCCCCAAAACATACTATCATAGACAAATCTTGTTATTAAACCGACAGATATGTCAAGTACTTCGAATGGGACTCCGCTTAAATCTAGAATTACTAACTTACTTTGACTACTAATCCACTCATTTAGAAGATCATGTAAGTCTTTATTTCCTGTTTTCCCAGTATATGTGCCAGGATTAAATAGAAAATCAAAACGGCTATCTTTTAACCTTGATAATAGTTTCTTCTCATATGAAAAGAATTCAATATGTTTTGATTTATATGGAGGCTGATTGTTTGGAGGATAAGGTGTAAATGTGGCACCAATGAGATTCTCATAGTCTCCAGCATTGGTCATGCGAGGATTATCTTTTGTCTGATCATCTTTATTTGATGAATCAAATGTGGCGTTTAACCACCAATTCATTTCACCCCACAATCTTCTTGCACTAAATGGTATAGGAGAGTCTGCTGTGATATAATTTTTATCTACGGTCCCTGCTAAAAGAGTATTGTTTTCCTTTTTAAAGTCTGTTACTAGTTCACGTAGTTTCCTATATTCAACTTTTTGATCATCTGAAGGTTTTGCTCCAACTAGGAAGAATGATAGCTCATCAAAATTCATTAACCAAAATGGTATGAAAAGAGGGTTAGTTTGATCACCAATTTTAAAAACCTTTGATGTTGGAAAAGCAGTAGAATACTCTCCATGAGGATCAACAAGAATTACTCTCGATCCTGGGAAGTCATTTAAAATAGCCTTTAAAATGCTTACAGTAGTGTTTGACTTCCCACTTCCAGTTGATCCAAGTATAGCACTATGGCGTAGAATTAGTTTATGGATATCAGTATATACTGAAAGGTTTTCTGAGGATGAGTGTTTGCCAATTTCTATTGAACCTTCGTCACGCTTTCCATAGATGTCAAATAAGTCCTTTTCTATAACTAAGTGGACCTCATCGTTTATTGTTGGATATGTTCCAATGCCTTTCTCAAATTCTTCATCTCCAATCTTTTCCCCGACTAACTGTACTGATAAAAATCTGGAACCAATACTATACTTCAATTGTGATTCATCTATTTTACTTGGAGTATTGCTTACAGATGAGACAATGCCATATATGGTTATATTACCTATTGGCATTTTAACAAATGTCCCAATTTGTCCTATTTTATAAAGTCTTCCATTTATTATTGGAGCTGCTGAAGGAATATCATTCGAAACTTCGACCTCGACAGTTCCTGAATCGACCCTAATTACATTGCCTAAATAAGTTATATCTGTTGTCATTTTTATACTGATTCAATTGCTTCTTTGTATCCGGAATTTAAAATAAGAAAATTCACAAGTGAATTAAAATCGCCGAGTGTCAATTCATTTTTTGTTTCATCCCAATAATGGTCATATTTTTCTGTAGTCGATTTAAACTCAGATTTTAGAAAGTCCCATTCCCCAAGATTGCCATTTATAATACCTTTCTTAGGACCAAATGCATTGAGATTAAGGTAAGAAGAAGAAATTTTATGTAAGTTTTCAACCTCATCATCTTTATAGAAGAATACAAGTACTGTCAATCTATTGTTTTGCCTTAAACAATTAAAGATAATCTCATTTATATGTTGATCAGAGAAAGAATAACCTGAGGAAATGAATAGTAATTCACCATTCAATAAATAATTTTTAAGTCTATCAAAGTATGCAATAAATGGTTGTTTTCTAGAGGAATCGTATTTTTCTTTTGAAGGATAAATAACTAATTCATTGCTTTCTTTTAAGATGTCATCAATTCTTCCAATACGGATGATCTTAGGGGATTTACTTTTTGTATCTTCCTTCCAAAACCAGCTAAGTGATCCGTGGATTTTCCAAAGCCTTATCCAATTTTTTGTTAGGTCGTCTTTGAATATTATTTTATCTATACTTTCCTGCCAGAAAAACGGCTCATAAGCTCCAACAAATCCATCAAAATATGGTATGTGGCTTGCTTCTAAAGATTTTTCAATAATAAGATCATAATTTGTTGTAAATACCTCTTTCGAAAATTCTCTATTTAAGATATTTAGCCATGAAAAAAACTTCTTAGTTGTATCCAGATCTGCTACTTTTTCTTTTTCAAGAATAAGATTATATATATGAGTGCAAATTTCTTTATCAAGTTTTTTAGCCGCTTCGCCAGTAACTCCCTGGTAATCTTTTCGTTGATTCCCCAGTTATATCTCTAATTCTTCGAATGTGGTTTAAAATATCTTCAATATTTACTTTTCTCGATGTTATGAAAGTTTCAAGATCTTTTTTAATAATATCAAAGTTCTTCTTGAAATCATCTATTAATACTTTGCCAATTTCACTGGTAAGTTGCTCAACATTAGGGATTTTTAAAGCACAAGAAGTACCAGCACCAAAAAAGAAACCAATGTTCTTAGAATATGAGAGATGAGTTTTAAGCTCCCTAATCTCTCTAATTAGGTTTAATTTGTCCATGTTCTTATATGTTTTAATAATTTGATATTTAAACTTCTTTAGTATCTTTTTTAACTTTTTCGGTAGGTGGTGTCTCTTCCAATTTCTATTGGTATACTTATTTTTCATTTGAGACCTGGAAAAAGCATGTGTTTGGCGGTGAAGGGATGGTTATTAGGAAGGACCGCCAAACTCTTGCTTGTGCGTTGGAGATTATTTCATAGTCGCACATCGCCTTAAACCTACTTGTTTATATCCTTACAAAACATAATATTATCTCTTCCTCATTTCACTTCTAAATCACAATCCTCAAGTGATTTCCATTATCCCCCACCCTCTCATATGGTATCGTGAACCGGAATTCCGATCCTTCCCCCTGCTGCGAGATAAACCATATCTTCCCCCCCAGAAGCTCAACATAGGCCTTTGCGATATGCAATCCCATGCCGGTGCCTCCGTAACTGCGCGTTGGAACTGCTGTCGACCTGGAAAAACCTGCTGAAGATCTTCGGCTGCTGCTCCGGAGGAATTCCTGTACCCGTGTCGGAAACATAAAACTCAACCTTCCCGTCCCTTACCGAATAACCGAACTCAACCCTGCCCTCAAATGTGAACTTCAATGCGTTCTCAACCAGATTCCCGAGAACTTCCGTCAGTTTATACCAATCGGTATAAAAATCTGCCTCACCGGTATCATGTCCGGGCTCATAAGCCAGCAGGATACCTTTTCCGTATGCCTCAGTCCAGAACCGCTCATATACCTTCTGCAGCACCTCATTAAGGTTCACCTTATCCTTCCTGACCTTTATCATTTTAGCGTCAATCTTTGATATCTCCACAATGTCGTCGATGATCTCGAGCAAATGGTCGGAATTGCGGATAATTATCTCCAGGTACTCTTTCCGGCGCTCCGGGATATCAATATGCTCCCCGAGAAGGGTGGAAAAACCTACAATGGCGTTCAGCGGGGTCCTTATTTCATGCGAAATGTTGTTGAGCAGGTCAGCTTTCAGACGATCATATTCATCTTCTTTTTCCTTTATCCTGTCAAGGTTGAGCCTGCCGGCAGTGATATCATAAAGTATCCCGAATGCCCCGGTCACTTTCCCTGTTTCCTCATCAATCAGACGGCAGCGAGGAATCGCGTATCCATTTTCTTTCACCAGCCGCCGTTCTTACCAGGATCTCCGCCTTATAACTCGTGATCTCCCCGTTCATGAATTTCCGGCGTGCTTCAGGCGGATCTGCAGGAATATCTTCAGAGAGAGGTACCCACTCTTCAATCAGGCCTTCAAATACCTTTTCGGTAAAATCTCCGGGTGCGACACCTAAAAGCTCCTTTACCCCGGTGCCTACATAAAGATAAGATCCCTCACCTGCCTGATGCCCGAAAATCAGCTGAAAGGGTACACCCTCGGCATTTTCAATTGCATCGCAATAGAATGCCAGTTCATCAGCGGATCTTGACTGCTTGATCCGCTGCCGATACCGGGCCCATTATTACATTGAGATTTAAAATTCTTCATTCCGGCTTTCAGATTTATATTTATTCATCTTTCCTGTCTAAAATTAAAATTACACTTTACCGATCCTTTTTTAGGGAATCAATAAAGCACATTAAATCAGTTGATTTACTGAAGTATGTTTTTCCTCTTTCAAGGTAAAAACGACGTTTAATAGCGATAAGGTTGAAATTGTTACCATACTGTGAATAACTTTCTTCGCGTTGATTTAAAAAAAAGTATACATTTGAAATACGGTTCTTTTTCCCATGCAAAAAGTCACATCTTCTGTGAAAGAATACACTGATATTGAGATCATTGAGTGCCTACGTAACCGAAAGAGCTACGTGGTGCGTTACCTGTCGGACAGATACCTGCCAATGGTACGCCTGATAGTTACGCGGTTAGGCGGCACACGGGAGGATGCAAAGGATATTTTCCAGGAAAGCCTGATGATAATGCTTGAGAAGCTTGATGATAATAAATTTGCACTTACCTGTAAATTCAAGACTTTCTTCTATTGCGTGTGCGAAAACCTCTGGAAATCGGTGATAGTAAAAAGACGGACCGCGGCAAATTATTTTAACCGCAGGATTGAAGAGGATGAGGAAAAGGATTTTACCGAGACTTCCGATAATAAACTTCGTGAAGATATATTCCGGAATGCATACAATTCACTCGATCAGGTCGGCAAAACCATCCTTAAACTCTACTGGGAGGAGCTTTCTCCCCAGGAGATCGCAGACAAATTGGGGTACACCAATGGCTACGTGAGAAAGAAAAAATGCGAGGCCCAGGCTGAGCTTACGGAGAAAGTAAAACGGCATCCCGATTTCAACATGATAACCTATCGGGCGATTACAACAAAAGGAGAATCCTGAAAGGGCATGGAGCACGGAGCATGGTGCAAGGAGCAGGGGGCAAGGAGTGAAGAATAAACTTTAATATTAGACACAAAACGCAAAACAGTTGGAAGGCGATCGCAGATATGACGATGATAAATTCAGGGAAGAACCGAGGAATCAGTTCCTGGAACGATCCTGACTATGATGGCGTGTTCTCTGCCGGCGATTTAGGGTTATTCGCGGAAATAGGTGAATATATACAGGCGGTGCACCGATATTGAGGATGTAAAAAGTGATCCTTTTTACTCATCAGCAGCTGATGCCGCAGCGTTGATAACCGCCGCATAGCGGAAAACTATGAAGGGAGATCCGGAAATCAGAGCGGTTCATCCGGGATAGTCTAGCTGATCAGACACCAGACAGCAAATTAAGAGATGAGATCGACCAGATTAAGCAGGAGATAGACCAGAGCAACCTCAATGGGATCTCTTCGGAATGGGTTAAAGCGTGGCAGGAAAAAAGAAACAAAAGCGACAGGTAAAGATCCGAAAGCAGAGGAAATACGGGAGTTTATTACGGGTTCCCTTAGCGGGGAGGAACCAATTTCCGGTGAATGGCCGCAAGGCAAAAAGCTTAACATTTCAGGCAAATCACTGATAATCAGATATAGTTTATTAGCTGCTGCAGTAGTCATCGGTGCTGTTTTTCTGATCAGGTCGCTTATAACAACGGGTGATCCTCAAAAGCTGTTCACCAGATATTATGAACCGTTCAATTCTGTTTCGGCTGTAACAAGAGGGACAGGCACAGATGGCAATTTGGATTTTTAACAGAGCTGTTGAAAATTACAGATCGGGAGATTACGCGGCTGCAGAAACCGGATTCTCTGAAGCAATGCTTGATGAATCAACATCTTTACCGGCAAGGTTTTTCCTCGGAATAACTGAGATTGAGCTTAAAAATACCGGCAAAGCAATCAAGCTGCTTGGAGGAAGTGTCGAACCGGCAGAGTGAATATGCCAAAGAGGCAACCTGGTATCTGGGACTTGGTTTATATTAAATCGGGTAATAAAATCAAAGCAAGGGAATGTTTTGAGCTTCTTGCCCGGTCACCCGGCTATTATAGTGACCGTTCGGAAAAGATCCTGCGCCGCCTCAGATAAAGGATCAGTATCACAGCGGTGATCATTATAACACCTGTAGTTATAATTAGTACCGGAGCACCAAGACGGCGCTTTAAAGGAGCATTATTCCCGAGCACCTCATATGCTGCCCAGAAATACGGGTTCGAATAAGCAGGCGAGGATTCCTTTAAGTATCCCAGCTTTGCAAGGCGCAGGGCATCATCCTTGTGTTTGCCCTGAGCCAGAAAATGATAGAAACGTGAAATAATATCTGCGCTTACCTCATCATTTACCTCCCAGGCAGTCCTTATCACCGACGATGCACCTGCAAGTATGAATCCGCGGGCAAGACTCATCAGTCCCTCTCCATGATAAAGCGTACCTGTGCCTGAGTTGCATGCACTCAGAACGACCATCGGGGATCTCAGCCTGGAAAGGCTGATCTCATAATTATAGAGCTTGCCGTCGTCCAGGGAATCGTGGCGGGTATCAAATAACAGGTAGGAGTATCTTGAGTCGGCCGTGTCAGATACAGAATGCATAGCAAGGTGAAAGACAGCAGGTTTCAGCATTGCAAGCCTGAAGTTGGTCTCTGTTGCCCGGGTTCCCGTAAACCTGGTTCCCCTGAACCATCTGTAAACCGATTCGATTTCCTTACCTGCTCCCCGGAGTGTGCCGGCAGCAAGGCCGGGATTGCCTGATGCACTATAGTAAGGTGCAAAGGAGAACACCTCTTTTCTTCCCTGCACCGGATAGCTTTTACTGAAAATCAGTGATGAAGAGTAACAGTATGAAATCGAATAATCATAGATCAGATATTGAAGTGCTTCATAATCTGCCTGGAACGTTCCGGGTTCCTTTTCCAGCAATGCATCAAAGGATAGCCAGGCAATCTCTTCATCAGGAATTATAATAAGCTTTTTACCTGCAAAAAGCACTTCGATCGGTTTTATAAGGTTCCCGTACATAGTTGCCAGAGCACCGGTAAGTTCTGTGAAATTATTATTCCCCGGATGCTGACAGGCATTCCTGATAATTGCGGCATTCTTTGAAAAAAGGGAATCGAGTCCGGTTTCCCGGAATTCAAAGTCTTTTTTGTGATCAGGAAGGTATAAAGCTCCCTTTTCCCCTCATTATACTGATTTGAAAGGAGGTAGTCGACGATTGTTTCATCCCTGCCGAGGTGATTTTGTATTTCAGCCAGAGCGACAGGTTCGGTTTTCTGAAGTAGTTCCCGGTACTGAGGGAACTCACTGTCAATCTCAAGAGTCAGTTTTTCCATTTCACGGTTCATGGTGAAGATAGCATCTTTCCAGAGCGATAGCCTGATCGCGGTCGGGGTTTGGCTCCCTGGATTCCTGAAGTACCAGGTTAGTAATAGCCTGCAATATTTCCGGCATAGCCTGTGCCGATTACTCATGATGGAATCGGGGAAACCGGCATTATAAAGTAATTCATTTCCGGTGATTTCGTTCAGGAGCACAGCTGCTTTGGCTTTTTGTGCGATACCGTACATTTTCTCTTCCAGCTGATTTTCACCGGTAAGAGCATATGGGCCCTGGCAATATGGAGAGCTGAAAGATAGGTCTCTTTCTCATTATCCGCCAGGTAGATCCGGTTCTCTTCAGTAATATAATTGTTCCTGATCCTGTCGATCAGCTGTACGGCAAGGTCAGCAGTCAGGAAACCTGCATTAAGAGTTTTGAGCTTTTACAGCCCTGTCATTTTCCGTGTTTGCCTGGAGTTCAAGAGCACGGGCTTTGCTTTTAAGGTTATCAAGAAGCTGGACATCGAGAAATGAAGAATCAACTGACGGATTTGAAAAGATATCACTGTTATTAAAATCATCTACAACAGCGATAAGGGATTTCTGATAATACTCCAGTGCCGTCGTGTAATCAGCCTGAGCCAGGTATTCATCTCCCAAGGTATTTGTAGGCTATAGCAACCAGAGTGTGTTTTTCACCGTAGTTCCGACAGGCAGATAGCCAATGCTTTTTTGAAGGTCTCAAGCGCTTCTGGATATCTTTTCGCAGAATGAAGGAAGAGACCATACTCAAAGTAAGCTTCAGCCAGCCTGTAATAATTATTGCCGGGTTTTATCTCAAAACTGGTTGAAACATTTGTTGAAATATTCTTCTGTTTTATTTATGTTCCCGGTCTGAAAATAAGTCTTTGCCAGGTTCAGATATGTAAGTTCAATATCGGGTAAATTATAATTCAGTTTTAAATGAAGGCTTTTTTCAGGTTTTCAAGTGCAGATCTGTAATCTTTTATCTCATAATATACTATTCCGATGTTTAAATATGCAGTCAGAAAGATTTTGCATGATTGATATTGTCCGGATTTTCAAGGCTTTGAAATATCCTGATTGCCTTTTCAAGGAATTCGATTGCAGTAGAAAATGATCTCCGGAAAGAATAGATCCTGGATTTATTGTTATAAATACATGCCAGATCCTTTAAATTATCTTTCCCATCTGATGCGAGGTTTTCAGCTTTATTATAATAATCAAGTGCCTCCGTATATAAACCAAGGCTCTTTTTAATTAAACCAAGATTATTATAGAGCGGGAATTATATAATCGGGTGATAATTTTTTCTCGGATTCCAGAACGTTAAGCATGCATTTTTCAGCGCTGATAAAATCACCCGAATTATAAAAGTCACTGAACTTTACAAACATGTTATATATACTCACCCTGTTGTCCTGTTACCTGGCTGACTGAAAGACAACCCGATATAAAAATCAGGACTGATATAACTTTTTTCAATCTGGTCATTGCTGCCGTAAGAAACAGGCAACAATTTCAGAAAAAAGATCTGGAAAAGGTCAAAAGAACCTGGAAAAAATAAAAGGAGCTTCTTAGAGAGCTCCTTTCTGAACGGGAATGACTTCTGCCATTTAGGGCTGTGGGGGTTTAGGAGGGAAAAGAATAATGTCACCGCCTCCATCGGCCGGTCCGTCGCCTCCCCTTACGTGCTGCATTGCATATTCGTTAAGTACTTCATTTTCAGAGAATGTTGAGATCATCTGCTCAAAATCTCTTTCTGTAACTGATTTTTTGTCTGTTCTTTTCATTTTTTTCCTGTTTTTAATAAAGTTTTGACGTTTTATATTGATAGGCACCAAATTGTTACCCGAAAATTTGATTTATAATTGTTAAAAAATGCTAATTAATGGATAAGGCATTATCATATAAATAATTACGCTATCCGGAATAAAATTGATTAAGGATTTGAAAAGTACTTAGTGAAGGCGGGAAATGGAATAAATACGCCTGAAAAAGAAAAATTCCAGGTAACAAATCAGGAGGAATGTATATATAACGTCAGGATGTAAAAAGTCAAAAGAATGATTTTTGGTCAGAAAAGTAATTTGGAAGTGTATAACTAATTACGGAGCCGAATCTAAAAACGATGAATAAATATTTTATAAATACCAGGCCATTTTCAAACGGATATCATGTTGTTCACAAACAGGATTGCCCTTTTTTGGCTGAACGCGGGAAAAGGATCCTTCTTGGAGTTTTTCAGTCACCTGATGATGCAATAAATGAAGGAAAAAAGCATTTCAGAAAGCCGGTTTGCTGCCGGTTCTGTTCAAAAGAGGATACCTGGAGCAGGGAAAGTCAGGAATCTGAGGTAAAAGCCGGAGCCGCTTTCATTTCATCTGATAACCTGACAGAAACAATTGAGGGCCTGATGTTTTGTTCTGTGTCGTGATGAGCGGCAAAAGGCGTAAAGGCACAAGGAGCAAAAATGAAGCGTGTTGCAACCTCCTTGGAGGAGCATGGGGCGAGGAGCCGGGCGAAGAGGCTTTCTTCACGGACAAACCGGAGAAAGCAACAAATTATTTTGAGGAGTCGAAATCCGTTCTCACATGAAATTAAAAGGTACAGTGACTTTAAAACTTATATTTCTGCCCATACTGTAAATGCCACTTCTTCCTGATGGGTTATTTGGATACTCTTCAAAATATTTTAATCTGCTTAAATGCGATTGATACGCAATATCAGTAATATTGCTTCCCCGGATATTAATACTGACTAGTACTTTTCCCCTGGTGTTTGTAATATCTGCACCAATACCTGCATTATAAAGGACATAACCGGGTGTAGGAGTTTCCGTATTGTCTGCTAAATAAACCCTGTTCTGTTTTGCATAATATTCCATCCCAAGTTTTAAATACAATGAACTAAAATGTCTAGACTTGCTTTTTATATTAGCCCGTAATTCTGTGTCAGTATGAAGGGGTGGAATGAAAGGAAGGTATTTGGAACTATCATTCACCTGGATACCATTTCCACCTTTGTTTAAAGCATAAGTTACAGAGATGGAATTTTCAAAGTGAAGCCAGTCATATGGATGAATATCAAGATTTGCTTCCCATCCATATAATTGAGCTTTGGCCTGTTGAAATTTAAACGTCTGATTACCTTTAATAATGACTGAATCCTGTCCAAGATGGTTTAATAATTTCTGATTAAAAATGTAGTTAGAAATGTTGTTATTGAAAAGGTCCAGGTTACCACTAACATGATCTGATCTATAAGAAACCCCAAAATCTTCCTGAAGACTGAATTCAGGTTTAAAACCGGTATTACCAATCTGGTAAATCAGAGTCCCTGGATGTACACCGTTAGCAGATATTTCTGCTATATTGGGAGCACGGAATCCCCGGGCAATATTTGCTTTTAATAAAAGCTTCTTTGTAATATTATATGTTGCACCAAAACTAGCTGATATGCCTGAAAAGGTATGCTTAAAACTATAGAACGGATGCTCAGCCAGGGCAGTATCCGGCAAACTTACCTGCATATCAAAACCTGTCTGAGGATCTGGACGTGTATACATCGCAAAATTTTTAAAAATACGGGTATCATATCTCGCACCAGCACTTAAATCAAGTTTCCCAATGGTCTTTGTCGCCAGAAAAAAGGGACCAATTTCAAACTGGTTATAATCAGGGATAATAAATTCAGTGCCCTTGTTGGTATTATTCTGATACATGCCATTAATGCCAATTGTTGTTTCCCATCCTTTAGATTCCGGAATGATATATTTAACATCATATGTAAATGTTTTAAGATCAAGATACAATCCAGGGATTTCAGGGTACTCAGGATGGCTGAACTCTCTTCGTACGCTTTGCTGATATCCTAGAATTAAGCCAAGTTTACTATCTCCAATAATAAAATTGTTTGATGAATATATCCGAATGTGCTGTACATGTTGGTGTAATACTGAAATCTTGTATGAATTTAATTCCACATCAGAGACTATTGGCCTAAATGTGTCGGCTTCAGTAATTTGCTTTGTGAATTTTCTTGTAAGAGAATCACGGCTGCCATCAGGAATTTCCTGCAAATCATTAAATATGGAAAAGTTAAGATCGGAATAACCCCAATGCTTATTAAGTCCGACAGAACCACTTAAGTCAGTTTCATTAAATGCGGTACCATATACTCTTCCGTCATATTTATTCTGATAATTGGTAGCTTGCTTATGCGACAAAACGCCTCCCCATTTAAAACCGTTCTTGTTTCCTGCAATTGCAGCATGAGCAGCTAATAATCCATTATTTGTCTGATAGTTTGTTTCTACATGCCCACTTATTGTGCCGTCGGGGACTGGTTGGGCAGAGAGCAAATTGACAACTCCTGCCAGTGCATCAGAACCATATATTAAACTTGCAGGACCTTTCACAATTTCAATGCGGTCAACAGCATTTTCATCTACTTCGATGCCATGTTCATCTCCCCATTGTTGTCCTTCCTGTCTCACACCATCAAATAACGTCAATACTCGGTTAAACCCTAATCCATGGATAAATGGTTTTGACACATTTGGTCCTGTTGTAACAGCACTTACGCCAGGAAGTTTAGAAATTGCATCAATAATATTAGTGTTTAAATTTTGTTGCAATGCACGACTGCTGACAGTAATCATTGGAACTGGTGTTCTGTTAATTTCGGTGGCCCTGGAAGCACCAGTAATGACAACCTCATTTATTTCTGTAATAGCTTGTTCCATAACAAAATTCAAGGATGTTATTGTTTCAAGATCCACATCCTGAACGATCGATTTATATCCCAGAAAAGAGACTTGGATAATAACTTTAGCTGAGGGGAGATTATCGATTTTATAAAAACCATTTTTATCTGCAATTGCACCTGTTTTTAGTTCCGGGATATAGACCGTTGCGCCCGGTATGGCCTCTCCCGTTATATTGTCTGTTATTTTTCCAGTTAATTTATTTTGTGCGTGTATGATATTAAATGAGGAAAATGATTACCAGAATGATAAGTATTTTTTTCATGTTATTACGTTTTAAGGGATAAGCAAATTATTCAAAAACATAAGGAACGATGTCGCAATATTAAATTTGCTTATTAGGGGGAGCTCGTAATGAAAATGAAAACTGGGTTGGATTTGAATGATATCGGGAGCTGTAATTATTAGAATAATTATCTGCCAGGTTTTCTTTTTGCAGATCAACATTTTCTATGCATTTAATAAAAACTGAAAATTCAAAATTACAAATACTGCAATTATCTCTGAAAACGTGGTTTTGTTTCTCTTCTTTTGATACATGGACAGAATATCCATGATGATGTTCCATTTTGACTATTGAGGGAAGAAGAAAGACAAACAAAAAAAGTAAAGAGCTGATATTTTTTATTTTTTTACCCATTGTTTGCCAGATCTTATATTATCTTGTTAATCACAGGGTAAAACAAATTAAAAGTCAATTAGTTCTTTAAATTTTTGTTAAGTATAGCTTTTATAAAAATAACACAAACATTTGTAGCATGGAGCGAGGAGCGTAAGGCAGGAAGCATGAGGCGAGGGGCATCGGGCGTGGAGTGTGGGCAAAAAAAGTGCAAGGGCACAAAAATGTATTATGTATTATAGGCGAAAGGCGATGGGAAAAAGCGCGGGGCGGAAAGGCGTAAAACCTGATAACTCATTTGGCCGCTGGACTACAAGACATCAAGCCGGAAGCCAGAAGTTGTGGAAAAGTGATGAGTTTTTGCTTGCCAGGAATTGATGAATGAAAGGAAATCACCCCTCTT
This sequence comes from uncultured Bacteroidales bacterium, assembly GCA_963831935.1. Lineage (GTDB taxonomy): Bacteria > Bacteroidota > Bacteroidia > Bacteroidales > VadinHA17 > LD21. The sequence goes on from CAWHSH010000005.1 coordinate 206,206, forward strand.
TACGAAGTAGAGAGGGGCCGGGGGTGAGTATATGAAGACCGCAGGACTTCTTTATTAATTCGGCAGGAACGACTTCGCAAGCTCTTCGCTGTCTTTGTACTCTTTCATAAGTCCGGAAAGACGTTTATGGAGGTCTTTCCTGACAGAAGCATAGGACGGATCGTTGTAAACGTTCTTCAGTTCCTGTGGATCCGATTTAAGATCATACAGTTCCCATTCGTCAATATCGTAATAATAGTGAATCAGTTTGTAACGTTCTGTGCTCATTCCGTAATGACGCTTTACCATGTGAGAACCCGGATATTCGTAGTAATGATAGTAATGTTCCTTTCTCCAGTCCGACGGTGTCTTTCCCTTCAGAACCGGCACCATGCTCCTCCCCTGCATATCTGATGGTATTGCAACACCTGCCATTTCGAGGAAAGTTTCCGGGAGGTCGATATTTGAAACCATATCGTTATTTACACTGCCCGGTTTGATCACACCGGGCCAGCTTATCAGAAGAGGAGTCCGGTATGATTGCTCGAACATCCATCGTTTATCGAACCATCCGTGTTCGCCAAGGTAAAATCCCTGATCCGACGCATAGATCACTACCGTATTTTTATCAAGGCCATTCTCTTTCAGGAAATCCAGGACCTCTCCAACACTCTTATCCACGGCTGCAATACAGGCGAGGTAATCCTGGAGATATCTCTGGTATTTATAACCTGACCAGTTCGCTGCCGGTAAGGCCTGACCTGTAGAATTGCCTGATGACAGGATTATAAACCGAATCCCATGCGGTCATTTGTTTGCTGTCCATCCGGTTAAGCCCTGTGTTTTTCATACCTGAATGATCTTTAAACAGCTTCAGATCCTCTTCCAGGCGCATGGTCTTTGAGATGGTCATATCCTGGGTTTTTTCAGCTGTTCCCCTTCCGGAATAATCGTCAAAAAGAGTTGCAGGTTCGGGGAAAGTCACATTCTTGTAGAGGGTAAGCTCGTCAGGACCGGGTTCCCATTCCCTGTGCGGGGCCTTGTGATGCATCATAAGCATAAAGGGTTTCCCGGATTTCTTTGCTTCTTTCAGCCAGTTTATGCATTTTTCTGTAATCAGCTTGGTAACATATCCGTTTTCAGTATGTCTGCCATCGGCGGTAATAAAATCGGGATTGTAATAATTCCCCTGTCCCGGAAGTATTTCCCAGTGGTCAAATCCGGTGGGATTTGACATAAGGTGCCATTTGCCGATCATTGCAGTGAAATAGCCTGCCTTTTGAAGGAGTTTGGGAAATGTCTGCTGGGAACCGTCGAATGGAGCCTGTCCCTCATTTTTCAGGAATCCGTTCAGGTGGCTGTATTTACCCGTCAGGATGACAGCGCGGCATGGTCCTGAAATCGAATTTGTTACAAGGCATCTGTCGAGCCGCATCCCATCCCTGGCGATCCGGTCGATATTGGGTGTCGGCGCCAGATCCCTGAGAGGTCCGCCGTAAGCACTGATTGCCTGATACGCGTGGTCGTCGGACATGATGTAGATGATGTTGGGACGCTGGTGAGCAGAATTCTGGAAGCTGTATTCTGACTGAAAACTGCACTTATTCCCACTAAAGCCGTGAATTTAATACCGGGCTGCATAAAATGAATATAAGGTTTTAGAAGGTTTATTGACCACGGGGTTACACGGAGTAAAACGGAGCTTCACTGTTTAAAAACCGTGTAACTCCGTGCAGACTTAGTGCAATGCCGTGGTTAAATATAGTTAATTTATCAGAAAACTACCTTTTAATTCCTCACTATCCTTATAGCCATATCTGACTGCTTTTACCCGGATATTATATGTTCCCGGCTTGAGATGCAAAGGACCTGAGCACAGCAGCCAGTGAGGATTTTCTTTTTCTTCAAAAGTATAGACCAGCGATGCTCCGTGTGTCGGACAATAAAAAGCCAGGGTCATTGGCGATGAATATGTACCTCCGGTACGGTAGTTCTTTGATGCCCTGTCCTCAGGAGAATTAATAATGAAGTACGGTACGTCTGTAACCGGCTGTTTTCCTCCTGGCCACATCTGTTCGATCATTTCAGGTTCATTAAGATGACCCATATCGCCAGTCTCAATTGTCCATTTTTTGTGGCGGTCCCTGAGATCGTCAAGAACTCCCTTCAGTTCCGGTTCATTTACCAGGTTCTTAACCTGAAAGGGATCGGTTCTCACATTGTACAATTCCTCGGGAGGACGGGAATATGCCATCCAGCTTTTTTGAGGCCCGGTGAGTTTTCCCTCAGCATCAAGACGCAGCATCTCTTTGTATATCGGCATATTGCTCAGGTAAGGAACCCATATGAGAAAGGGTTCGTCAGGATAATAATTACGTATGTATAAATATTCTTTTGTGCGTACGGAGCGTATCATGTCATAGGATTCATCAACCCTGTCGCGTGCCGCGAAGACAGCATCCCTCGGTGAGCCTGCCTGATCGCCAAGAAAGGGAATTCCCTGCATGTGAGCAGGAACTGGAACACCTGCAAGTGAAAGCACGGTGGGACCCAGATCGATAGAGCTGATCAGCCTGTCATAAACTGTCCCGGCCCCTGATTTATCTGGGTATCTTATGATAAGAGGTATATTGAGTCCGGAATCGTATAACCATCTTTTGGCTCTCGGAAGCCCATCGCCGTGATCACCCCAGAAGAAGATTACAGTATTATCCAGTTCTCCTTCAGCTTCAAGCTCTTTCAGCAGAACGCCTACTACTGAATCGAGCCGGGAGATATTATCGTACATTTTTGCAATGTTGGTTCTTATTATCTCATTGTCAGGATAATATGGAGGAACGTTTACTTTTTCAGGATCCGTTTTTACTTTAGAGATATCCCAGTTCTGACTTTCATGGGTTCCCATCCAGTTAAAAACAGCAAAGAAAGGCTGACTTTTATCCGGGCGATTTTTGTAATGGGCTGTCCTGCTGCATTCATCCCAGATACTTGCAGGGACAGGATCCTTTGCAAACTGATAGTCGGTTTTACTGTTATTCGTGCAATAATAGCCTTTTGCTCTCATATATTCGGTGAATGCTTTTACATAATGAGGAGGGACTGCAGTGAATTCAATGGGATTATCGGCTGATCTGCGGTAAGACGTCGTTCTCATGTGCATGCACCCAATTGAAGTCTGATACATTCCGGTTATTATTCCTGCCCGGCAGGGAGCACTTATTGCAGCTGTTGTGAAGACATTTGTATAACGAATGCCCTGTGATGCAAGCCTGTCGATATTGGGAGTTTTCGCGACTTTATCGCCATAGCAGCCAAGGTGGGGGCTCATATCCTCGGTTGATATCCAGAGGATGTTCGGATGTTTCTGAGGTTGCTGAGCGGAAGAGCTTAAAGACAGAAACGATAATGTTCCTGTTAAGCTGAAAGCGAGAAATGAATGCCAGCTTTCAGTCACATGGATTTTACTGCGATTTGTAATCATTTTTAATTATTGAGTAACTAAACGTCGATTATATATTCTATCACTTACCCCCATATGTATATGTAAATTAGTGTATTACGCCTCCCTCTTTGCGTTAGCAGAGAGGGAGGTTGGGTGGGTGAGTTCATGCTAACGCTCTATTTTACTGAGCCAGCTTTTCTCCTGTTGATCCCTGGCGCTTTGGTGATATCATCGCCCAGATCCTGCCGTGCCTTCTCAGCAAGTGCTTCAAGTTCCTTCACCTTTTCAGGGTAGTAAGCTGCCACATCGTACCATTCTCCCGGATCGCGGCGAAGGTCGTAAAGTTGTGTCGGATTAACAGTCTCAGTTCCCGTAGGTCCGGGCCAGCCATCTGTTCCCGGTTTCATATTCCTGTAGGTGCGGCCTTTATGGGGAAGAACAAGCTTCCAGTAATCGTGCTGCACTCCTTCGAGGCTGTTCACCTCGTAGTAATAATAAAAATCGTGACGCGGTGCTGCAGTTTTATCGCCAAGCATAAGGGGAAGTATATTAACACCGTCAATCCTGAGAGCAGGCAACTGTGCCCCTGTGATGGCGGCCAGAGTTGGAAGGATATCGATTGAAGATGCCATCTGATTGCATATCTCACCTTCAGGTATTACACCCGGCCATCTCATAATGCACGGAACCCGCTGACCGCCCTCCCAGATCGTTCCTTTACCTTCCCGGAGTCCGCCCGTTGTGCCGGCATGATTTCCGAAGTTTAGCCATGGACCGTTGTCACTGGTAAAGATCACCAGGGTGTTTTTATCAAGACCATTCCGTTCAAGAGCTTTCATGATCTCACCGATGGACCAGTCGACTTCCATCATCACATCACCATACATTCCCTGCCTGCTTTTTCCCCTGAATTTTTCAGAAACGCCCAGCGGGATATGTACCATTGAATGCGGCAGATATAAGAAGAACCTTTCATTTTTATGCTGTTCAATGAACCTGACAGCCCGGTTTGTATACTCTGTAGTGAGCTTATCCTGGTCAGCAAGTGTACGCACCTCTCCCACCTTTTCATTCCCTTCGATCAGGGGCAGTACAGGATACTTCATCTTAATACTTGTTGTGTCCTTCAGTTTAATCGGAACTCCGTCAAAATCGACAGGCCACATATCGTTTGAATAAGGTATCCCGAAGTATTCATCAAATCCGTTCTGTAATGGCAGGAATTCCCTGTGGTGCCCAAGGTGCCATTTTCCTATGATACCGGTATGATAACCTTTTGTTTTAAGCATTTCAGCAATGGTCGTCTCTTCAGGATTTATTCCGATCTGTGCCCATGGCATAAGAGCTCCTGAAATGCCGACCCGGTTGGGATAGCATCCGGTAAGTAATCCCGCTCTTGATGCACTGCTTACAGCCTGGGGGCAGTAATACCAGGTAAACTGCATGCCCTGGTTTGCGAGACGGTTCAGGTTCGGGGTTTCGTACTGGTTTGCGCCTGTCCTTCCGATATCGCCATAACCCATGTCGTCCATAAGGATCAGGACAATATTTGGGGTGCATTGTTTGAATTGTATAGCGCTCTGACCTGCAGTGTGGAATGCCGTGACAGACGCCATGCCTATTCCGATAGCGGATTTAAATTTTATCATTTTTCTGGTTATTAAGAACTTTCACAGAGATCACAGAGCCGACACAGAGGGCCACAGAGTCGTTATGAATTAAACCTCTGTGTAACTCTGTGAGACCTCTGTGGAGCTCTGTGTAAGTTTTTTAATTTTCTCTGGTTATATTTTTATTCCTTATTTGTTTTAAAAGGACTGTTAATTTATTAACAATATCCGGATTCTGGGGTGCCACATTATTTTTTTCGCCGAGGTCGGTCTTCAGGTTATAAAGCTGCGGAATTGTGTCATTACCTGTTTCCGTATTTGTATTGACCTGGATCTTTGGACCAGGTCCCGGTTCGATATATTTCCAGTCACCATTTATGATCGAAAGCTTGCCTGACGAAGAATGTTCAACGAGCCATTCCCGTCCTTTTTTTGATTTGCCAAGAAGGACACTGAGGTAATCAAAACTGTCGGGGCCTGCATCCGGAGCAAGTGTCTGTCCTGTCAATGCGGCGAACGAAGACATAAGGTCAATCTGGCTGAACAGGGCATTAGATGTGCCCGGATTTATTTTACCGGTCCACCGTGCAATGAAAATCACCCTCGTACCGCCATCGAAGGCACTGTACTTTCCTCCTCTCAATGGACCGGCAGGTTTGTGCAACCCTAAGTTTTTCAACAGCTTCATCCTTATAACCGTCATCCACGACCGGACCATTATCGCTTGTTACTATTATTATTGTCCTGGAAGAAAGATTCAGATCATCTATTGCTTTTAATGATTTCACCCACCGACCAGTCAAATTCAAGGATCACATCACCTCTCGGTCCCATACCGCTTTTGCCTGCAAATCTCTGATTCGGAACCCTTGGAACATGTATGTCGTGTGTGGAGAAATAGAGGAAGAAATGGTTTATCCTTATTCTCCTGAATGAATTTCACTGCTTTTGAAGTAATGACATCAGCTATATTTTCATCGACCCAGAGGGCTGATTTGCCACCGGTCATATAGCCAATCCGGCTTATCCCGTTAACAATAGTCATATCATGTCCATGGCTGGGATGCATTTTCAGCAATTCAGGATTTTCCTTGCCTGTCGGCCAGTTACCAATTTTTTCCTTGTAATTTACTGATATCGGATCAAGCGGATCAAGATTTACAACTCTCCTGTTCTCAACAAATACGCATGGTACTCTGTCGCCGGTGGCAGGAATAATGAAATTATAATCAAAACCCATATCCAGCGGACCCGGTTTGATTTCTCCGTTCCAGTCAGGTCCGCCTTCCGGTCCAAGTCCAAGGTGCCATTTACCGACAACACCGGTTCTGTAACCGGCACTTTTCAGGACTGAGGCAATTGTTGTGCGGCCCGGGTTGATAATGGCAGATGCATCACCGGGCAGGACGCCGGTTCCTTTCCTCCGCCAGGCATATTCACCGGTAAGTAATGAGTATCGCGAAGGAGTACTGGTTGCGGAAGTGCAATGTGCATTCGTAAACCTGAGTCCCTGGCTTGCAAGCCTGTCAATATTCGGGGTTTTGATTGCTGTTGCGCCATAGCAGCTTACATCACCGTAACCGAGGTCGTCGGCATAGATGATTATGATGTTAGGTTTTTCAATTGTCTGAGCGGCAGAATACTGTGTTGCTGCAGCAGATAATAATCCAAGTGCGCCTGTAAGAAGATCTATCTTTTTCATATACTGATTTAAACCCCCCAACCCCCCTGAAGGGGGCCAATTTTTATCTTCTATTAAGCCCTCTTCAGGGGATTTGGGGGCTTTCAGATGTTTCGAATGAAAATGGAAAAACATCAGAAGGCATATGTTCCTGCTCCATTATCTCCTCCATCTTTCTTACAATTTCGGGATGCGATACTGCTACATTACTGGTTTCACCAATATCAGTGGCCAGATCATACAGCTCTGTCGGACCACTGAAGCCCTTTGTCAACATTGAGTTTAACTGCCTTCCAGTCGCCCATCCTGACAGCAATTTTACCACCCTGTTCATGAAATTCCCAGTAGAGATATTCATGTTTCATCTGCTTTTTACCCAGCAATTCAGGAAGAAATGAAATCCCGTCAATTCCTTCCGGAACCGGTAATCCGGCTATTTCAGCCAGCGTCGGCATAATATCCCAGAAGGCGGAGATATGATCAGATACTGATCCCTCTTTTATCCTGCCGGGCCATTTTACAAGCAGTGGTGTCCGGATCCCCCCTTCGTACATATCGCGCTTGTATCCTTTAAATGGCCCGTTGCTGTCGAAATAATCAGGATCGGCGCCCCCTTCAAGATGGGGTCCGTTATCTGAAGCGAAGATCACGATCGTATTCTTTCCGATCCCCAATTCGTTAAGCTTTGCAAGGATCTCTCCAACATAATCATCCAGCTCTTTTATCATGCCGGCAAAAGCAGCATGCGATTCAGGCTGGGAACCATACGGTCCCTGTCTGAAATCCGGACCATTATCAGTCCCCCTGAATTCTTTTTCAGGATTAAACTTTCCCCTGAACAGATTCATATAGTCCTTCTTTTGCGAACAATTCAGCATGAGGGATAGTTGTCGGGTAGAACAGAAAGAACGGTTTGTCTTTATTTTGTTCAATGAATGCAAGGGCTTCCCTATGGATCAGGTCAGCGCTGTATCCTCCGGTTTTGCCGCTGTCATTTTCATGGATCAGGATCTTTTCATGGTTATGCCAGAGGTGATCGGGATAATAATTATGAGCAAGACTCTGACAATTATATCCAAAAAACTCATCGAATCCCTGTGAATTGGGATCACCTTCAGTATCGATATACCCCAGTCCCCATTTCCCGAAAGCACCTGTCGTATATCCTTTTGCTTTTAGCATTTCGGCGATGGTATATGAGCTTTCCGGCAAAGGCCATTGCCCTTCAGGTTGCCAGCCCTTATTGCCACGAATTGGAGTATGACCGGTATGCAGACCGGTCATCAGGCAGGAACGCGAAGGAGCACTGACGGTGCAACCGGTATAGTGCTGCCTGAAAAGCATCCCCTGCTGTGCAGATCCTGTCAATATTTGGGGTGGAAAACTTTTGCTGTCCATAGCAGCTCAGATCTCCGTACCCAAGGTCGTCGGCAAGAATAAAAACAATATTCGGCAATGGTTTTTCCCTGCCCTGCTGGGCACAGGATGCAAGGGCAAGGGAGGCACATACTGCGGCATTAATGCCTGAACTCATATCCGGTTAAGTTTTAAGGTGCATAGTCCCCCTTTGAAGGGGGTCAGGGGGGATGTTGTCCATTTTACAACCTCCTTATTTTTACTTTGAATGCCTCTGCAGGGTTTTTCACCAGTATCTGATCTATTTCATCATCGGTTAAACCTTTTTCTTTCAGAACCGGTATAAATGAATCAAAAATATCGGTGTATCCGTTAATGGTGCCGCCGTTCGGTTTGGCAGGATCGTACCAGCCAGAATCATGGGAGATCAGCACCTTTGAAAGAAGACCCTGTTTTTTCAACTCAACAACCCTGTCGGCATACCATCCAATGCTGTTAGGGGCACCAGCCTCAATTTCTTGTCTTTTTCGGATATTATCAAGTGAAATCCAGGCACCTTCCTTTGCCGCCTTAATATTTCCCTCAGTTGTTCCCGCCTGTGCGTGAACCCAGATAAAGGCAGAAGGATTGACTCCCATTCTCTTTAGTATGTTTACCTGGGCGAAAGCAGGATTATCCGGGCCTGTATGGGAGGCAATAACAAGTCCGGTCCTGAGATGTGCTATAGCTGCTGCTGTGATAATTTTCCTGTGTTCAGGAGATAAAGTATCGGCAGGATCGACAGCTATTTTTATGAACCCGGGACGGATCCCTGTGTTTTCAATACCGTTCTCAAATTCGCTTATCCAGAGATCTGCAATTTCCTGAGCATCTGATTTGTAGAAGCTGTCCGGAATGTATTTATTTTTATTTGAACCATAATAGCCTGTATTTGTAACGAAATTCATTCCCGAGCTCCTCGAAAGAGATTTCAACAACAGAGGATCACGTCCAAGGTAAGCCGGAGTGCATTCGACAATAGTTTTTACTCCCTTTTCCTTTGCTTCAAGCACTAACGGTAAAACTTTTTTAATCACTGAATCCCTGTTCCAGCGGAAATAACCTGTGCTGTCGGCTCCGATAAAGTCGACCAGGATATGTTCATGTTCGAGCGTAATGCCCATTTTGCCCGGAGATTCCGGTCCGTTGACAGTCATAATATAATCCCGGGAAACGGGCTTGCAGGTAATTATGATTATCCCGAAAACGAGGAAAAGAATAAGCCAGAGGATGATCTTCAGATCGTAATCGTCATCGTTTTCCATTGAAGGCAGGTTTTAAGGTTTTCAATGGCAATAAAATTAAAATAATTTAACTTAAATACAATAGTATCACCTTTAAAACTCTGTGTTCTCTGTGACTTCTCAGTGATTCACCCCAAAATCCCCTGAAGGGGACTTTTCTTAAGCCCCCTTCAGGGGGTTGGGGGTAGTGGTACACTTATACAGAGTTCCACAGAGGAGCACAAAGATTACACAAAGAATAAATAATAATTTATTTGTAGGAATCGACATGTACATTTTTCACGGCTCTGCCTGACGGGTCGATCATGTTTTTAAATGATGCATCCCATGCGAGGGCTTCAGCTGTGCTGCATGCAACGGAAGGAACCGAAGGCACGCATGAAGCCGCTGAATCGGAAGGGAAATGTTCTGTAAAAATTGATCTGTAATAATATTCTTCTTTTGACATTGGAGGATTTATCGGGAAACGGTACTTCGCATTTGTCAACTGCTCATCAGTTACTTCCTTTGCTGTCAGAGCCTTTAAGCGTATCAATCCAGTTATAGCCTACACCGTCGGAGAACTGCTCTTTCTGTCTCCAGGCGATGCTCGCCGGAAGATAATCCTCGAAGGCTTTTCTAAGCACCCATTTTTCAATTCGTTCCTTTGAAGTCATCTTGTCTTTCGGATTGAGGCGCATTGCAACATCCATGAATTCCTTGTCAAGGAATGGTACCCGCCCTTCAACTCCCCATGCAGCCAGTGATTTATTTGCTCTCAGGCAGTCGTAAAGATGTAGTTTGCTGAGTTTTCTGACTGTTTCCTCATGAAATGCCCTCGGATCAGGTGCTTTATGAAAATAAAGATAACCTCCGAATATTTCATCTGCACCTTCCCCTGAAAGAACCATCTTTACTCCCATCGATTTTATCACTCTGGCAAGAAGGTACATCGGAGTGGAAGCTCTTACAGTAGTAACATCGTATGTTTCAATGTGATATATTACATCCCGTATTGCATCCAGCCCTTCTTCCACGGTGAAATTGATTTCATGGTGGACTGTCCCGATGTGATCAGCGACTTTTCTGGCGGCGGCCAGATCGGGTGAACCCGATCAGTCCGACTGCAAAGGAATGCAGCTGAGGCCACCAGGCTTCAGCCTGATCGTCTGACTCAATTCTTCTGGGTGCAAATTTCTTTGCCACGGCCGAGACAACTGAAGAATCAAGTCCACCAGAAAGAAGCACCCCGTATGGTACATCTGACATAAGTTGCCTGTGAACAGATGCTTCCATTGCTGACCTCAGATCGTCAATTGAAGTTACATTTTTTTCAACAGCATCGTAATTCATCCAGTCGCGGGTATACCATTTCTTCATTATTCCGTCCCTGCTGTAGAGATAATGCCCGGGAAGAAATTCCTGAATTTTATTGCAAACCCCTTCAAGTGCTTTAAGTTCAGAGGCCACATAAAAGTTTCCAAAATGATCCCATCCTATGTAAAGGGGAATAATACCGATATGGTCACGCGCAATAAAATAACAATCTTTTTCCCTGTCGTATAAGAGCAAATGCAAATATCCCGTTCATCTCCTCAAGGAATTCAGGTCCCTTGTCGCGGTAAAGGGGAAGGATCACCTCACAGTCGGAATGAGTAAGAAATTCATATGATTTTTCGTATCGTTTCCTTATCTCCTGATGGTTGTATATCTCACCGTTTACTGCCAGTATCAGGTTCCTGTCCTTGCTGTAGAGCGGCTGCCTGCCTGACTCAGGATCGACTATTGATAATCGTTCATGTGCAAGAATAGCTTTTTCGCAGTAAAAGATCCCTGACCAGTCAGGTCCGCGATGCCTCACTTTTTTTGACATTTTAAGGACTGAAGTCCTTAATTCCATATGATTGACTTTCAGGTCAAAAACTCCTACTATCCCGCACATTTTATTCCTTTTGAAGTTTGTACTTAATCACTCCTTTAGTTGCTGGCTGCTTCCCTTTAACGCCCGGCCCTGTTACTGGTTACCAGTACTTTTATTAAATAATTCTGCAAAACTAATAATTGTTTTCATAAATCAAAATTAAATTATTATAAAATATCTAAATAATATAAAATATATTAAGTATTTACCTTAATTTAATTAATAAAATAAATTTAAAAATCAATATATGTTTATTCCATTAAAATGACATAAATAATATTTCATATTAAAAAGTATTAATACCGGGGATTTAAACCGGGTTGAATTTTTAACTGATACTCCCTTCCGAAATTTTCTGAAGTTTCTGACTATTTGAACAAAAAGGTCAGAGTGATTGTCACCTCAGAAGATCACAATTTTTTGATTAAGTATTCAGGTCATACAGGTGGAATATAAGGCTCAAATAATTATCGATGCTGCTCAGAAACGTTTTGGCCTTTATGGTGCTGAAAAGACAACGATGAGGGAGATTGCAGACGATCTTCAAATGTCGAAAGCTTCGCTATATTATTATTTTCCTGATAAAGAGAATCTTTATGTTGCAGTTATCAGAAAAGAACAGACCGAGTTTTTGAAAAGATTGGAAGAGGATATAAGGACTGTTGCTGATCCAGCCATGTGTCTCAGAAAATATGCATTGACAAGACTCTCCTATTTTAAGAAACTTTTGAACCTGAGCCGGATAAGGGTTTCATCATTGTCGGGGCTCAAACCAAAGATAGTAAGTTCAATGATCGATTTCCGTGAAGAAGAAAAGAGGCTCATAATGAAAGTACTTGAAAAAGGGAAAGTAAGCGGTCAGTTTACATTCGGTGATACAGGCAGAATTGCAGCACTTTTTCTCGATCTGTTAAGGGGGCTGCGGAGTGGTTTTATTACCGATAAGGACTTTCTTGTTATAGATGACAAGGAATATGAAATGTTATCAGAGAAAGTAACCGATATTACTGAGATCTTTATTAAAGGTTTGATGTACAAATGAATATAACAAGTTTTTAATATTTATCCATTCAAATAAATGAAACAGAGTTTTAACAAAAGCAAGCTTAAAGTTTATATTCCATTAGGGATTGTAATTCTTGCGGTTCTGACCGGTGCATGGTACTGGTACAGGGATTATTCAAAGTATATCACAACTGATGATGCGAGTGTTGACGCTGAAAATGTAACAGTTGGTTCAAAGATGCTTGGCCGGATTGCAGCTATATACACTGATGAAGGTGAAGTTGTGTCAAAAGGACAACTTCTGGCCGAACTTGACAGTTCTGATATTCTGGCTCAGAAGAACCAGGCGCTTGCATTAAGGGACCAGGCAATAACAAATAAGAGGCAGGTTGAGACAAAATATGCATCCGATCAGCAAAGTTTGAGGGTAGTTGAAATAAATTCAGAAAGAGCAAGGGAAGATTTTGAAAGGGCCAACAAGCAATATGAAGGCGGAGTCATTACCCAGGAACAATTTGATCATATAAGGAAAGCTTATGAAGCTGCTTCTGCACAGGTTGATGCTTCAAAGTCAATGCTTTCAGTGTCAAAAGCACAGATAGCTTCTGCTTCAGCAGCTGTCGAAACAGCAGAAGCCCAGATAAAAGTACCTTGAATCTCAGCTCGGTAATACCAAATTATATTCACCAGGTGACGGAGTGATTTCAAAAAGATGGCTGTTGCCCGGGGATATTATACAACCGGGACAGTCAATCTTTACATTGACAAATGATAAAAGTAAATGGATATTAGTATTCCTTGAGGAAACGAAAATCTCAGAAATACACGGACGGGCAGAAGGCGAGCTTTAAAATAGATGCTTTTCCGCATGTCAGGTTTTACGGCAAAGTGTTCCTTGTTGGAGCAAGTACGGCATCAGTTTTTTCGCTTATCCCGGCAAACAACGCCTCGGGTAATTTTACAAAGGTTACGCAGAGAATACCGTTAAAGATTTCGATCGACAGCACTGATGCGGGCAGTAACATATCATCCTTCAATATAATTACCGGAATGTCGGCTGTCGTGAAGATAACAAGGAAGTAAAAATGGAAAGACGCAGGACTCCATCTCATCGGATAAGGAACTTCATCAGGCAACCCGGTTCTGTTTTTCATCCCAGGCATATATCATATAAATGGTTTCTTCTGGTCAATGTCATGTTAGGGACCTTTATGGCAGTTCTTGATGCGACAGTTGTCAATACAGGTCTTCCTAAGATAATGGCTTCTCTGGGTGTGGGGCTAAATAAGATGCAGTGGGTGATAACGGCGTATATGCTGGCAATGGCTGTCATGCTGCCGACATCCGGATGGCTTGGAGACAGATACGGATTCAAGAGAATGTATTTTACAGGATTGTTTTTTTTCACAACCGGATCATTCCTGTGCAGTTTATCTTCCCACGAAAATATCCTTATTGCGTCAAGGGTAGTACAGGGACTGGGAGCAGGAATGATCCAGCCTTTAGGTTTAGCGATTATTACCAGGGAATTCCCGCCGAATCAGAGAGGAATTGCCATTGGCTTCTGGGGTATTGCAGCAGCTGCCTCGGTTTCGTTCGGGCCGCTTCTGGGTGGTTTCATTGTTGACAATTTCAGCTGGCAGCTGATCTTCGGCATTAATATTCCTGTCGGAATCGTGGCAATGCTTTTTACTCTTATTATCCAGTCGGAATATAAAAGCAAGCGAAAGAGAAAATTTGATCTTGTTGGCTTCATTTCTGTAACAATTTTTCTTCCCATAACCCTTTATGCTTTATCTGAGGGTAATGCTGCAACGAATTCTGTAGGATGGCATGCTCCCTATATACTTTTGTGCGGGGCAATTTCACTTATTTCACTCGCAGTTTTCATTACTGCAGAATTTACCACCAAAGAACCCCTTATTGAACTCAGGTTGCTTGGTAATTACAATTTCGGACTGGCTAACCTGGTAATGATATTTTTCAGTTTAGGAATGTTCGGAAGCACCTTTCTGATGCCGGTATATTTACAGAATTCAATGGGATACACTGCTTTACAGGCCGGATCCGTCTTTCTTCCGGTCGGCATTATACAGGGAATTATTGCTCCCGTGTCAGGAAGGATTTCTGACAAGTTAAATCCAAAGCTTCCTATAATTATTGGAGTTTTGTTTATGGCGTTCAGCTTCTACCTGAATTCAAAACTATCGTACCTCAGCGAATTAAAGTACATTATGTTTTCACTTTATATCCGTGGAGTTGGCATGGGCTTGATGTTCACCGCATTAAGCACTATTGCCCTTATTGAAATTCCACGCGAAAAGATGGCTCAGGCTTCGGGAATAACAAACTCAGTACGGCAGCTTGGAGGAAGCCTGGGTGTTGCTATCCTGGCGACACTTCTGACTTCGAGAGTAAATTATCATGCACAGCAATACGGACTTGCCCTTAATCCGCGATCCGAGGTTTTTCAGGAGACATCAAATAACATAAAATTCCATATTATTCATGATGCAGGTGCATCTGTCTCAAAAGCATCCGGCATCAGTCAGAGCCTCATCATATCAAATATAAATAAACAGGCTTACATACAGGGCATCAGCGATGATTTCCTGCTTGCAAGCATAATTACACTGATCGGAGGCATTCCTATCATTTTTATGCATACAAAAAAGTCTAAAACAGAAAAAATCCCAGTAAATGATTAACATTATAAAAACCGGGCCTGGCTATAAAATGCTTTTTGCTCTCCTGTTCATTAATACAATTATATATGGACAGGAATATAAGAATCCTTCGGCAAATTCTTTTACTGATTCTCTGACATTGAAGTCGGTGATTAAGGAAATTGTCATGAATCATCCGACTGTAAAGAGTGCTCAAGAAGCTCTCAGGAATGCTGACGCACGCATTGGATTTGCAAAAACAGGTTATTATCCACAGGTTGATCTGAGTGCAAACTTCGCTAATATAGGCCCCGTGATCAAACTTACAATACCAGATCTTGGCACTTTCAAATTATACCCTGATAACAATTATTCAGCTGCTATCAATTACAGACAGGTGATTTATGATTTTGGAAGGACACGGCAGAGCATTGAAATAGAGACGGAGAACAAAGTAATTGGCGAACAGGCACTCGAACAGGTCAGGCAACAAATGTCTCTGGCTGCAGTTAATAATTTCTATTCAATTAGCTATCTTCAGGAAGCTGTCGGGATAAAAGATGAACAGCTTGCTACGCTCCAGGCTCATCTTAAGTATGTTGAAACAATGAAATCGACAGGGGCTGCAACTGATTACCAGATCCTTTCAACAAAGGTAAGGATATCTGCAGCTGAAAGTCAGAAAGTGGATCTACTGACAGCCCTCGATATTCAACAAGCCTATATGGGCTCCCTTCTCGGAAAGGATGATCTGAAACCTGTTGTATGTAAAGAGCTTAATGTTGCTGCTCCGGAAAATATCCAGGATTCTGTTATTAGTTTTGCATTTCATAACCGTAATGAAGTATTAATAAACCAGCAAAAGGCGTTACTTGCAGGATTAAAATATCAGCTTATAAAGGCAATGAATAAACCTGTTATCAACTTTCAGGCTTCAGGCGGATTAAAGAACGGATATATTCCGGATCTTGCAGCAATAAAACCAAATTATACTGTCGGAATAGGTATTTCTATTCCTCTTTTCGACGGGATGAAGACAAAATTCAACCTTTTACAGAACGAATCGGCAATCAATATGGTAAATCTGGAAGCAGAAAATATAAAAAGAAATATTACCTCAGAGGTAAAAGAAGCTGAGGCTTATATGAGATCGGCGCTTCAAAAGGTATCACAATTCAATCTTCAGCTCGATCAGGCTATAAAAGCATATACACTGGCTGAGACCAGTTTCAGAGCCGGTGCAATTACCAATCTGGAGCTTCTTGATGCAAATACCAATGTTTCGGAAAGCAGACTGCAACTTCTCAAAGCGAGGATCGATTATGCTGCAAGTATTTACAGATTAAAAGCAGCACTTGGAGAAAAGCTGTATTAGGGCCATTGCAGGCACATCCTGTAATAAGTAGATCACGTTATCATGATAAAAATCGCCAATACCTGAGTCATTTGAAACTCAGTATTGTTTGATTTCGTAATTTATTGTTTTGTTTTAGTTTTTTTTGAAGTTAATGTAATTGATCTTTGCTGCATAAATCAAGGTATAAAATTATGAATACAGGAATTCAAAAACGGAAACTGGGTAAAAGCAACCTGGAAGTCTCCGCTATCGGGCTTGGATGCATGGGAATGAGCTTTGGCTATGGGACAATTGCTGATAAGAAGGAGATGATAACACTTATTCATAAAGCGGTAGAAAGTGGGGTAACTTTTTTTGACACTGCTGAAGTATACGGACCATTTATTAACGAAGAACTCGTTGGTGAAGCTTTGGCTCCTTTTCGCCGGGAAGTGGTAATTGCTACAAAATTCGGCTTCGACACAACTGGCGTTTCAGCACTCAACAGTCGTCCGGAGCATATCAAACAAGTTGCTGAAGCTTCGTTGAAAAGGCTTAAGACAGAAGTTATTGACCTGTTCTACCAGCACCGTGTTGACCCCAATGTACCAATTGAAGATGTTGCCGGAGCGGTAAAGGACCTTATTAAAGAAGGGAAAGTAAAACATTTTGGTCTTTCAGAGGCTGGAGTACAAATAATCCGTCGTGCACATGCAGTGCAGCCCGTTACTGCTTTGCAGAGTGAATACTCATTGTGGTGGAGAGAACCCGAAGCAGAAATAATCCCGACGCTTGAAGAACTTGGAATAGGATTTGTACCATTCAGTCCGCTTGGCAAGGGCTTTCTCACCGGGAAAATGAGGCGGGACACAACATTCGACAGTAAGGATTTCCGCAGTACAGTTCCCCGATTATCTCCTGAAAATCTTAAGGCAAATCATGGCATTTGTAGATTTGCTGACACAGGTCGCACAACGTAAAAATGTTACTCCTGCCCAGGTTGCCATTGCATGGTTACTGGCACAGAAACCATGGATAGTTCCGATTCCCGGCACAACAAAGTTGCACCGGTTAAATGAGAATCTCGGATCTGTATCTGTGGAACTCTCATCTGAGGAGCTTCGGGAAATGAACAAAGCTTCAGCAGGAATAAAGGTTCAGGGTGACAGATATTCTGCCGGCAGTGCAAAATTGATTAATCGCTAGAAATTATAATCAACTGTGAATATTAAACATTAGTTCAGGAGGCTCAGATATAAATTCCAATAGATCAACTATATACAGTCAAAGATTTAATAATTTATTAAAAATAATCATTAGTGTCCACTTAAATATAATTGATTTTCAACTGTATACAATTTAGTTCTTTGGCATCTTGGTAATTTTGGTTTGTAAGTAGCTCTTTTAAAAGCGTTTTGTCCTTATGCGGAATAATCAAATTTCAAGAATATAGAAGTTATTTTAACTTACCGTTGGCTTTAGCCAACGGATCAGGAGTACACCTAATGTATGGGGCTTTAGCCCAAAATTATGGACTAAAGTCCTTTTAGATGAGTTTATATACCGTTGGCTGAAGCCAACGGTAATGATAAAATTTCATCCTAATAATCTGAGTTGTATTCAATTTCAAATCGACACGCTCACAAAAAACGCTACCACCTCGATGTACTCATGATTTCAAAGAACAATATTTAATTTTTAGTGGACACTAATGAAAAATAGTTATGATTTACTGATTGAACTCACCTCATTGATCTGAAAAAAAGGAAAATGCACCTGTCTGCTGTTAAGAAATATTAAAAACTGTTAAAAGATTTTAATTCTTTAAAAAGATGATTTCGCAGAAAGAATGTTTAGCGATTTGTTTAGGACATTTTTTTATATTGCAAAACCTAAACAAAAAATAGAAATTATGAAAAGAAGTTTAATAAAAATCGCATTGTTAGTAATCCTGGTTATCATTACCGTGGAAACTTACGGACAACAAATCGGATGGCGCGGTCCGAACAGATCAGGTATTTATAATGAAACCGGGTTATTGAAGAGCTGGCCTTCATCAGGCCCTGCACTTATCTGGGAGGCTTCAGGAATCGGGATGGGATATTCAAGTGCTACTGTTACTAATGATGCCGTTTACATCACAGGCATCAGAGGTGACAAAGATGTGCTAACCGCTTTTACCCAGGATGGCAAAAAGAAATGGGATGTGGAATACGGCAGAATGTCAACAGTGAACAGTTCACCTGAAAGCCGTTGCACACCAACCTTTGCGTATGGGAAATTATTTGTCGTAAGTGGCCAGGGTGAATTGTCAAGTGTTTCCACCGATGGAAAGATACTGTGGACTGTTGATTATTACAGCAAATACAAAGCAACTGTTCCGAGGTTTGGGATAAGTGAGTCCCCGGTTGTTGTCGACAATAAGGTAATAGTTACCCCTGGTGGCAATATTGCCGCGATGGTTGCATTCAATGTTGATAACGGTAAGGTGGTATGGGAGACACCGTCATTAAATGAAGGATCGCAATACGTAAATCCACTCCTTATCGAGAACAAGGGGACCAAAATAATTATTACCTGTACACCAACCTGGATAATAGGTGTAAATGCAGCGGATGGCAAACTGCTATGGAAATTCAATTTTGCCTCTCTTGGTGGCGAAAACTACATTCATACACCAATTTACAGGGATGGGTTCCTTTTTATGGCCAACGGTTACGGGCAGACTTCAGCTAAAATCAAACTCAGCTTTGACGGGAAGGATCCTGAACTGGTATGGAAAAATCCGGATATTAATCCGCATGTCGGAGGAATGGTACTTATCGGGAATTATATCTACAGTTCTACCCACGATAACAACTCAAAGGGCAGGTGGATATGCGTTGACTGGACCACAGGCAAAACCATGTGGATCACCGACTGGAACAATAAGGGATCAGTAATATCCGCTGATGGTTTGCTCTATATTTATGAAGAAAAGACCGGAAATGTTGCCCTTGTAAGACCAAACAGTGAGAAACTTGACATAATCAGCTCATTCCAGGTCAAGAAGGGCACAGGCCCTTACTGGTCTCATCCTGTGATAGATAAGGGAAGGCTCTTTTTACGGCACGGGGATTATCTGGCTGTATATTCAATCAAAGCCAAGTAACCCCCAAACCCTCAGTGGATCTCTGTGACTTCTCTGTGCTCTCTGTGTAACTAAAAGAACTTACACTGAGTTCCACTGAGGAGACACAGAGATCCACAGAGTTACAGAAGATTATCATTCTGATAATTTAGATATTATCTTTGATGTAAAATACCTCATAAATATAATTAGTCAGAATACTATTGGGTAAGAAAAACAGCATATTATTTATAAGCATTGCTGCAGTCATTTTCGTTTCTGCATTTTCATGGTGGATCTTTGCCAATCCGTCGTACAATGTAGTTGAGCGTGTACCAGGCATGGATAACCGGCCTCCCCGGAAGGAGATATCAGATTCAGTCATAATCGGTGAATTTTTTGATACACTCGGCACAATGGGAGAAATTCTTCCCGGGAGCTGGCCGCGTTTCAGGGGTGCGGATTTTGATAACATAAGCAAAGATCCAACGCCTCTTGCGGAAGAATGGGACACTTCAGGCCCGCCTGTTGTGTGGCAGACCACTCTTGGTGAAGGATATGCAGGTCCTGCGGTCCTGAACGGTCGCGTGTATGTTCTCGACTATAATGAAAAACGCAAAGCTGACATGCTCAGGTGCTTCTCCCTTGAATCGGGTGCCGAGCTTTGGAGGCGATGGTATAACGTGGAATTCAAGCGCAATCACGGTTATTCCAGGACAATTCCTGCCGTTACCGACAAATATGTTGTTACGATTGGCCCGAGGTCTCATGTCATGTGCGTGGATCCGTTGAACGGAAACCTTCTCTGGTCAATAGATCTTGAGAAAGAATATGGTATTCCGGGAACTGTAAAGGGAAAAATAACACCCGATTTTTATTGCGGTCAGTGTCCTTTGATCGACAATGATATGGCAATTATTGCGCCGGGAGGAAAGGCACTGATGATTGGAGTGGAATGTGCCACCGGGAAAATACTCTGGAAAACCCCGAATCCTGATTCACTCAGGATGTCGCATACTTCGATAATCCCGATGAATATTTACGGTAAGAAAATGTTTGTCTACGCTGCACTTGGTGGTGTTTGCGGTATATCAGCAGAAGGGGATGATGTCGGAAAGGTACTTTGGAAGACAACTGACTGGAGTCCCCCTATTGCTGTATCGTCACCCATTTACCTCGGGAATAATGAAATAGCTGTTTTTGGAAGCTACGGAGCCGGTGCTGCAAGGATCAGAATCACCAGGGAAGGGTCAGGTTATACCGCAAGTGTGGTTGAGCAGCATAAGGCTTCGGAGGGATTGGCCAGCGAGCAGCAGACTCCGATCGTAAAAGGTGGTCATCTGTGGACCGTACTACCGGAAAATGCCGGTCCGCTCAAAAAGCAGCTTGCCTGCTATGACATATCAAACCTGATTACGCCTGTATGGTCAAGCGGCAAGGAAAAGAGGTTTGGCAAAGGGATGGGTCCGTTTATTATGAGTGATGACAAACTGTACCTCCTCGACGATGAAGGTACACTATACCTCTTCAGAATTGAAAATGCTGATGCCATCCTTGTGGCGAGCCATAAAGTTATGGATGCCATAGAGGCATGGAGCCCGATGGCTATTGCAGGTAAATACCTGATGATGAGAGATGCGCATAACATGTTATGCCTTGATATCAGTAAAAAGTAGAACGATATGAATAAAAAATGGGCTTCAGTTACCATAATCGCACTGCTGGTTGTCTTTATCGGTTACATAGTCTATGATTCAGCGCTAAAAAAGGATACTCCTAAGGTTAATCTGTCAATCGGGGAAATACAAAATGTCACTGACGACTGGACAGTCGTAAGAGTTTTTAATCCCGGTAAAGGCCAGCTGAATGCTTTAGCTGTTGCTGCCGACGGGAAAATCCTTTTAGGCGGGGAATCATTTGTCGCCTGCTACGATTCTGTGTTAAACCTGATTTGGGAATACAGAACCGAAATGCCTGTCACAGCACTGACAGTATCAGAGGACAATGTTTATGCTGCGGTTCAGGCGATGATCCTGGTACTGAACATGAGGGGAGAAAAAACCGCCGATTGGGGTCCGTATGAGGATAATTCAATAATCACTTCTCTTTCCGCAAACGAAACTTATGTTGCATTTGCGGATGCAGCAAACAAAACAGTTTTTGCCATTGATAAGAAAGGAGCCCTAAAATCGATGATTGGCAGATCGGATGATGCATTTGTTGTACCAAGCTTTTACTTCGACATTGCATTGGACAGCGAGTCAAACCTGTTCGTGGTAAATCCTGGTAAGACGAGAATAGAAAAGAGGGATATTGATGGAAAAATGATAAGTTTTTTTGGCGAGCCCGGTGTTGAACCAGGCTCATTCTGCGGATGTTGCAATCCGGCCCATTTTGCATTGATACCGGAAGGTTTTGTAACCGCTGAGAAAGGAATTAACCGTATAAAAATCCTGGATAGACAAGGTGGATTTGTGGAATTTGTTTCGTCACAGAATAAATTTGTTCCTGCCCTTCCCCTTGATGTTGCCTCATATGAGGGCAAGATCATTTACGGAGCAAATCCTGCTGACTCACAGTTATATGTTTTTAAGAAAAAAAATAAGAAGTAAAAAATTCTGATAAGTTCCTCTCCATTTTGGAGAAGTCTGGAGTGTATAACAGATGTTGACTTTGTAACATAATCATATAATGAACAGAAACGATTTTATACAAAGAGTGATCCGGTACCTGTTATTTGGATTACTTGCAGGTATCGCAATACTTACAGGAAGCAGGGTAGTAACAGGTTCTGACTGTAAAACCTGCCCAGGCAATGGGATATGTAAAGGAGAAACCGACTGTTCAATTTTCTTAAATGAATAAAATGGAAGAAAAAAAGGGAAAAGCCGGGACCAGGCGCGATTTTGTAAAGAAAGCGGGCAGAATAATCGTTGCAGCTCCGCTTGTCGCTTTACCTGTAATTCTTTACAGGAAAGCCGATGCGAAAGGTTATGTCTGGCAGATAGATCCATATAAGTGCACAAGCTGCGAGCAATGCAGGACCGCATGTGTAATGACCCCTTCAGCTGCAAAATGCACAAATGCATTTCCGATGTGTGGCTATTGTGATTTTTGTCCGGGTTATCTTCGTCAGGGAGCAAAAAAGTACAGCACCGCTGCAGAGGATCAGCTTTGTCCAACAGGAGCAATAAAACGGAAATTCATTGAAGAACCTTATTTTGAATATACAATTGATGAAAAACTCTGTGACGGATGTTCAAAATGTGTCAAAGCTTGCGCTAATTTCGGCAACGGCTCGCTCTACCTGCAGATTATGCATAATCTTTGTGTTAATTGCAACCAATGCCGGATTGCACGGATATGTCCGTCAGATGCAGTTATAAGAGTGCCAGCTACTGAAGCATATATAAGAAAGGAGCTTAAGTCGGGTGTACCGCCTAAAGTAGCAAGAAGCACGTTAAAACCACGCCCGCAGATGTTTCCGCCGGTAGCTGCATACTCTGGAGTGAATAGGAGAAAACCAAAGATATGATGCTAAAATTAAAAAGCAGTATTCCCCCTTCGAAGGGGGTCAGGGGGATGTTAGAAAGTACCCCTCTCCCGCTTTGCGGGGTCTCCCCTTCAGGGGAGATCAATCGAAGTGCTTAAAAAAATAGTGAATGATAAGACACTTTAAGAAATATCTACCTTATTTAATTCTGGCAGTACTGCTTATCTGGCATTCAATTCTCTATGCTCAGCAGCAGCAACAGGAGAGATTCCCGAGGCCTGAATTTGAGAGCGGTTACACCTTCCCTACCCATCAGTTTCTGAATCAGAGAGGACCGATGTGGGAATATATGGATGTTGCTGTTCTTATAGGGGCCTTGCTTGTAACGACTTGGATTGCTCTGGTAAAGAGATCGCGGCAGGGAATCGTGTGGATATCTTTATTCTCTCTTGCGTATTTTGGCTTTTACAGGCAGGGATGCATATGTGCAATAGGTTCAGTGCAGAACATGTCGCTGGCTCTTTTCAACGGTAACTATGCAATTCCTTTGTCTGCTTTACTTTTTTTCATTATCCCGTTGGTTTTTGCTTTACTTTTCGGACGTGTCTTTTGTGCCGGGGTATGTCCGCTGGGGGCAATACAGGAACTCACAGGATTCAGGCAGGTTAAAGTACCCAGACAGGTTGAAAAGGTACTTGCAGCAATACCATTTGTTTACCTTGGCATTGCTGTCCTGTTTGCTGCTACCGAAAGCCAGTTCCTTATCTGCCGTTATGATCCGTTTGTTGGGATCTTCAGGATCGACGCCCCTTATACAATGGTAATTTTCGGTTCACTTCTTCTGGTTGTCGGGATATTTGTCAACCGTCCTTACTGCAGGTATTTATGTCCCTATGGAGTTCTTCAGAATATTTTTTCCAGATTCTCTTTAAAGCATGTTACAATTTCTCCTGCCGAATGCCGCAGTTGCAGGCTATGCGAATCAGGTTGCCCATATGATGCGATTCTTCAGACCGATCCTGAACCTCATCCTGAAAATGCCGAAAAACCTTTTAAAGGATCGCTGATTTACTTTATGATGATACCTGTTCTGGCGGCAGGTTTGGCAGTTATTCTTTATAACGCAGCGCCTGCTCTTTCAGTCGTGAATAATAACGTAAAGCTGGCAAAGGAGATCAGACTCGAGAAAGAAAAAGGTATTAAGGCAGTCTCAAAAGCTGCTGTAGCTTTTTTTGAATCGGGAAAGACGGAAGATGAATTATTTCAGCAGGAACAGCTGATTATTGGAAGGTTCAGAAATGGTGCACCATGGGTTGGATTATTTCTTGGACTCTCACTCGGAATAGGATTTTTCAGAATTACCTTGAGGAAAATACGTACGGAGTATGAACCTGACCGGGGAAGATGCTATAGTTGCGCAAAGTGTTTTAAATTTTGTCCTGTCAAGATAAAAAAATAAAAAATGAAGTTTTCGGAAAAAGACGTCAGATTATTTAAGGGAATCAGCCTGGTATCGGGAGTATTCACGGTTGTAATTGCATTTACGATACTTTTAAGCCTGATTCAGCTCAAAAAGCTGGATCCTGTGAACAGTCCTTCGCTGCAATCGGTAAAGGAGCAGTTTGACAGGGATCCCGATAACAGGGACAAGGCTGAGCAGGTAAGGGCGATTGACCTTATGGCAAGAAAAGCATATTTTTCTTCGAGATGGCAGGTTGAGACAGGCTCCTATCTTCTTCTTGCGGGTGCCATTGTTTTTGTATTTTTTCAGCGGCTTGTTGCAGGCAGTGAAAAGCCTGTCCGTGCTTTGCGTCCTGATAAGCCTGATATCATATCAGAAAAGGTTAATAGCCGGCGCTATCTGCTCATCTCCACCGGTGCAATCACTATCCTCGCAATTATATCATCATTTGTGCTTAGAACCCGGCTTCCGGCGCCCGGACGGTCATCGGCAAAAGCAGAAAACACTGAAACAGTGGTCAATTCCGTGGTAAATCAACCAGGAGATGTAAATTATCCATTCTTCAGGGGTGAAGGAAGCCGTGGCATTGCAGGAGGAACGGATTATCCAACTCAATGGAACGGAACTGACGGGACCAATATAAAATGGAAAACTACTGTACCAAAGCCCGGAAAGAACTCACCGGTAATCTGGGGTGACAGGTTATTCTGTACCGGAGCTGTAAATGGAGAATGCGAAATATACTGCATTAACAAGAAAACAGGCGAAAATATCTGGACCGGTTCAGGTTCAGGATTCCCGGGAGCTTCTACAGAAGCACCTGAATCAGATCCGGAAGCTGGCATGGCAGTTCCGACAGCAGCTGTGAGTGAAAATGTAGTCTGTGCAATTTTTGGCAATGGCAACCTTGTTTGCTTCGACCATGACGGAAAGCTTAAATGGGGAAAAAATTTAGGCATCCCTAAAGGTACTTATGGATATTCTTCGTCCCTGGTAATTTTTGAAAAATTATTGCTGGTCCAATATGACAGTCAGGACAAAATCTCAATATCCGGATATGATCTTGGGACAGGTGAACTGAAATGGGAGACAATCAGATCGGGGCGCCCGGTAAACTCATCACCCGTGCTTGCAAATTTTGATGGGCAACCGCAGTTGCTGATAAACGGAAATCCTAATATATCAGCTTATGATCCGGTTACCGGAAAAGAACTGTGGAGTCTTCCCGGGGTTTCCGGTGATGTTGCTCCATCTCTTGCAGTGAACAGTAAAATGGTCTTTGCAGCACAGGATTACTTTAATGTCATTGCCTTAAAGCCTGGTAAAGCCGGTGCTACTGTGTGGGCGGACAACACCTTTACTCCGGATGCTTCAAGTCCTGTAGCAAATGATAAATTCCTATTCATCGCAACCGGCAGTGGAGATGTCGCTTGCTATAATTCGGAGAAAGGAGATACTTTGTGGTCCCACTATTTTGGAGAACCTTTTTATTCTTCTCCGATTATAGCGGATGATCATGTCTATCTGCTTGACAGGAGTGGAGTTATGCATGTTGTAAATGCTTCCGGTGAATTTAATCTCGTAGCGGAATCCCCTATTGGAGAGAGGACTGACTGCACCCCGGCTTTCTCAGAAAAATCAATATATATCCGGACTCAAGAGAATCTTTATTGCATTTCAAACAATTGAAAAGGTACTTAATATTTGCATTCTTAACGTTTACGTTGTTTCAGCCTGCTGAAGCCCAGTTAAATGATAACGACTGGCCATTGTTCAGGGGAGCACCTGACCTTGCCGGAAAATCCGCCTTTGAGTTTCCTGTTTTACCCGGACTAAAATGGATGCTTCCGACTGGTGCAAATACCAAATCTTCACCTGTAGTAAGTGAAGGATTGATCTATTTTGGTAATGATAAGGGAACTCTTATCGCCGTTACTTCAGATGGCAGGATCAAATGGAAATTTGAAACGGGCAGTACAATAGAAGCCTCTCCGCTTATTTACGCAGATAAGGTCTATGTGGGTTCAACAGATGGAGTTTTCCGGGCTGTTAACAAATTAACCGGTAAACTTGTATGGTCATATAAAACAGATGACCAGATTCTTGGATCGGCCAACATCTGGATCTCAGGTAAACGGGCATGTCTGGTTTTTGGCAGCTATGACTACTATCTTCATTGTGTTGATCCGGTATCAGGCAAATTCCTGTGGAAGATTGAAACAGGTAATTATATAAACGGTTCACCCGCAATTGCCAACAATACAATATTGTTTGGCGGTTGCGACGGGATCATAAGATTGACTGATCCTTTGACAGGAAGAGAAAAGGATACAATTGAGGTCGGTGTTTACATGGCAGCCTCCCCTGCTCTTTCCAACGGCAAAGCTTATATTGGTGATTATGACGGTAATTTTTATTCTGTTGACTTTATCAAAGGCAGGATACTGTGGGATATACCTGCAAATGATGGTTCAGGTGCTTACCTTGCCACTCCGGCAGCCGGAGACGACAAGGTTGTGATCGGAAATGAAGATAAGTACCTTTACTGCTTTGATGTTGCGACCGGTAAAGAGGTCTGGAAATACAGAACAAACGGAAGCATTACAGGGTCGGCTGTTATAAGCCCCTTAAGTGTCCTTTTCGGAAGCAATGACGGGAATATATATATGCTTAGCCTGAACGATGGGAAAAAACTGTGGAGCTTTAATGCAGGATCACCGGTCGGCAGTTCACCTGCAGTTGTTAAGGACAGGTTCTATTTTCTGGCAGGTGATGGAAGATTAATAGCATTTGGTACAAAATAATTTAAAGGAAGCAAAACTTCTGTGGCCTTTATTGTTCTTTACAACCTCAGTGTCGCCCCTTTGAGGGAAATGGCCTGAAGGGGACTAAAAAAATACGCCCCCTGTTGGGAGGGGGTTGGGGGCAAAAGCTACACAGAGGTTCACGTGAATTCCGCTGAAAGAAAAATGATAAAATGAAAATTGTATATCTCATAACAGGATCCGGAGGTTCTTTTTATTGCGGGAACTGTTACCGTGACATGCTGTATGTCAGGGCTATCCGAAAGGTTCCGGGAATAAAGGTGGAAGCAATTCCCCTGTACCTTCCTCCCGACAGGAAAACCACCGGCAACGAACTTGACAAGCATGTGTTTTTTGGAGCCATATCCTTTATCTCAGGGAAAAAGTTCCGTCTTTTCAGAACAGTATGCCCGGATTCCTCGACAAGGTTTTTGATACAATGCCGATGCTTAAAATCGCATCAAGGTTTTGCAGGGACGACGCAGGACTGAGGGGCTCGAAGATATAACACTACATATGATCGAGGGAGATAATGCCTTTCGCAAGTACGAAGTAGACAGGCTTGTAAGATATCTTACAAGGAATGGAAAAGCCTGATGTGATACATCTCTCAAATGCACTTATAATTGGACTTGCCCGCCAGCTTAAAAGGAGAATCAACGTAAAGATCGTTTGTTCGCTGCTTAACGAAGATGACTGGATAGAGGAAATGGCTGAGCCATTCAGGTCGAAAGCCTGGAAACTTATTGCTGCAGAAGCTTCATCGATTGATACCTTTATAACTCCGAGCAGGTACTACAGGGACCTGTTTATTGAGAAAACAGGCCTTCCCGGGAAACAATATCAGGTAGTGCCTTTAGGCTTTGATCCCGGAGTCGAGGCTCGGAAAACGAAAACCTTATTCACCCTCCATTGGTTACCTGTGCAGGGTAAACACATGAACGGATTCGATAAGATAGTGGATGCGTTTATCGACCTGAAAACAAACAGCACCACAAGGATCTGTTCGCTGCATGTGTGCGGCGGATATACGGGCGATGACAAACAGTTTATCAGGAAACAGGTAAAAAAGATCCGGGATCAAGGCTTTAAGGATTCTGTAAAAATATATTCTGAATTTGATGCAATTGCCAAGCAGGAATTCTTTTCAAATATAGATGTTATGAGTGTTCCGGTCAGAAAGCATGATGGTTACGGACTGTACATTCTCGAGGCAAATGCTGCCGGAGTTCCGGTTGTACAGCCCGCAACAGGAGCTTTTCCTGAGATAACGGATATCACAAACGGAGGTATTGTTTATTCTCCTGATACTATAGAGGATTTGTCGTTAAGTCTGGACAAGTTATTGCTTGATAAAGAGCTGTCGCAGAAAGCTCTGGTGCAGAGTGGAAGAAGAGGAGTACGGGAGAATCTGTCTCTGGAAAAAATGTCATCAAATCTGTCCGAAATTTATTATAATACTTGGTAAAAGATGCTGCAGATAATTAATCTCACCAAATCGTTCCGGCAGAGGGGAATTGTTCTTAATAATCTGAATCTAAATGTTAATGAAGGTGAATCGGTCTCAATTTCCGGACCTTCCGGCTCCGGAAAAACAACACTCCTTAATATCATCGGATTCCTTGACAGACCGGACAAAGGCGAAATTATTTTCAGGGGAATGCAAGATACGGAATTACGACCCTGAGCAATCAGCTTCATACAGGAACAAAAACATCGGATTTATTTTCCAGGATCATCTTCTTCTTCCTTACCTTACAGTTAAGGAAAACATCCTGTATGCCTTTACTGGCTTCAAAGTTGACTGACAAGGAATATCAGGAAAAAGTAGCTGCTGCTTTAGACAGCTTATGGAGAGAACCGAAATCGCCGGATTTGCGGACAAATATCCATTTACCTATCGGGGGCGAAGCCCAGAGGGTTGCACTTGCAAGGGCGTTGGTTAATAAACCGGCACTGTCTGCTGGCTGATGAGCCAACCGGATCTCTTGACAGAAAAAATGCGGAAAATCTGGGGGATATACTTACGGAGATGAACAGGGAATCGGGCATTACAGTTCTACTCGCGACCCATTCTGCAAGCCTTGCCGGAAAAATGAGCAGACAACTGAATCTTTTTGAAGGATTACTTTCCCCTGACCATAACCATTGAAGAGACCTATGAGACTCTCCTTATTACATATTGTAAGAAGATCTCTTTCGTTATAACAGGACCAGCCTTTTGTACCTTGTTCTGATCATTCTTATCCTTACAGCGGTAATTACCGGTTCATTGCTTACAGGCGGTTCTGTTAGAAAAAGCCTGAAAAATACATCTGTCGGAAAGCTGGGGAATACCGGGATTGTAATAAACTCCATCAACAGGTATTTTGATCCTTCAACTGCAGCACGGCTCAGCGAAAGATCAGACATAAACTGCACAGGTATTCTTGAGATCAATGGCTATTGCCAGAATTTTGTATCCGGGCAGACTGCACCCGGAGTGAAAATATATGCCATCGATAGTGCCTTCTTCAGTTTTCATAACGAGGATGGAGGAATTGATTAATAAGGGTGAAGCTGCTGTAAATGAGAAGCTTGCAAGTACCTGGACCTGAAGCCGGGAGATGAAATAATTATCAGATTCAAGTCTATCAGCGATATTCCTTCCGATGCACCCTTTGCCCCTGAAAGAAGACAATCCGGGATCGGTAGTACTCAAAATCGGAAGGATCCTGCCAGTCGGACAGTACCGGCAATTTTTCACTTGGCATCAGCCAGATACCTCCGCTGAACATATTTATCAACCGTGATGAGCTTACCGATACAAGAGGGAAGGTTCCAAGATAAACAGGATACTCATTAAATACGATCATGGGCTAACTGCACAAAAAGGTGTCTGAATGGCTAGGTGAAAGTATTGAGGCCGGAGGATATTGGGCTTTCCATCAGGAAACTCCCCGAACAGGGGGTTTACAGATCATATCCGACAGGATATTCATCGATCAGCTTCTTCTTGACGAAATAAGGAAAGCTCTTCCCTCCTCATCACCGGTTATAACCTATCTGGGCAACAACTTCAAAGTCAGGGATAAAGAAACACCCTACTCTTTCATTTCAGCGCTTCCGGCAGAACTCTATCCCGATATTCCTCAGGGGCAAAAAATTATTATTAACAGGTGGCTTGCGGATGATCTTTCAGCCAGGGAGGGCGACTCAGTCATGTATCCTGGTATTCACCTGATCCGTTAAACAGACTTGTCGAAAAAAGCGATTGGTTTAAGGATTCGCATATCACCGGATATAAAAGGCATCTGGGCGGATTCTCTCCTGATGCCTGAATTTCCGGGAATTGCCGGAAAAGAATCATGTTCGGACTGGGATGCAGGAGTATCGATAAAACTGGATCGGATTCGCGACAAAGATGAAGATTACTGGAACCGGTACAGGGGAACTCCCAAAGCCTTTATTAATTACGCGAACAGGAGTAAAATTATGGGGAAGCAATTTCGGTCCTGCAACTGCAATCAGGTTCTCGCCGGTATTACGGAAGACGAGATACAGTCAAGGCTTACGGGCTTGCTTAGTCCTGAAAAATGTGGCATTTCCGTCGCTGGACCTGCGGGAGGCATCAGTCAAAGCAGCAGCTGAAAGTGTTGATTTCAGCACTCTTTTCCTCAGTCTCGGATTCTTCATCATCCTTTCATCAGTTGTTCTTCTGATTTTGGTTATTTCGGATTCTATGATTCGAAGAAAGAACAGGTCACGACACTCATTGCCCTTGGTTTTACCCGCAGATGGATCAGGAAACTGATTTTTCTTGAATCGGTGTGATCGTCTGGCCGGCACATTGGCTGGAGCTTTGCCGGTTGTTGTTTAATGTTGTGCTTATAATCAGGCACTTAATTCAGTCTGGCAGGGTGCGGTTCAAACCAACACACTCTCACTTCCGCATTTCAATTCCGCTGCAATATTAACAGGATTCCTGATTTCATTTGCGGTTATACTTATTATTCTCAGGGTAAAATCCGGATCATTGTCTGAGGCAACGGCAGGGCAAGTAAAATATTAACGAGGCCGTCTCCGAAGAAGAACCTGAGAATTTCTGTCGGTTTTATTGCACTCACCATTTCATTGATAGTTTTTCATTCATTTTCCCGGAAAATTCAGCCTCTTTTCATTTTCAGGAGGAATTACCAGTTTTTTTTCAATTATTCTGTCGTATCAGGTTCTGAAGCTATCTCAGAAGCGTATGATGCCGGTAGAACAGGCTTCAGAAAAATGAACCAGCTTTCGTCCTCGTATTATGCATTTAATTCATCCCAGGCGTGATTCCTGTGATTTTTCTGGCCGCAGGACTCTTTGCAGTAATAATTACAAGCGTTAACAGGATGAATATCAGCGATAGTATGATAAAGCCGTCGGGAGGTACGGGGGGATATAACTTTTTGGGGGGAATCTGCCATACCAGTACTAAAGAATCTGAATAGTCCGGACGGACAAGAAAGAATTCGGCCTTGATGAACCAGATCTGAAAAACATTTCCTTTGTGCAGGCATCGGAAGTATGCGGGGGATGATGCCAGCTGCCTTAATCTTAATCATATTACCTCTCCTCCATTGCTGGGACTCGATCCGTCGGACTTTATCGGAAAAAAGCATTTTCATTCGCCTCCCGTAAAAAAGTTCCCGGGGAAGAAAATCCATGGGACTATCTGAAGTCAAATCCTTCCGGATCAACAATTTACGGAATAGCAGACCAGACTGTACTTCAGTATGGTCTAAAGATCAAAACAGGGGATACGCTTGTATTAAAGTCTGAAAGTGGGAGGATCATAAACGTGATTATTGCTGCCGGATTGAAATCATCTGTATTTCAGGGATATGTGATGATCAGCCGGGAAAACCTGAACAGGTTCTTTCCTTCAGTTTCGGGCAACCAGGTTTTCCTTATCGACGGTGATCCTGAATTATCAGGCTCATATAAGGATATATTGACAGAAAGGCTGGCAGAATATGGTGTTCATTTTGAACCTGCAGGCTGAGCGGCTGGCATCATTTTTTGTCGTTACCAATACGTATTTATCAGTCTTCTCAATACTTGGCGGACTTGGCCTGATTATGGGCGTAATAGGACTGGGATTCATCCTCCTCAGGAATTTCAGCCAGAGGAAAAAAGAATTTGGTCTCCTGATGGCATTAGGTTTTTCATTACGGGAGATCAAAAAAATGATATTAAGGGATCAGGTCAGAATTCTTTTCCTCGGAGTATCTACAGGTTTTGTTTCAGCTATAATCGCCACTTTACCTTCCGTTCTAAGCAGATCAGGGATTCCATGGATAACGATCCTTGTTATGATCTGCCTGATAGTAATTACCGGAATATCCGCTTTGACAATTGCCTTAAGGCCTGTTAATGGCCAGGTCCTTATATCAAGTATCAGGAAAGAATGAGATGCTCAGCTTCCTGATATCATCTGCCTACAGCGTAAAGGCTATGCTGTGTTCTGAAGTAGATTATCCCATCTGTAATTGCCGGAGCGGTCATACAAACATCTTTCATCGGGATCTCAGCAAGCTGTTTGAATGTATCGCCATCCTGAATTATGTAGACAGTTCCCTCTTCATCAACAATATATATTTTCCCGTCAGAAGCAACAGGGGATGGAATAAAGCTTTTTGAAGCCCCCAGCTTAGCATTATATATCTCTTTTCCTGTGTAAGGATCGAGGCATTGTATCGATCCGTTCCAGTTCAGGCTATAAAGGTGATCCCTGTAAAGGAGCATGGTTTGTATATACGAACCACCTCTTGGCAAGCTCCACAGAACACCGGCGTTTGAAGTTTCAGTGCCGTTCAGGGTAATGTCGCCTGTTGCACTGGTTTTAACAGCTATTATCGGTGAACTTTTCCCGTGGGCACTGTTGAAATAGATCAGATTATTGCCGATGATGGGCGTTGGGATTGGGATATCTCCTCCTCCCGACATCTTCCATATCTCCTCTCCTGTCCGGAAATCATAACCTCCGCGGTGTTTAAAACCGTTTACCGCTACACAGGTCTTTCCCGAATAGGTGTAAATATTCGGAGTACACCAGCCGGGGTATTCATCCCTTCCTTTTTTCCATAATTCCTTGCCTGTGCTCACATCGTAGGCTGCAATAAATGAATTTTCAAGTACATCGCACTGTATAATAAGTACACCGTTATATATTATTGGTGAACTGGCAAATTCCCACTCTGCATTTTTCATGACAAAAAAGGCAGATCTCAGGAGACCAAAATTCTTTTGCCACAGCAGTTTCCCGTTGTAATCATAACAATACAATCCCTCTGAGCCGAAGAAAGCCACAACATGCTTACCGTCGGTGGCTATTGTAGTATTTGCATGTGTCGATTTGGGATGACGCTTCACTTTCGGAACACCTTTAAAGGAGGTTTTTTCCCAGATTATATGGCCCGAATTCTTGTCAATGCAATAGACTTTCCATTCGTGAACCGATGAATCTTTTACAGGAGTTACATCACCATACAGACCGGGTTTAAATCCCGCTTTATCGGATTCACTTACTGCCGTAGTAATGAATAGCTTGTCACCCCAGATTGAAGGACTCGAAATACCCATACCGGGAATATTGACTTTCCATTTTATATTTATTGACTTTTCAAAGTCAAATGTTTCCGGGAGGTTTGCATTATCAAGCACTCCTGAAGCCAGATAGCCGCGGTATCCCGGCCATTGTCTTTCGGGTATAAGCTGTCCGATAATTTCATGTGTAATGCCTGAAATGCAGAGTAACGTCAGCAGAATTGATAGTTTATGTTTCATTTTGAGTATAATTCGATTAATAACCGGAATAAAAGTAATAAACCGGCCGGTTATTTTAAAATCATTCAGAAGAAATCTAGAATTTCAGATTATAGCCGAGTGAAATAACATTAATGTCGGAAAGATGTGGAAGGTAATCGCGTTGGAAAATATATTCAGCTTCAACTGAATGCTTTTTGTTAATGTTATACTCCGCGCCTGCCATGAACCTGTTTTTATCAACTGACCGTTTCTTTTCAGAGGATACAGGGCAGAAAAGTTCGGCTGAAATAAAAGGATTTACAGGAAAAGAGGGAATGTTATACAGGACTTTGAGTTTGTATCTTAAATGAGTCCGGGGGATTTTATCATTTTCATCCTGAAAATAGGTTTTATACCTCTCCTGCAACCTGACCCGGGCAGAAATATCAAAGTCTCCCAGAGGCAGGGTACCTTTCAGATCAACAAACCATTTATGTCGCGGATGATAGGTAGCATTGTCATCGCGGAATTCAGTGAACCTGTAAGAACCTCCTAAAGATAGATTCCTGATGAATTTATAGGTTAATCCAGCTTCAAGAAATGCTTCCTCAATCCTCGAAGCATTCTGGTATGTCCTGACATTTCCGGATAGATCAAACTCGAGGTTTTTAATAAGTTTATGTTCGGCCGAAATTCCGTACCATATTCCAAAGTCATCGTCCTGGGAAAAAGAGATTGAAGTCAGGCTCAGAAACAGGAAGAGTGTAATGAGTTTCTTAGTCGTCATTATCATCATTATCGTTTTCGGTTTTTTGATCTGAAGAGTATCCCCTGTTTATTTTATCTGAATAATAATAAATTGTGAGGTCACAGATATCCCTGAGAAAATTTATTTTACCTACTTCAACCCTGTTAATTTTCTTAATACCAGTCCTTTCCTGGAGATCCTGTATAAGTTTTTCATAGTTTTCCTCTTTTATCAGATCAATCTTCTCATATACAATAAGCTTTGAAGATTCATGTTTCAGCAGCCACACTTTTTCGAGGCCATAGGTAATGAAAAGGATTGCAAAATTGGTGAACAGGAGGTCGACCAGGCTTGTTTTCGTATTTGTCAGGGCGTTGATCACGGAAACACCTATAATAAGAAACAGGTATGTCATCTCCTTTATTGGCAGCGCATCGGTACGGTAACGAATTATACCAAAAATTGCAAACATACCTAATGCAAAGCCTATCTGGAGTTTAACACTTTCGAGCAGGAAACAGAGGAGGAATACGATACTTGAAA
The DNA here is from genome assembly GCA_963831935.1 of uncultured Bacteroidales bacterium. Taxonomy (GTDB): domain Bacteria; phylum Bacteroidota; class Bacteroidia; order Bacteroidales; family VadinHA17; genus LD21. The sequence goes on from CAWHSH010000005.1 coordinate 241,391, forward strand.
TAAGTATATAGGTAAAAAGATAATCTTTCCGTCTTGTAGTGGGATAATACAGCCATCTGACGAGAACCAGAATTACTGCGATATTCAGAAGGAATCGCATTACGAATTCCAGGAAACCCGGAACATCGATTAGTTCCACTCCGGCAATATTGACTGCTTCAGGCACTAACAGATCTATTGCATTCATTTTCTATTTTGTTTATTAATAATAACGTTGGTTTGAGAATATTTTTCCGTGGGATATCGTTGACGATAGCATTTCCGATACAATACTTACTGAATCCGGCGGGATAAACTGAAAGCCTCCTGACAAGGGCTGAGAAAGGAGACTTTATTGCCAGCCCTTCGCTTTTAAGTTCAGCGATAGCAATACATGGAATACCCGAACTTTGTCTGTTAATCCCGGAGAAAGAAAGATCAAGGTCAAGCGTAACCCGTTCCGGTATCTCAATACCCACAAGGGTTATTCTTTTAAAACTGTTTGTTATAACCGGCTTTAAGACCTTTGAAATGCCGGGAATATGCTTATTAATAAATTTTACTGCCTGCATATCGCAACAGTTTTCTTTGAGATTGTTTTCAATCCTCCATTTAACAGTCCTGTCCTTTTTTGTCTTTCTTTTAATTTCAAGAAATGTTATTTCCGTTGAATTATATTTTCTGAATCGTATCTTACTCCGTTCAATTCTCCCGGTGACATGCTGGTTGAAGAACAGGAATTCGGGAGTATCGAGGTAGGTAGTATCATAAGATGAGATCCTGTGTCCGTTAATTTCCAAAACCCTGTATCTCCCGGTCATAAGCTCAAGCAAATCAAGGACCTGCTGTGCAGGAAGAACAAATTTGGTATCAATACGGTCCATTAGCCTGACATTGTCCATTCCTTCCAGGCTGACTGCAGCAAATGAGTTCAATATGTGGGTTATTTCAGAGATCATCGCGGATTAAAAAGTAGTATACTGGTAAATCTTTTTGGATTTTATTTTCTTATTTGAATCATAAACGGTTTTTTCGATTCTCAGGCCATTTTCATATTTATAATCCGATGATTCGATCAATCTTCCCGAGGGATCATATTCTTCCTCCCTGATTTTGTTATTATCAGAGTCGTATTGATATTTAAAGTGATTCTTTATTTTTCCCTGTTTGTATGTGATGTCCTCAAGCAGGTTACCTCTCGAATCATAATACTGTTCGAGATCTTTATATTTATGGGTCACAAGCATATCATGCTTTTCCTGATACACGATAATGCTTTTTATCTTGTTACCGGAAACAGGTTGCTGGGCATTTACGGGTGCATCAAAACCCAGTAGCAGAATCAGTAGCATAAAACCATTTCCCATTTTCATCGTTCTAATTATTATTGTTGTTAAACTTTGAAGCATCTTTTCAGGCTTGAAAATTATTAATACTTTAACTGATTATCCCAGTTACTTCTTAACAACACTCAAAGTATTACAAACAACGGAAAGAACTTCATTTAAATTGCTTAAGTGACAAACAACCATATTTTTAAAGTAAGACCCTGAGAATACCTGTTTACCCTAAATACAACACCTTTTAATGATACAGGATTGAAGAAATAATAACCTATTTATTTAAGTCTTATTTCAGAAAATAAATAAGGGTAATTTATTTCATAATGCCTGATGGAAAGCATTTTATCTAAACCGGACATTCGGTCAGTCCGAGGCTCAATTCTGGTTTCTTTTCAGTTATAGAGTTATAAATGACCAGGGCGGCACCCAGTGCCGATGCATTGTTTATCTCAGAAGTGTATACTTTCTTAAAGGGGAAAGATCTTGCAAGAAGCTTTACGAATATTTTGTTCTTTGCGAAGCCTCCTGTGATATACATATTTTCTGTATCATCCTTTTCAGGCAGGATCAACCGGATTGAATCGATGGTCAGATCGCAGAGCTCGCTCATAAGCTGGTGATAACCCTCGTCAAAAGATTTAAAATCAAACAGATCGATTTTTTCCCTGAATTCCCTGGATTCTGGTCCGCTGTTAAAAAATGCCCTCTTATCACCACTGAACTTTTTGTTCAACATCCCGAGCAGATCCGGGTCAAATTTTACATTCTTATAAAAATCCTCAGTCGTACCGAAATGTTCATTCAGCATTCTGACTCCTGTTTCATGCATATTTCCGAGAAACAGCCTTGAGGATTTCACGGGCTGGCGGTTAATGCTCATATAGCACAGGCAGTCCCTGTCGAGTTGTTCCACAGTAAGTTTTTCGGAATTATAAGGATTCATATTGATGCACCATGTCCCTGTTGAAATAAGGAGGAATTTTCCTCTGTCTCCCGTGAAATAAGGAGCCAATGATGCTGAACTGTCGTGAATGCCAATTCCGACCTTTATTTTTTTATCTGTCAATGACCGCATCATTTACAGTTTCAACCGGAACTGGCTGAGGAAGATCCAACCCAATATCGCTGACCCAGGGGTGATATTTCATATTATCAAAGTCCCACAATCCTGTATGGCAACCGATTGAGGTGTGTTCAGAAAATATTTTACCTGTTATCAGATATGATACATACTGAGGTAAATGCAATATATGGCGTACTTTTGAAAACACCTCAGGTTTTACTGTCTTCAGCCAAAGGATTTGGATTCCTGAATTCAGCATTCCCAGCGCAGGAGACGCAGTTCTCCTGCAAAATTCATCCTGACCGCCAAATCTTCGGTAAAGCCTTTCGGGTATCTTGTCGTCAATAGGTTTTAAATAATTGTAAATCGGTGTCAGTCTCTTACCGCTTGAATCAAGATATCCAATCGTTGCACCATAGGTTGCAAAATTCACGGCGGTCAGATCATATTTGTCCGAATGAATAAGATATGTAATCGAATCATCGATCCATTTCTCGATCAGTTCGATGTTATCGCATTCAAATCCATCGTCATCAAGCTTTTCAGGAAACCTGGTTTCCAATTCAGATACCAGCCTGAGATTATAATCGAACAGAAGCAGTTTTTTATTAGTCTTCCCGATATCGAAAATTGCAACAACTTTTTCCTTCATCTTTCAATTCTGCCTTTAATGCAAGTGTTGCAGGATGATAAAAAAACTTATCTTTTTAATAAAACCTCTTTTTCGTACTTTCTGATCTCTTCAATATAATCCTGTCCGACGGGAACATTGTTTTTCAGGCAATAATAATCCCAAACAGCTCCAAAAGGTTTTGTCTTCATCAGTTCCAGGTACGACAGCCTTTCAAAGTTCTTTCCTTCCTCCTCGAATTTAATAAGGGTCTTATGCGGTTCCAGCAATGCATATAGGAAAGCCATCTGAGCCGAACGGGTGCCAATAACATAAGCGCCAATCCTGTTCAGGCTTGCATCGAAGAAGTCGAGTCCGATGTTAACTCTTTTCAAAGCATTTGCCCGTACGATTTCCTGGGCGATAAGCAATAATTCATCATTAAATGTCAAAACATGATCACTATCCCATCTTACCCCCCTTGTAAGGTGCAGGAGAAGTTCATCCACATAAATAAGGATCGATGATATCTTATCCCCAACCAGCTCAGTCGGATGGAAATGACCGTTATCGAGTGTGATCATTGTATTGTTTTTAATCGCATATCCAAGGTAAAAATCATGTGATCCAACTACCATTGATTCCGATCCGATACCAAACAATTTACTTTCGACTGAATCCTTAAGATATTTTTTCGGATATTTTACCGAAAAAATTTCATCCAGTGATTTTTTCAGAATCCTGCGCAAGTGTATATCTGTCTACGGGATAGTCCTTTGATCCGTCAGGAATCCAGATGTTATGAACGGATGGTGTTCCCAAGTTGTTTTCCCATTTCAGCCGCAATTGCACGGCACCTCTTTGTGTGTTCAATCCAGAACTTACGGATTTTAGGATTTTTGCTTGATAATGTAAATCCATCATCAGCAAAGGGATGCGAGAAACATGTACAATTGAAATCAAGACCGATTTTACGTTTCTTTGCCCAGTTTATCCAACCCTGAAAATGTTTTAGTTCTATCTGGTCGCGGTCGACCTTTTTCCCTCCGAATTCTCCATATATTGCGTGCAGATTCAATCTTTGCTTCCCCGGCAACAGTGACATGACCTTGTCGAGATCATCCCTCATCTGGCTTAAAGTTCTTGCTTTACCGGGGAAATTTCCCGTGGCCTGAATTCCTCCGCCTCCCAGTTCAGCACCTTCCCTTTCAAAACCGCCTACATCATCGGTTTGCCAACAGTGGAGGCTGATAATGATGTCATCAAGTTCAGTAAGTATCTTATTTGTATCTATACCCAGCGCTGCATATTGTTCTTTTGCCAGCTGGTAGGCTTTCTTAATGAGTTCTTTTTTCATGTTCCGGGATTTATGAATGGTTTAATTCTATTTGTTAAGACACACTAAGTATTTATTGCATAAAAAACACCTGCTCGAGCGGAACCGTGACAGGTGAATTATCAGGATTTGTTTCCATTATATCAGCCATATACTTCCACCATTTCTTTACAACTTCAGTTGTGCCCAGGTCCTGTGAGGAGCTTTCTCCTGTTTGTTCCTGGTAAGCAAATAATATATTTGTTTCCTCATCAATAAATATTGAATAATTCCCGATGCCTTCATTTTTCAGCATCGTGACAAGTTCGGGCCAGATTTCACTGTGCCTCTTTCTGTATTCCTCCTTAAATCCGGGATACAATTTCATTTTAAAACCGAATCTTTTCATCTGTTTATAATTTGTTTTTTAATGGTCAGATGGAATATCCATATATAATCATTTCGGTTTGTGATTTTACTTTTTAATCATGGATATTTCATAATTCAATAATTAGCCAAGTTTGACGATGAATGTTGAAAGAATCAGGACAACAATTCCGATTAAAAGGATTATGATTGTTTTTTGCTTTGCACCTTTCCACTCCTTAAGAATAATGCCCCAGATATTGCTGATTGCGATATTAAGAGCCATAAGGATGCTCCATCCGAAAACAGCCATACCGGCAGGCAGTTTACTCGACCCCATACCAAAGAAATGGAATTGCAGGAACCACAGGAATCCTGCAAGAAATGTGAACGCCAGATTATTTAAAATCACACTTCCCGATGGTGTTATGTAATCCAGATAAGTTTTATTTTTGATGTTCAGGTAGCCGCAATAAACCAGATTGGTTATGAATCCGCCAAATAGTATAAAAATCAGAGTGGGATTTTTCTGGAATAATGGATTGGTGCCGTGAGCAAGGGCAATATTTTCAATTGGTTTCCCGGCTTCGAATCCAAAATTGAAACAGGCACTCATAATGCCGGCAAAAATTGCAATCAGGATTCCTTTTTTCAAGGCAAATTCCTTTACAGCTGCCTTTTTCTCTTCTTCCGACATTTCCTTGCTTTTAAGCGATCCGGCATATCCAATAACTGCAATACCGGCAACAGTAATGGCAACACCAACAACGGTAAGTATACCTGCAGTTGAACCAAAAAGATTTTCTCCCTTTACTATTGGAGGAATAAGGGTTCCGAATGCAGCGCATAAACCAAGGGCTATACTTTGCCCAAGAGCTACTCCCAGATACCGGATACTCAATCCGAAGGTTAATCCGCCAAATCCCCAAAGGATTCCAAAAAACATCGCCATCAGCTTTGAGATGACGGAGCTTCATTAATTATTGGTATCAATTCACCCCTGGGAATGAATATAATTGCGAACAACCATGGGGCGATCAACCATGCTGCAATTCCCTGGGTTATCCAGTACGATTCCCAGGCCCATTCTTTAACCTTTTTGAACGGAACATAAAAACTGGCTGCTCCGATGCTGCCAAGCGCAATGAGCAAAATACCTGTAAAAGGATCCATTTATATATTTATCTACGGTCAGTCAAATAACGGAAAGCATAAAAATAATTATTTTAACTTACAGAAATCCGAGGAAAAATAGATAAATTTCAAATCAGTAAATCAAATAACTAAATTACAAATTATGAAATCTTTGAAACTCTTTTTATTTCTTGTTTTTATTTCCGCAAATGCTTTTATCTCAGGAGTTAGACTGTTTATGACCTGACCTGTGAGCACAAAAAGAATCCGCTTGGAGTTGATATTTTACAGCCACGTTTATCGTGGAAAATAAAAGGCACCGGAAACAATATTATACAGACAGCATACTCTATCCGTGTAGCTGCCGGAAGGAATTTTTCATCTTCAAAGATAATCTGGCAATCAGGAAAAGTTTCGTCTGAAGAATCAGTTCTTTTAGACTACAAAGGTCCCGTTCCGTTACCTTCCAGGGAATACTACTGGCAGGTAAAAATCTGGGATAACAAAGGAAGGGAATCAAAATGGAGTGAAGTCGGAACATGGGAAACAGGATTACTATCTCCAAGTGCCTGGAAAGCAAAATGGATTGAACTTGAAGGAGATACGGCAAGGTATTCTCCATCGCCGCATTTCAGGAAAGAATTCAGTATTTCAAAGAAAATAAAATCTGCCCGCGTATATGTAACCTCACATGGCTTTTATGAATTACATCTTAACGGCAAAAAAGTCGGTGATCAGATTTTTACGCCGGGATGGACCTCATATTCGAAAAGACTTCAATACCAGGTATATGATGTAACATCCATGCTTTCGAGCGGCCGAATGCAATAGGTGCGGTACTTGGAGACGGATGGTACAGGGGAACTCTTGCCTGGGGAAATAACTGGGCAATTTACGGGAAAAGACTCGGACTGCTTTTGCAGTTGCGAATATGTATATACCGACGGGACTGAGTCGTTGATTCTGACTGATGAGTCATGGAAAGGATTAAAAGATGGCGCAATAAGGATGAATGATATTTATAATGGTGAAACGTATGATGCAACAAAAAAAGTTACCGGCTGGAATCTGCCAAACTATGATGATAAAAAATGGTCTGCTGTCAGAATTGGAAATTATTCCAATAATAACATAATTGCTTCGGAAGGTGCCCCTGTAAGAAAGATACAGGAAATCAAGCCGGTGAAGATATTCCGGACACCAAAGGGCAGCCTTGTAGCAGACATGGGACAGAACATGGTAGGCTGGATAAGGCTTACGGTAAGTGGTCCTAAAGGAAATGTTGTAACAATCCGTCATGCCGAGGTACTTGATAAGTATGGAGAATTCTACACCGAGAATCTGAGAAGCGCAAAAGCTCAGGTAACTTATACGCTCAGCGGGGTTGGTGAAGAAGTATATGAACCCAGGTTTTCCTTTTTCGGATTCCGATTTCTGGAAGTAAGCGGTTTTCCCGGCACACTGACTGCCGATAACATAACCGGAGTCGTAATTCATTCTGATATGCAGCCAACCGGATTTTTTGAATGCTCAAATCCCCTGATAAATCAGCTTCAGCATAATATCATCTGGGGTCAGAAAGGCAATTTTGTCGATGTGCCAACCGATTGTCCTCAAAGGGATGAACGGCTTGGCTGGACAGGAGATGCTCAGGCTTTTTGCAGAACCGCGGCCTTTAATTTTGATGTGCTCGGCATTCTTTTCCAAAATGGCTTAAAGATGTGGCTGCGGATCAGAGGCCAGCCGGGGAGGTTCCTTTTGTTGTACCGGATGTTCTTGATAAACAGGGGTCTGAGACTGCTTCAACTTCCGCCGGATGGGGTGATGTTGCAGTTATAGCACCCTGGACTATGTATCTTGTTTACGGGGATAAAAAACTGCTTGAGAACCAGTATCCAAGTATGAAAGCGTGGGTAGAATATATCCGAAAGAAAGCTGGTGAAAACATGATCTGGAAAGGCGGAAGTATCTTTGGAGACTGGTTATTCTATCATCCGCCGGTAAATAACCATTCAGAACCAGACGGATTTACTGAACATGATTTTATAGCTACTGCTTTTTATGCTTATTCAGCAAACCTTCTTGCACAGGCAGCACATGAACTCGGTAAAGCAGATGATGAATTATTTTATAACAGACTGTTCAACCAGATTAAACAAGTATTTATTAATGAATATGTTACACCTGCAGGAAGAGTAGGGACAAATTCACAGACATCATATGTTCTTGCATTAAAATTCAATCTGTTACCTGAAAATCTCAGAGAAAAAGCCGCCAAATTTCTTGTGGATGACATTAAGAGCAGGAGAAACCATCTTTCTACCGGTTTCCTGGGAACAGTGTTTCTCTGCCATGTTTTGACAGAAGAAGGGTACACTGATGTAGCCTACGATCTTCTCCTGCAGGAGACTTATCCCTCATGGCTTTATCCGGTAAAAATGGGTGCAACCACGATCTGGGAACGATGGGACGGACAGAAGACAGACAGCACGTTCCAGGATGCAGGTATGAACTCATTCAACCATTATGCATATGGTGCTATCGGTGACTGGATGTACAGGGTTTCGGCCGGTATTGAAGAAAACAAACCCGGATATAAAGAAATCTTTATCCAGCCACACCTGACAAAAAGATTTGATTATTCAAAAGCTTCATTTGGAAAGTCCTTATGGTACAATTGCTTCAGGCTGGGAAAGAAAAGACGGAAAAATCATAGTCCGGGTAAAAGTACCAGCAAATACAAAAGCAACAATCTGGATGCCAACCAGTGATGTGACAAAGGTTACAGAAAATGGATCTCCTCTTGCAGTGGATAAGAAAACTTGTATAAGGGAAAGAGAGATTTTGTTATTGCGGGGAAAACAAGAAGAGAATCAGAGTGGGACTTATCAGAGGTTCAGGTGATTATGTTTTTGAATTTCCTGAATAGAAACAGAAATAATCCTATGTATATCTATTAACCACGGAGTTACACCGAGCAACACGGAGTTCCACTGGAAAAAACACGGACGAAATAATTCTCTTTAGACAGTGAAACTCTGTTTTAACTCTGTGTTACCCCGTGGTTTATGGATCTTTTACAGAGTTGGTCAGATTCTCTTCTGAACTTTTTGCCAGGAGCCAGTGGTAAGAAAGCTTTCGTCCATATAGCTTATCATTTTCATAAGTTTTACCATCGGGACTGAAAATGTCAGTGTTCCGGGAGGCACACACACCCGTGCCGAAGGATCAAACATGCCTATTACTGCTCTTGGCCTGGAAGAATCCTTTTCAAGGTATGGGTAATGGATAATTGATCCGCAGCCGGATCCGAACGGGGTAAAAGTGCTGTTGGGTTCGCTTTGATCGAAATTGGCAAGTGTGAACAGCCCCGACAAAATGTCGGGAGTTGCAAAAAAAATAATTACATCAGGATTGTCTGATTCTTCCAGCATATCCCATCGTTTAAACACAATGTACTTTCCCGGGATGTCGAGCTGTTTCTGGCTATTCAGCAGTTCCTTTACCAGATCAGGTGTCCGGATGTACCGCTCGCCTTCCATCCTGTTCTCAATGCCACAGGAGAGAAAGTATTCGAAATCAGGCCGGAGTTTATGCGTAAATCCCATGTAACGCTTTCCTCCTCCGCAGCTGACAGATTCCTTGCTAAATGCGAGCGATTCACCATTTCTGACTTTTTTGAGCTGACAGATTATGCAACTCCAATCGTCGGAAGGAACTCACAATTTCGGCTTGTCCGGATTGTCAGTATAGTAAAATGTGATTGGGAGTTCCGGACTATTGAAATACTTCTTCCAGCGTCGTATAAAAAGTTTCTTAACTTCTGTTTCCATATCTTGATTTTTGCAACAAGTTAGAATAAATTTGTAGTAAATTGTAATCAAAAATCCAGGCGATGAATTCTGTACATCCTCAAGGAGAGAAAACTGGACAACGAGTTTTTAATTGCGACATCAAGAAGCACCGGTCCTGGTGGTCAGAATGTGAATAAAGTAAATACCAAGGTCAAGGTTCTTTTTGATATAAAGAAATCTTCAATTCTGTCAGACGGTGAAAAAAGTCTGGTATTACTGAAGCTCAAAAACAGGATTAATGTTGCGGGAGAATTAACAGTTACTTCACAGTCGGAACGGACACAACTTAGGAACAGGAACAATGCTGTTGAAGAGATGTTGCATCTTATTGCAAATGCTCTGACAGGAGATCCCAAGCGTATTCCCACCGCACCGACGAAAACATCGCAGGATTGAGAGGCTTGAGGAAAAGCATAAAAGAGGTGCAATAAAGAGGCTGAGAAAAGAGGAATCCTGGAGCTAAGTTTAGACTGTTGTTACACACCTCCTTCAATTTCCATTTACCCCTTCTGAATATAATCCAGGCTGTAAGGTCAGTAATTGTTTCCGCAATTACTATTGCAGCAAAAACTCCCTGTTGATTCATGCCTGATTTTAATTGCCAGGACCCATGCAAGCGGAATTTCGATCAGAAAATATGCGAAAATGTTGATTTTCAGTGGAGTTGTGGTGTCACCCGGCTCCATTAAATGAATTAACCAGAACCATTCCAAATCCATAAAAAACAAAACCGATGCTTACAATCCGGAGGCATTCTGCACCAGCATCAAGAACAGCTTTGTCTTTAATGAAAATTCCGATGAAATAAACAGGGAAAATGCACCAGTATCAGACCAACGATGCCCAGTAATATCATATTGATCCAGCTTGTGACCATAACGGACCTTTCAGCTCTGTCTGGTTTCTTAGCTCCCAGGTTTTGTCCGACAAGGGTTGATGCTGCATTGCTGATACCCCATGATGGCAACAGGACAAAGTTTATTATTCTCATGGCAATGGTATAACCTGCAACTATTTCGCTTCCAAATATTGATATTATTCTTACAAGCCCAATCCAGCTAATCGTTCCGATCAGGTTCTGTCCGATGCTTCCCAGTGAAAGTCGTAAAAGCCTGGCAATAATCCTGACATCAATTTGCAGCTGATTCAGCGATAATTGAATGCGTTTTCCTCCAAAGAACAACAGCCAGAATTGATAAAGTACTGCAATTCCTCTCCCTGTTGTTGTAGCAACTGCCGCACCGGTTACCCCCATTTCGGGAAAGGGACCCAATCCGAAGATGAAGCAGGGATCCAATATTATGTTGATAATATTGCCAATCCATAAAACCCTCATCGCGACAGATGCATCACCTGCACTGCGGAATATTGCATTGATTATGAAAAGAAGCATAATAACTACGTTGCCTCCGACCATTATTTTTGTATAGCCAGATAGTTTTCCTGAAATTTCCTGTGAAGCTCCCATGATTTCAAGAAGCTTCCCGGAATAAATAGCTCCAGGCACAGCAATCAGAAGTGATATGGTAATTCCTGTCAGGATAGCCTGAACAGCAGTCTGTGATGCTTTCTGTGGATTCTTTTCCCCGATTCTTCTTGAAACCATTGAGGTAGTTGCAGTGGCAAGGCCAATGGAGATAGCATAAACAATTGTGATCAGAGATTCAGTTATTCCGACTGTGGCAACAGCATCTGCTCCCAGCTTTGAGACAAAAAATATATCGACGATAACAAATATTGATTCCATAACCATCTCAAGAACTGCAGGAATCGAAAGCAGAAGGATTGCTTTGCTGAGTTTAACCTCAGTAAAATCCTGTTCGGTTCCGGAGACAGCTTCAAGAACATCCCTGAAAAATGATTTAAAGGAATTACCTGTCTGTATTTTTTTTATTTCCCGCACGATATCATGTAATAATTTCCATCCTCAAATAATTAAAACCAATTTCATGCGTTATACAACATACTTTTTTGGTCTGATAAAAGTATTTGAATTTCGAACATCGCAAGAAATTTATATGACTGAAAGTTTTGGCATAATAATTGATAAACAAGATTCTTAAAAAAATTGAAAATGATTTACAATTTTTCAGAGATGATTAATATGAATTTTTTAAAGGTTTTTACTGAAAATTCCGGTCAAAAATATACCATTTTCTTTTTTGGTTTCACTGTGATCGAAATAATGTGTAATACTTTGAAATACAATCATATATTGGATCGTATTTCTTTTATAAACCCGACGGATTGTTAATAAAATAATATTCATGTTGATATTTATGAAGGTCAAATGGTACAATGTATTTAGAGAATACATATTTTCGTCCCAATTTATTTTAAACTAATACAATTTAAAAACCAGAAAATTAAAACAAAAGATGAATCTTTTCATCGACTGTTATGAACGCTAACAATAATGAGGTTGTTGCCCTCCACGGTGAGGGCCGCCTCGTGGGTTGCTCTTCTGATGAAGAGCCTGGCGCGAAAACCACGATTTTTTCGCAAAACGTAATCCCCAACCAGTTAGTTAGCAACCGAAGTTCGGAGTTCATGCACCGCTACTTCCCCCTAACAACTATAGAATCCTGGAATGATTGGAAATGGCAGCTTCGAAATGCTTTTACCAGCATCGAAGATCTAAAGAAAATCATGAAGTTATCCGAAAAGGAGATCATGGCTATTAATAATCTCAAAGGCCGCCTTCCCCTGAGGATCACTCCGTATTTTGCATCATTGATTTATGATACAAAGCCATCCCATCCTCTTCGCCGTAATGTTGTACCTGTCGTTGAGGAACTTATTGAAACAAGCAATGAACAGTCAGATCCTCTTCACGAGAAATCATCTTCACCGGTTAAAGGCATTGTTCACAGGTATCCCGACAGGGTTCTGTTCACTGTTACGCAGGTTTGTTCCAATTATTGCAGATATTGCACACGTTCACATACTGTCGGAAAACTGGATAAACTCGGAAGGCAGGATTATGAAAAGGCATTTAATTATATAGCTGCACACAAGGAGGTCAGGGATGTCCTTATAAGTGGCGGAGATCCTCTTACCCTTTCCGATGAAACTCTGGATTATATCCTGTCGAATATAAGGAGCATAGAGCATGTTGAAATAATCCGTATCGGAACAAGAATACCTGTGGTTCTTCCGCAGCGTATAACCGACCGTTTAATAAGCGTGCTCAGAAAATATCATCCGCTGTTTATTAGTCTTCATTTTTCACATCCTCTCGAGATTACTGAAGAATGTGCAAAAGCATGCAACAAGCTTGCTGACGGAGGCTTTCCGCTCGGAAGCCAGACTGTTCTTCTCAAAGGCATAAATGATAATGTGCCTACAATGAAAGAGCTGATGCATAAACTGCTGAAGGTCAGGGTGAGACCATATTACCTGTATCAGTGTGACTTAATACCTGGTTCAGGTCATTTCAGAACCACTGTGGCGAAAGGTCTTGAAATCATCAAAGGGCTCAGAGGCTTCACAAGCGGTTATGCAGTACCAACTTTTGTTGTTGATGCTCCCGGCGGAGGTGGAAAAATCCCTTTGCTTCCAAATTATGTGGTTGAGCATAACGATGAACATATAGTCCTTCGCAATTACAAAGGAGTATTGTGCGAATATCCTGAGAAATAGGTCCATATAAATGAGAATCGGATTGACTTACGACTTACGGTCATGGTATCTTGACCGTGGTTATTCTATGGAGGATACTGCGGAGTTTGACAAGCAGGAGACTGTTGATGCCATTAATGATGCCCTCCGTATAATGGGATTTGAAACTGAACAGGTAGGCAATTGCTTTCAGCTTATTGAAGCGCTGTCTGCAGGCAGAAGATGGGACCTGGTTTTCAATATTGCGGAAGGTCTTTATGGCGATGGCAGGGAATCGGTTGTACCCGCAATTCTGGACCAGTATAAAATTCCTTACGTGTTCAGCGGACCCGTTGTACTTGGCATTTCACTCAACAAACACCTGACGCGTCTGATAGTATCATCCGCAGATGTTCCTGTGAGTCCCGGCATCCTTATTTCCGAATTAAAGGATATAGAAAAATGCAAGCTGCAATATCCGCTTTTCATAAAACCGGTATCAGAGGGTACCGGCAAGGGGATCACTGAAAAAAGTCTTGTCAATTCAAAACCTGAACTTAAGGAAATGGCTCAGTTTCTGCTGCAAAGATTTGAGCAGCCTGCCCTGGTTGAAGAATACCTTCCCGGCAGGGAATTTACTGTTGGGGTAATTGGAACAGGAGATGATACGGTAGCAATCGGGGGCATGGAAATAGAATGCAGGGATAACCTCCCCTACTCTGTTGAGTTTAAGGAGAACTATCAGATATTCTGTAAATACATCCCTATGGCAGCCGAGTTTGCAGAGGAATGTAAGACCGTTGCCCTGAATGTATGGAAAGCTCTCGGAGGTGTTGACGCTGGCAGGGTTGATGTCAAAGCAGACCGTAATGGCCGCATGTGCTTCATGGAGGTAAATCCCCTTGCCGGACTTCATCCTGTTCATTCCGACCTGCCGATACTTTCAAACATGATAGGAATAAAATACCAGGCTTTAATGGAAATGATTATGAAATCGGCGATTAAACGACTTCATTTGACGATATGATGAAGAAAAGGTGCTGCATACTGTTCAACCAGCCTCGTGATGGGGCTCTTCCCGACGAGCTTGATGTTCTTGACCAGGTCGATTATATTGAGGAGAACCTGAATGTAATCGGTATCGAAACTTACAGGAAGGGAATTACTTCAGGTTTCATGAACGAGGTTGCCTCACTGGCAGATGAAAAGCCTGACTTTGTTTTTAATCTCGTTGAATCGATCAATAACAAGGGGGAGCTGTGCTATTTCGTTCCGGCATTACTGAATATGTATTCAATCCCATATTCCGGCAATCCACTTGAAGCTATGTTTATAACCACAAGCAAGGCTCTTACGTCGAAGATATTGTTCGATGAAAAGATAAACGCTCCTTTCTCGTGCTTCCCATCGCAATATAAGATGCTAATACCGGGGAACCGCTACATAATCAAACCTGTATGGGAGGATGGATCTCTCGGCATAACCAGTGAATCTGTTTTTATTTATGCTCCCGGTTATGAAAAGAAATTTACAGGTTTTGACGATTCGCACTGGATAATCCAGGAATATATTGATGGTCGTGAATTCAACGTAAGTGTGCTTATCAGCGAAAAGGGTCCGGAAGTGATGCCGCCCGCTGAGATGACATTCCGTAATTACCATAAAGATCAGCCCAAAATCGTCGATTTTAAAGCGAAATGGGTTGCAGAAAGTTTTGAATACGAGAATACTATAAGGGAATTCCCACGCAATAAGCTTAATTCCGAACTTGCGGATGAGATAAACAATATAGCATTAAAATGCTGGCAGGTTTTTGGCCTGAAAGGATATGCAAGAGTTGATATGAGAATTGATAAGGAGGAAAAACCTTATGTTATTGAGGTGAATGCAAATCCATGCATGTCGCCTGACAGCGGGCTGGTTGCAGCGACCACCGAGGCCGGGATTCCTTTTCCTCAGGTGCTTCAACGAATTATAAGTGATCTAAATTTTTAGTTTACTATGTCGATTATTTCAAAAGGCATTATGCCTGAAGACAGAAAGGGTGTTGAAGACATTCTTCGTTCAACAGAGTATTTCTATGAATTTGAAATTCAAACAGCTCTTGAAATTGCTGATGAGACAATTTCAAAAGGAGTTGACAGAAGCGGATACCACTGGATGAAAATCATTGATGAAGATGGCCTTATAGCATTTGCCAACTACGGCAAAAACGCTTTCTCGACGCATTCCTGGGATCTTTACTGGATTGCCGTGCACCAGAATTCAAGAAACAAAAAACTCGGATCTGTCCTTTTGAAGGCAATTGAGGATGATATAAGGGAGATGGGAGGAAAAATCCTGTGGATTGAGACATCGGGCAGGCCGCTGTATAAATCGACAGAAAGCTTTTACCTGAAAAATGGTTACCAGCTTCAGGCAAGCCTCACGGATTTCTACGGTCCCGGTGATCCAAAACAGATTTACTCGAAAGTACTCTGATCTAAATCAGATTGGAATTATAATAATCCGGATTTCCCGTAACTTCCTCACCCAGCCAGTCGGGCTTTTCGAATACTTCATTTTCGCTGTTCAATTCAATTTCCGCTATGATCAGTCCCTCACGCTTGCCGTGGAATTCGTCAACTTCGAATGTATGACCCTTGTGCGGAATCAGGTACCTTGTTTTATCTATCGTACCGGGCAGGCAGACTTCAAGAATTTCAGCAGCCATTGTGACAGGAATCTCAATTTCCCATTCATTACGGATGGCAGAAGCTTTATTTGCACTGGATTTAATTGCCAGGACTGCCCTTTCATTATAAATTCTCAGCCTGATTATTCTTTCAGGATTGACTGAAAGATAAGCCTGGGTAATATTGGTTTTCCTGGCTGCCAGGTGTTTGAATTTACCTTTCACTAGAAATTTCCGTTCTATTTCTATTGCCATTGTTTTAATGTAAAGTTATCAATACAGAGGTTCTTTAATTATAATTATTTATTAACATTTCAGCCAATTTATGATTAGATTATTAGACAGTAATATATTTTGTTTTAAATTTGATAAGAATACAGGCAATACACAAACCAATCAAGTTTTGAAAGCTATTCTTCAATAAAACGTAAATTATCGGGATAGTATCAGATTGTCGCTTAAGAGAATGCTTATTAGTTTTAGGTTGTGCAGATAGATAGCGGTGCATGGACTGACGTAAAAAAACGCCAGTCCATTTTGCATTCAGTAACAGATAGATTTGAGAATTTTGATTATGGATGTCAAAATAGAACCAGGCTGGAAAACAAGGCTAAGCACTGAATTTACCAAAGAGTATTTCAGCAGATTAACTGGCTTCATCAGGGAGGAGTATCGTCAAACAACAGTCTATCCTCCAGGTGGACTGATCTTCAATGCATTCAATCTGTGTCCCTTTGAGAAGGTAAAAGCGGTTATCCTGGGACAGGATCCATATCATGGTCCGGGACAAGCCCATGGACTCTGTTTTTCTGTCAGGAGGGGAGTTGAATTTCCCCCAAGCCTGATAAATATTTTCAGGGAGATAGAATCTGATCTCGGAATTCCACAACCGGCCTCAGGCGACCTGACAAGGTGGGCTGAGCAGGGGGTACTTCTCCTGAATGCAACACTCACGGTCAGGGCCCATCTGGCAGGATCGCATCAGAAAAAAGGCTGGGAGGAATTTACTGATTATGTTGTGAGGATACTGAATGAAGAAAAAGAAAATATTGTCTTTTTCCTATGGGGTGCCTATGCACAAAAGAAAGGGGAATCGATCGACAGGACAAGACATCTGGTGCTGGAATCTGTTCACCCCTCTCCCCTTTCTGCCTCAAAAGGTTTTTTCGGTAACAGGCATTTCAGCAGGTGTAATGAATACCTTGTGCAACACGGCATACAGCCGATCGATTGGAGTTAAGAATCAGGGTTAGATTCATCCGGTTTTTTCAAGAGCGTCCCTGATTGTCTTTTCCAGATACGAAAAATCCTCAAACCCGACTGATAATCTTATCATTCCAGGCCTCGGGTATTTGGCTGCCCATACTGAAGCAACCGGCATCAGTATCGTTTTGGGATCGCCCAGCGAGGGAATCAGTTTTATATTCCCGGAAACCGCCTTAATGAAATTATCACGCCTGGATTTCCTTTCAGAATCGTTTTTGCCGTCAAATTCGAATGTTATCATTGCACCAAATCCCCTGTCTCCGAATAATTTGAGTGCTTCTTTATGGGTTGGATGTCCTGGTATGCCCGGATACCAGATTCTATTTATGCGCGGATCTTCCCTGAGGACAGTGGTAAGCCTGACTGCATTCGCGCATTGCTCTCTGAACCGTAAACTAAAAGTTTTTATCTGGGTATTTAGCCGGTAGGCATCATCCGGTGAAAGCATATGACCGACCAGCTTCCTGTACTCTATCGATGCTTTCATCAGGTCAGGGTCGTTTCCGCACAGTACTCCTGCCGTAATATTACCATGACCTGAGAAATACTTTGTGGCACTGTGAATAACAATATCGGCACCTGATTCAAGGGGTTTACAGAGAACCGGAGTAGCAAAGGTATTGTCGACAATCACTTTTGATCCGGACCTGCGGGCAACATCAATTACACTATCGAGATCAACCACGATCAGCATTGGATTTGAAATAGTTTCGACGTAAACAATTTCAGGTTTTGTTTTTTCTATTAGTCTTTTGAATTCACTGAGATCATACTTTTCACCGACCGGAACAAAGCTATGAATTTCCAGACCTCTTCTCTTTCTTAATACCGACTCGGCGTACGATAACGTACCTCCGTAAATCTCGCTGAAGAACAACCATGGTTTTGTCAAAGCTCCTTTTTGAAAAACAGATAATGCAATGTCAATTGCCGACATACCCGACTGAGTAAGAAGTGCCCATTTACAGCCTTCAAGCTTCATGATCTCTTCTTCGGCAGCAGCAACAGTTGGATTCCGGTATCGTGAATAAATGTACAATTCAGGAATCCTTTCATTTTCGTTTTCCCTCTCAAACGCTTCTTTTGTGGTATCTGCATCGAACAGCTCAAAACCTGCATCCCTGTAGACCGGTGTCCGGGAACTGTTAATCTCCTTCTTTTTCATCTGTTGCCATTTATTAAACAAAAGCAATTTTAAGTATTTACCCGTTCAGGTGCAATTATATCAGATAATTGTCAACGTATTCGAGGGGACCCAGCCTTTATTTCCATCCGAAAGTTTTATTTCATACCAGCCTCCTACAGTATCCTCTATAGTTACCTTTGATCCTTCATGAAGAACAAACAGATCGGTTCCGCTGCTGTCAGGTGAACTTTTGCCATTGACAATGGGAGCAAATATCACCGCCTTGTGACTGTCAAAAACCAGGGATTTATTTCTGATTGTAAAGGCAAGTGTTGATGCAGAAACTATCAGTAAAAACATTGCCATCCAGAAGCCAATGACTTTTAACCTGTATTTTGATGAATAGATGTAGACTGAAAGACAGGTCAGGAACAAAATGAATGTAAGAATGCTTAGAACAGCCCAGAAATTTGAGGGAAGCAACAGGGAAAGAAAATCAAACCATCTTACGAAAAAAAGCTCAGGTATCTCTTCAAATTTATCAACCACCATTGTTCTGGCTATCTGCAGATTGTAATTGATATCATTATCTGCAGGTTTTAAAAGCAAGGCCCGTTCGTAGAATAATATTGCCCCTGGGACATTCCCCAGCTTAAAATATGCATTGGCAATATTATAATCAAGCGCAGCCGATCTGTGACCTGTATTGTAAATATCAGTCCATTCCTTGAGCGCATCTTTGTAATTTGCAGATGTATAGTATTCAATTCCTTTTTTGTACTTCTGATTCCTGTCTTCCTGTGAATACAATACTCCTGCAGACATCGCTATCAGAATGAGGAACAGGACAAATTTTTGAAGGAATTTCATTTGTTAGCCTATTGAATTTTCAACCAATTTTATAAACCTGGATGTTCCATCATAAATTTTAGCAGCTTCTGCTTCAGATGATGATGGAGCAAATCGTGCAAATTCACAAGTGTCGATAATTAACGTGAGGTTGTTTAACTCTTCTTCAGCAATTCCGTTTGCTTTTAGCGTATTGACGGCGTTCGTCTTTGTCAGGTCTGAAACAGGTATATTAAGCTTGTCGCTAAGGTATCCCCAGATTGCTTTCAGTATTTCTTCGTAGAATTTATCCGCCGGACCCTCTTTAAGGAAAATTCCGGCTTCTTTCAGTCTTTTTCCGGCCACCTTTGCGGCCTTCCTGTTCCTGACTGAAGTGAGGTCGGAATTTCGCCTGATATGTTCACGTCTGACAAAAAGCACCGCAAAGAACACTATCAATGAGAAAGCATAAGCACTATAAAATGATCGTTTAGAGGCCAGAAAATTGCCTGTTTTCTTTAATTCCCCTGGTTCAGATTTTATAAAGCGTATATCCTTTCCAAGGTATTTGACATCTTCCTTTGAGACTCCTCCATAAACGGTAACGCCCGCATTCTGTTCTGTCCCCTTTCGTGCGTAAAAATGCAGTTCAGGAGTTGTAAGCCTGTCATATTGCTTTGTGGCAGAATTGAAATACGAATAAGTGACCGGGGGAATTTTAAAATCTCCATAGTGTCGCGGAATCAGAAGATAATCAAAACTTTTTTGGCCTGTCGTTCCATTTGGCCCATTGTTAAGGTCATCTGATATTTTCGGATCATATACTTCAAGATCAGCTGGTAATTTCAAGGCAGGTGCATTTGCCAGCTTCAGGTTTCCACTGCCGGAAACCACAAATTTCAGATTTACAGCATCATTCACGTTTACAGAATCCTTGTTCAGAGAAGCAGAAATTGCAGCTTTGCCGACAATTCCTGAAAAATCGGCTGGTTTAATTCCCGGTAACGGGTCAACCTTCATCGTCAATGCCTTGCTTGCCACAGCTTTTGGAATTGAGGTGTATGTGGAAAAGAAATCTCCGAAGAATGGATCAGACTGACCCGTCTTTTTCTGGATAAGAACAGTGATCTGTACAGGATCGATGGTTATTTCTCCGGGATTTGCGGGTAAAGCAAAAACTGTTGAACTATTCCGGTTCCGTAAATAGTCCCGTTGATATTTTCGCGTTTCAGAGATGTCAGAGGAGGTGTATTAAGATCCGTTTTAAGGAAACCTTCAAATCCCGGGAATTTAATTTCGCTGATTCCTGAAAGATCCACCCTTGTGTAGATCTTAACAGTGGCAATAACATATTCTCCCTATAATAAACCCTTTTTTATCAACAGAAAGGTTAAGGAATATGTCTTCGCCAGGTTCCCCAATCTGTTCAATGGCATTATTCTCCGCCTGCACCCTGGCCTGCAGCAGGTTGTGATCCGGCACCAGCGATGACTTCAATCCGTAGCGAGTCGGAGCTGTACGTTTTGTTCCTGATAGTTACCGAAGCCGGGGGAATGACATATTTCCCTTCCTTAATTGCTTGTAAATAAAAAACATATGTATATGTTGTCTCTCGTGAAATTTTACCGTTTATTATCTGGGTACTTGAGCTGTATGATGTTTGAGGGCCCATCAACTTGTAAAAGCCGGTAAATTGCGGGGCGACAAACTCACCGTCGCCACTATTAATGGTCCAGGAAACGGTGAATTGCTGTCCTGCCCTCACTACTTCAGGATAATCTGCCTTGACTGCGATATCCTGTCCCTTTAGCGAAAAGAGGTAGCATCATGAAAAAGAAAACTAATATGACAAATCTTACTTTCATACATACTACCAGTTTTTCAATGTTCTTTCTTTTGATTTTGCTGCTTTTTCAAGCTTGACTTTTTCCTGAACCTTTTCTTCATCGTTGGCCAGTGCATTCAACAACCGTTCAGCATCTTCCTTTGAGATGTTTTGTTGTTGCTGCTGCTGGTTCTGCTGTTTTTGTTCCTGATTTTTGTTTTGCTCGTCCTTGTTATCCTGATTCTTTTTATCTTCCTGATTTTTATTCTGGTCTTTGTTTTGATCCTGCTTTTCCTTATTCTGTTGCTGCTGTTGTTGCTGTTGTTGTTTCCTCAGCAAATCCTGTGCGTATGCCAGATTATATTTGGCTTCCATATTACCAGGATCCAGCTTTAATGAGTTCACAAATGCATCTATGCTTTCCTCTATTTTCTTTGCCATTAGATTGGCATTGCCAAGATTATAAAGTGCAGCAGCTTTCTTCTTCTTATCTTCATTCATGTTGTTGTTTTCCATGAATTGTTTACCCGCATCTTCGAACTTTTTCTGCTTGTATAAAGCATCACCTACATTAAAAACTGCATCCGGTGCCGATTTGTTTTTATCAATTGCCCGCCGGTATGATATTTCTGATTCAGAATACTTGTTTTTCTGATATTCCCTGTTCCCCTGCCGGATGAATTTCTTTTCACCCTGTGCATTCATTAGTGACGGCAGTATGGAAAGCAGGCATATTATCAGTAATCTCTTTTCCCCGACCTGCATTATATTGAAATTCAACCACTGCATTTTACCTAAAATATATTACACCTTAAATTTAAACAATCGTATGTTTGCCAGTTTTCTGTTTTTTCTGTCCATTACAATAAACTCGAGTAAAAGGAAAAACAGTGAAATTATTGCAAAAATCTGAAACTGATCATTATACTCAGTGTACATTGTACTTTCAAGTTCATCTTTCTTCATTTTCCCTATGCTGCTGAAAATTTCATCAAGTCCTATGCTGGTATTACTTGCCCTGACATAATTACCACCGGTGCTGAGTGCAATTTTTTTCAGTATTTCTTCATCAAGCTTTGTAATTACTATATGGCCATCGGCATCTTTCAGATAGTCCCTTCTGCCTCCGATGGTTAATGGTATGGGAACACCCTCGGTAGAGCCAATTCCTATTGTATTTATTACCACACCTTCTTTCGCAGCTTCCTCTGCAGCGGAAACAGGATTATCTTCATGGTTTTCGCCATCGGTTATGATGATCATTGTTTTGCTTTTTCCCTCTCCCGGGCTGAACGACCTTAAGCCGAGATTAATGGCGGCCCCGATTGCTGTACCTTGTTTTGGGACCATATCAGGGCTGATGGTGGCCAGAAACATTTTTGCAGAGATATAATCTGTTGTTATTGGAATCTGAGTATAGGCGTCACCTGCAAATACTATCAGTCCTATCTTGTCGTTTACCAGGTTATCGACCAGTCGGGATATTGCCTGTTTTGCCCTTGTCAGCCTGTCAGGCTGTATGTCTTCGGCAAGCATCGAATTACTTACATCGAGAGCGATGATCACTTCCACACCTTCTTTTTTTACCTCTTCAATTCGGGAGCCGAACTGGGGCCGTGCCAGCATTATCACAGCTGATGTAACAGCCATAATGAGAAACAAATACTTGATTACAGGCCTGATCCTTGACATTTCAGGAAGAAGTCTCTCCACAAGTGTTGCATTACCAAGCCTTTTCAGCAATTTTCTTTTCCTGAATTCATTGAATACAAATAGTATCGCCACTACCGGAAGCAGAAGCAACAGGTACAAATATTCGGGATTTGCAAATCTGAAAAGCTGCATTTTATTCCATATTTAAGTCAGGCTCCTCATTAACAGGGACCTTGCAAGTATTTCAATCAACAAGAAGCAAAATGCAATTATTGCAGGTATCATATATTTCTCTTCCTTCCTGATGAATTGTTTAACATCTATTTTTGATTTTTCAAGCTGGTCAATTTCCTTATAGACCTGAGCCAACTTATTGTTGTCGGTTGCTCTGAAATATTTTCCCCCTGTTTTAGTAGCAATTTCCTTCAGTATTCCTTCATCAATTTCAACAGGCATGTTCTGAAATTGTGTACCGAATGGCGTTTGAACAGGATACGGGGCCATTCCCTGTGTACCTACACCAATTGTATAAACCCGTATGCCAAAGGTTTTGGCAATATCCGCGGCAGTTGCAGGAGCTATCTCTCCCATGTTGTTAATCCCGTCGGTAAGCAAAATAATAACCTTGCTTTTTGCTTCTGAATCCTTTATCCTGTTCACTGCATTTGCCAATCCCATGCCTATGGCGGTACCATCTTCGATCATGCCGCTTTGAATTTCACGTAAAAGGTTTATCAGAACAGCATGATCTGTTGTCAGAGGACATTGCGTAAAGCTTTCACCGCTGAAAACCACGAGCCCGATCCTGTCATAAGGCCTGCCTGAAATAAACTCTGTGGCAACATTCTTGGCAGCTGCCAGCCTGTCGGGTTTAAAGTCGCGGGCAAGCATACTGCCCGAGATGTCAAGAGCAAGAACTATGTCAATACCCTCAGTGGAAACATTCTGAAAATTACTGGTCGACTGGGGACGGGCAAGTATAAAGATCAGGAGGGCAATGGCAATAGTCCGGAATGCAAAAAGTATATGACGAAGATAGTTTCTGAAAGTTGTCCCTGAATCCTCAAATGGCTTAAGCCCTGGCATCCTGAGTGAGGGCGATGCTTTTTGCTGTTTGAAAACATAAAAAGCTATCATTGCCGGCACAATCAGTAAAAAGTAAAGAAAAACCGGATCGGCAAATACTATTCCTCTCATACTCCCCCCTCCCTGATCTCTTCTTTGATTTCACCAGCAAGGGCGGATTCCTCTGATTTTTTTGTTTCCGAAACAAATTCCCATGAATTTTCAAAATTCAGTTCATTTTCAGAGGGCTCGGGCTTGTACTTTGCAAATTTTACCAGATCTGCCCCGTTCAGAACAGATTTCAGCTTATTGTATGATTCATCCTTTCTGAATCCTGTTTTAACCAGTGCCTCAAGGGTTTCAGAAGTTGTAAGTTCAAGAGAAAATACTTCAAACCTGTTTTCAAGATACCTGCGTAGAATTTCTGTCAGCCTTGTATAATATTTTTTTGTCTCGCCATTCTGCCAGAGCTTTTCTTCCCTCAGTTTTTCGAGATCACGGAAAGCAATGACATGGGCAGGTTCAGTACTTACCGGTAGAATGATTTCCTTCTTCGATTTTGAAAACTTCTTTAGAAACCTTATTATCAGCCATATAATTGCGGAGATTAACAGGACTAGCAGGATCCAGGGCATTATTTCCCCCAGGGTAACTGGTGCTTTGTATGGTTCGACAATATCAAAGATCTTTCCAACAGTATCAGGAGGTGTCAGTTTAACCCTCGTTACTTCCAAAAGAGAATAATCAGAATAGTACCTTTTCAGACCATTGACGTCTCTAGTTTCCGCAAAAACGGGCTCAACCTTGTAATAACCTGAATCAAAGGATGTGACAAGATATTTTTCCGTTATTTTAAGCTTATCGGCTGAGAGTTTAGTGCTGTCAATTGAAGGACCGGACAATATCTCAATGTTTTTGACCAGTGTGTCTTTTAAAACAGGTAAGGAAAGCTTTATACCGGACGGTTGTTCAACGACAACAGTGAAATTTATCTGATCGCCAATAAGTATCCGGGAAGTATCGAAAGCGGCTGTCACCGATATTTCCTGTCCCCTGACAAGGACAGGTGCAAGTGTAAAAAGGAATAATATAGGTATAACCAGTCTCCTCATCCTAATCATCTGCTTTCAAACAACTTAATAAGCGGTTTGACGTAATCATCCTCCGTGCTCAGATCGGTGAAATCCACTCCGCATCTTTTGAATGCATTATTAATAAGCGAGTTATGAGAGAGCCACCATTCTTCGTAAGCCTTTCTGGTCAATCTGGAAGAAGTATCGATCCATTTTTCATAGCCGCTCTCAGCATCCGCCACTTTAAACAGACCGACATCCGGAAGGGCTTTCTCAAGCGGATCGGATACCTTCAGGGCTACTACATCATGCTTATTGGCAGCGATCCTGAGAGCCTCTTCAAAATCAGGAGCCAGAAAATCGGAAATTATAAAAGCAGTACACCTCTTTTTAATAGCATTTGTAAGAAAACGCAAAGGTTCGCTGAGATTCGTTTTATTGCTTGACGGTTTAAAATCAAGAAGCTCTCTTATTATTCTGAGGATATGCTTTCTTCCTTTCTGAGGAGGGATAAATTTCTCGATATTGTCTGAAAAGAATACAACTCCTATCTTATCATTATTATAAATAGCTGAAAATGAAAGAACTGCCGCAACCTCGGTCATCAGGTCCATTTTAAATCTGACGGTTGTTCCAAAATTCCCTGATCCGCTCACATCAATCAGCAGCATGACTGTCAGCTCCCTTTCCTCCTCATAAACTTTTACATACGGATGGTTCAGCCTGGCTGTGACATTCCAGTCTATGTTCCTGATGTCGTCGCCGTACTGATACTCTCTTACTTCACTGAAAGCAATTCCCCTTCCTTTAAAGGCACTGTGGTATTCCCCTGCAAAAATGTGCCTGGTTAATCCCCGAGCTTTAATTTCTATTCTTCTTACTTTCTTAAGTAACTCAGTAGCTTCCATTTTTTTTGTTCCTTGTCCCTTGTTCCTGGTTAATTAACAAACTGGCAACCAGCAACCAGTAACCAGCAACTTATTACGGAACTTCAACAACATTGAGTATTTCAGCAATTATCTTGTCCTGGTTAACATTTTCAGCTTCAGCTTCGTATGTTAGGCCGATCCTGTGTCTCATAACATCTGCACAAACCGTTCTGATGTCCTCAGGAATTACATAGCCTCTTCTCTGGATGAATGCAAAGGCTTTTGCTGCCAGCGAAAGATTAATCGACGCTCTTGGAGAAGCGCCGTATGAAATCATGTTTGTAAATGACGGAAGGCCATATTTTTCGGGATTTCGGCTGGCAAAAACGATGTTCAGAATATAGTTTTCGATCTTTTCATCCATATAGACCTCCCTGACAATTGCACGGGCCCTGATGATATCGGCTGTCTTAATAACAGTATTTGCTTTTGGGAATTCTTTAGCCAGATTCTCCCTTATTATTAGTTTTTCTTCCTCCATTGAAGGATAGCCAATAAGCACCTTCATCATGAACCTGTCGACCTGGGCTTCCGGCAGAGGGTAGGTTCCCTCCTGTTCAATCGGATTCTGAGTTGCAAGAACCAGAAATGGTTCTTCAAGATAAAAGGTCGATTCACCGATGGTGACCTGTCTTTCCTGCATAGCTTCAAGCAACGCGCTTTGAACCTTTGCCGGGGACCTGTTGATTTCATCCGCAAGGATAAAATTGGCAAACACTGGTCCTTTCTTGACCAGGAACTCTTCTTTCTTCTGGCTGTAGATCATTGTACCGATGAGGTCGGCAGGAAGAAGGTCGGGTGTAAACTGGATCCTGTTGAATTTGGCATCAATTATCGAGGCCAACGATTTAATTGCAAGTGTTTTAGCCAGGCCTGGCACTCCTTCAAGAAGAATATGGCCGTTGGCCAGCAATCCTATCATAAGGGTATCGGTAAGATGCCGCTGACCGATTATCACCTTATTCATCTCCATTCTTATGATGTCGACAAAGGAACTTTCTTTTTCAATCTTTTCATTCAGGATTCTGATATCAGTTGTTTGCTCCATGGCGTAAAAAATTAAGTAGCAAATATAGTAAAACGATATTCAACTACTACTTCGGAAGATGCTCCGGGAATAGCCGACACAAAAGAAGTCTGGAAAATTCTAAAACTAAGTTAAGAAGTGTTAAAGTTCTGTTAAATAAGGCAGTTTAAGAGGATTCCATTTGAATACAGCTCTTATTGAACTTCTCACCACCAACATAATTATGACCGGAACAAATGCATTGTTTATCTGCTGCGGCAGGATTACTAGAAACAAAAGGAATCCGGCAGCAAGGTAAAATGTGATCCTGAACCAGATACTCCAGTTCCTTCCGGATAATATACTTGCAAGACAAAGCAGGATAAACGGATTGAGCCATATTATATTCAGATTCCATCTCAGTTGCGGATGATCGGTAAAGAAATTTGAAAAGATCAACAGTACTGCCAGTGCTGAAAATACCAAAAATAAACAGACATCAATACGGTATTGACTCCTTTACCTCTGAACAAGCCTGAAAGGATAACTACGACTATGAAAAGAAGGGAAAAGACAAATGTCGGAGATGAAAGAAGCTTTTCTTTAATCACTGGCTGGTCAAAATCCAGAACTATTTCGGGATTCCTTAATAGCGGTATCATTTTGCCATTCCTCCTGATATTCAAAGCTGAAAGTCCATTCTTCAGACCTACAGGAAGGAACATCCTGTCGCGGAAAGAAGCCTTTTTATCCCCGGGAGAGCCTATGAGCAGATCAATTCCGAATTTTGTCCAGGGGTAACCTTTCTCAAACTCTCCGGTCAGGTTTCTGAATGTTTCGCTGATCCTTTTCTGACTCTTCGGGAGGGTAAATAAGGTCCTCCCCAACCGCCTTCTCCAGGAGATCACGGATTCTTGTTGAACAGTTGTCGTAATAAAAATCATATTTGTATCTGACGTTCTCAGGTTTCAGATTATCTGCTATCAGCATCAACAGATTCTCAATATCTTTTGATTCAAGGTTAAACCTTTGTGAAATTACCCACCTGTGTTCTGCGTAATATTCTTTAAGAAAACTGTCATATGATGTGACTCCAAGCATATAATCCAATCTGCCCTTGAAAAATTCCCAGGCAAAATGAGGAGTGCTGAAATCAAAGACGCCCCAGTTGTAAACAGAATCACTGTTTTTTTCCGGCATAACTATTCTCAATGCACTATGTCCGTAAACAGAATAAGTTTCAGTGCCGGGGCCGCACGTTATCAGGTATACCTCGGCTTCAGGCTTTTCCTGCGCTGAAATCACCTGATCCAAAAATGCAATCATCAGTAACAGCAAGGCAAGTTTTCCTTTCATTGGGAATCTGTTTCTGTAAACCTAAGAGTTTTTTTTGAAAAAGCAGAAAAGTATGTACCGACGTACGTGTGGCCGACGACCGCCTTCTGCTGCTCCGGCGTCGGGAAGTAGCGCTTGTCGGGGTTCTGGGGCGCGCCGCACTCCGCGCAGTAGCGCTGGGACTTGCCGAGCAGGCCCTTCGTGCCGCAGTGGTCGCAGTCCCACAGCATCTCGAAGAAGCCCTGGCTC
Source organism: uncultured Bacteroidales bacterium (assembly GCA_963831935.1). Taxonomy (GTDB): domain Bacteria; phylum Bacteroidota; class Bacteroidia; order Bacteroidales; family VadinHA17; genus LD21. Next base: position 269,684 of record CAWHSH010000005.1, read on the forward strand.
TCGACGCGCTCTTGCGACATCGTCCACCAGTCTAACCTGCCCGAATCGCCAGCGTCCCGGCTGGCGCTGCGTGCTGTACATTGTGCTGCCATGGCTGTCACCACCACCCCAGCAGGCATCGCGTACGGCGGTGGCGGTGGTGGCGGCGGTGGTGGCGGCGGTGGCGGCGGTGGTGGCGCGTGGCGGCGGTGGCGGCGGCGGCGGCGGCGGCAAGGCCGGCGGCGCGAGCCCGCAGCAAGCAGGCGGTCACGCCGCCGCCCGAGAAGGTCGACTGGCGCAACTACCTCGGCGTGTTCCGGTACATCCGGCGCGCGGTCGCAGCTGGTGTGGTCGACGAACCGCGCGCTCACGCTCGGGCTCGCGATCGGCAGCCTGATCGGCGGCATGCTGCCGACCGGCATCGCGTACGTCGGCAAGCGGCTGATCAACTCGATCGACGTCGCACGCACAGCGTCGCCGTCGCACGATCACCACGACGCGATGGTGTGGGTCGGCGCGGAGCTCGCGCTGGTCGTCGCGCGCGGCGCTCGCGCAGCGCACGCTCGGCATCTTCCGCTCGCTGCTGCGCCAGCAGCTCGGCCAGCGCATCAACGTCGAGATCCTCGACAAGGCGCTCGACGCTCGAGCTGACGCAGTTCGAGGACAGCGAGCTCTACGACAAGCTGACGCGCGCGCGGCGCGAGGCGTCGTCGCGGCCGCTGTCGCTGGTCTCGCAGACGTTCGAGCTCGGCCAGAGCATGGTCACGCTGATCGGCCTCGGCGGCCTGCTCGCCGCGTTCTCGCCGATCGCGCTCGCGGTGCTGGTCGCCGCGGCGATCCCGCCGTTCATCGCCGAGCTCAAGTTCTCGGGCGACGCGTTCCGGCTGTCGCGCTGGCGCACGCCCGAGACGCGCGAGCAGATGTACGTCGAGATGGTGATCGCGCAGGACGCGTACGCGAAGGAGGTCAAGCTGTTCGGCCTCGGGCCGCGCTTCCTCGACCGCTACCGCGCGATCTTCGAGAAGCTCTACGCCGGCGATCGCCCGATCGCGATCAACCGCGGCCTGTGGGCGCTCGTGCTCGGCACGCTCGGCCAGCTCGCGTTCTACGGCATGTACCTGTGGATCGCGTTCGCGACGATCGACAACGACATCTCGTTCGGCGACATGACGATGTACGTGCTCGTCTTCAAGCAGGCGCAGTCGGCGCTGTCGAGCGCGCTCGGCGACGTCGGCGGCATGTACGAGGACAACCTCTACATGTCGAACCTCTACGAGTTCCTCGACACGCCGACGATCACGACGAGCGGCACCGCGACCGTCGGCACCGACGCCGGGCGACGGCGTGCGCTTCGAGCACGTCACGTTCGAGTACCCGGGCTCGAACGAGCGCGCGCTCGACAACGTCGACCTCCACATCCAGCCCGGCAGCAAGCTCGCGATCGTCGGCGAGAACGGCTCGGGCAAGACCACGCTGATCAAGCTGCTCACCCGGCTCTACGAGCCGACCGCCGGCCGGATCATGCTCGACGGCCGCGACCTCCGCGAGTGGGACCGCTCCACGCTCCACCGCCGCATCGGCGTCATCTTCCAGGACTTCGTGCGCTACCAGCTCACGGTCGGCGAGAACATCGGCGCCGGCGACGATCGCGCGTACGAGGACCGCGCGCGCTGGGACGACGCCGCCGACCGCGGCCTCGCGAAGCCGTTCATCGACGACCTTCCCGACACGTACGACACGCAGCTCGGCAAGTGGTTCCGCGCCGGCCGCGAGCTGTCGCTCGGCCAGTGGCAGAAGGTCGCGCTCGCGCGCTCGTTCATGCGCAAGGACGCCGACGTCCTCGTGCTCGACGAGCCGACCGCCTCGATGGACGCCGAGGCCGAGGTCAAGATCTTCGAGCGGTTCCGCGAGCTGACCGACGACAAGATCGCGATCGTGATCTCGCACCGGTTCTCGACGGTGCGCATGGCCGACCAGATCATCGTGCTCGACCACGGCCAGATCATCGAGCGCGGCTCGCACGACGAGCTCGTCGCGGCCGGCGGCCGCTACGCGACGCTGTTCAACCTGCAGGCCCAGGGTTACCGCTAGGGAACCTCCCGGCGCGGGCGGTGTCGTACCGTCATGCCGCTCGACGCCGCCGGGACCCTGTTCGGGTTCGCCCGGACCGGACCACCGCCGTTCGGGGGGAATTGGTAGGTCACCTCGGGGACGACCAGACGACCCACCGCGACACCAAGGGTAGGTTTCCGCAGGACCGGCACCAGGCTGGGGATCAGGGGGGTCAAGCGCGGCGATTCGTCGTCACGATGCGGCAGATCGCTCGCGATGTCGGGGAAGATCGGCCGCAGCGCGAGCGGCGACGAGCGCTGGTGGTTCGACGAGGGCCGCGTGCACCGCGGCGATCTCACCACGCGCGCGGGTCGCGGGAGAGGGGCAGTACGCGCTAGGAGCCGCGCCCCGAGCGCACGGCGAAGAGGAAAAGGCGCTTCGATTAGGCGCCGGGGTAGGGTGCGACCCACTTATGTGCAGGGCGGGCGCATGCGCGCGCGGGTGGAGCGCGGCATGCCCGCCGGAGGAGGGAGTCTCAAGAGGGGGGGGAGGTGGTACCGGATCCCGGGGACCTTCGGCAGGTGCTAGGGGGTGGGTGCGAGCGCGAGGGGTCGGGAGCGGGTTGGTTCACGCCACCGACCGAGCGGCTGCGTGCCGCGCGCCGGCGGCGCGGTGGCCAGGCGCGCTACTTGCCGAGGCGCTTCTTCAGCTCGGCGAGCTCGTCCTCGATCCGGTTGGCGATCGCGGCCTTCGCCTCGTCGCGCCGGCGCTGCTCGGCCGCGAGCTCGAGGGCGCGGTTCACGCGCGGCTCGGGGAGCGCCTCGGGCTCGTGGTCGCCCTGATCGCGCAGATCGAAGACGTCCTCGCACTCGTCGCAGCGGGACTTGCGCTCCTTGTCGCCGACCACGTCGACGAACCACACGCCGAAGCTCTCGGCGACCTCGATCTCGCGAAACCGCGTCGGCTTCTCGCACGTCGGGCAGCGCTCGACGAACGTCTGACCGCCGCGCACGACCTTCGTCCCCGCCCTGCGGTGGAAGAGCATCCACATGCGGCTCACGTAACACAGGTTTCGCGGAGTTCGGCGATCGTTCTTGCGACGCCTCCTGGATTCACGTAGTAGAGGGGCGCGCTGCGAGCCGCTCCGCTCGGTTTGCGGCGGGAGGCCTGGAGTGACCAGGTTGGGATGTCATGTCGGACTACGAGCTCATCGAGACCGAGGGTGTGCCGATCAAGGCGTGGACGCATGGCGTCGGCGTCGAGGACGCGGCACGCAAGCAGCTCGAGAACGTCGCGCGGCTGCCGATCGTGTTCCGCCACGTCGCCGTGATGCCCGACGTGCACTACGGGATCGGCGCGACCGTCGGCAGCGTGGTGCCGACACTGGGCGCGATCATCCCGGCGGCCGTCGGCGTCGACATCGGCTGCGGCATGATGGCGATCGAGACCGATCTGCCGGCGAGCCGGCTGCCCGACTCGCTGAAGTCCTTGCGCAGCGCGATCGAGAAGGCAGTGCCGCACGGCCGACCGTCGAACGGCGGGCGCGACGATCGCGGCGCGTGGCCCAAGCTGCCCGAAGGGCCCGGAGCGGGCGTGGAAGACGCTCGGCACGCAGCTGGCGGCGATCGCCGACAAGCACCCGCACATCGGCGGCGGCAACGACGTCAACCACCTCGGCACGCTCGGCACCGGCAACCACTTCATCGAGGTCTGCCTCGACGAGCGCGACCGCGTGTGGTTCATGCTGCACTCCGGCTCGCGCGGCGTCGGCAACCGGATCGGCACGTACTTCATCGAGCTCGCG